>CAZBQN010000004.1:101303-107730 GCA_964494135.1 uncultured Ruminococcus sp. | reverse complement strand
AGACAGACAGACAGACAGACAGACAGACAGACAGACAGACAGACAGACAGACAGTGAGGTCTGCTCTTTTTCCGCGCGCAAAAATAAAACGAGGGAGTCGCTCCGGACAGTACGGTACAGTGCCGTCTGTGGGCGACTTTTTTTGTCGTAAGGAGATCGGTAAAATGAAAAAGAGATCTCTTCTTTCAAGGATAACCTTTATTCTTTTTGCAATTGTCGGAGCTGTTTTTGCCGCGTATCTGACTTATGTTTTCGCAGCGAATAATGTCAGTATATTCGACGGCAGACCCCATTCGGATTATTATACCGTAACCGATTATACCTGCACGGACATCCGGGACGAAAGCGCGCCGGTCGGAATTGTAATTGAATACAGCTTTACCGTTCCGCAGATAAGCGAAAGCGACACGCATCTGGCGTTCTATACAACACATCAGTACAGCGAAACCTACGTAGGCGGAGAATTGGTTTACAGCGTCGTGCAAGACGGAGACAATAATATCGCGACGGTGGGCAGTAACTGGATAATTATTCCGCTTTCGGCGCAGGACGCGGGAAAGGAAATAACGGTCAGGATAACTCCGGTATACGAACCGTTCGTAAACCGCGGAATTGAGTTTATACTCGGAAGCGACCTTGCGATTTACAGATCCTATCTGGAAAAAAACCTGCCTCAGCTTATTCTTTGCGCCATAAACATTCTTGCCGGAATTATATTCATAGGAACGGGTATATTCTTCGCATTCAGGAAAAAGCAGTGCGAGGAGGTTATAATGCTCGGGCTGTTTTCGGCTATGGTAGGCTTCTGGCGTCTGTTTGATAACAGATTTACACCGTTTATGTTCGACCGTGATCCCACCTTTATATTCTACCTGTCAATCGTGATGCTTATGTTTGCATGCGTTCCTTTCGCAAAGATGCTGAGCTCCAAATATAACAGGGTCACCGGGATGATAATAGATTTCTATTGCATTGCCGTGTTGCTTATCGGCATAATACAGCTTGCCCTTCAGGTCTTCGGAATTCTGGACATCCGACAGACCTTGATAGCAACGCATATAATGCTGATTATCGGCGTGCTGATAATTCTTTCCGGTTACATAAATCTGTTTTTCAAGCGCAAGAAAAAATCCGAAGATTCGGTTATGCTCTCGCCTATTATCTGCATCGTGGGCGCCATTATAGATGAGGTGGAATTTTTCCTTCACGGCACCTCGGCGTATCTGGCGTACACTATGCTGGCGTTCGTGATTTTTACGGTAATAGAAGGAATCAGGATAATATACGATTACACCAAGCGCGGTAAAATACTTGCGGACCAGGAAAAGGAGCTTTTGAAGAGCCGAGTGCTTATCATGCTTTCACAGATCAAACCGCATTTTCTGTACAATTCACTGGGTTCTATAAGCGAGCTGTGCGTTACCGACCCGGAACGCGCCAGAGAAGCTCTTGTGGATTTCTCGGACTATCTGAGGAGCAATATGGATTCAATAGGCAATGATGAAATAATACCCTTTTCAAAGGAGCTGAAGCATATCGAGTGTTATCTCAATCTTGAAAAGATACGCTTCGGAAGCCGTCTTAAGGTTGTCTACGACATAAAGGTAAGCGATTTTTCCATTCCGACTCTTACTATACAGCCGCTGGTTGAAAACGCAGTCAAGCACGGCGTATGCGCAAAAAAAGAGGGCGGAACGGTGACGCTGGCAACACGGAGGGAAGAAAACAGAATAATCGTTTCGGTAATCGACGACGGAGTCGGCTTTGACGGAAACGCCGCCGGAAATACCGATGAGAAGGATACACGCTCCCACGTCGGACTTGAAAACGTGCAAAAACGTCTGGAGCAGCTGGCCGGTGCGTCTGTTGAGATAAAAAGCCGAAAAGGTAAGGGGACCGCAGTTGAGATAATCATGGAGAGCAACCCCGGAAAGAAGGTGTGAAGCTGTGAATATTTTGCTTCTGGACGATGAAGAGCTTTCGCTTAACGCATTGAAAAGAGAGACGGAAAAGGTCTTTCCCGACGCGAATATAAAGGCGTTTCAGGACGTATACGAAGCCATAAAATACTCGAACGGAATGTATTCCGGCGGTGACCTTATCGACTACGCTTTCTGCGATATTGAGATGCCCGAGGTCAACGGTCTGGAATTCGCGAAAATGCTTAAATCCTATTTTCCGAAGCTGAAGCTGTTTTTCTGCACGGCATACAATCAGTACGCCATAGACGCCTTCGGCATAAAGGCAAAGGGCTATCTGTTGAAGCCTATACGAGCAAAGGCAATCATTGACGTGCTTGACGAGATGGTGTATGACTGGCGCAGCGAGGTCGCAGACCTGAAAAAAGATATTCGCGTTCAGACCTTCGGAGATTTTGAGGTGTTCGTTGACGGAAAGCCCGTGCGCTTTGAGCGCGCAAAGGCGAAGGAGCTTCTCGCCTACCTTGTCGACAGAAAGGGGGCGTGCGTCACGACCGAGAGAATAGCCGCAATCCTTTATTCGGATGAAAACTACAGCAAAAAGCTGAAAAACAAGGTTACGGCGACGATTTCGGTGCTGAGAGCGGATCTGAGGGCAGCAGGAATTGAAGATATACTGATAAAATCCTGGAATCAGCTGGCGATTGATACGGGCAAAATAAAATGTGACGCTTACGACTACGAAAGAGGGGATCTGACCGCAATCAATTCCTATCAGGGAGAGTATATGTTCGGTTACGAATGGGCGGTATTTGACTTTCAGTAAATTGAAAATATGCCGGATCACCGCGTCGGAGCGGGTCCGAAGCCTTGGATAACCTAAAAAACGGGCGGTACTGTGTGAAATAAGCACGGTACCGCTTTTAAAATGCAGAAAAAGCAAGGCATTAGTTACGGCAGAATCTGTGTTTTTACCAATTTCGACAGCTGTTATCGTTCATAATTTGTTGAAAAAGCGGATTTTTTACCGCTTTTTGTCTTTTCGTTGTCCTTTCGTTGTCCACACGTGTGTACAATGTATGCACCTGATGGACACGGGGCGGATTCGGTCTGTAAACCGCTTGCGACCCCGTGTTTCGCGGAATATCTGAGAAAGGAGGAGATAATCATGAAAAACAGAAAGAAAATAGTTGTTGCTCTTTTGCTTGTCGCAGTCCTTTGCCTTGGAGTCGGTTACGCAGCACTGACCGATAGCCTTCTTGTAAACGGTACTGTAAGCTTTTTGAAGAACGCTACTACCGAAGCGGAGTTCGCTGAGGACGTACATTTCGTTGACGGTTCTGCCACTGTTAATTATACCGGTACAACTACCGGCGTATCTTCGGGTGTTACAACGGCGGTCGAGGATGAAGACGCAGATCCCAAGAACGTTGACGATAAGCTGACCATTACGGTGGATAACACCGTTCTCGCCAAAGCAGGTGATAAGGTCACGATATCGGCTAATATCATCAATGAAAGTGTAGATTACGGCGCAAAGATCACTCTTAATGCCGCTACATCTGCGGGAGCATATCTCGGTGACCTCTATTCCGTAACTTGCGCATGGGCGACCGGTTCTGACGGAAATATCGCAAAGGGCGGAACAAACACCAATACCGTAGAGATCACTATTGAGTTGCTCAAGACACCTACGGAAGACGTTGCCGGTGACACATTCACGATTACATTTGATGTTGCATCCGTTGAGTAATGTAAGAACCGTTGTGTACGTGCAAAGCAGCAGGGAGGAGGGTATCGCATGAATCGCGATAAAAAGGTTTTATACACGGTTTCCGTGATGTATCTCTTTGCCCTTTTCCTTGCTTGCTATGCAGCTCGAGGCGCGGCGGGAAAGCTTATTCTTGCCGCAGCGTCGGTTTTACTATCGGCGGCAGCCGTCCTCTTTGTAAGAAAAAGACGTATTCACGGAATTGAAAAAAGGCAGGTAACCGCTTTGATGGCGGCAATTGCCGTCATTTGCATTACCGCTTATTATCTTACGGGAATCGGATTCGGATATTATAAGGTGCTTCTGCTTCCCGAGTTTGTGTGGAAGTACATAATTCCGTATATAATTATCATACTGTCCTCAGAGGCGGCGCGCAGTGTCTTTATGGCGCAGAAAAACAGGATCGTCATCGTCCTGTCGTACGTTGCCTTCGTGATACTCGATTTCGCAATGCTGTCGGGAAACAACCCGTTCGGCAGCTTCGGAAAATTTATGGATGCGTTCGGCATGGTGCTTATACCGGCACTGTCCGCAAATCTGCTGTATCATTATCTGTCGGCAAAGTACGGTATGTTCCCGAATATCGTTTACAGAACGATTCTTTCGGTTTACCCGTATCTCATACCCTATAAGCCTATGATGCCTGACGCTATGCTGTCCTTCGCGAAGATAGTTCTGCCGCTTCTGATATTCCTTCTGATAAGCTCTATGTACAGGCGCAGGAGGTTCGTTTCTTCCGGGCGCCATAAGCGTGCGAAATTCGTCGCCGGCGCGCTCATTCTGATTATGATGGCGGCGTGTATGATGTTGATTTCCTGCCAATTCAGATTCAGCCTGATTATAATAGGCTCGGAGAGTATGACGGGAGAGATCGACAAGGGCGACGCAATAATTTACGAACGGTACGACGATCAGGTGATCACGGAAGGTCAGGTCATAGTGTTCGTAAAGAATGATACCAGGATAGTTCACCGCGTTATTGACATCAGGAACATAAACGGTGAAATAAGGTATTATACGAAAGGCGACGCAAATGAAAACGCGGACGCAGGATACATAACCGCCGATATGATTATCGGTGTTACAAATTTGAAAATAAAGTATATCGGATACCCGACTTTGTGGGTCCGGTCGCTATTTAAATAAACTTTTATAAACGGGAAAGGGAGGTGAAAAACATGTCGGAGCTTGAGAAACAGCAACGCGAGATATATCAGCGTAACAGAAAAAGATGGATATACATTCACAGCGTGATAGTTATAGTTCTTACGCTTTTGGCCTTGTTTTCATCTTTAACTTTCGCTAAACTCAATAAGGATACTTACGTTTTCTATACGGAACAGGGAAGCGTTATATACAAGGCTTACCTGAGAAATAATGAATTTTACGACGAAGAGTACCTGAACGGCTCACACGCTTACGTAGCGGAGCTGATAGACAGAATGACGGCGGACTTCTCGTATGAGCTTCACATGGGTGCCGATGACGTAAGCTATAAGTATTCAAGCAAAATCGAAGCTCAGCTGGAAATAAAGGACAAGGCTACCGACGCGGCTATTTTCAATCCCGTGTACGTGATAAAGCCGGAAAGCACCGAGACCGTTAAGGGCAGCAGTCTGTACGTAAAGGAAGCGGTTGACATTGACTACAACAGCTACAACGGACTTGCAAAGAGCTTCCTCAATACATACGGACTGTCGGATACGGTAAGTACGCTGGTTGTCAGAATGTACGTTGACGTCGTCGGTATGAGCGAGAGCTTTGCCTGCGACAGCACAGGACGTTACACCGTGGAGGTTCAGATTCCGCTTGTCCAGCCCACCGTAAAGCCTACGACGTCTGCTTCCGTACCGGCAGGTGAGCAGAAAATTCTCGCGCGGGATGATAATTCCAAAGATACTTATTTCGTCATGGCAATCGTGTTCGGATCTCTCGACTTGCTCGCCGCACTGTTGCTCGCGCTGTTTGTCGTAATTACCAGAGATAAGCATATTGACTATGCGAGAAAGGTACAGAAGGTTCTTTCAAACTACAAATCCTATATTCAGAGAGTGAGCAATCCGCTTTCCCCGGACGGATATCAGGTTCTGTACGTCAATACGTTTAACGAGATGCTTGAAATCAGGGATACTCTTCAGATGCCCATACTGGTGTATGAAAATGAGGATAAGACCTGTTCCAGATTCTTCATTGCCACTCCTACGAAAATACTGTACGTATTTGAAATAAAGGTAGAGGATGAGGATGAATACAGTGACGAGCCCGAGGCGCGGATAGTATATATGGAATCCGAAGCCGAGGTTAAGCCCGAAGCGGAGGTTAATCCCGAAGCGGAGGTTAATCCCGAAGCCGAGGTTAAGCCCAAAGCCGAGGTTAAGCCCGAAGCCGAGGTTGAGCCAGAAGCCGAGGTTAAGCCCGAAGCCGAGGTTAAGCCCGAAGCCGAGGTTATGCCCGAAGCCGAGGTTAAGCCCGAAGCGGAGGTTAAGCCCGAAGCAGAGGTTGAACCCGAAGCCGAGGTTAAGCCCGAAGCCGAGGTTATGCCCGAAGCCGAGGTTATGCCCGAAGCCGAGGTTAAGCCCGAAGCCGAGGCTGAGCCCGAAGCGGAGGTTAATCCCGAAGCCGAGGTTGAGCCCGAAGCCGAGGTTAAGCCCGAAGCCGAGGTTGAGCCCGAAGCCGAGGTTAAGCCCGAAGCCGAGGTTAAGCCCGAAGCCGAGGCTGAGCCCGAAGCGGAGGTTAA
>CAZBQN010000004.1:0-101203 GCA_964494135.1 uncultured Ruminococcus sp. | reverse complement strand
AGCCCGAAGCCGAGGTTGAACCCGAAGCCGAGGTTAAGCCCGAAGCCGAGGTTGAACCAGAAGCCGAGGTTATGCCCAAAGCGGAGGCTGAGCCCGAAGCCGAGGTTGAACCCGAAGCCGAGGTTAAGCCCGAAGCCGAGGTTGAACCAGAAGCCGAGGTTATGCCCAAAGCGGAGGCTGAGCCCGAAGCCGAGGTTAAGCCCGAAGCGGAAGGCGTCGAGGTCATCGATGTGGTATGGCCCGAGCACGCAGATAAGAATAAGTTCTACCGCTATTCCCCGAACGGGGAGAGACTTGTGGGAGGAGACGTTGTTCTCGTGCCCTCAAAGGATGAGCAGGGTCACGGTGACATAGTACGCGAGGCAACCGTATCCCGCGGAAATTACAGGGTAGACCCGTCGACACTCAAATATCCTCTGAAGTCCATTATAAAGGTCGTCAGAAGATGGCTTGGCGGAAGTACGAATAGAAAATAAAGAAACTATGCGGGCGCCTCTTTTAAAAGGCGCCCGTGGGTAATAATAGCCGTGAAAGGAGGACGTAAAATGGGAAAAGCGATAAAGATTCCCCTCTGTCTTGCGTTCTCCTTCATTTTCGCTTTCCTGTGCGTGGGATACGCACAGCTATCTGATACACTGACTGTCATCGGAAGCGTCAACCTGGTATCTCAGGACGGTATTTTTATTACAGGCGTATCCGTGCCGGAGGATGCCGACGCGACTGTCAACGCCTATGTCTCCACAATATTGACCAGTACCGTGGACCTTGGCACGGACGGTGATTCTTCGGTTACGCTTTCCGTGACCTTCTTCAACAATTCTGACTCGACGTATATGTATAACGACGTCACGTATAGCTCCGATGCGTACAGCAATGAGGACGTTGTTTTTGACGTTTCGTACAAGCAGAATTATATTGTACCGAACGGTACTCTGACTATGGATCTCACATTTTCATTTAAGGACGGGGTGGCATCAAGCCTTACGGAGCTTTATTCCGTGCTTAAATTCAATTTTGCCGAACCGTCTAAAACGGTAACAGAGAGCGACGGAACGAACGTGACCAACGTCACTGTAATTGAAGGAAACAGCGCAGACAATATCGGAGCAATATTGGACGGCGGCACGTCGCTGGATTACAGTACCACGACCCGCTGGACAACTTGGGTGGAGAACACCGCGGGCATAGGGATTCCCGCGACTCTGAACTTCGTATGGAATAACGAAAAGACCTTTGACACTCTCACGCTGTACCATTTTGTGGATGCGGGCGCCGGAACAAGCTGGAATAATTGGTTGGGCTCCTGTGATTTCCCGGCATCCGTCGAGGTATATTATTTTGACGACAGTGTCGGAGATTACGTAAAGCTTGATATCGCAAGCAGCAGTACAAACTATTCGAATGCAAGCCGCAGCAGCTCGAACGGTGTATATTCCATGACAATAAACGGCCGTTACGTAACGCTGAATCACACTTACAGCGGAGAAGCTCCGGCTACGACTTACACATTCGGAAGCGCAATTACAACCAATGCAATCAAATTGGTTCTCAATCCACAGGCAAATTATATTGTCGGGCTTATGGAGGTTGAATTTACAAACGGCTGAGCATACGTTTCAGCCGTGAAAGGAGAATGAAAATGAGAAAAGCGATTAAAATTTCTTTTTGTCTTGCGTTCTCCTTTATTTTCATTTTCTTGTGCGTGGGATACGCACAGCTTACCGATACGTTGTTTATAAACGGCAAAATTGACGTGGCGGAGCAGACAGGCGTATATATTACCGACGTTATAATTCCTGCGGACGCCGACGCCTCTGTCAATTCGTTTTTCTCCACTATTATGAACAGTACCGTAAATCTGGGTGAGGACGGAAGCAATACCGTTACCTTTACGGTAAATTTTTATAACAATTCAGACGAAACCTTTTCATACGACGGCGTAACCTTCGGAAGCGGCTCGTTCACGTACAGCAATGAGCATATCGTCTTTGACGTAGATACATCAAGACAGAATTTCATTTTCCCTCACGGTACACTGTCTCTTCCGGTCACTTTTTACTATGAAAACGGTACTCTGCCGGACGAAGCGACAGAAGACAGGACGATACTTAATTCGGTGCTGAAATTCAATTTCGTTAAGAAGTCGGGCGGTACGAACGTCAGCGTCATTGAGGGAACAAGCGGCAATGATCTCGACGCTCTCGTGGACGGCTCGACGACGCTGGATTACAGCGAAGGTCCCTATTGGTCGAACAGAGATCCGGATACGGAAGAGGGAATCGGAGGCTCGACAACCCTGAAATTTGAGTGGGATGACGCAATTACCTTTGACTCCATGTCGCTTTATTACTATCTTGATACCATTGGCACAGCCTCCGACCAGTGGAGGGGCTCCTGCGATTTTCCCGAATCGGTTGAGATTTATTACCTGAACCCGGAGACCGGTGAGTACGAACTGCTTGTCCCCACGAAAACGGACGACTATAAATTCAATGCCAGACGAAATAACAAAACCGGTCTGTACGAAATTAAATTGGATGGCAGTCCAAAGTGGACAACGCTGGATTCCGCTTTCAGCGGTAAAGCTCCGGCTAGCACGTACGAGTTCGGCACGGACATTACCACAACTTCGGTCAAAATAGTTTTACAAGCCAAGCCGAATTACCACGTGGGACTTATAGAGGTCGATTTTATAGATAATTAAGCTCGGTCTTCGGAAATCCGGCAGACCCGGTATTTGAGCAAGACGGCGTATGCGCAAAAAGCGCATAACCGAATAAAGTCAGAGGTACTGTGTACGCTGCACGAGTCCGTACGAAACGGAGCAGTTCGAACACGGTACCTCTTTTAAAGTGCAGTGGAAAAGATTGAAATCGGGCTGAAAACCTGCGCTTTTCCCGTAAAAAAAGCAAAAACACAAACAAAATCTTAACATTTGTATGTTAGAATATAAAAAGAACGTACCGCGTATTGGCGAAAAAAGATTGCGAGGGGAAATATGTTTAAGATTTTGGTTGTAGAGGACGACAGGGAGCTGAATAAGACGGTATGCTCCTTTTTGAATAGCAGCGGTTATGAGGCTGTCGGCTGTCTCGGTGCCTCCGATGCTTATGACGCAATGTATGAGTGTGTGTTTGACCTTATCGTATCGGATATTATGATGCCGGGGATTGACGGCTTTGAATTTGCGCGCAGCGTCAGAGAGATTAATCGGGATATTCCGATTTTGTTTATGACTGCACGGGACGACATAGCGTCGAAGCAGAGAGGATTCCGTATCGGAGTTGACGACTATATGGTGAAGCCCATTGACCTTGATGAGCTGTTTTTGAGAATAGGCGCGCTTTTGCGCCGTGCGAAGATCGCTTCCAGCCGAAAGCTTCAGATAGGCAGCTTCGTTATGGACGCCGACGAGCATACCGCATATCTCGGCAAGGAGGAGATAGCTCTGACGAACAGGGAGTTCAGTATTCTCTACAAGCTTTTGTCTTATCCGAAGAAGACCTTTACCAGAAGTCAGCTTATGGATGAATTTTGGGATTATGGCACAGAGACGGCACCGAGAGCCGTTGACGTGTATATGACCAAACTCCGCTCAAAGCTGTCGGAATGTGAGGATTTTGAAATAAAAACCGTACACGGGTTAGGGTATAAGGCGGTGATTAAATGAAAAAAGAGCGAGGTATCGGCTTGCTTTTAAAGGCGGTTACGGATTTTGTCGTCTTTTTCCTTCTCGTAGCTTTCGTCATCACCTGCTGTCTTATGCTTTTTTTATCCACTCTGCAGACGACTTTGGGTGTGAAGTTTACCGAAGAAGAGATTTCAGCCGCCGCAAAAGCGACTATGATGAACGTGGTAGTAATCAGCTTTGCCTTTGCCTCTATCGATGCGCTGAGGCGAAAATTTACGGTCAGACGTCCGGTAGAGAGAATTACCGAAGCCGCCGCCAAAATGGTCGGGGGGGATTTCAGCGTTCGTATTCCTCGGACCTCCGGCTTTTTCACCGACGACTCCTTCGGCGATATTATCGAATGTATAAATAAAATGGCAGAGGAGCTGGGAAGTGTTGAGACTCTGCGCACCGATTTCATCGCCAACGTATCCCATGAAATGAAAACGCCGCTGTCGGTAATTCAGAATTACGGCACGCTTTTACAGGCACCCGAGCTTTCGGATGAAAAGCGGATCGAGTACGCAAGGGGCGTAACCGAAGGCTCGCGCAGAATGGCGGATATGATGACGAATATACTGAAGCTGAACAGACTGGAAAATCAGCAGATTTTCCCGGAGTGCCGTGAGTTCGATCTCGGAGAGCAGATATGCGAGTGCCTTTTGCAGTACGAGAACGTCTGGGAGATGGCAGGCATAGAAATCGACACGGATATAGCCGAGGACGTAAAGGTCAGGGCTGATGCGGAGCTTTTGGGGTTGGTATGGAATAACCTGTTTTCCAACGCCTTCAAGTTCACAGGGGCGGGCGGTAAGGTTTCCGTCAGGCTGTTCGCGGACGGGGAGTACGCCATAGTGCAGGTCGAGGATACGGGATGCGGTATGACGCCCGAGGTCGGTGCCCGCATTTTTGAGAAATTTTATCAGGGCGACAGCTCTCACGCTTCGCGCGGAAACGGTCTCGGGCTGGCTCTTGTAAAACGTGTGATTGATATTATGAAGGGCGAAATCCGTGTGGAAAGCACGGTTGGTGTCGGCACGGTATTTACCTTGAAGATAGGGCGAGTTTATAATGATTTTTAAAAGGATAGGAAAAAGGCTTCTGTTCCCGCCTGTGGGCGTGATGCTCGTTTTACTGCCGGTTGCTGCGGTGTTTTTGGTGTACTCCATGCTGTGCCTTGGTACGGAGTCGCCTCTCGCTTACGTCAGCTACGCGCTCGCCTCATACACGTTGACCGTGTGGTGCGCGCGAATTCCGCTTCTTATCGAGTTTTTCGGAAAATTCAAGCGCGAGAATAAATTTGCCGTGCGTTGGTTCACCGACAGGCATCTGCGTGTGAACGTGTCGCTGTACGGCTCGCTTCTGTGGAACACGGCGTATGCCGTGCTTCAGCTGGGGCTCGGATTTTGGCACGGCAGCTTTTGGTTCTTTTCCCTCGCCGGATATTACCTGTGCCTTGCGGTAATGCGCTTCTTTCTCGTAGGTTACACGAAGAGGTTTAAGCCCGGCGAGAGGGTGCGCTCCGAGCTTGTCAGATACCGTGCCTGCGGTATTGCTTTTCTCATTATGAACATAGCTCTCACCGTCATAATATTATTTATGGTGTATCTGAACAGAACCTTCCGTCATCACGAGATTACCGCCATTGCCATGGCGGCGTACACTTTCGTCAGTTTGAGCGCGGCTATCGTTAATATAATAAAGTACCGAAAGATAGGCAGTCCGGTATACTCCGCTTCCAAGGCTATCAGTCTTGCCGCCGCCTGCGTTTCAATGCTGACGCTGGAGTCCACTATGCTGACCGCGTTCGGCTCTGACAAGGTGACTCCCGCCTTTCGCAGTATTATGCTGGGCGTCAGCGGAAGTGCCGTCTCGGCTTTCATCATCGGAATGGCGGTTTATATGATATTCAAGAGCAATAAACAACTGAAGCTGATAAAAGAAAAAACAGCTCCCGAAATTCCGCGTCTTAGCGACTAGCTTTTGAAGTAATTTTTCGCGTCCTGAAGAACCGACGGTATCAGCATTTTGCATTGACAAGTGCGGACGTGTGTGATATAATTAAATCACTTTGGGCTGAAAAAGCGCGCCTTTTGAGCGGGAGACGGTGTATTCCGTGCTTTTACTATGCCGAGAGGACATTACAACGGTTTTTGGCGGACAGAGAGCTAATGATAAAACGGAGACGTATTGATGTATAAGCGTGCGATAAAAGAATATATTATAATAACCTTCGGTGCCTCTCTGGCGGCGGTGGCAATATTTTTCTTTATGATGCCGAGCCATATAGTAGTGGGAAGCGGAACCGCGCTGGCTATGGTGCTCGGGAACTTTATCCCCCTACCCGTGTCGGCTATTACACTGATTTTAAATGTATTTCTCTTGATTATGGGCTTTATTTTGCTGGGACCTGAATTCGGCGCAAAGACGGTTTATGCGGCTGTCGTGTTGCCTATTGTGCTGGGTGTGTTTGAGTTTTTGCTGCCGGATTTCAAGTCGCTGACCGAAGACCCCTTGCTTGACACCCTGTGCTATATTCTTGTGGTTGGCGCGGCGATGGCGATCCTCTTTTCCCACAATGCTTCATCGGGCGGACTGGATATCGTTGCAAAAATAATGAGTAAATATCTGAGGATGGGACTGGGTACGGCGGTGTCGGTTTCGGGAATAGCGGTAGCCCTGACTTCGCTGCTTGTGTATGACACGAAGACCGTGGTGCTCAGCGTTCTCGGCACCTATTTCGGCGGACTGATTTTGGATAAATTTATTTTCGGTCTTAACCTGAAGCGCCGCGTGTGCGTTATTTCCGAGCATCTGGACACTATCGTGGATTTTATTCTGTATACTCTTCACAGCGGTGCCACGCTGTACGAGGGAGTCGGCGCTTTTGACAACGCCGAGCGCCGCGAGGTGGTCACTATCGTGGATAAGCATGAGTATGCAAAGCTTATGGATTACGTGAAAAAGGTTGACCCTAAGGCGTTTGTTACCGTCTATTCGGTTAACGAGGTCAAATACATACCGAAGGTGAAAAAGGACAGGAGCAAAAATCCGGCTGTAAGTACCCGGGCGCATGGTAATTGAAAGGCAGTTTTATGGACTCAAAAAATATTTCGGAGCTTGGAAGACTCCGCTTCGGACGCGACGAAGCGTATAATTACATAAGGGTAGGAAAAAGCAAAAGCGAGCTTGATCCTCTGGCAGAGGAGCTGTGGAATACTGTTATTTGCAGAGTTGAAAAGGACGGGGGTACGGTGCTCGACGACCCTGAAACGGCATCCGCAAGGCTCTCGGACAAAATAAACTTCTATATGAACGATGCACGGCATATCGACGAGAAGTTCGACGGAGAAAAGCCGACCGGCAAGGAAATTTACGAGGCTGCCGGGATATCCAAATCATCCTGGGGCAGAATCAAATCCGGTGCGCTGGTAGACCTTGAAAGGGGCAATGTGTTTGCTCTGGCGGTAGCTCTCAGACTGAATGAGGAGGAAACCGAACAGCTGTTGCACTCCGCCGGATACTGTATCAATTACGAGCTGGAGCTGGACTGCGCCGTCATGTTTTTCATCAGGCGTGAAATATACGATATGAAGAAAATCCGAGAGACCCTCGGACGGTTTTCAAATATTGACAACGGCTTTGATTGCTTTACCTTCCGTCCGAAGAACGACGGGCAGATGCCGAAGAAGATCAAAGAATAAAGAATAAATAAGAGGAAATAAAAAATAAAAAACAAAAAATAAAAAAGCGAAGATGCGTCCTCTGTCGGTACTTTGACAGGCGGGGTAAAGCATCTTCGCTTTTTTATTGTTTTTTCTACGGTTACCGAGATACGGTTACGGATTAAGCTTGGAGTAGCCGAAGCTGTTGACCAGAGCGTCGATACGCTTTCCGCTTTGACACATAGGACATTCGTGGGAGCCGTAGGACGCATAGCCGTCCAGGTCGTTGAGGTCAAAGACCGACTCTACCTTGTAGCCCATAACGTCGTGTGCCGTTGCGAAAATCGCAGAGATGCCGGCAACGCCTCCGCCGTAGTATTTAATTGCTTCGATAGCCGCTCTTGCCGTATATCCGGTGGTGACCGATGCGGCGAGAATAAGAACGTTCTTGCCCTGTATCATTGGAACAACGCTGTCGCGGAAAATAATCTGACTTCCGCTGGTATGCTCGGGCGTCACGATATAGACGGTCTGGTGGTCGTTCATATTGACGTAATTGCCCTCTGTGAGCTCCTCAGCGATGCAGGTTCCGATGACCTGAGTGCCGTCGAGGCAGAGAATTGAGTCTATGACCGTGTTGGTGCTGTAATAGGAGACCAGCTCCTCAGCGACAGCCTTAGCCTCTGACAGACGGGATTTCTGCATGGCAACGTCTATAAAGTAATTGATATGGCTATGGCTGGTAGCAAAGTGTCCCTTAAGTACGCGAAGGTAAAGATTCTTCTTTTTTGTTCTGATTTTGTATGCTACATCCGTGGGCATAAGGTTTCTCCTTTGTTTGTTCTGATTATATTGTATACTATGCGCCGCCTTATGTCAAGTATAATCTGTCGACAGCGGTGCCCGGCAATGTGTCAAAAATGCTTTTTGGATACTGCTCGGTGTCGGGGCGTGTCGAGTTTTCTTTACTTTTTTATATCAGCTCAAATCCGGAATAATCGTATGCGAGAGTAGAGCCTACGTCGGCATTGGGGGGCAGGAGCATCAGCGATACGAAAAGCTCCTCGCCTTTCTCGTCGAGTAGATACGCGTATTCTCCCTCTACCCGTGTTAATTTATACAACTTTCTTTCTTCCATTACAGTCTCTTTTTGTAAATTTTTATTTACGCTGTCACCGCGGTGCGCGCGCGTACTGTGTATTCGGTTACGCCTCTTACCGTCTCGCCGTCTATCTGCAGGTCGCGGGGCTTATCGAACCTTACGGTAATGTCATTGCCCGTGAGGACGGATACGTGTTTTTTGTGCCTGACGTGCTCTCCCTTGAATATGGACGGGAAAATCATCAGGGTATTCAGCTTTCCCGAGCCGTGCATGACCATTACCGACAGCTCCCGCTCGGAGCCAAGTCTTTGCTGATTTGGCGTGGGCATCATTCCTCCGCCGTAGTATCTGCCGTTCATGGCAGGAGCGAGCCATACCTTCTTGAATCTGTACTCCTTACCGTCAACCGTGATCGTTGCGCCTGTGGGCTTGTAATGAAAAAGAAGTCCTTTAATTGCGATGGAGGTGTAATTTATAGGCTTGTCCGAGCTTTCGCGCAGGTCGTCACCGACTGCACAGCAGTAGCCGTCAATACCGTAGCCGATGCCGTTCAGAAACAGATGCTCCTCGCCGTTTACAGTGACGACGGGCAGATTCTTTATGTACTCACCCAGCTTGACAGGCTCGGCGGCACCGCTCCCTATGTCACGCAGTAAATCGTTCCCGGAGCCGGTGGCAAAGTAGTAGAGGTTTTCCGGCATAACTATTCCTTTGGTACTGTTGACAAACTTATTTACCGTGCCGTCGCCGCCGCAGATGATGACCGTATCGTCGGCTTCAAGCTGTGCGAAGAATTTGCGGTAGTCGTCGATTTCCAGCATGCTTACGACATTGGCGCCGCTGTTTCTTTCGCATAATTCTGATATGTTCTCCTTACCTCTGCCGTGTCCGGCAAGAGGATTGTAAAGAATATGGGTTTTGCTCATATATGCTATTCCTTCTGTTCTTTTTAACCTTCGGAATTTGTCGGAAAACGACATATTCCGCCTTTTATTTTATACATTTTCTCGTGTATTGTCAATAGTACAAAATTACAAAAAACTTTCAGCAAAACGGTGAAAAAGCCTTTCAGATAAAAAAATGAAGGCATTTTGCTTGAAAACGCTTTCATCCTTTTATCGGTTTTGATAGGTAATTTTTCGCTCCGAATGTGTTAAATCCCTTGGAAACGGTACTTTACAGAGCGCGAAGGAAGCCTTCCAGCAGCTCGGCAATTCTCTCGTTTCCCATATCCGAGGGGTGGAGTCCGTCGGGCATATATCTGCTTCTTATCTCTTCTATCTCGGGCTGAATGCCGCTTACGCGGAACAAATCCAAAACGGGCAGGGAGTAATATTCTGCGACCGAGCGTATGATTTGCACATATTCGTAAAGAGGCGCTACGTCATACGGCTTTGAATCTCCTCTTTTTGAGCTTTCGTTTGCTCTGTGCAAGGGGGTCATCACGATTATACGCGCTTCGGGATACTTCTTTATAAGACCGGAGAACAGATAATGGCAGGCTCCCCAAAAGGTGTCGGGAGCTCTGTCGCTCGGCTTTCCTATCGGCGCGTCTCCGTGACCGTAGTCATTGGTTCCGCCGAACACCACAACGACGTCGGCGTCGTCAGACATTGAGGAAAACCTCTCGCTGAAGGAGTTGGTGTCAAAAACTTCATTTTTCGGGAAACCCTCAATACCATTTTGCAGAGCGAAGCGCGTGCCGCCTATTCCGTAATTTCTCGCCTCGGCAAGCCCCGCGCGCCGCTTCAGCACGGCGTGGTATATGTTCTCCTTACAGCTCGCCCCTGAGCCTGCGGTTATGCTGTCGCCGAGGAAATTGATTTTTAAGCCTTCAAGTTTCATAATGTTTCTTTATTTCCTTCCATTGGGTTATCAGATTTTTTAAAGTGCCGTTGAGGCTCCGAGGTGCGGTGAAAGATCGCCATGCTTTCGGCTTTACGGTATGTCCTTTTTCAGCTCGACGTAGGGCATAACCTCAAATCCGCTCTTTCGGTATGCGCGCAGTGCGCCCTCGTTGTCCCCGTCGACCTCAAGGCGAAGAAGCGAGCCCTTGTATTTTTCATCCAGCATTTTGAAGAAAATGCCTGCGTAGCCCTTGCCTCGGTGCTCAGGTGTAAAGTATATATCCTCAACCCAAAGACAGGGTTTTCCGAATTCTGTGGAAAAGCTCTTTGCAAGCATGGCGTAGCCCGCGACCTCGCCGTCAGACTCAAATACGTACCCTTCAAGATAGGGAGAATTCCCAACACAGGCGTCTATATCAGCGAGAAAAATCTCCCGAGAGCCCGACGTGTGCACTGCCGGTGAGGAATAAAAGGTGCGCATCAGCTCCGCAACGCACTCTCTGTCCGTGTCTGCCATTTCTCTGATTATGAAGCTCATCATATCCTCCGGTTTTTCATTATGTAAATATTGTAGCATAGGTCGGACGGTAAGTCAATCGGTTAAGTGCTTTTTTTGACCCTTTTGCGGGGCTTTTTGAAAAAGCTCAAGAGCAGGTCTTTGAGTAAAAGGAAGCTTAAACGAGAGTGAAAATATGAATAAATTGTAAATGAAATATTTTTTCAGTTTCTGAGTTAGAAATGTAAAAACCCCGAAAAAATGAAAATTATTTTCAGAAACTCCGTGGCTCGAAAATCCGGAAATTAAAATGTAAATATTTAAAATATTTAAAAAACTCAAAAAACCAGGAAAAAACAGAAAAGTATTGACAAATATGTATTTTTATGCTAAAATCGAAAATACGAAAGTAAATTTCATCAAAAATAAAAATAATTTTCAAACTGTCAATAAAACTGGTGAAGTTTATGATTTAAATTGAAAATTATTTTCAGAATTAACAAAAAAGGAAGGGAGGTCGTATATTGAACAGGACTTTGCTTCAGGCTCAGCTTTTGTACAACGAAATGGGCAAGTCTGAAAAAAGAGTCGCTGATTGGTTGTTTTCTCATTCCGGCGAGATTTTGCCATACTCCATATCCGACCTCGCTTTCAAGTGCGAGAGCAGTGAGGCAACGATAGTCCGCTTTTCAAAGAGGCTGGGCTGTTCGGGATACCAGGAGCTGAAGCTGAATCTTGCAAAGGAGCATGAAAAGAAGGTTATCGCGCCTACAATAACGGCTGAGGACGATTGCTTTGAGATTTTCGAGAAGGTATGCAACGACGCGTATATGTCCTTAGAAAGGACGAAGAAGACGCTGTCCCCGGAGGCTATGACGAAGGCGGCACAGGCTATATCCGCTTCGCGCAGAGTCGTGCTTATCGGTCTCGGTTCGTCGGCTTCGGTAGCCGAGGACGCGTCGAACAAGCTGCTGCGCGCCGGGTGCAATTCGAGCGCGTATGCCGATACGCACATGCAGGCAATAGCGGTTTCCCAGCTGAAAGAGGGAGACACGCTTATCGGAATATCCCAGTCCGGCTCGTCGAAGGACATAGCCGAGGCTCTGAAGGCGGCGAAAGCCCGCGGAGCCGTCACGATTGCAATAACCTCAAGAGAAAAGTCGCCTGTTGCCAGAATCAGCGACATTGTGCTTCTTACCGACACCGAGGAGACCAGACACAGCTCCTTAGGTCTGAATTCCCACCTGTCACGGCTGGTAGTCGTTGACGCTCTGTGCTACAAAATCGTTTATCAGAACTCCGCCCGTGCCAAGGGAATAGGCGAGGAGGAGGAGGAGCTAAGCTCCAAACGAATACAGGAATAAGCGTACGAAAAAAAGTTGTTCACCAAAAAGTAATTAAATTAAATAAAATGAAAGAAAGCGAAAAGGAGAAAAAAATGAAAATCCTCGTAGTAAACGCGGGAAGCTCGTCCCTTAAGTATCAGCTTTTTGATATGGACACCGGCGAGGTTCTTGCAAAGGGTCTGTGCGAGAGAATCGGCATCGGCGGTGCTGTCACTCACAAACGTCCCGGAAAGCCCGATTATAAGGCGGAAACCGAGCTTCGCGACCACAAGGCGGCAATAGAGCTCGTTCTCAGTCTTCTTACAGACAAGGAGCTGGGCGTTATCGACAGCGTAGACGAAATCCAGGCGGTCGGACACCGCTTTGCTCACGGCGGTAAGCTCCGTCAGTCCTCAGTCCTCGGAGAAGAGGAGCTGAAATATCTTGAAAGCATTGTGGAGATCAACCCCCTTCACGGACCGCCCGCAATCAGCGGCTTCAAGGCCTGCAAGAGCGTTATGCCCGGCATTCCTCACGTAGGCGTGTTTGATACCTCCTATTATTCTTCTATGGAAGAAAAAGCTTACGTTTATCCCATTCCTTACGAGCTTTTCGAGAAATATCAGGTCCGCCGCTACGGCTTCCATGGTACGTCTCACAGATTCGTATGCGCAAAGGCATCCGAGCTTATCGGCAAAAAGGATGCGAAGATAATTACCTGCCACCTCGGCAACGGCTCGTCCATTACCGCATCTGTAAACGGCAAGGCTGTTGACACCTCTATGGGCTTCACTCCCCAGGACGGCGTTCCCATGGGAACGAGAAGCGGCGCGCTTGACCCCACCGTCGTTACGTATATAATGAAGAAGGAGGGGCTTACTCCCGACGAGGCTGATAAGCTGCTTAACTCGGGGTCGGGTCTGCTCGGCGTGTCCGGCGTTTCCAGCGATTGCAGAGATATCACCACCGCGGCAAAGGAGGGCAATGCCCGCGCGGCTCTGGCACTTGATATTCTCGTACACAATATCAAGAAGATAATCGGCTCTTATATCGCGGAGATGAACGGCGTTGACGCTCTGGTATTCACCGCGG
Source organism: uncultured Ruminococcus sp. (assembly GCA_964494135.1). GTDB lineage: Bacteria > Bacillota > Clostridia > Oscillospirales > CAG-272 > UBA1740. Next base: position 88,006 of record CAZBQN010000004.1, on the reverse strand, counting down.
GCATCGGCGAGAATGACAGACTTATGCGTAAGCGCGTATGCCGCGATATGTCCTACCTCGGTATTGAGATGGACGAGGAAGTGAACGACACCTGTCCCTCGGGCGAGGCAGTCGACCTTTCGGCAAAGGGCGCGAAGGTAAAGACCTTCGTTATTCCCACCAACGAGGAATATATGATAGCCCTTGATACACTTGGTTTTGTTAACAAATAAAAAAACATATATTCATAAAAGGAAGAAAAGACATGAAATCAGCTTACGAAATCAAAAAGGAAATCTGCGAAACAGGTCACATCCTGTATCAGCTCGGCTTCGTTGCAGCAAACGACGGTAACATCTCCGTAAAGGTCAGCGATAACGAGTACTATTGCACTCCCACCGGCGTGTCCAAGAGAGTTCTTACTCCGGATATGATCATCAAGGTCGACAAGAACGGTAACAAGCTTGAAGGCAAGCTTAACCCCTCCTCCGAAATCAAGATGCACATGAGAGTATATCAGGACCGTCCCGACGTAAACGCGGTAGTTCACGCTCATCCTCCGATTGCTACCGCCTTCACCGTTGCAGGCGTAGACCTTGACCAGTACATTCTGCCCGAGGCAGTTCTTACCATCGGCGAGGTTCCCACCTGTGCTTACGGTACTCCCTCTACTATGGAAATTCCCGACTCTCTTGAGCCCTATATCCAGAACCACGACGCATTCCTTCTTCAGAACCACGGCGCACTTACCGTAGGCTGCAACCTTACGAAGGCACTGTTCGTTATGGAAGAGGTTGAGTTCAACGCAAAGATCTGCAAGAACGCCATGGAGCTGGGCGCGGTTCACGAGATTCCCAACAAGGAGCTTCAGAAGCTTATGGAGCTCCGTAAGAAGATGAACATTCCCGGCCGTCACCCCGGTATCGAGGTTGAGGAAGAGCCGGTTAAGTGCTGCAGTGCCCCCGACGAGGCTCTCGTAGCTGCAATCACCAAGAAGGTGCTTGAGGCTCTCGGAAAGTAAACCTTTCCAAAAGGAGAACAAAAATGGCTATAAATTGGACAGAGGCGCAAATTGAAGAGGTCGTTGCATCCGTCCTTAAAAATCTTAAGGCAGAGTGCGCTCCCGCAAAATGCGAGTGGGACGCTACCGGCTATTGCGGCAGAAAATTCATCGGCGTCTTCGAGGATATGAAGGACGCCATTGACGCGGCAACCTGCGGATACAAGGCAGTCCGTGCCATGACTCTTGAAGAGCGCGAGAAGATTATCTCTGCCATTCGCGAGCTGTGCCGCGGGGAGGCTGCCATTATGGCATCCCTCGGCGTTGCGGAAACGAAAATGGGCAGAGTAGACCACAAGACCGCAAAGCACAATCTTGTGGCAGACAAGACACCCGGCACTTCGGACATCGTAGCTCAGGCTAAGACCGGCGACTACGGTCTGACCCTTACCGAAATGGCACCCTTCGGCGTCGTCGGTGCCATAACACCCAGTACGAACCCCTCGGAAACGGTTATTTGTAACAGCATTGGCATGATTGCCGCGGGCAACGGCGTTGTATTCAACCCCCACCCGGGAGCAATAGCTACGTCGAATTATGCGGTTGACCTGGTTAACCGCGCCAGTGCCATGGCAGGCGGTCCCCGCGTGCTCGTCGCATCGGTGGTAAAGCCTACTCTTGAAAGTGCCGACGTAATGTATAAGCACCCGAATATCCGTCTGCTCGTATGCACAGGCGGTCCCGGCGTCGTCCGCTCGGTGCTGTCCAGCGGAAAGAAGGCGATCGGAGCAGGTGCCGGCAATCCCCCCGTAATCGTCGACGACACCGCCGACGTGAGAAAAGCGGGCAAGGATATTATCGACGGATGCACCTTTGACAACAACCTGCCCTGCATTGCGGAGAAGGAAGTATTCGCCTTTGCGAACATCGCAGACGAGCTTATCGATTCCATGCTTGAAGCAGGCGCGTACAAGATCGATTTGGCTACCGCAGACAGGCTGGCGAAAATCGTGCTCGTGGAAAAGAAAAATCCCAAGACCGGCGTGGTTTCAAAGACCGTCTGCCGTGACTGCGTGGGCAGAGACGCAAAGGTCCTCCTTGCCAAGGTGGGGATAAACGTAGGCGACGAAATTCGCTGTATTATATGCGAGACGGATTTTGACCATCCCTTCGTACAGCACGAGCTTATGATGCCCATTCTTCCCATCGTCAGAGTAAAGGACATTGACGAGGCGATAGACCTGGCGGTAAAGGCAGAGCACGGAAACCGCCACACCGCGCATATGCATTCAAAAAATATCGACAACCTGACCCGTTTCGCAAGAGCGGTTGAAACGACGATATTCGTTAAGAACGCGCCATCCTATGCAGGCATAGGCTTCGGAGGCGAGGGACATACCACCTTCACCATCGCAGGTCCTACCGGCGAGGGGCTTACCAGTGCAAGAAGCTTTACCAGATACCGCCGCTGTGTGCTGTCTGACAGCTTCCGCATCATTTAAGAGAATCAGAGAAAGGAAAAGAATATGAACATCAGTTCTTCTCAGGTAGAGAGCATAGTCCGTAAAATTCTCGGCGATATGGGCGGCAAGAGTTCAGCTTCCGCAGCTATTCCCAAGACCGCCAAGGTCGCTATGCTTACCGCGCCTAAAAAGATAGAAGTCAAGGAGTTCCCGATTCCCGAGGTCGGTGACAACGACATTCTGGTCAAGGTCGAGGGCTGCGGCGTTTGCGGTACCGACGTTCACGAGTGGAAGGGCGACCCCTTCGGCATTATCCCCGTCACTCTCGGCCACGAGGGCACGGGCGAGATAATCGCGCTCGGCAAAAACATCAAGACCGATACGGCGGGTAAGCCGATTAAGGTCGGCGACAAAATCGTCACCAGCGTTATCAGCTGCGGCGAGTGCTACGTTTGCCGTAATCATCCGGCAAATACGAACCTTTGCGACAAGCAGGGAGTGTTCGGTCTTATATCTCACAGCGACAAGAACCCTCTTACGGGTTGGTTCGCAAGCCACCTGCTCATCAGCGGCAAGGGAGCTACATATTTCGTAGTAAACGACCTTGACCTTAAAGAGAGAATGCTTCTCGAGCTGTCCTGCGTGTGCGTACACGCTCTGAAAAGAGCAAACGCTACCGGTCTTATCAACTTCAACTCCAAGGTTCTCGTACAGGGTCTCGGTCCTGTGGGGCTTGTAATGATAAGCGTACTCCGCGCGGCGGGAGTAAATCATATCGTCGCAATTGACGGCACTCCCAAGCGTCTTGAAATGGCTAAGAAGCTGGGTGCAAAGACCATCGTCAACTTCAAGGACATCACTACGCTGCAAGAGCGTGTGGCTCTCGTTAAGAGCGTATGCAACGGTGTCGGCGTTGACTTCGCCTTCCAGTGCACCGGTGCGCCTGCGGCCGCAAAGGATATTTACGAGTACATTCGCCGCGGCGGCGGTATGTGCGAGATGGGCTTCTTCGTAAACAACGGAGAATACTCCGTCAACCCCCACTTCGCAATGTGCAACAAGGAGATCACTATCGTAGGCTCCTGGGATTACAGTGCTGACGACTATCCCACCACTATGGCATTCCTGCGTCAGGCAAGAGAGATGAACATTCCGATTAAGGAGCTCATCACTCACTCCTTCCCGCTCGACAAGCTCAACGAGGCTATGGAGGTCAACGTATCTCAGGCGGGAATAAAGATTTGCTACGTTGCCGAGTGATAAGGAGATAGCGCATGGCACTCGGAATGATTGAGGTCTTCGGCTTCGCTACCGCAATAGTCGTAGCAGACGCTATGGCAAAGGCGGCAGACGTCAAGGTCGTCGCAATCGACAAGAACAAGCCTGCGGCAGGCGACTCCGCAAGGGTGCCTCTCGTTATGGCTGTAAAGGTTGAGGGCTCGGCGGCGGCTGTAGAAGCGGCAATTGCCAAAGGTAAGGCTGAGGCTGAAAAAAGAGAGCTGTACATCACTCACAAGGTGATTGCAAGACAGAGCGAGGACATCGAATGGTTTGCAAGACTGTCCGCTCTCGGAAAAGACAAATTAAGAAATAATAAATAAACAACAAAAAGGAGAACACGAAAATGATGGAAGCACTTGGAATGGTAGAGACCAGAGGTCTCGTAGCCGCAATCGAGGCAGCAGATGCTATGGTAAAGGCGGCAAACGTTGTACTTATCGGCTCTGAGAAGATCGGAAGCGGACTTGTAAGCGTTATGGTAAGAGGTGACGTAGGAGCAGTTAAGGCTGCAGTTGAGGCAGGCTCTGCCGCCGCAACCGCGCTTGGCGAGGTTATCGCTACTCACGTTATTCCCAGACCTCACGCAGACGTTGAGAAGCTTCTTCCCGTTATCAAGTAATTTGATATGAAGGCAATAGCGTTGCTTGAAGTGCAGGCGATGGTCGCCGCAATAACAGGCCTTGACGCTATGGTAAAGGCGGCTGATGTAAAGCTTATACACGTTGAAAAACGCCTCGGCGGAAGACTGGTTACGGTAGTCGTTGAGGGAGACGTAAGCGCAGTCAGGGCGGCACTCGAAGCGGGAGCCGCCGCAGCCGCAGAAGTCGGAAAGGTCAAATGCTGCGAGGTAATCGCAAAACCGCACCCCGACGTAATGGCATTTCTTACTACGGGCTGATAAGCCCCGGGATGCACTGCATTCGTTTTTAGGACTAAGGTCTTAGAATATAAAAATATTTTAAAAACAATTTTTACAGGAGGAAAAAATGGAAGCACTTGGAATGGTAGAGACCAGAGGTCTCGTAGCTGCAATTGAGGCGGCTGATGCAATGGTAAAGGCTGCAAACGTTGTGCTTATCGGTTCTGAGAAAATCGGTAGCGGACTTGTAAGCGTTATGGTTCGCGGCGACGTCGGAGCAGTTAAGGCAGCAGTTGAGGCAGGCTCCGCTGCAGCAACCTCCCTCGGCGAGGTTATTGCTACTCACGTTATTCCCAGACCTCACGCAGACGTTGAGAAGCTTCTCCCTTCCATTAAGTAATTTACGGCTTGCGTTCCGTAATCTCTTAAAGGGGAGACAGTATCCAAAGGCAAGACCCTTTGGGTACTGCAAAAGCGCCCGAGATACATAAGGCGGCGTTTTGGATAAGAACAGCCGCACACACCTGAAATAACGGTGTCTCTCGGACGTTTCTGCAGTACAATAGTTTTACGAAGACAGAAAAGGAGCAGTAGAATGGAAAATCTGGATGATAGGATTGCCGAAATAGTAAAAAGCGTGCTTTCGGAGCTTGACGGGGCACCCGTGTCAAATAATAACAGCAACGAAGTGCCGATCGGAGTATCCAACAGGCACATACATCTGTCAAAGGGGGATCTTGCCGTCCTATTCGGAGAGGGCTACGAGCTGACGCCAATGAAGGAGCTGTCACAGCCCGGTCAGTACGCCTGCAAGGAGACTTTGACGATAATCGGACCCTCCCTTCGCCCCATCGAGAACGTCCGTGTCCTCGGACCTGTGAGAAAGTCCTCTCAGGTGGAGATTTCCGCTACCGATTCCTACGTCCTTAAGGTCAAGCCTCCCGTAAGAGAGTCGGGCAAAACAGAGGGCTCCGCACCCATAACGATAGTAGGGCCTAAGGGCGTGGTCCAGCTTTCCGAGGGCTGTATAATCGCAAACAGACATATACATATGTCCCCTGAGGACGGCATCGCCTTCGGTGTCAAGGACGGAGATTACGTCACCGTCGACGCGGAGGGCAAGAGGCGTACGAGATGGTACGACGTTCAGGTCAGGGTACACCCGGACTTCCGCCTTGAAATGCACGTGGATACCGATGACGCCAATGCGGCAGGTATAGGCAACGGCTTCAAGGTAAAAGTGGTCAAAGAGTGACCCGTGTCGAGAAAATGAATTATAGGAGAGCAGAAAAATGTTGAAGGGAATTATCAGAGGAAACATCGTTTCCACAAGAAAGCAGGAGTCGCTGGTAGGCAGTAAATTCATGGAAGTTCAGATTATTGAGAACGGTGAGCTTACCGATAGGTTCATCGTCGCCATCGACAGCGTAGGTGCCGGAATCGGTGAGACGGTGCTGATCACCACCGGTTCTTCTGCCAGACTTGCTTTGCATAACACGCAGGCACCCGCCGACGCGGTTATAGTAGGTATCGTTGACTGATAACAAGGCTCCGGGTGGGAGTAAAACGGTGTTCTTATGGATTTAAAGCAACTGATGAAAGACAGCGGTATAGTAGGAGCCGGCGGCGCTGGCTTTCCCTCCTACGCAAAGCTTGCCGAGGGAGCTGATACTCTGATTGTAAACGGCTCTGAGTGCGAGCCGCTCCTATATACCGACTTCACGATAATGAAAAGGGAGATGCCCTACGTGCTGGAGGGCGCGGAGGCGGTGCTTGACTTCTGCCATATACCGAGGGCTCTGTTGTGCATAAAGGCGCATAACGCCAAAAGACTGGGCTTGACGGAAGGCGAGGGGCTCTCAAAGCGGGTATTCGTAAAGGTTTTGCCCGACGTCTACCCCATAGGCGACGAGGTTAGCCTGATATATCAGGCGACGGGAAAGGTGGTAAGACCGGGAAATCTGCCGATAACCTCGGGCGTAATAGTTTACAACGTTGAGACTATGTATAACCTTGCCCGTGCCATTCGCTTCGGTGAGCCGGTAACCGGAAAATGGCTGACGGTGGGCGGCGACGTGCCCGAGCCTTGCGTAATGCGGGTGCCTGTGGGTACCCGTGTCGCGGATTTATTCGCTAAGCTGGGCATTACGGTAGATGAAGCACACGTGGTAGTCGACGGCGGTCCCTCGATGGGAAAGCCGATAAATTACGAGCTTGCCGCGGTTTCCAAGACAACGAAGGCGTTAATCGTTCTGCCTCGCTCCTGCAGAGCCGCCGAAACGAAGTTCTTAAACGAGAAGATGGCTGTGGCAAGAGCCGAGACCGCCTGCTGTCAATGCACACGCTGTACCGATATGTGTCCGAGAAACCTTCTGGGCTATTCCCTTGAGCCGCACAAAATGGTGCGCACCGCAATGGGTGCGGCAGAGGTATCGCCCGCTTTGGTACTGTCGGCAACTCTGTGCTGCGGCTGCGGAATATGCGAGAGCCTGGCTTGCAGTCAGGGCATATCTCCGAGGGCTGTAATAAATAATTACAAAGCCCTCCTCGGCGCGAACAAAATGAGATATACGGCAAAAGAGGATACGGAGCCGCGCCCTGAGCGCGATTTCAGAATGATACCCTCTGAGAAATGGGCTTCCATACTTGGCGTGCACGGATTTGATAAAATCCCCGGGTTTATAGGTGAGGTCAAGGATTTTGACAGGGTGGAAATTCCTCTGGGAAGATTTATAGGCGTACCCTCTGTGCCCTCGGTGGAAACGGGTACGTACGTCAAAGCAGGCGACCGCATCGGTACTCCCGCCGAGGGGCTCTCGGTGGGACTTGCCGCTTCAATTGACGGCAGAGTTACGGTGACAGACACGAAAATTATAATTGATAAGGTGTAAAAAATGTATAAGGCTATCGGAGTAATAGAACTTAAAAGTATTCCAAAGGGCGTTGAGGCTGCCGACGCGGCACTCAAAAGCGCAGGGGTGGATATGGTTTCCGCACATCCTGCCTGCCCGGGAAAATACGAGATAATTCTTACAGGCTCAATCTCGAACGTTACAGCCTCGGTAAATCACGTAGTTTCAAAATTCGAAGGCTACGTGATCGATCATTCGATTATGGGACGTATAGACGAGCAGGTTATCGCCGCGCTGTTCGGCACTAACACCTCCGCTGCCGAAGGCTCTCTCGGACTTCTGGAGACCTTCTCCGCAGCCAGCGCGATAAAGGCGGCTGATATTGCGGTCAAGACGGCAAAGGTGGCAATATTCGACCTGCGCGTTTCCCGCGGTATCGGAGGTAAAGGCATAGTAATGCTGACGGGTGACATAGGCGACGTCACCGCCGCCGTTGAGGCAGGGGCGGAATATGCAAAGAGCGTCGCCTCGCTCTCCTCTTATTCGGTAATAGCCGCACCTCACAAGGATTTGTGGAGACAGATGTAATTACATAAGGAAAGGAATCTTTGAAATGGAAAATATAAAATTCATAACAGAGAAAAGCGCGCGAATCGATAAGCTGATAGATGACCTGTATGCGAAAATGCCCGAGATTGAAACCTCCAGAGGCGTGCTGGTCACCGAGAGCTACAAGGCTACAGAGGACCTGCCGATAATCAGACGCCGCAGTGCCGCTTTCGCTCATATTCTCAGGAATTTGCCTATTATTATCAGGGACGGCGAGCTTATCGTGGGCAGTGCGACGCTTGCTCCGCGTGGCTGTCAGGTTTTTCCGGAGTATTCGTACGAGTGGCTGGAAGCCGAGCTTGACACGGTCGAGACCCGTGCGGCAGACCCTTTCCATATCAGTGAGGAAAACAAGGCGGTACTGCGTAAAATCTACCCGTATTGGCACGGAAAGACCTGCTCTGACCTTGCGAGAACCAATATGTCACCCGAGGCGTATAACGCCTTTACAAAGCACGCGGTCTTTACCCCCGGAAACTATTTTTACAACGGTATCGGTCACGTGTGCGTGGATTACGGCAAGGTGCTGGCAAAGGGCTACCGCGGTATAATCGCCGAGGCACAGGCGGCACTTGACAAGGTTGACGTTTCCGACGCCGACTACGTACAGAGGACTAATTTCCTTTATGCTGTTATAGAGAGTTGTGAGGCGGTTATCGAATACGCGCGCAGATATTCAAGACTTGCCAGAGATATGGCTAAGAGTGAAAAGGATGCACAAAGGCGTCGTGAGCTTGAAGAGATAGCGAAAAACTGTGCACGGGTGCCGGAGTTCGGGGCTTCGAGCTTCTATGAGGCGTGCCAGTCCTTCTGGTTCGTTCAGCTCCTTTTGCAGATTGAGTCCAGCGGTCACTCAATATCCCCCGGTCGCTTCGACCAGTATATGTATCCCTACTACAAAAAGGATATTGAGTCGGGGCTCATTACCCGCGAGATGGCTCAGGAATATCTTGACTGTATATGGGTAAAGCTCAACGACATAAACAAGGTCAGAGACGAGGCGTCCGCAGACGGCTTCGCCGGTTACGGAATGTTCCAGAACCTTATTGTAGGCGGTCAGAACACATACGGTATGGACGCGACTAACGACCTGTCGTATATGTGCCTCGAGGCGGCAATGCACGTGCCGCTGCCTCAGCCCTCTATCTCCATAAGAGTGTGGAACGGCTCGCCCCAGGATCTGCTTATCAAAGCGGCGGCACTTACAAGACTTGGTACGGGTCTGCCCGCTTACTACAATGACGAGATAATCATTCCCTCGATTATGGCAAGAGGTCTGACTCTTGAGGATGCGAGAGATTACTGTATTATCGGCTGTGTTGAGCCTCAGGCTCCTCACAAGACCGACGGCTGGCACGACGCGGCGTTCTTCAATATGTGCAGACCTATGGAGCTCGCCTTCAATGAGGGCGTCGACAGGGGTATAAAAATCGGCGCAGACACCCCCCGTGTCGAGGATATTCACACCTTTGAAGAGTTTTACGACGCGTATAAGGCTCAGCAGAGCTATATGATAAAGCTTCTTGTAAACGCAAATAACGCCATAGACGCGGCACACGCCGTCAGATGTCCCTTGCCCTTCCAGTCCTGTATGGTTGACGACTGTATCGGCAGAGGAAGGTCCTTGCAGGAGGGCGGTGCAATATACAACTTCACAGGTCCGCAGGGCTTCGGTATTGCCAACAACACCGACGGTCTTATTGCCGTGAAGAAGCTGGTATTTGAAGATAAGAGGTTTACCCTTGCCGAGTTCAGGGATGCCATGAAGGCGAACTTCGGCTACGGCATAAAGGGCAAGGCGGCAGAAAAGCTGGTTACCGAGATTGCCACCGAGCTTGCCCGTGAGGGTATCGAAATAAACGAGAGGGCTGTCAGGGTTATCTATGACGAGGTTACAAACTGTTCCTCTCTTCCTGCCGACGTCGCGGCACGCTACCGTGAACTGAAGCGCGCGATTGACGAGGACTGCCCTAAGTACGGCAACGATATTTACGACGTGGATATGTTCGCCCGTGAGGTGGCAAACACGTATACCAAAGAGGTTGAGAAATACAAGAACCCGAGAGGGGGCAGATTTCAGGCAGGACTTTACCCTGTATCCGCCAACGTTCCTCTCGGTGCCTCAACCGGCGCGACTCCCGACGGCAGGCTTGCATACACGCCCTTGGCTGACGGTATAGGACCGGTTTCGGGCAGAGACGTGAAGGGGCCTACCGCTACCGCAAACTCGGTTGCGAAGCTGGAGCAGAGCGTGGCTTCCAACGGTACGCTTCTCAATCAGAAATTCCACCCCTCGGCACTTGAGGGAATGGCGGGACTTACAAAGTTCGTGGCGCTTATCCGCTCCTACTTTGACCAGAAGGGCATGCACGTTCAGTTCAACGTCGTAACCCGTGAAACCCTCCTTGACGCGCAGAAGAATCCGGATAAATACAAGACTCTGGTTGTCAGGGTTGCAGGCTATTCCGCACTCTTTACAACGCTGTCGAAGTCGCTTCAGGACGACATTATAAACCGTACCGAGCAGGGCTGGTAAGCCTTTTCGGCAGGGAGAGCAGTAATCAAAAAATTACAGAAAGGACAGGGGATTATGCCGGAAGATATTAAGGGCAGAATTTTCAATATTCAACGCTACTCCATACACGACGGACCGGGTATTCGGACCATAGTGTTTTTCAAGGGCTGTTATATGCGCTGTGCCTGGTGCTGTAATCCGGAGTCCCAGTCCTACGAGATACAGAGTATGCACGAGGGCGGAAAGCTGAAGACAGTGGGAAGGGACGTTACCGTCTCGGACATAATGCCGGAAATACTTGCCGATATGCCCTATTACCGCAGGAGCGGAGGCGGTGTGACGCTGTCGGGCGGAGAGGTTCTGGCTCAGGCTGACTTCGCGGCGGCACTGCTCGGGGAGTGCAAGAACGCAGGTCTTCACACCGCCATTGAAACGGCGGGTTCGCTGCCTTTCTCGGAAATAGAAAAGCTGCTGCCATATCTTGATCTGGTGCTTATGGATATCAAGCTCATGGACAGCAAAAAGCATAAAGAGTACACGGGTATGCCGAACGAGAGAATTCTCGAAAATGCAAGGGCACTCGCAGAGTGTCCCGTGGAGCTGATAATCAGGACGCCGGTTATCCCCGGGGTCAACGACACCGAGGCGGAGATCTCGGCTATCAGTGCTTTTGCCCGCTCCCTCCGAACCGTACGTGAGCATCACCTTCTGCCTTATCACAGGCTAGGCTCGGATAAGTATGTGGGCCTTGGCAGAGAATACAGTCTGAAGGAGATAGAACCCCCCACCCGTGCTAAAATGGAGTACCTTTTGTCGGTGGCAGAACGGTCGGGACTCAAATGTCAGATAGGCGGATAAATGAAAATAATTATTTACATATATAAGGCGAGGAAATAAAAATGGAGCTTAAGGATAAAATGAGAATAGTGCAGGAGCTGGTGCCCGGTAAGCAGGTGACTCTCTGCCATATCATAGCAAACCCCGACGATATTCTCTACGTCAAGCTGGGACTTGACCCAAAGACCGATTATTCGAGAAGTGCCATAGGCGTGCTTACCATCAGCCCTGCGGAGAGCGCGGTTATTGCGGCCGACATTGCTCTCAAATCTTCGTCAGCGGAGGTAGGCTTCGTTGACAGATTTACAGGTACGCTTATTATCAGCGGCAGCGTTTCCTCGGTCGAGTCGGCGTTCACGGCTATAAGAGCCTACGTTATTGACAAGCTGGGATACACCTGCTGTGAAATAACGAGAACGTAAATCTCATGCGTAAGATAATTCTGATAGGCAGAGTTGCGGCAGGAAAGACCACTCTGACTCAGGCTCTTCGCGGTGAGGAAATAAAGTATTTCAAGACGCAGTACGTCAATTATCTTGATACGGTTATAGACACGCCCGGCGAATACACAGAGCTCAGGCAGACCTCAGGTGCTCTGGCACTTTACTCCTACGAGGCTGACGTTGTAGGACTTGTTCTGAGCGCAAACGAGCCATATTCCATATTCTCGCCGTGTATCACAAGCCTTGTCAACCGCGAGGTTATAGGCATTATATCCGGCATAGATAAGCCGGACGCAAACGTGGAGCGTGTAGAGAGATGGTTAAGGCTTGCGGGCTGTAAGAAGATTTTTCCCGTCAGCGCCATAACCGGCGAGGGGCTGTCCGACATTCTCGCATACCTGGAGGAAGAGCCGGAGGGCGTAAAGGATAAAAATGAAAGCAGGAGGGACGGACAATGAGCAGAACCGTCGTCATCGCCTTTTCAAATAACAAGGGCGGCTCGGGAAAGACCACCAGCTGTTCAAATATAGGACTTGCCATGGCAAAGTCGGGGAAAAAGGTACTGCTTATCGACGCGGATATGCAGATGAATCTGACCCTCTCCTTCTTCGACGAGGACAAGGCGATAGCCTATGCCACCGAGGGCAAAAACCTTTATACCGCGATAAAAGAGGAGCGCGACCTGTCTGACTATGTTGCCGAGACAGGGTATAAAAATCTTGATATAATCCCCTCAACCTCGCTGATGAGCGGTGTGGAGTTTGACCTGTTCACCAAATGGCAAAGAGAGCTGATACTCAAAAAATGCCTAGCGCCCATTATGGCACGCGGCTTTTACGACTACGTACTGATCGATGCTCCGCCCACTCTCGGCGGATGGGTGATGAACATTATGTGCGCGTCCGATTACATAGTGATACCAACGGAGGCGAGCCCTTGGGGCTTGTTCGGGCTTGCCAATATGTTCGACTTTATAGGTCAGGTGAAGAACATATCGCCGAGGTTGGAGGTTCTGGGTATTGCAATCACCAAGGCCGACGAGAGGAAAAATTACTTCAAGCAGACGCTTGAAAATCTGCGCGAGAGCGGCGCGGCAAGACTGTTTGAAACCTATATCAGAGTTGACAGTGCTGTTGAGTGGGCGCAGGACAACAGCCAGCCCGTGGTAGCTTATAAGAAATACAGCCGTTCGGCTCTTGAATATACAAAGCTTGCAAAGGAGATTATGAAATATGCCGATAGGTAAAAATTCAATAAACAGAGTGAAGAACAACGGTTACTCCAACGTAAAAAGCACTGCCCCCGATATGGAGAACAGTGTTATTGCCGGGGAAGCGAAGCCGAAAGAGGAGAAGCCGACTGCCAAAAAGGTAAATTGCAGAAAGCCTGCCGGTGCGAAAGCCGAAAAGACCGATACCGCAAAGGCTGTGAAGAATACCGAGGCGAAGAAAACCGAGCCTGCCGTGAAGCCAAAGCCCGAGGTAAATGGGGAGAGGGCAAGCGGTTACATAAGCATAGGCGGGGAATTGCCGATATATCTGCTTTAATAAGAACGATAACCATTTGAAGGGAAAAGGCTATGAACAAGCATTTCATCAAAGCAACCGAGGACTGTTGTACTTTTGAAAAATGGGTGGCGGCACCCCTTTTGCGGCGTTCTTTCAATCTGCCGAAGGTGCCGGGGCGTGCTGAGATTTCAATTTGCGGTCTCGGCTTTTATATGCTTTACATAAACGGTAAGGATATCACAAAGGGCAGGCTTGCTCCCTATATATCGAACCCTGATCAAGTTTGCTACTATGACACCTACGATATAACCTCCCTGCTCACCGAGGGAGAGAACGTTATCGGCGTTATGCTCGGTAACGGCAGTATGAACTGCTTTGGCGGTTTCGTCTGGGATTTTGAAAAGGCTGAGTACAGAGGCGCGCCGAGAGTTGCTCTGGAGCTGCGCGCCGACTGCGGCGGTGAAGAAGTTGTTATCTTTGCGGACGGAGATTTCCTCTGCCATCCGTCACCCGTGAAGTTTGACGATTTGCGTATGGGCGAGTTCTATGACGCAAGGGATGAGCTTCCCGGCTGGAATCTTCCCGGCTACAACGCCGAGGGCTGGACCCGTGCTTTACCTGCCGAGACTCCGAGAGGGGTCTTGAAGGAATGCACTGCCGAGCCCATCGTTACTCTCCGTCAGGTAAAGCCCGTGGGAATTACTCGGGATGGCGATGCCTTTATTTACGATTTCGGAATTAACAGCGCAGGACTCTGTGCACTGAGAATCAAAGGCGAGCCGGGGCAGAAAATTACGATGTGGCACGGCGAAACCCTGGTAGACGGTAAGTTTTATAACAAAAACATCACCTTTATACAAAGGCCGGGCTGTGAAATTTACGGCGAGTGGAATCAAACGGTCAGATTTGTATGCTCGGGCAGAGAGGACGAATATATGCCTCACTTCTGCTACAACGGCTTCAGGTACGTTAAGGTTGAGGGCATTACCGAGGAGCAGGCGACCACGGACCTTTTGACCTACCATGTTATGAGCTCGGGTCTTGGGACCATAGGCGGCTTCAAATGCTCGGACGAAAGGCTGAACACGCTGTACAGAATGGCAGACAACTCCAATCGCTCCAACTTCTACTATTTTCCCACCGACTGTCCTCACAGAGAGAAGAACGGCTGGACGGGAGACGCGTCTATGTCGGCTGAAAATATGACTCTTATGTATGACACGGAGGCATCCTACCGGGAGTGGCTTGAGAATATCCGCCGTGTACAGCGTATCGACGGAGCGTTGCCCGGTATCGTGCCGACCGCAGGCTGGGGCTTCCACTGGGGCAACGGTCCTGTCTGGGACAGCGTAATTTTCAATCTGCCATATACGCTATATAAATTCCGTGGCTGTACCGAGGTTATCCGCGAGAATGCACACGCAATGATGAGTTACCTCGAATACGTGATGACCCGCCGTAGCGAGAACGGCACTGTTGACATAGGTCTTGGCGACTACGTTCCCGTGGACAGAGAGGCTGACGATTACAGAGCTCCCGTCGTGCTGACCGACAGCATTACCGTGATGGACATAGCGAGAAAGGCGGCTGAAATGTTCACCGCCGTGGGCAATACTCACAGCGCGTCCTACGCCGAGGGCATTTATCGCGATATGCGCGACACGGTTCGCCGTGAGCTTGTGGATTTTGACAGTATGCTGGCGGCGGGCAACAGCCAGAGCAGTCAGGCGATAGCTCTGTATTACGGTGTGTTTGACAAGTGCGAGGAAAAGAGGGCGGTCGAGCAATTGGTCCGTCTTATAAATGAAAACGACGGTGCTTTTAACTGTGGCTTCGTCGGGATGCATTGCATATTCCACGTGCTGTCAGAGCACGGCGAGAGCGAGCTGGCATACAGGATGATAACGAGGGACAAATATCCTTCGTATACCTATCTGATAGATGAAGGCTATACCTCTATGATAGAGCATTTCTGCAAGCCGCTGAATCTGAGATCGCTTAACCACCATTTTCTGGGTGACGTCGCTCGCTGGTTTACTATCCGCCTGGCGGGACTTAACGTTATTGATCACAAAACGGTAAGGATTGCGCCCTGTCCCGTATCCGGCGTTGACTACGCCGAGGCGTACTACGACCTGCCGCTCGGCAGAGTTTCGGTGAGATGGGACAGAATGCCCGACGGAACCGTTGCCGTAAAGCACGTCGCCCCCGAGGGTGTTACCGTGCTTTCCGACTGACGTAATTTTTGGGGCGCATTAAGCTCGCTTTTATTTATTCGATTTAAAAACTCCTGCAGAATTTGTTACAGTGCCGCGGCAGACTTATTTGGGCCTTTGCCGGCGGTTTGGACAAAAAACAGGACAGGGAAAACAAGATGAACGCATGGGAAATTATTTTGCCGATTGCAATCGGAGCTTTGATAGGATACTGTACTAATTTTATAGCGATAAAGATGCTCTTTTTACCGCGGAGGGTGTGGCATATAGGAAAGTGGAGAGTTCCGTTTACACCAGGTGTTATTCCGAAAAACAAATCAAGACTTGCATCTGCCGTAGGCAATGCCGTCAGCGAAAAGCTGCTGACCGAGCGTGACGTCATAAATTCGCTGAGAAGCGGCAAAATGAAAGACGCGGCGGTTGAGAAGATTACAAGCTATGTAATGCAGGACGGCTTCTCTGTCAAAGAGACGTTGCTTGACCTGACACCCGGCGCGGATGCCGGGCAATTGGCCGATAAGGTCAGCAGAGTTTTGGCTGTTAAAATTCTCGACGGCATTGGAAAGTGTGATTTGCATAGTGTGATTTCGGATATTGCCGAGGAGTCCTTTGCCTCCCTTGTGTCAAATCCTTTGGTATCAATGCTTCTGGGAGGTAATGCGCTTGACTCGATTTGCGGAAAAATCGAAGGGGCAATTACCGATTATATCGAAAGACACGGTCAGGAAAAGCTAACACAAATGGTCAGAGATGAGCTTGACTGTATGCTTTCAAAATCGCTTAAAAGCAATCTTGAGGATTTTGACTGTAACGAGGACAGCGTTCGCAGGCTGATCTCCTGCTTGTTTGACAAATTTGCACAGACGAATATTCCGGATATGATAGGAACGCTTGATATAAAGGGCATCGTTGAGGCAAAAATCAACGAGATGAACGTAAAGGAACTGGAGGAGCTGGTTATGTCGGTAATGAAAAACGAGCTTCGTGCCATCGTAAATCTTGGTGCCGTCATCGGTGCCGTTATAGGAATAATCAATATATTTATTTGAGAAAGTGCTGTAAATCGGACACTTTTTATCATAGCTCATTGAAAGAGCATCTGCCGTCGGTTTCCAAAGGCAGATGCTCTTTTCGCGTTTTTATCTTTTGTATATATCAGTCTGCTTTGCGGGGGGATTTTAGCCCTTTTTACACTTTATACTCTTTCTCACCGCCGTCTGGTCGCAATAGATACAGCGATTGGCGGAAAACAGCTTCTTCAGCCCGCGCTCGGTACGGGTCAGGCAGTGAGGGTTACGGCATTCAAGCTCGGGGTTTTCCTCGCCCTCTGTCCGCTTGTCGCACTCGCCCTTGGTGTCAAGGAGCATGAGTATCAGAGCCATGCGGATATATCTGCCGTATTCAGCCTGGTCGAAGTAGTGCGCACGGGGGTCGTCGTCAACGTCCGTGCTGATTTCGTTGACACGGGGTAGGGGATGCATGACCGAGAGGGTGGGTTTTGCGCCTCTTAGCTTGTCGGCGGTCAGGACGTATGAGTCTTTGAGACGGTTGTACTCCTCCGCGCTTTCAAAGCGTTCTGCCTGAATTCTGGTCATATAGAGAATATCAAGCTCGGGGATTGATTCTTCGAGATTGGTTGTTTCGGAAAAATCGCATTTGCTCTCGCCGAGGAATTCATCCTTTACATAATCGGGAATGCGAAGCTCCTCGGGTGAAATAAGGACGAACTTCACGTTCTCGTATCGTGACATTGCCGATATCAGCGAGTGGACGGTGCGCCCGTATTTCAGGTCGCCGCACAGACCTATGACCAAGTTGTCAAATCTTCCGCATTTGCGGTTGATGGTCAAAAGGTCGGTAAGCGTCTGGGTCGGGTGGAAGTGACCGCCGTCGCCTGCGTTGATGATAGGCACACGGCTTACACGGGCTGCCGCAATGGGTGCCCCCTCTTTCGGATGGCGCATGGCGATAATATCGGTGTAAGCGGATACCATGCGTATGGTGTCGGAGAGAGTCTCGCCCTTTGCCGTCGACGAGCTTGCCGCCTGGTCGAAGCCGAGAACGTTGCCGCCGAGGCTCATCATGGCAGAGGTAAAGGAGAGCCTTGTCCTCGTTGACGGCTCAAAAAACAGAGTGCCGAGAATTTTGCCGTGGCATACGTCCCGGTACTTGTCCGGGTCTTCGATAATATCGTTGGCGACGGTGATAAGTCTGTCTATCTCCTCGGTGGAAAAATCAAGAATATCAATGAGATTTCTCATAAAAAATGCCTTTTGATTTATGCTTTGATCCAGGATTCGTCGGAGGGGTTGTTTCTGAACTGTATCAGTCTGTCCACGTCGTCGGCCTTTACGTATCCGCACTCTGCCGCAACCTCTGCGATAACGTCGAAATTTGTGAGGGATACGTTCTTCACGTTAGCCGCCGCCAGCCTTTCAAGACCCTTTTTCATACCGTAGGTGAATATGGATACGATGCCGAGAACGTCAGCGCCTGCCTCGCGAAGCACGTCAACGACCTCAATTACGCTGCCGCCTGTGGAAATAAGATCCTCGACAACTACTACCTTTTGCCCCTTCTCCAGTCTGCCCTCAATCTGGTTCTGTCTGCCGTGGTCCTTCGCGCCGGAGCGGACGTAGCCCATAGGCAGTCCCATTATATGTGCGGTAATAGCCGCGTGAGCGATACCTGCGGTGGAAGTACCCATCAGCACCTGGGCATCGGGGTAGTTTTCCTTTATAAGCTCCATAAGTCCCGTCTCAACGTCGGTGCGAACCTCGGGAGCGGTAAGAGTCAGACGGTTGTCACAGTAAATGGGGCTTTTAATCCCGCTTGCCCAGATGAAGGGCTCTTCGGGTCTGAAAAATACTGCCTTGATTGAAAGCAAATCCTTTGCTATAAGCTTCTGTCTGTCTGTCATTTTCTTATTTCCTTTCTTTTACCCCTGACCCGTGCCGTAAAACAGGGTCGGAGACCTGCTTTTTATTTGAAATATGTTATTGGTAAATGTAAATAAAGGTTAACCTATAAACTCGGAGCAGCATCTCTCGTAAGCCGCGACGGGATCTTCAGCCGCGGTAATGGGTCTGCCCACGACGATGTAGTCGGAGCCTATTCTCCTTGCCTCGGCGGGGGTCATGACTCTTACCTGGTCGCCCTTGTCGCCGTCGGCAAATCTGACTCCCGGGGTCACGGTGATGAAGTCCTTACCGCACCTGTCGTGCACCTTACCTGCTTCAAGCGGTGAGCAAACGATGCCGTCAAGTCCTGCCGTCTTTGCGCAGGCTGCGTAGTGCATAACTACCTTATCCATAGGCTCGTTTATGAGCAGGTCGCTTTTCATCCTCTCCTCGCTGGTGGAGGTCAGCTGTGTTACCGCAATAAGCAGAGGACGGGTTCCATCGGGTCTTGTCAGCCCCTCAATTGCCGCTTCCATCATAGACACGGTGCCCGCCGCGTGAAGGTTTGTCATATCAACGTCAAGCTTCGACAGTACCGACATAGCCTTTTTAACCGTGTTGGGGATGTCGTGGAGCTTCAGGTCAAGGAAAATCTTGTGGCCTCTCTTCTTTATCTCCCTGACTATTGCGGGCCCCTCGGCGTAGTAGAGCTCCATTCCAATCTTGACGAAGGGCTTTTTACCCTCGAACTTGTCCAGAAATTTAAAAGTCTGCTCTGCGCTCGCGAAGTCGCAGGCAATGATTACGTCCTTTCCCATCAGTGGGCGCCTCCTATTATTTCACTTAGATTTTCAATACCGTATTTCTCCATAGCAGAGGGCAGGGAGTTTATAATATCTCTGCACGCATAGGGGTTAACCAGGTTTTCCGCGCCGACTTCAACCGCACTCGCGCCTGCCAGCATAAGCTCCAGCACGTCCTCGGCACACGCCACACCGCCCATGCCGACGATCGGTATTTTCACCGCTTCGTACACCTGGTATATCATTCTGACAGCCACCGGCTTTATCGCGGGACCGGAATAACCGCCCGTCTTGTTGGCAAGTATGGGCTTTTTTCTTTTCAGGTCTATCCTCATACCGAGTAGCGTATTGATAAGGCTGACGCCGTCTGCACCACCTGCCTCGCAGGCTTTGGCAATGCCGACAATATCGGTGACGTTAGGCGAGAGCTTGATGATTATCGGCTTTCCTGTCACGTCTCTGACAGCCCGCGTTACACTCTCTGCCAGCTCGGGTGAGGTTCCGAAGCTCATACCTCCGCCGTGTACGTTGGGGCAGGAGATATTGACCTCAAACCAGCCGATGTCCTCTACCGTGTCGAGTTTTCGCACGGTTTCTACGTATTCGTCAATGGAAAAGCCCGAGACGTTTGCCATAGTGGGCTTATGGAATACCCGGCGGAGCTTCGGCAGCTCGCGCTCGATAACCGCATCCACACCGGGGTTTTGCAGTCCCACCGAATTGAGCATACCCGAGGGACATTCGGCAATACGGGGAGTCGGGTTGCCGAAACGGGGATTCAGCGTCGTGCCCTTGAAGGACAGTGTGCCGAGAATATTTATATCGTACAGCTCGGCAAATTCGTAGCCGAAGCCGAAGGTACCGCTGGCGGGGATAATCGGGTTATCCATTTCTATACCGCACAGGGTCACTTTTGTATTTACCATATTATCTCCTCCTTTGTGAGCACCGGACCGTCGCGGCAAATGCGTTTGTTTCCGTATTTGGTCTTACAGCTGCAGCCCATACACGCGCCGAAGCCGCAGCCCATTCGCTCCTCAAAGCTGAACTGCCCCGAGGTAACCGACGCGTTATATACCGCCTTCAGCATAGGCTCGGGACCGCAGGTGTAGAAATAGGAATAATCAATATCCTTCATAGCGTCGGTGACAAAGCCGGGGATACCGAAAGAGCCGTCGGCGGTAGTGACGTACACCGTCATACCCAGCTGCTCAAATTTCTCTTTATAGAAAACCTCGTCGGAAGAGTTGAAGCCCAGAACTGCGATGGGGTGCTTACCCTCGGCTATCAGCTTCTTTGCCAGCATATACATGGGCGGTACGCCGGCACCTCCGCCGAGAAGCAGGGGAGTATCCCCGGACCTTGACAGGTCGTACCCGTTGCCAAGCCCTGTGAGTACGAGAACTCTGTCGCCCTCGGTCATGCTTGCCATCTTCGCCGTGCCCTCGCCGACTGCCTTGAATACGAGAGTCAGCCTGCCGTCCTCGGCGTCGCACACCGATATGGGCCTGCGAAGATAGAAGCCGTCCAGCTTTATATTTACGAACTGACCGGGAGCGGTAATATCCGAAATATCGCCCTCCAGCACCCATTCGTAGGTGTTCTTAGCCAAAGGTTTGTTGCTTATGAGCTTAAAATACGCGTCTTTCATTTTACCTCTTTCCGTCTGTGTCAGCTGTCTATGGTAGAAATAGTAAGGGTTATATCCTCAAGCACGTCCAGCAGAACTCTTACCGTGTCAAGAGAGGTGAACATGGTGGTATTCGTTTCGACAGCCAGTCTTCTTATCTCATAGCCGTCCTTCTGCTGAGCGGAGGAATTGATATTGCTGGTGTTTATAACGTAAGCCACATGACCCGAGCGCAGGGTATCGGGAATGTCTGTCGAGCCCTCGCCGATTTTCTTCTTTATTCTCGTTCTGATGCCGTTCTCCTTGAGGAACAGCGCCGTTCCGCGGGTCGCCTCGATGTTGAAGCCCAGATTGTAGAAGCGGCGGATAAGAGGCAGAGCCTCAGCCTTGTCACCGTCGGCAATGGTTACCAGCACCGTACCGTAATTCTGCACGTTCATGCCCGACGCCTGGAGTGCTTTGTAGAACGCGCGGTTAAGGCTGTTGTCATAGCCTATGGCTTCGCCCGTGGACTTCATCTCGGGTGACAGGTATGCGTCGATGCCGTTAATCTTCTTGAAGGAGAATACCGGAACCTTGCAGTACCATCTCTTCTTCTCGTCGGGGTAAAGGTCGAATATACCCAATTCCTTTAAGGACTTGCCGAGAATGACCTCGGTGGCAATGTCAGCCAGAGAGTAGCCGGTGGACTTTGAAAGGAAGGGAACCGTCCTTGAAGAACGGGGGTTAACCTCTATGATATATACGTCGTCGCTCTCGTCGACGATGAACTGAATGTTGAACAGACCTATGATGCCGATCCCGAGGCCGAGAGCCTTGGAATAGGAGAGAATTTTACCCTTGACCTTATTTGAAATGGAGAAGGAGGGGTAAACGCTGATAGAGTCGCCCGAGTGTACGCCGGTGCGCTCAACAAGCTCCATAATTCCCGCGACGAATACGTCTCTGCCGTCGCATATAGCGTCAACCTCAACCTCCTTGCCCTGGATATAGTGGTCGACCAGCACGGGCTTGTCAACGTCAATCTCAACCGCCGTGCGCAGATAGTGGCGGAGCTGTTCTTCGTTGCCGACCAGCTGCATGGCTCTGCCTCCGAGAACGAAGCTGGGGCGGACCAGCACGGGATAGCCTATCTCACTTGCAACCCTGACGCCGTCTTCAATCCTGGTGACAGCCTGACCCTTGGGCTGAGGAATATGCAGATCCTCAAGTATTTTTTCAAAGGTGTCCCGGTTTTCCGCTCTGTCAATAGCCTCACAGTCGGTGCCGATGATTTTGACTCCCCGAGCCGCCAAAGGTGCCGCAAGGTTAATGGCGGTCTGTCCGCCGAGAGAGGCGATAACGCCGTCGGGCTTCTCAAATTCTATAACCTGCATAACGTCCTCGGTAGTCAGAGGCTCGAAATACAGCTTGTCCGAGCAGGTGTAGTCGGTGGAAACCGTCTCGGGGTTGTTGTTTATAATAATTGCCTCGTAGCCGCATTTGCGGATCGTGTTGACGGCATGGACGGTGGAGTAGTCGAATTCTACGCCCTGACCGATACGGATGGGACCTGCGCCGAGAACGATGATTTTCTTGCGGTCGGTGTGTATCGACTGATTTTCTCCTGTGTATGAGGAATACAGGTAGGGAATATATACGCCGACGTGGGCAGTGTCAACCATGCGGAAGCCGGGTACAATGCCGTTTTCGTTTCTCATCTTGTATACGGACAGCTCGTCGGTCTGCCACAGCTTCGCAATATACTTGTCCGAAAATCCCATGATTTTCGCCGCTTTGAGAGTTTCAAGGTCACGGTTCTCGACAAGCACCTTTTCCATATCCGTAATCTTCTTGAAGGACTCAAGGAAGAAGGAAGTGATCATCGTGATCTCGTGAAGCTCGTCCACCGTATGACCGCGGCGAAGAAGCTCGCAGATTGCAAAGGCGTTGTCGTCGTGAAACTCGGCGATGTATTCAAGGATTTCTCCGTCGGACTTGGCATCGAACTTAGGCATATAAAGGTGGCAGACTCCTGTTTCCAGAGACCTTACCGATTTCAGCATGCACTCTTCCAGGTTGGAGCCAATGCCCATACATTCGCCAGTAGCCTTCATCTGAGTGCCGAGCTTGTTCGGAACCGACGTGAACTTGTCAAAGGGGAAGCGGGGGAATTTCGCAACGACGTAGTCGAGGCTTGGCTCAAAGTCCGCGGTAGTGCCCGCAACCTTGATTTCCTCCAGTGCCATTCCGACGGCAATCTTTGCGGTCACTCGCGCTATCGGGTAGCCGCTCGCCTTGGATGCGAGGGCGGAGGAACGGGAAACTCTGGGGTTGACCTCAATCAGGTAGTACTCGGAGGAGGTGGGGTTAAGCGCGAACTGTACGTTACAGCCGCCCTCGATCTTCAGCTCCTTGATAATCTTTATCGCGCTGTCGTTCAGCATCTTCAGGTCGTGGTCCGAGAGGGTCATAATAGGTGCGACGACCATGCTGTCGCCGGTATGGACGCCTACGGGGTCGATGTTTTCCATACCGCAGATGGTGATTGCATGGTCACGGCTGTCGCGCATAACCTCAAACTCAATCTCCTTGTAACCGCGAACGCTCTTTTCTACCAGAACCTGATGCACGGGAGAAGCGGTGAGGGCGTCGACTGCCAGAATTTCCATCTCCTCGCGGCTGTACGCAAAGCCGCCGCCTGTGCCGCCTAGGGTAAAGGCAGGACGGAGCACGACAGGGTAGCCTATCCTCTCAGCCGCCTCGATAGCCTCTTCTTTTGTGTTGGCAATGTCGGAGGGTATAACCGGCTCGCCGATGGACTGGCACAGCTCCTTGAACAGCTCTCTGTCCTCGGCTCTCTCAATGCTTCTGGAGGAAGTACCGAGCAGCTCAACACCGTTTTCCTTGAGTATGCCCTTCTTTTCAAGGAGCATAGCCATATTAAGTCCAGTCTGTCCGCCGATGCCGGGCAGAATTGCGTCGGGACGCTCGTATCTGATAATTTTTGCAATATATTCAAGGGTAAGTGGCTCCATGTACACCTTGTCCGCGATGGTGGTATCGGTCATTATCGTCGCAGGATTTGAGTTGACGAGAATTACCTCGTAGCCCTCCTCCTTCAGCGCGAGGCACGCCTGAGTACCCGCATAGTCGAACTCAGCCGCCTGTCCGATGATGATAGGGCCTGAGCCTATTATCATTATTCTTTTCAGGTCTTTTCTTTTAGCCATATATATACTATCCTCCGTTTTTTATACTTATTATAGCCGATTGCAAAACTGCGTTTTACAATTTATAAGCTTCTTTAATTCTTACCACAGAGCTTTTTGTCAAGGTAAACGGCTTTCCCGTTATAAACCGTCGCCAGGCATCTGCCAAACACTTTTGCTCCGGCAAAGGGTGTTGCCCGTCCCTTGGTGAGAAATTCCTCGGGATCGACCGTGTAGCTCTCGCTAAGGTCAAATACGGTGAAGCCCGGGTCGTCCTCAATACCGAAGCGCGCCCTCGGTGCCGTGCAAAGCAGCTCTGTGAGTCTCTCCATGGAAATCACGCCTGTTCTGACAAGCCGTGTGTAAAGCACGGGGAACGCTGTTTCAAGCCCGACGACTCCCATCATACTGCCCGAAAGCCCCTTTGATTTCTCCTCTTTGCTGTGGGGCGCGTGATCGGTTGCTATCATATCTACCGTGCCGTCCTTTATGCCCTCTATAAGTGCTTCTCTGTCCTCTTTTCCTCGGAGAGGGGGATTCATTTTGAATCTGCCGTCCTCCTCCAGATCCGAGTCGTCAAGTGTCAGATAATGGGGGGCTGTCTCACAGGTGACGTCGACTCCCCGCGCCTTTGCCTGCCTGATTACTTCGACGCTTTCTTTCGTGGAAATATGGCAGACGTGATAGGCGCATCCTATCTCCTCGGCAAGTGCCAGATCTCTCGCGATCTGTCCCCATTCACTCTCGCTGCATATCCCTTTGTGGCCGTGAGCCTTCGCGTATTCTCCGTCGTGGATATATCCGCCTCTGAGCAGGGAATTGTCCTCGCAGTGGGCGACTATCATTTTGCCGAGAGCCTTAGCCCTCTGCATAGCCGCGCGCATCAGCTCCTCGGTCTGTACTCCCCGCCCGTCGTCCGAGAAGGCTACGGCTTCCCTTGCCAGCCCGTCCATGTCCGACAGTTCTGTGCCGCGCTGACCTGCGGTTATCGTGCCGTACGGATGCACTGCAATGCAGGCATCCTTCCGTATAAGCGACAGCTGTTCTTCAAGATGCAGGGGAGTATCGGGGCAGGGTGACAGGTTAGGCATGGTGCACACCGCCGTATAACCGCCTCTCGCCGCGGCACGGGAGCCGGTTTCAATTGTTTCCTTATAAGAAAAACCCGGCTCCCTGAAATGTACGTGGACATCACAGAAACCGGGGAAAATAACTATATCTGAAAATACGGAATTGAGGAAAACGGAAACGTCACCATTGGAAACAGAAAGCCCAGCGCCGTCAAGAATCATGTCCTGCTTTTTAAATTCGCCGTTCGTATATACCTGAGCGTTCTTAAACAATGCTTTCATACTCTGTTCCTTTACGTGTATTTTCTACTTATTTTAACATAGTATAAGAGCTTTGTCAAGAGTAAAATTTCGGCGATACAATCATTATCCTTTCTATCATTATCCTTTCTATTGTGCTTCTATTTCTTTCTATTACATTCTATCGCAATATATTTGTTTTGTCAATAGCAAAGCTATAAATTCATATTCATTGCAATCGGAGATTGCATGGCGCACAGTCACTACCGAGATGTAATTTCTTCCGCATTTTGTTGACACGGCTTTTTGTTTAATCGACAGCTTTGCACGTGGTCGTTATCGTCTTCTGACGATATGGCGCCGACCCCTACCGGATTTGTGCTTGCCGTTTTTGAATTGCGCTGACGGAATCTTCAAATAAATTTTATTCTTTGCTCGGGCTGTCGAGGCGCCAGCCCCTACCGGAATTGTGCATGCTGTTTCGGATTGCACTGACACAACCATTTCTGAACCGACGGCTTTAATCAATCTTTCACCGCGAAGCGATTTCACATGTCTATGATGTATTTCACATTGGCAACGCCAATATTTCACTGTGCTATGCACTCTCCGATTGCATAGCACCATGCCCCTACCGGGCGGTCCCCTTCCGGATTTGCCTTTTTGAAACAAAAAATAACTCTTTCAAAACTGATACGCACCTCAAGCCGTGGCGTTTTAAATTGATTTAGCCGCGGTTGTAAAAAAAGTGGGTAGCTCAAGTTATTTTCAACTTAAACTACCCTTGCATATTCAAACGAGTTATTAAACTTTGAAAAAAATGAGAAGTGGGATGCCTTTGTGACATCAGAGGCTTTTTAAAAGCTTGTGAAGCTCCGAAAATGAGCCGTGAGGATAGCGATTTACGTCCTTTTCGACCCGGTTGATCAGGCAGTCGGTCAAAAGAAAGACCTTCATACCAAGCTCCTCGGCAATCATATCCTCGCCCACGTCGTTGCCGACCATAAGGCATTCGTCGGGGGTGACTCCCATTCTTTCGGTGACGAAACGGTAGTAGTCAGGATTAGGCTTGCAATAGGAGCTGTTCTCGTAGGTGGTGTAAAGCTCAAAGTCCGAGGGCTCAAGGTTACACCATCTGATACGGCACTCGGTTGCAATGGCAGGGAACAGGGGATTTGTGGCAAGGGCTACGCGAAGCCCGAGACTTTTTACAAGCTCTACCGTTTCCTTTGCTTCGGGGGCAAAGCCGCAGTCGGACTTTACCTCGTCAAATTCGTATTTATAGAAATCATCGAAGTAGGACAGATCCTCTGTCACGTCCTTACAGCACACCTTGCTGAAGGTGCGGAAGAAAACCTCCTCATTCGTCGCCCTGCCGTCGTTCTTTATCATGGCGGCAGTACCTGCCCAAATGGCGTCCATAAACTGCTTAGGGTCATACCCGTGCGCAGACATTTTGCGTGTAAGCCTGCCGAAGTAGCCCCGGGCAAACCTTTCCTGATCCATGGGGAGCAGGGTTCCGTCCAGGTCAAAAAGTACGGTAGTGATTTTTTTGCTCATTTGTACCGTCCCTTTATTCTGCAACGAAAATATAAGGATAGATCTCCTGACCGCCGTCGATGGAATATATCTCAATGTCGGGATATTTTTCTCTGAGGCTGTCAAGTATACGATCGCATTCGTCCGGCTCGGAATCCTTTCCGACAAAGAGGGTAAGCATGAACTTGTCGCCGCTCTCAAGAAGCTTATCTGCCACGAATTTCACGGCATCCGCTCTTTCCTGCTCCGAAACTACGATGTCCTTGCCGATAATACCTATGGTATCGCCGTTTTTTATTTGAATTCCGCCAATCTCCGCATCGCGTATGGATGGGGAAACATAGCCGGATGTGACGGCAGACATTGCAGCCAACATACCCTCGTAGACCGCGTCCGGATCGGGGTTGTCAAAGTCCAAGGCAGACAGTGCCACGTAACCCGTGCTGACTATTTTGCTGGGGACGACGTAGATTTTAGCCTTTTTGTACATTTCTGCTGCCTGCGCCGCCGCCATCTGTATATTTCCGTTATTGGGGAAAACAAATATGTTCTCCGCATCAATTTTATCAAACGCGTCAATAAAGTCGTTGGTGGAGGGGTTGCGTGACTGACCGCCGATGATTATCTCGGTGGTGCCGAGGTCACGGAACAGATTGACGAGCCCTGCTCCGTTACATACGGATACAACTGCGTACTTCTGACGCTCCTTTGTCTTATCAGCCTGCAGACCGGACTGCTTTTCGGCAGGTTTTTCTTCCTCCGCCTTCTTCTCCGTCTGCTCAGCGTTTTTTATCTCGCTGTTTTCGGTATGCTGTACCGACATATTCTCTATTTTTACGGTAAGGAATTCGCCGACCTTGCGGCAGTATTCAAGAACTTTTTCCGGGGTCAGAGTGTGTACGTGTACCTTTACGATGCTGTCGGTCTTGAAGGCAACGACGGAGTCGCCGATACCGGCGAGATACTCCTTCAGAGGCTCAATATCGTAATTGTCTATATCCGTCTTGCTTCTCTGAAGCTGCAAGAGCAGCTCCGTGCAATAGCCGTAGGTCATGACGCTGTCGGGACCAAAGCCGGATGCCGTAGGCAAAACGGGCTTCTGCATGGGTGACGCGGATTCGTCGCGCTTGACGTGCTTGCCGTTAAGTACCTGATTGAAGCCGTCCATGATGTAAAGAAGACCGGCTCCTCCGCTGTCAACTACCTCTGCTTCTTTGAGTGCGGCAAGCATTTCCGGCGTGCGGTTCAGCGATGCGTGCATCTCGTTAACGAGGTCCTGGAAGAAGGTCTTTATGGTGCTCTGCGGACGCAGCTTGCTTACGGCAAATTCGACCGATTCCCGGGCGACGGTGAGTATCGTGCCCTCGGTTGGGGTCATAACCGATGCGTAAGCCTGCTCGACACCCATTTCCAGTGCCTTGCCCAGTGCTTTTGGATTTGCCTGCTCTACGCCTTCGATACCCTTTGCCATACCTGCGAAGAATTGAGAGAGGATTACTCCCGAGTTGCCTCTTGCACCGAGAAGCATACCGTGTGAGAGCACATGCATGACCTCAGCCAGATTGGCATTGTCTAAGCCCTCGATTGCGGCAACACCGCTCTCGATGGTCATTTTCATATTATCGCCCGTGTCGCCGTCGGGAACGGGGAAGACGTTCAGCTTGTTGACCTCGTCTGCGTTATTGCTCAGCTCGTTGGCTCCGCTCTTTGCCATTTTTGAGAACAAAAGACCGTCAAGGAAGCGAATTCCCTTGCCGGCAGGCTTCGCCGTCTGTTCGTTTTTTCCCGCAGGCTTCTTAGCCTGAGTGCTTTTCTTTGCCTGTTGCTCTTTGAGCCGCTTTTCAGCCTCTGCTTTTTTCTTCTTCTCGGCTTCCGCTTTTTTCTTTTCCGCCTCTGCCTGTTTCTTCTTTTCGGCTTCCGCCTTCTTTTTTTCCGCTTCTTCTTTTCTCTTTTTCTCAGCCTCAGCCTTTCTCTTTTCGGCATCGGCGCGGCGCTTCTTTTCCGCCTCCGCTTTTTTCTTCTCCGCCTCAGCCTTTCTCTTTGCAGAATCCTGCGTCAGCTTCTCGATAAAATTCGGCTTTTTTTCCTGACGGGTATTACCGTTTTCCTGAGTATCATTCTTATTGCCTGCCATAATCCGACTCCTATGATTATCTTTCCGTTCCCAGGAAGAACAGTGCGAGAGTTCCGGGACCCGAGTGCGCACCGATAACGGGGCCTACGTCGGTGATGATCTTGGTTTCTACGCCGTAGCGCTCTTTTACTTCCGATGCCAGTGCCTCGGCATCCTTGGTGCAATCTGCGTGACAGATGAATACCGTTCTGTCAGCGTCACGGTCGGCAAGCTCGCCGTATTTTTCCACGATGGCATTTACAGCCGTCTTTCTGCCGCGAACCTTGGACATATTGATAAGATGACCGTCGTTGTCTACGTGAAGCACGGGCTTAATACCCAGCATATTTCCGACGAAGGCGGTAACGCCGCTGACTCTGCCGCCCCTCTTCAGGTATACCAGGTCGTCGACGGTGAACCAATGGCACAGCTTCAGCTTTATGCTCTCGATATATTCCGCGACCTCTTCCATCGCCGCGCCCTCGTCGCGCTTCTTGCACGCCAGATGAACGAGCAAGCCCTGACCTGCAGATGCGGCAAGGGTGTCTACCGTGATTATCTTTCTGTCGGGGTATGCGCTGCCGAGAGCGTTTGCCGCAAGGCGCGCGGAGT
This sequence comes from uncultured Ruminococcus sp., assembly GCA_964494135.1. Classification (GTDB taxonomy): domain Bacteria; phylum Bacillota; class Clostridia; order Oscillospirales; family CAG-272; genus UBA1740. The sequence continues at coordinate 58,346 of CAZBQN010000004.1, read as the reverse complement.
TGTAGGTGGTGCTGAGTCCGGAGGAGAAACCGAGGTAAAGAATATCCTTGCCCTCTTTCAGCAATGCCTCGAAGGCATCTGAGAAGGTCTGCACGTTTACGGCAGCGGTCTTCGCAACGCCGCCTGCGCGCATTTTGTTGTAAAACTCGGCGATGTCCATATCTCCGTTGGAATGCTCTGTGTCATCGTCCGTAAATCTGAACGTGAGGGACAGAAAGGAAACGCCCCACTCCTTTAATATTTCGGGGCTGAGGTCACAGCCCGAATCGGTGAATATTACATAGTTGTTCATTATTGATCTCCATATCTGTTGTAGGTATATAGGCAACAAATTTTATGGCTTTAAGGGAATTTTACCCATAAAAGGTAAATGCCATACACGGAGATTATAGCACAAAATTGTTGATATGTCAATATCGGGTTTTCACGTGGTTATTTACGTGGTTATTTATAAACGCATTTCCGCTTTTTTGTGCATTTGCGCTTTTTTGCGCAAACTCCTTGAATTTGCCGTACGTATTTGATATAATGTAAGGTGTACATAATAGTTCGGGCGATGACGGGGCGATGGATTTGCGGTGGGCGATGCTTGTCGGCATTTGCGGTCTCCGCCGTTTACAGCAGGCCCTGCTAATCGTCAAATAAAGGATTTTTTCAATAAATGAAGAAAAAGAAATTTAACTTTGGTCTGTCGACGACGCAGATAATTATGTTAAGCTTTCTTCTCGCCATACTTGTCGGCAGCGTGCTTTTGGTTCTGCCCATAAGCACGGAAAGCGGAGAGTCTGTTTCGTATATTGACGCGCTGTTTACGGCAACTACGTCGACCTGCGTGACCGGCTTGGTGACCGTGCCCACGTATTCAACCTGGAGCATCTTCGGACAAGTCGTAATTCTGATATTGATACAAATCGGCGGTCTTGGTATTATTACGGTTATGTCCGGCATTATGATTGCCGTTCACCGTAAGATGAGAATTAAGGATAATATGCTGATCCAGGACGCCTTTAACCTCAATTCCTTGTCAGGACTCGCGAAGTTCGTAAAAAAGGTACTTATCGGCACCTTCATTATCGAGGGTATCGGGGCGCTTCTGTATATGACGGTCTTCGTGCCCGAGTTCGGTGCTCGGGGCGTATGGATATCGGTTTTCAATTCGATATCCGCCTTCTGCAATGCGGGAATTGACATTATCGGAGAGAACAGTCTTGGCAGCTACGTTACAAATCCCATGATAAACGCAGTCACCTGTCTTTTGATTATTCTCGGCGGTGTGGGTTACATAGTCTGGTGGGACGTTATCCGCGTATTCAAGGATTCGGGAAAGAAAAAGCGCAGATATTGGCAGAGGCTTACGCTTCACAGCAAGATAGTGCTTTCGTCAACGGCGGTGCTGGTCATCGGCGGCGCGGCTCTGATTTTGATTTTTGAGTACAGCAACCCTCTGACTATCGGGAATTATTCGCTGTTTGATAAAATTCAGGCGAGCATATTCCAGAGCGTCACTACCAGGACGGCGGGCTTCTCTACGATACCGCAGGAGAATCTGACGAATTCCTCGGCGATTTTATGCCTGCTTTTGATGTTTATCGGCGGCTCACCCGTAGGAACGGCAGGCGGTATCAAGACCACGACGATAGTCGTTCTTCTGGCAACCGCATACACGGCAATCAGAAACAGAAACGAGGTTTCGGTATTCCACAGAGAGCTTCCGCGCCAAATAACGCTTAAAGCGGTTTCGGTTGCGGCAATGTCCTTCGTAATGATGTTCATCTCCGCTTTGGCTCTGGGGGCGGTTACCGAGGCTCCCGCCATGGATATAGTCTACGAGTCGGTCAGCGCAATAGCGACGGTGGGACTGACAAGAGGCGTGACGCCGCTTCTGAACGTATGGGGCAAGATAATAATAATTTTCACGATGTATATCGGAAGAATTGCTCCGATTTCACTGGCGGTGGTATTCGGGTCGAAGAAGGAAGTTACGAATATCATCAAGAATCCCACGGAAAACATCAGCGTCGGATAGTACAGAATAAAGAGTAAGCGAGGAATATAAAAATGAGTATAAATGAATCCTATGCAGTGTTCGGTCTCGGAAGATACGGTCTTGCGGTTGCGAGAGAGCTGGTAAACAACGGTGCCGAGGTTTTGGCAGTTGATTCGGACGAGCGTCTGGTCAATACGGCGAGTGCGGATATTCCGCTCTGCAAGTGTGCTGATGTCACCGACCCCGAGGTTATAAAACAGCTGGGCATTGCCAATATGGACGTGGTAATCATTTCAATGGCAAACTATCTTGAAGCCAGCGTTATGGCGGTTATGCACTGCAAGAGTGTGGGCGTAAAGACGGTGATTGCAAAATGCTCAGGAGAGATGCAGAAGGAAATCCTGCGCAAGGTGGGCGCGGACAAGGTCGTATTCCCGGAGGATGAGTCGGGAACCAGACTGGCGAAAAATCTGCTCAGCTCCGGCTTCGTTGACGTGGTGGAGCTGTCAAGCGACGTTTCGCTTATCGAGATTGACGTAAAACCGGAATGGATGGACAAGACCCTTGCGGAGCTGGATTTGCGTAAAAAATACGGCGTCAACGTTATCGCAATGCGTGAAAACGAGGATATGCACATAAATATTGACCCTATGAAGAAATTGAATTCAAATGCGAAGCTGGTCGTTATCGGCCATGCGGCAAAGATCGGAAAGCTGAAATAGCCCTTCGATTGTCAGAGGTCAAAGTCCCATACATTAAAAGCAAAAAATGAACCGAGCCCGACAGAAAATCAGGCTCGGTTTTTGAATGTTAGGTAGCTCCCCGGAGGGGCGTGTCAGAAAATCGGATAACCTGCCGCCTCGTGAGCCGCGCGAAGCTCGTCACACAGAGCCACTATCTGGTCGGTGTCGAGAGAGCTGCCGGTGTGGGGATCGAGCATGGCGGCGTGGTATACGTGCTCCATGCTCATCTCGTGGGCTGCCGCAATTACGAGATTTTGCACGTTGATGTTGGTCATGTTCATAGCGGCGAGCTGAGGGGGCAGTGCGCCGACATAGGTCGGGTGTATTCCCTTGCCGTCAACAAGGCAGGGAACCTCAACGCAGGCGTCGTCGGGAAGATTTGAGATACAGCCGTGATTGAGCACGTTGCCGCCTATCTTATAGGGCGTGTCGGTGACGATGGCTTCCATAATGTGAGAGGCGTATTCCTTGGAACGGGTATGCTCAACCGTGCCACCGTTCAGAAGGTCCTCTCTCTGCTTCTTCCAGCCGGCAATCTGATTGATACAGCGACGGGGATATTCGTCCAGCGGAATGTTGAATTTCTCAATAAGGTCGGGACGATCGGACTTTATGTAGAGGTAGTTGTATTCCGCGTTATGCTCGCTGGATTCCGTGCAGTAGTAGCCCAGCTTGTCGATATAGTCAAATCTGACCATATCGCGGTGCTTCTCTGTTGCGTTCTTCTCCTTAGCTCTGCGCTTAATTTCGGGATACAGGTCAACTCCGTCCTTGTCGGTAATGGACAGGAGCCACGCCATGTGGTTGATGCCGGCGATGGTATCAAGCCTGCCCTCAACTTTATCCTCCATTCCGAGAGCTTTCAAAAGGTTCTCCGAGCATACCTGCACGCTGTGGCACAGACCTACGGTTTTAACCTTCGTATATCTCTGCATATATCCCGACAGCATTGCCATGGGGTTGGTGTAGTTCAAGAACCACGCGTTCGGGCAGACCTCCTCCATATCACGGGCAAAGTCCTTCAGCACCTTGATGGTACGCATAGCTCTGAAAATACCGCCGATGCCAAGGGTGTCGCCGATAGTCTGTCTGAGACCGTACTTTTTGGGAATTTCAAAGTCAATAATTGTGCAAGGGTCGTAAAGTCCCACCTGTATGGCGTTGACGACGAAATTTGCGCCGCGGAGTGCCTCCTTGCGGTTTTCAACACCGAGATAGGTTTTGACGGTAGCTTTACCGCCGGCTAGACATTCGTTCATTTTCGAAATGAGGCGGTAGGAGTCTTCCAGACGCTCGCTGTCAATGTCGTAGAGCGCGATTTCCGCATCCGAGAGGACGGGTGTCATCAAGCAGTCGCCGATTACGTTCTTTACGAACACCGTACTGCCTGCACCCATAAAGGTTATCTTTACCATTTTGATTTTCTCCTTTTCATTTTGCCCTGTGGGGCTATATTGATTATAGCAAAAATATTTTCGGAGATACCATTGCTTTTTGTCACCTAAATATGTTAAAATGTAACCGAAATCGGTGAAAATACCACTGAAGGCGAGGTGTTTTGTAATATGAGTGAAACGAGAATCTTTAAAGAGACGGCGTTTTCGGACATAGGACTTTCCGACCTTGTCCCACTGAGCTTCGGTGCTTCCAGGTGCGACGGCGGTCACGCCGCCTACGGTATGCGCGATTATTATATGATACATTACGTCAGACGGGGGCGGGGAATTCTCACCCTCGGCAAGGAGAAGTATGCGGTCGGCAAGGGCGAAGTGTTTATAATAAAAAAAAACGCTGATGCGGTATACCGCGCCGACGTTAACGACCCGTGGGAGTATGTGTGGATATGCTTTGACGGCAGGCTTGCGGGACGACTGGGGGGCGCACCGCCGGTTTTGCCTATGCCGTCGGCACCCTTTGATATGCTTGCCGAGCTGGCTCTAAGAGGGGATACGAAGGAGGAGGTTGCGGCATCCGTACTGTATCTTATTATGGCAGAGATTTTTAAGGGCAAGACGGTATTACCCGGGTATACGGAGCGCGCAATTGACATAATACAAAACTTGTATATGAATAAAATCACGGTTGCGGATATAGCAGACAATCTGGGACTTGACAGGCGATACCTTTCACGGATTTTTCACGCGGAAACAGGCTTCGGTATAAAAGAATATCTGACACGGGTGCGACTTGAAGCTGCAAAAAAGCATCTGAGGTCGGGCAGGGGCGTCGCTCTTACCGCCGAGCTTTCCGGTTACGCCGACAGCTTTAATTTCTCAAAGGCGTTCAAAAAATACACGGGACTTTCCCCCCGTGAGTTTGCAAAGCCTGATACGGAAGCCGTGCGTTGAAGTCTGATAAAAAAAGACGGGGCTAGCTCAAATGCAATAAAAAGCGTTTGAGCTGGTTTCTTTTTTTAGATTTTTGTCACTTGAACAAAAACAAAAGAAAAAAGCCTCAAAAAGAGGCAAAAATAAGTATGACGAAACGAGGATCGGCAAAATCCTCGTTTTTCTTTCTGTCGATATGTCACCTTCGGTGACACGATATGCTTTCGCTGCGCTCAAGCTCGATATATTGTCGCTTCGCGCCAATTCGATATGAGATAAATCCCACGTTTGCAAGGCAAACATATCGTGCCGCAGGCATATCGTGTTGCGTTAGCAACATATCGAAAATCCCGCAAGGGATTTATCTCGTCGGGGCTGTCGAAGGCGACAGCCCCTTTAAATAACAGTATTAAAACGTCATACCAGCTTCTCGAAATCCTCGGGGCCGTGGTAGCATACGGGACATTCAAAGTCCTCGGGAAGCTCCTCACCCTCGTAAATGTATCCGCATATACGGCAGACGTAGCCCTTGACCTTTTCGGCGGTCTTCTTGGGCTTTACGTTTTTGTGGTAGTAGTCGTAGGTCATGCTGTCCTTGTCGGAAAGCTTCTGTGCCTCGGTGACGTTGCAGATGAACATTCCGTGAGTACCGAGGTCAATATACTGCTCAACCTCAAGCGAAATATAAGCATTTATATATTTCGGCAAGACAGCCAGTCCGTTGCCGGAGCGGTCGGGCTCACAGTTTTCGAATTTGTCCGTGTCTCTGCCGCTTGCGAAGCCGAAGGCTTCAAAAACCTTGAAGGGTGCATCTGTGCTGAGACAGTTTACGTTCATAACACCCGTTTCCTTGATTATTGCGTGAGAGTAGTTCTGTTTGTTTATCGTAACCGCAACCCGCAGAGGCGACGAGGTTACCTGGATAACCGTGTTGACTATAAGGCCGTTGTCCTTTGCGCCGTCGTGTGAGGTAACGACGTAAAGACCGTAGCCTATTTTAAAAAGTGCGCTTGAATCTACCATTGTTTTGTTCTCCTTTATGTATGTATTTGTTTCGAATGCCGAAACAGAGCTTCGGCATCCGAAGAGGTGTTATTTAAGCCTCGGAGAATAAATCTTTACCTACACCGCACAGGGGGCAGACCCAGTCTTCGGGCAGATCCTCGAATTTTGTACCGGGCGCAATCCCGTTATCGGGGTCGCCGACGCTCTCATCGTACTCGTAGCCGCAGGCGTCACATACGTATTTCTTCATTTTTTTCTTTTCCTTTCTTTTTATTTTATTTCATATTATGAAATTATTCATATATTCATTCGCTGAGCCGTGCGTTAACGCCAAGCCGGGTTAAACGCTCACCCGAGCAGAAAATCAAATGCAAGCATAAATGCGAAGCCCATCAAAAGGGCGTAGGTGGCACCTCGCTCGCTTCCGTGAGCGTGAGTTTCGGGTATCATCTCGTCGCTTATGACGTACAGCATCGTTCCGCCGGCAAAGGCGAGAGCAAAGGGGAGCACCGCGGTGGAGATGCTGACCGCAAAATATCCGATAAACGTACCAAGTACCTCGACCGCACCCGTTCCCAGAGCAATAAGAAACGTTTTCAAAGGGCTCATACCTGCGGCGAGCATCGGTGCGATGATTACCATGCCTTCGGGAATGTTTTGCAGGGCGATACCTCCGGCAACTGTCAGTGCCTGCGTCACGTCCCCGCCGCCAAAGCTGACGCCTGCGGCAATTCCCTCGGGAAGATTATGTATTGCGATTGCGATAACGAACAGGAGAACCTTATCCAGCCGCATCGTGTTTCCCGGGTGCTTTTCCATCTCACCGCCTGCCATCTTATGCAGGTGGGGCACCAGCTTGTCTATAAGGTTCAGGCAGAGGGCGCCTGTGAATATTCCCGCCGCGGTTATGAGGACTGCCGCCCATCCGTCGTTGTAGTCGAGAGAGGGGAGAATGAGTCCGGTCATAGACGCGGAGAGCATTACGCCCGCGGCAAAGGACAGAACGATATCGTTGAATTTATGAGACGGCTTCTTTAAAAGAAAGCCGATTAAAGCTCCGATAACCGTAGCACCTCCGACTCCCAGCGCTGTCAGAAATACAATATGCATAACGAAGAATCCTTTCTCGGATACGGTAGGTTACCGGGTGCCCGATTTACAACTGCTTTTCATAGATTATATTGTAGCACATTTTTTTGAAAAAACAGCATTTTTTGCGAAAAAAATAAAAAATTTTTTGAGTGATGTCACGAGCGAGCTGCGAAAGCCATATTGCCGTGGAGTATTCACCGCAAAACCGCGCTCGTCAGCTTATAAATCGGTGCTTGACATACTCGAGAGCCTGTAAAAATACTCATCCACCTCGCGGTGAAGCCTGACACCGAAAATGCCCTTGATTATATCCGAATCCGCGATTTCCCTCGGCGTGCCGACTTTTGCTATGATACCGTCCTGCATAACCGTAACCGTATCCGAAAAGGTAAAGGCGACGGGCAGGTCGTGCATTACCGCAATTATACCTTTACCGCCCTCGGCAAGACCGTGCAAAATCTTCATCAGCCGGAGCTGATGGCTGATGTCGAGATAGGTGGTTGGCTCGTCGAGAATTATATATTCGGTATTCTGAGCCAGCGCCATTGCAATATAAGCGTTTTGCCTCATACCGCCCGAGAGGGAGGACATAGGCTCGTCGGCAAGCTCGGAAATTCCCATGCGCGCCATTGCCTCGTCGGCAATCTCGCGGTCACGCCTGCCGTATCTGCGCGGATAGGAAAGGTGGGGAAATCTGCCGTGCAAAACCATCTGTCCCACGGTCATATCGGGAACCGCCTTTCCTTGCGACAGATAGGCTATGCGGAGGGCAATCTCCTTTCTTTTCAGTCCTGATATGCTTACGTCGTCCACGGTTACGTCGCCGTCGGAGCTCTTAATAATGCCCAGTGCCGTTTTGAGAAGCGTGCTTTTTCCGCATCCGTTTGGACCGATAATGCTCGTAAGCTTGCCCTTTTCAAAGGAAACCGTAATACCGTGCAGGATTTCTTTTCCCGGATAGCCTGCGGTTATGTTTTTCAAATCAATCACGGGCATGGCCTCCTTTTCCTTTTACCAGGATGAATATAAAGAGAGGCGTGCCGATGAACGCCATAATTATTCCTACGGGAAGCTCGTAGGGGGCAAAAATCACCCTCGACAGCGTGTCACACAGGGTGACGAAGCCTGCGCCGAACAGCGCGCACAAAGGAATCATGTGCCTTGATTTACCGGTCCCTATGCGCCTGACGATATGGGGAACGATAAGGCCGACGAAGGACAAAAGGCCTGCGATACTGACCGCCGCGCCTGCAAGAAGCGCGGAAATAATCAAAAACAGGGGCCGCATCAGCGCCGTGTTTTGACCCAGTCCCTTTGCATTCTCGTCGCCCAGGGTCAGGACGTCAAGCTCGTTTGAGAGAGTGAAAAGTACGGCAAGCGAAATAAGTATCATAACCGAGGCAGGGAGCAGTTTTGCCATCGTCACCGCAGAGAAGTCGCCTATGCGGAAATCGTTGCTCATAATGCTGACGTCGGGGACGAAGGTGACTACCGTGTCGGATATTGCGCCCAAAAGGCTGTTGAGTGCCACACCCATGAGGATAACCGTACCGCGGGACGCGCCCCACCTCTTAGCCCCGAGGCTGATCAGCAAAACGGATAACAGAGCACCGAGAAAGGCGAAGAGCGACAGCCCAAAGCCGCCCATAATTCCGAAAGCTGAGCATAAAGTGACGGCAAGCCCTGCGCCCGAATTCACGCCGATGATGCTCGGGGAAGCCAGTCGGTTGGCGAGCACTGCCTGGATAACCGCGCCGGATACCGCCAGAGCCGCACCGCATACCAGACTTGCCAGCACTCTAGGCAGGCGGACGTAGAGTAGAATTTTCGCCTCCGCGCTGTCCGGGTTACCACCGAATATTACTCCGAAAACATCACACGGGGTAAGCCCTGTGGCTCCCAGCAATACGCCCAGCACCGCGGAGAGTAAAAGCAATATTGCCGCTATCGCATAGATATATCCGATTTTTATTTTATTCGTCCGTAAGTGTTTCATATAGCTTTTGATACGCCTCTGCCCAGCGTGAGTTTGGCTTGAGATTAAACAAATGCTTGTCCATCAAATGAATTCGCCCCTCCGTTACTGCGGGGAGAGTGCTCCACGCGGGATTTTCCTTTATCATACTATCAAGTAAGCTGCGTGCCGTCTCGTTGTCGCCTCCCATTGCTACGGCGAAAATGTGAGTGGGATTTTCCCGTATCACGCTTTCCACGCTCAGGTTTTCCAGCAGCGACATATTGCTGTCGGCTATGTTTATACAGCCGATGTCAGAGAGCATTTCGCCGAGAATCGTGCCGCGGCTTCCCTTAGCCTTTATACTGCTTGCCGATACGCGCAGGAGCAACACTGTGCGCTCTTCGTCCGGTATGGCGATACTCTTGTATTCCGCTTTTATGCGTTCGATTTCGGCTTGAATATTCAGACCGTTTCGTTCGTACAAATCCTTCCTGCCGGTAATATCCGTGCAGACGTCCAGCATTTCGAGATAATCATCGAAGTTATCTACGTCAAAATACGCAACCGTAATGCCTGCCCCATCAAGAGCATCCTTCATCTTTACGTTGCTTGCCGTGGATGCGCTGGCAATAACGAAGTCGGGGTTTGACGACAGAAGAAGCTCCAAGCTTGGAGAATGTGCTCCTCCGATATTTACAGCCCCGGGCAGCTCAAGACCGAAGTCGGACCAAGCATCCTCCGCGGCGGCGCAAAGCTCACCGCCCGACAGCATCCACACGTCTGCAAAGCTGCCGATAAGCGCGGCAACCCTTTTTGGGTTTTCGGGCACCGTAATCTGTCGGTTAAGGGCGTCGGTAAAGGTTACCCCCTCACCCGTGTCGGGATTTTCAGAGCCTGTACCGCAGGATGCGAGAGCCAGGGCAAGCATTATAAGTGCCAGAGCTGTCGCCAAGATGCGAATCTTTATATCGTGTTTTTTTATCATTCAACGTCTCCCATTATTGACATACTCCGTACATAGTGTTATAATTATAATGTATTACGTTACTTATTTATTATATCTGTATTATAGCATAAAGAATTTTTTATGTCAATCGGAAGGAGAGGACAATGAGCATTACAAAAGAGCAGATTGCAAGTGTAAAGGCAAGAGGCTTTCTCTTGAACAGAGGCACGGAGAACTTCTCGGGAAGAATAGTTACGGTAGCCGGACTGTTTACACCGGACGAGCTTCGTTCGATTGCCGAGTGCGCCGATAAATTCGGAAACGGCAAGGTTATAATCACATCAAGACTTGCGGCTGAAATCGTCGGTATTCCCTATGATAAAATTGTCGAGGCTGAGGAATTTATGGCAGAGCGGGGCTTGAATTTCGGCGGCACGGGTGCCAAGGTTCGTCCGATTACCGCCTGCAAGGGTACCACCTGCGTTTACGGCAATATCGATACTCAGGCTCTGGCAAAGACCCTTTACGACAAATTTTACATTGGTATGAAGGATATAAAGTTGCCTCACAAATTCAAGATTGCCGTCGGCGGCTGTCCTAACAGCTGTATGAAGCCAAGCCTTAACGACGTGGGTATTGAGGGCTGCCGTGATTTTGAATTTGACGGGGAAAAGTGCCGCGGCTGTAAAAAGTGCCTGATAGCTGCAAGCTGTCCTTCAAAGGCGGTGTCTATGAAGGACGGAGGGGCGTTCGTTGACCCCGGCATCTGTACCCATTGCGGCGTTTGCATAGGTAAGTGTCCTTTCGGTGCCGCCCCCAAGGAAGCAAAATCCGCCTGCCGTATTTACGTCGGAGGAACCTGGGGCAAAAAACAGCGTATGGGTACTCTCCTCTCCGGGCTTTACTCCTTCGAGGAGATTCCCGCCGTTATCGAAAAGGTCATGCTTTGGTTCAAGGAGAACGGATTTATCAAGGAGCGTCTGGGTGCCGCAATTGACAGAGTCGGAGTCGAGGCTTTCGAGAAGGCAATCGCAGGGGACGACCTGATGAACAGAAAGGCGGAAATCCTCGCCGCGCCCATGCTTGAAAGAGCATAAATTCGGGTAATCCTATAAAAAACCGTGGGTGACGGGATAAGGTATAATATTTTTCGCAAATTGAAAAAGAGCAGAAAAGGCAATCACTGAGCAAAACCGGCTGACTTATAAATCAAGCCATATAAATCAGAGAGGTACTATGTTTTTACACACAGTACCTCTGTTTTTTGCTTTCAAAATTGCAACAGTTAAAATTACAGCAGCTCAAGCTCGGACAAAAGCTCATTTACCGATTGCCTTTTCTCCGTGTCGAGATTTTTTATTGCTTTCAGGTCGCGCATCTTTCTTCTGCGTGCAGAAGGAATGAAAATCCTGCCCCACCGCCTGAATTCATAAAAGGGCTGAAGAATTCTTTTTCCTTTTAGCCCGGGGTAGAGGGATATCAAGGAATCGTAAGGCAGCCATATACGGCGGAGAATATATCCTATGCGCCCTTTTTCTTTTTGCTGACTTACGGCTATGGAGTTTTCCACATTGCCGTAAATTCCGCCGTAAATTATAAAGCTTTCCAAACTGCGCGCCGTGCCGTCATATTCGCCCTCGCCAAACCAGCACTCCGAAAGGTGAAACATCTTCTGTGCAAATGTTGCAAGCTTCGTCCTTTCCAGCATTTCGCCGAGGGACCCCCGGTCGAAGTCAAAATGCTTGCGAAGCAGATACAGGTCGAGCAACGCTCTTACACCGCAGCCGCCTCCTTTTAGAAAATGGTAGGATGCGTGTGCAATCTGATGGAAGAGGAAAAACTCATTTGTGAACGACAGCGTATAACCCTCCGACGGCTGAACATGCTCCCAGCATTCGGACAACAGACAGTCAATTCTATCATCGTTCTCTTTGATGCTGAAGTGCAATTCAAGATGGACGCCAGACGGGGAATTCATAGAGATGTCGTGGTATGCTTTGGACATAATTGAATATCCGAGCTTATCAACCAGTAACTGTGCGGCGGAATCAACCTCCGACTCGTGAACCAAAAGGTCGATATCGCAGCTGGTCCTCATCCACGGCTCGGGGTAAAGCCGTCTGATTACAGAGCCTTTCAGCGGAATATGCTTGATTTTGGCTTCGCTAAGTGCTCCGGTCAGTCGGTTAAGCTCATAATCCAATTGCTTGTATCGGTAGACGGAGGTAAGAAATGCCTTGTAGAAAAACGACTTTATTTCTTTGTTTTCCTCACCTTCGAGCAAGCCGTTCTTTATCAGGGCATTGCCTACAAGATGGGCGAGGTCGTGTCGCTTTGCAAGCTCAAAGAGCTGCTTCAGCTCAATCGGGGACATGGCAAGCTCTTTGTAATCGACCTCCTTGCCCAAGACCTCTGCGGCAATCAGGTTCATCATGACTGCTGTTATACGTTTCATTGTTTCTCCGCTTATTATTCAGGATCTGAATCCGTCAGACCTTTTCTCCGAAGGTGTCGGGGTGCTCGGGGTCGAACTGCTCGTTCGCCCACATGACCGTAACCAGGTCCTCGGTGTCCGACAGATTTATGATGTTGTGCGTGTAGCCGGGGAGCATGTGTACCGCCTCAATTTTCTCACCGCTTACTTCAAAGCGCAGCACCTCGTCGGTGCCGATTTTGCGCTCCTCAATCAGTCCGTGGCCGGAAACGACGATGAAAAACTCCCATTTGGAATTGTGCCAATGCTGACCCTTCGTTATGCCGGGCTTTGAAATGTTTACGCTGACCTGACCGCATTTCTCGGTTTTGAGAAGCTCGGTAAAGCTGCCCCGCGCGTCGACGTTCATTTTGAGAGGAAAGGCAACCTTTTCCTTCGGCAGGTAGGACAGGTACATCGAGTACAGCTTTTTCTCAAAGCTGCCGTCGGGAATTTCCGGTATACAAAGAGTTTTTGGCTGGTCGCGGAAGCGGTATAGACATTCAACTATATAGCCGAGGGTGGCTCTGTGAGTCACGGGAGCGGCACAGAATTTGCCGTTTTCGACGGGCACGGTGTTCACTCCGTCAAACTCGCAGTGATGCTCCTTGCCCTCTATGGCGTCCAGCATTTCCTCAACCAGGTCGTCGATAAACAGCAGTTCCAGCTCCACCGACGGGTCGTTGACGGTAATCGGCAGGTCATTTGCGATATTATTGCAGAAGGTTCCTACGGCACTGTTGTAATTGGGACGCACCCATTTTCCGACGAGGTTGGGGAAGCGGTAAACCAGAACCTTAGCTCCGGTTTCCTCGCCGTAGGCGAAGAACAGATCCTCGCCTGCCCGTTTGGAAAGACCGTATTCCGAGGTCCCGAAACGGCCCGAGAGCGTCGCCTGAACCGAGGAGGACAGCATGACGGGGCATTTATTTCCGTGCTTTTTCAGGGTGTCGAGCAGAGTTGACGCAAAGCCGAAGTTGCCCTCTTTAAACTCAGAGGCGTCCTTTGGACGGTTGACCCCCGCAAGATTGAAAACGAAGTCCGAATCCTTGCAGTATTCGTCAAGCTCAGAAGGAGTGCCGTCTGTGTCGTATTCGAAAATCTTGTCAATAACGATGTCAGGGCGTGTGCGGTTTTTACCGTCCCGGATGTTCTTAAGGTTCTCTACGAGGTTCCTGCCGACAAAGCCGCGCGCACCGGTTACGAGTATGTTCATATATCTTTTCTCCAGACCATCTTGTTTACGACGCCTGTGTAGGACTGAATAATTTTGACAACTTTGGTTGACACGTTTTCTTCAATATAATCCGGCACGGGTATGCCGTAATCCCCGTTTTTGTTCATTTCGACCGCGGTGTCAACGGACTGCAAAAGTCCAATCTCGTCAATACCGGAGAGAATGAAGCACGCCTTGTCCAGTGCCTCCGGACGCTCGGTGGAGGTACGGATGCAGACGGCAGGGAAGGGATGACCGATGCTTGTAAAGAAGCTGGATTCCTCGGGCAACGTTCCGCTGTCGGAAACTACGCAAAATGCGTTCATTTGTAAACAATTATAGTCGTGGAAGCCGAGAGGCTCGTGCTGAATAACCCGGCGGTCCAGCTTGAATCCAGTGGCTTCAAGACGCTTTTTGGAGCGGGGGTGACAGGAGTAGAGTATAGGCATATCGTACTTTTCTGCCATCTTATTGATAGCTGAAAACAGGCTGGTAAAGTTCTTTTCGGTGTCGATGTTTTCCTCACGGTGTGCCGAGAGGAGAATGTATTTGCCCTTCTCAAGCCCGAGCCGTGTGTGAATATCGCTCTCTTCGATTTCGGCGAGGTTATTATGTAGCACCTCAGCCATGGGTGAGCCGGTCACGTACGTGCGCTCCTTAGGAAGTCCGCAGTCGGCAAGATAGCGGCGCGCGTGCTCGCTGTAAGCCATATTGACGTCGGAAATGATATCAACGATGCGGCGGTTGGTTTCCTCGGGCAGACATTCATCCTTACAGCGGTTGCCGGCTTCCATGTGGAAGATCGGAATATGAAGTCTCTTTGCACCGATGACAGACAGACAGGAGTTGGTATCTCCCAGCACAAGCACTGCATCCGGCTTGATTTCGGACATCAGCGTGTAAGACTTTGCGATTATATTTCCGCAGGTCTCGCCGAGATTGTTGCCCACCGCGTCAAGATAAACCTCCGGGTCGGCGAGCTTCAGGTCCTTGAAGAAAACTCCGTTCAGGTTGTAGTCGTAATTCTGTCCCGTGTGGGCAAGAATGGTATCGAAATAACGGCGGCACTTGCTGATAACCGCCGCAAGACGAATAATCTCCGGGCGTGTACCGACGATGATGAGCAACTTCAGCTTGCCGTTGTTTTTAAATTTTACATTTGAATAGTCTGTTTCTGTTTCCATTATTCTATCACCTCAAAAAAGATTCGTCTTACGCAAAAGGCGGCGGTGCTGATTATAAATAATCCTATGTGTTAAGCTTCGGGATTTGACAAGGTCTGTCCGTACTGTATATAGCAGAGCCATCCAAAGTGAAATTACAAGTGCCCGATACCCAATCCGTCGCGAATTTCTTTCATATGTATCAAATCTTCGTCTTTGACCTTTGTGTATTCTTTTAATTGCTTGATTGACCCGGGACGGGTAAATAAAACCTGAAACCAACGTACTACGTGAAAAACGGGTAATAACCAAACCGCCTTTTTCAGTACCGGGTAAGAAAACTTCATTTGCTCTGTCGGGAGAAAAACCTTGCGCCAAAAGGTTCTTGCCTTCGCCTTCCCGTTATCGGCATCGCCAGTATTCGCCACCACGTCCGACGCCGCTTTTTTATCATCGTTTGAAAGCAAAGAGGAGTCCAGAATATGTGTTGCAAGCTTTTCGGTAAACCCGTCGGCTTCAGCATCCTCGAAGAAATATTCCGACAGCTTTTCAAACTCATTCTTGAATTGTAACAAGCCGCACTTTTCGAGCTCGGAATTCAAATATTCCTCGTCCAGAGTATAAGCCTTCCTATACAGATAAATATCGGTTAAATGCCGAATGCCAACCCCTGCCGACTCCGCAAAATGATAAGCGGAATGACCTAAAATGGAGATGTAAAAAGTCTCAGGGTCCATTTCATAGAAGTACCGGTAGCCTTCTTTTACCCTCGCTCTCTCAAAGCCTTTGTTTCCTATACCGAAATACTTTTCAAGCGGACCGACGAAAATCGTTTTGTGCAACTCAAACACCGTTTTTGTCCCGGGAAAATAGACGATATCGTGATGCTCGTCATACCGTTTCGTTGCCAAACCGAGCTCGGAAACCAAAGCGCGCACTTCTTTTAACTGATCCGTATCTATTAAAATATCGCAATCGGAAGCATAGCGCATATCCCCGGAAGGATAAAGCTTTTTTAAATGATAGCCTTTAAGCGGCATATATTTAAGCCCGTGGCTCTCAAATGCCGTCAAAACCGTATTGATGTCATGCTTGCTTTGTACATCTAACATAACGTGACGATAAGCGGAGCGCTGTAAGGCTGTCAAAAACTGCGGTAAGAGCTTGGCTTTTACATTTTCAATAGCCTTGAACACAACGAGGCTCATAGAATGAGACACACAAAGATTATAAAATTGTTTATAGTCAAGGTTTTCCGGGACAGTGTCAATTCTCTCCGCTTTAATCCCTCTTTTTACACACTCGACGAAAAATTTTTCTGTTGTTGTCACGCTTTTGCCTACCTTAAACCAATTTTTTGAATTATTTGATGCCCGCCTTGTTAAGTTCTTCCTGAATATATGTAAGCGATGCAATCTTCGCCTTGGTTTCCTCAACGTTCAGGAGCCTTGTATTATTTGAGTTAAACTCTGTCAAGGTGTTGCGCTTTTCGTCACCCTCTTTGAAATACTTGTCGTAATTCAGTCCCCGGTTGTCCGCAGGCACGCGGTAGAAGTTGCCCATATCAATGGCTTTCGCGCATTCCTCGTTGGTAAGCAGAGTTTCGTACATCTTCTCGCCATGGCGGATGCCGATGACCTTGATGTCCTCCTTCTTACCGCCGAACAGCTCGCATACAGCCTGTGCCTGAGTAGCAATGGTGCAAGCCGGTGCTTTCTGAATTAGAAGGTCGCCGTTCTCGCCGTGCTCGAAGGCAAAGAGAACCAGGTCAACCGCCTCCTCCAGCGACATAATGAAACGTGTCATGGAAGGCTCGGTGACGGTGATTGGGTTGCCGTTCTTGATCTGGTCAATCCAGAGGGGAATGACCGAGCCGCGGGAACACATAACGTTGCCGTAACGGGTACAGCAAATCTTCGTATTTCCCGAATTTCGGGATTTCGCGATTGCGACCTTCTCCTCAATCGCCTTGGTAATACCCATGGCGTTGATGGGATACGCCGCCTTGTCGGTGGACAGGCAGATGACGCTCTTTACGCCTGCCTCAATAGCGGCAGTCAGCACGTTGTCCGTGCCGATGACATTGGTACGCACCGCCTCCATGGGGAAGAACTCGCAGGAGGGAACCTGCTTCAGCGCCGCTGCGTGGAATATGTAGTCAACCCCGTGCATTGCTCCTCGGCAGGACTCCAAGTTACGCACGTCGCCTATGTAGAACTTAATCTTGTCCGCAACCTCGGGCATCTTCGCCTGAAATTCGTGACGCATATCATCCTGCTTCTTCTCGTCGCGGGAGAAGATACGAATTTCACCTATATCGGTTTTCAGAAAGCGGTTGAGCACGGCGTTTCCGAAGGAACCCGTACCGCCGGTTATCATAAGTGTTTTGTTTGTGAATAAAGACATTTCAAATTCCTCCAAAGTAATATTTATTTTTCCTTCTTTCTCATTACTATATTCAGAAAATACTTGAATTCCTCTGTCCTGCTATAAATCAAGATTATAATACCACATGATATAGCGAGACAAATAAATGCAGAAATTATCCAGTTTATAATACTTAATCCAACCACTCCTAAAAAAAGTTCAACTATATATTTGCTGGCTACAGATACAATTAAACACAGAATGAATCTAATTATATATTTTTTTGCATATTGTATGAACGGCACCTTAAACCAATATTTGTACAGTGTATGAGCATCCATCCATATTCTGCCACACAAAAAACAGACAGTTGTCCCCAAAAAAACTCCTGTTATGCCAAGATTGGTAAACTTAACCAATAAAATGGATGCAACTAAATTCACTCCCCCTTCAATAAGGCTTCTATAGCGGTTGATGTAATATAGTTTACCAACAGCACCCATAAAATTGGCTACACAGTATTGATTTATGGATATGTAGAAATTCAATACAATAACTGCCACCGCAACCTCTGATAGCAAATAATCTTCGCCCACCCATATCGCAACGAAAGGTGAAAGGAGGCTATATACACATACAGTAACAACAAATGCCAAAAGGTAATTAGCAAAGTTTATTTTTTTAAACAATGATTCTGAATCTTTGCTTTCCTTTTTTACTGCGAAATTGCCAACAGACGCCGTTATATTTGAAAACAATAAATAAATCATTGAGTCGAACCCTGAAATAATCATAGTATAATTCGAATATATACCGACCATCACAGTACTAATAAAGGCAGAAATAACAATATTATCTGTACTTGTTACAACAGTCTGACCTATTTTCGAAGAAATACCCGAAGCCATATACTTCATAATATTTCGCTTCTCATCCTTTGTTAAAGGATCAATCTCAGCTTTATCTATATGAGCATATCTCTTCTTAATAACATATGTTATTTGGATATTGGAAACTAACGTATTGATAACATCCAATAACAAATACAGAATAAAATTATGAGTTGTCACCAGAATGATTGCTAAAATGATAAATCTGGTAAATCTGAAAATTATCTGGTTTTTTGTATTGATATCATTTCGCTGATCAGCCATCAGCAACGAACGTCTATATGCTAAGAAATATGAGACAGCCGTATTTGCAACTGACAGCCAATATATCAAATAAATATGCTCAACATTATCCGGTAAATTAATAATGTATTTTAGAAATGGTGTTATGACCACTCCTGCTACGCATACAAGTATTCCTATGATATTATATGTTTTCTTATAAAGTTGCATTAATGCAGCAACTTTTCCATTATTCCCTTCCGCTAACGGTTTATAAAGTGAAAATACAATGGCTGACCCAGCGCCAAGCTCCATTAGCGACAGAACGGTAAGAATATTTGTAAACAATCCACTCAAACCAAGGTAGGACATACCTAGAGTTTGAATGAAAATTGTTCTAAGAATAAATGCTAATAATATGTCCGATAATTTATAAATCAGGGAAAACGCAGTATTTCTTAAAACATTTTTAGTTCTGCTGCCCGCCATCTTTCCCTCACTTCCTTTGTTTTTTGCAATTTTCCTTCGTATCTTTGCGCATAACCCTGTTCCACAATACTTCTCTATCAACTTATCAAAGGGTATCTTTTCAAAATCTTTATAAAAATTACGGCTTAAATTGCTTTTTTTCACAGATTGAACCAGTGATTTGTTTTCAGCTGTAGAAATCTTATATTGGACAGGGAACACTTCCATCTGGTTTTTTATCTGTGAAACGAGTTTTTTACCAACTTCAGAATGAATCATCACCAAAGAAACCCCAGTGTCATCATTCTTTTCGGGCTGAAGACTTTCTATCCCCCAATAATCGGCTAAAGTAATATCTGCTTGCCTGTGAATATTTTTAAATGAACATTCTGTGCAGGAATTTCTTAAAAAAATATGTGATAAATAACCTTTCATATACAAGTCTTCAGTTAATGGCATTGAATACTCGGTATTATTTTCAAATTTAAATGTCACAGAGTATTTTTTCCATCCGGTTCTTTTATCCCTGAATGAAATACTCTTTGTTTTAGAACCGGCTTTATTTTCTCTATATGTCACATATTTTTCCCAGACTTTAGGAGATGGAACACCATGACAGGCTAGATCCACTGTAATCAAATTATCATTGTTCTTTCCGACAGCAGCATATAATCCACCAATCTGACAGGGCGTCCCGGAATACAGCACTTTTCTTCCAGATGCAAGATCCTCTTTTACTTTTTCATAAATATAGCTTGTATTACTTTGCACATATTTGCTGCCACGAAGTTTAGAAAGATCTGCTAATATCTCTATACGCTGATGTTTTAATCTAAAACTTTCATCAAAAGCAGCACCATACACAATACCACCATCTGTTATCACTCGTTCTGCGAGTAGTGTAAATATACCACCGGATGAACTTTCTAATCTTGTATTCTTATTTTTATTGATACACGCAAATGTCTGCGGTTCTTGATTATCTTCTTTATACTTATTTTTTACCGGGCATTTCTTCTTACATTTCCCACAATAAATACACTGACTGTAGTCAATAACCGGATAACTGAATCCCTCGCTGTCAGGCTTCATTGATATAGCATTAACAGGACATATATTAACGCATGCAGAACAGCCAGAACAAATTTCCTTGCAGCAAATTTCAAACGGTTTTTCAATCTTTTCTTCCGGCAATATATATTTACAAATCGCATCCGAGAGTTGTTGCTTGTATTGAGGAAGGAAAGAACTAAGACTTTCTTTAATCTCTGTTTCATTTTCAGCGATTTTTTTAAATGCTTCCAAAAGCTCGTTTTTCTCGGTAAGCTCCGTGTAAGGAATCACATAACCGTCATACGTACCAAACAAATCGGTTGCAATTCCCTTGGACTTTACAGAATATCCTATTACCAGCGTAGGAACTCCGCTTGAATAAGCTGCGATAGTGGAGTGTGTCCTTGCGCCGACAAAAAAACGGCAGTTTGAAATTATGTATTTCAGTTGCTCGCAGTTGTATTCTTTGCCTACTATCGAAATTCTGTTGCTGTTTATCTCATCGTATATTTTTTTCAAAATAGGATAATCGTTTTCATTCTCTTTTATGCTATAAACATGAGGAATGAGACATACTGACATATCCGTGTTTTCAAGTATATATCTTATAAGCGCAATAACATTTGAATAAGCATATGGGTTTTCAGAGTTGATTGTCATTTCACTTACATTTATTCCGACAGTATTTCCTTTTTTAAAACCTTTTGGCAAATCAATTTCACTCATATTAAGGAAAAACGCGGGGTCGCATACTTTGATAACACGGCTACTGTCAATTCCGGCATCAATCAAAGCCTCATATGTGAGCTGTTCTCTTGCAAAAATATACTTGTATTTTTTTAAGTCCTCGAGTATTTCTCCTTTGATATTTTCCTTTTCAACAGAACAGCACCAAAGAATATTTGTTATACCTTTTTTATTTGTAAATCTGTTAAGTGCAATACTTGGTATCGGTCGACCGTAACAATAAGTATCACCACCGATATTTAAACAAATATCATTGTTGCCTATTCTTGAAAATAGGGGCTTTTGAATAATCCCTTGCCCCGCAACGGATTTCTTGAAAATTTTTCTGATAATAGCACAAACGTATCTATGAACAGACGTAGGGAATTTAGCATAGGAAATTAAATTTATTCCGGTATCTCTTGCCATTGACATATCTTGTTCAGGAGAAAATGTTGCCAAAAAGATATCTCCACTTCTGGCACCAATGACTTTTGCCGTTGACCTGACTATGGCCTCACAGCCTCTGTTACGACTTCCGGTATTACCGCACAAAAACACTTTTTTCATTTCTTTCTCCAATTATCTTTTAAAACAGCCGCTTTTGAACATGGTCCGTCCTCAAATAAATCAATAGTGCCTCCTGCCTTGATTGCATGTACGAGCTGCTTAAACCTTTCCGCGGCAGTTTCAGCATTCCATGTGTCAGCGAGCGTTATGTAAGCGTTTTTGCCAAGTTCAGCTGTTTTGTCCTGATTTTCAATCAAATATTTGACCTTTTCATACAAATCGTTAGTATCGCCGCTACGGTATATCAAGCCATTTTTTCTATCGTCAATTAAAAACGGCACAGAGCCTATCGCATGGCTTGCAACAACTGCACAACCGCTGTTCATTGCCTCGTTCAAAACAGCCCCCCAACCCTCGTTACGGTCGCTGGTAAAAAGGAAAATCGACGATTCTTCCATATATTTTCGCACTTCTTCGGGAGTCTTTGAGCCTAAAAAATGAACGCAATTGCTTAATCCTTTATTTTTGACCCTTGATTCCAACCTACCCTTAAGTATTCCGTCTCCGACAAGGTTAAGTTCAAAACCAATGCCTGATTTCGCTAATTTCTCAGCTAAGTTAATCGCGTCATCGGGATGTTTCCAGTCCAGCATCCGCCCGACCCACAGAAGTTTTTTTTTGATGCTTGATTTGTTATTTATCAGCGTCTCAACATCATATTTGTTTGTCGTGGGAAAGTATCCCCACTTAAAGCACTTCTCGGTTGGGAAACCCATCAATTTCAGGTCATGAGACAAATACGCGCTTGCACAAAGAACATACATTTCTTTGGTTTTATATTGCGCTATTCGATTGTAAACTGCCCTGTGTGTTTTCGGAATAAACCTACGCCAGGTCCCTTTTTTGAAAAACCGCTCTGAGAAAAGGAAAGAAAGTTTGTTTTGAGCCATTCTGAGTTCAATCAGTTCATTGGGACAAGCTCCGAAAACGACTACATCCGCATCAACAATTATTTTTTTTGCAGTTTCTTCGTTCTCGCTGTTTTCATAATGCAAAACGAAATCAGCATCCTGAGCGGTTTGATAACCGATTCCGGTAGTATTTTGCGTTGTGACAAGTTTAAAATCATCAAATTGATTTCTAAAAGCTTCGCATAAATCGTACTGATGATGATTCAACATATTCGTTACAAATATCAAATTCATAACCTACCAAAACACCTCGTAGCTGTAATTGTGTAAACGCCACCAAGCCAAAAATACCATTCCGACAACAAGCAGCGGCTTCAGCAGTTTTTTACTGCCTTTAGTAAATGAATTGTTAATAACATGCGGTAACAAAATGAAAAGGCTTGAAATAAAATAAAGACTGATTCTCTCTAATATCAAAGCTTGAAATCTAAGCGCATAAATACCGATTCCGATAGCCGTCAGATGAAAAAAGCCGTTCAAATGAAGATTTGAATTATTGCTGCCTTCTTCTGCTTTATTTGCATTTTTATACTTATTCGACTGATAAAACATTATAGCGACCACAGCAACGCCTACTAAAATATTAATAATTCCACCCAAAGAATTGCCCGCGAAAGAACCTTGATATTCTTTATCAAAAACTTCGTTTCCGAGCGTAATCAAACGTGGGACTATCTGCGATAAAACCAATATTGCAGTCAAATCTACTAAAGCATAAAGCTTGGTTAATCCAATTTTAACAATCCAGTAGACTGGTATGAACACTATTGCCGTTTGATGAATTGAAAGGGCAATAAAAACGCTTAAAGCATAGGCGATGAATTTCTTTTTAAACGCAAACTCCAAAGCAATCAAGCATATAGCTATTGCAAAGCTCTGTCTGAAGCCGGTTAAGTAAAATTGCATCACACCGAACGACATAAATCCCAGAACCGACAGCAATACATCCTCAGAATATTTGTATATAAACCTAAAAGTAACACCGATACAAAACGCTGCCTGAAAGAATATTATAAACTGCGGCCATTTGATTACCCTTGCAATGAGCCAATTAAGCAACAAATATCCCGTTTCCATTGTTGATTGACTCGAAAACTTGTCAAAAGAATCCGAAGATATAGCTTGGCTGAATAAACGGTAATAATTGTTTAAGTCGCTGCCGTAATTAATTGTCGCATTCCTGCATCCAAAAAAAGCAACTAAAAGAATTCCTGCAAATATCAAAAAATTTCGCTTTGCTTTTTGTGAATCGCTCTTAAAAAATATTTCTTTGGATAAAAGCAATATAATTGCTATTCCGAATATTAATATCCCCATGATTGCTCCTCTGCAATATACTTAGGTCCGCGTGAATTACTCAGCGTTACAAATCTCATTAAACAACTCTATATATCGATTGATATTTTTTTCCATATTGAAATTGGATTCAACAAACTCACGGCATTTTTTTCTTACATAATCTCTTCCGTATTTCTTGTTTTTTTCAAGCATTGATTTTACCGATTCGGTAACATCGGAGTCTTTCTCCATTATCACGCCCGTATATTCGGTTGCAAACTCGGGGCAGGCGGTTGTATTATACACTACCAAAGGCGTTCCGCAGGCGAGTGCCTCGCCCGAAACAAGTCCGAAGGTTTCTTGCTTTGAAGGATTAAAGAATACGTCTGCCGCACTGTACAGCTCTGCCAATTCTTCCTTGCTGTCAGTAAAAGCAATAGTAATAACATTGGGTGGATATACGGTATTTGTGGGCTGATTGCCGACAAGCACGATTGCTGCCTTTGGCATGTCCTCGGCAATTTTGATCATTTCGGTTTGTCCCTTATCGGGGCTCCATCCGACCGAGACGCCGAGTATCATAGTCCTTGCGCCTATTCCGTATTTTTCCCTTACATTGGTACCGTTTCGCGGATAAAAGGTTTCAGCATCTATCCAATCATATATCATTCGTATATGCGCCCTATCGGAAAGCAACGATCTCTTTGCTTCGCGTTCTATCCATTTTGAGGTAGCTATAACCGTAGGATGAACATATGAGAGAACATCGCAATTTATTTTATATTTTTTCTCCGCCGCTTTTCCGAATTTATTGCACTGACGGCATCCTGTCAGCCATTTATCGCATCCGCTCGCCGTGTAATGGTAGCAACCGCCTGTCAAAAACCAGCAGTCATGCAAGGCTAAAACAACGTTTATATTACGCTTTTTCAGTTCTCTTAAAAGTATAGGTACATTAACGAAATTTGAATGAAGATTATGGGCAAGAACAATGTCAGGTTTAATCTTATCGATTTTTCTGAGAAGTGAGCGTGTGGCTGATTTCGAATGACAGCCCTGCATATTATCAATCCGATATGCTAAGGCATGAAGCTTGTGGTCAAGCGTATTTCCTATTCTAAAGACATTGGGGTCTTTGGAGTTATCGGTATTCTCAGTACCGTAAGCGACAAAACTTTCTATACCCTTAGACTGAAAATACTTATGCATTTCCATTACTATACGACCCGTACTCTTTGTTTTATATACCGCATTTATCTGCAATATACGCATATCAGATTATAACACCTCTTTCTTTCCCATTAAACACATGATATTTTTGTCATCTTCTTTTTTTTGAATTGATTTTTACAAAGAATAAATACATCTTCTTTCTTCTGAAAGTTTTATAAATCAAATTAATTATAAACTGCTTTTTGCTCTTATTTCTCCCTACTCGATTAGCCGCATAAGGATATATACCCATAGATTCATATTCGCTTATGATCTGTTTTGCAAGTTCAAAATCCTTAATATAAAATAGCAAATCAAACTGTACTGCTTTTACCGCGGCAATACATTTATTTTTAATTTCCTCTTTTAAATTTCCCTCTTGAAGATCTTTAGCGTACAGAAAGTATAGCTCAACAAGTTTTCGCATTGCCTTAAAGTGTTCAGCATGATCTACTGAGTGCATTGCACTAGACTGCCTTTGAAAATAATAATAAAATACACCATCGATCAATTTTGCTCGCTGGCATTTCATTTTGTACTCGAAAACAAATTTTGTATCCTCTGCATATTTCATTTCATAGTCAAAAGTAATGTTATTTTTAAGAAGAATCTCCTTTCGAAATATATATATGTGCAAGGACCGTTACCATAGTTTTTTGTAGGAAAAGTCGTTAAGCATTCAATGGTCGAATTCATATAAATTCTTTTGAAAACAGTTTCGACATTAAAATAATCTGACTGAATTTTGTCAACTTTACAATAATCAAAAGCCAAATAATCAATTTTGTCATCAAGTTGTAAAGCCAAATAATTTAAACAATTAAAAGGAATATAATCATCAGAGTCCACAAACCATATCCATTTCCCAGATGCTACATCTATTCCTTTGTTTCTTGCATTACATACCCCACCGTTTTTTTGGTTAACAACTCGAATTTTTGAATTCTTTTTTTCATACTCTAAAAGAACTGATAAACTGTTATCTTTCGAACCGTCATTAATGCAAATTATTTCATATCTATCAAAATTTTGATTTAAAAGGCTGTCAAGACACATTCTTAAATATTCTTCAGTATTGTATACAGGAACAATTATGCTGAGTAAACAATCTTGTAGCTCCATTTTATATTTTCTCCTCTAACATTTTTGCTTGTACCGATGTCTGGTGTTAACTCTATCATCCCCCGGCAAGCAAATAGTCTGCCCGTCTGCCGGGGCGGAATTTCTAATTGAGTCTGCAAATTCTTTTATGCGAACGCCGTAATCTTCTCCGCATACTATTTCGGGCGAAAAAGCGGTTATGTAAAACCCGACATTCATACTGTCGTTATCCTCGCTATAAAAACGTCCGACTTTATTTAAAAAAGCAGCTCCCGACAAAACGCCTGATACGATATCAATAAGCATCGAAATAGAATACCCCTTAAAGCCTGCCATAGGCTGAACTAAGCCTTGTATTCCCTCATCGGGGTCATTTGTGGGTTTGCCGTTTTTATCAAGCGCCCAGCCGTCGGGAAGAGGTTTATTCGCGGATTTGTACTCCTTGAATTTTGACTTTGCAACGATGCTTGTCGCCATATCGACTATGATAGGGTCACTGTCGGGTATAGGGATTACCACAGAGAACGGATTGGTTCCGAGCATTTTTTCTTTTCCGCCTACGGGTGCCATCTGTGCGGGACTGTTTGAACAGATAAAGGCTATACAGCCACTCTCAGCCGCTTTAAGCGAGTAATAAAACGCAGGTCCGAAGGTGTTATTGTTTCTGCTGAAAACCGAAAACATACCGTTCGTTTTTGCTCGCTCTATTGCATAATTCATACAATAGGTAGCCGAAACGGGTCCTATGGCATTATCGCCGTCAATAACGGCAAAGGCGGGAGTTTCACGGACCGTTCTGAAGGATGGCTTCTGGTTGTAACCGCCCCTTTTCAGCCTTTCAATATGGGCGGGCAAAACAGAGCATCCATGGCTTGTCACCCCATATAAATCAGCAGTGGCGAAGCAATCTGCCACAATCTCTGCCTGAAAACGGTCAAGTCCGTTTTCGACTAAAGCGTTTAACGCTTTGTCTTTTTCTGCTTGGAAATCAAAATTAATCATTTTAATCCTTTTTCATATGCTCGAACAAAGGCACTTACAAAAATCTGTTTTATATCCTCTTCGTTATGGTTTTTCTTACCTGTTTCAAAGGCTTTTTGAGCGTATTCGTTTATCATTGACGGATTGTCAACAAGAGCCGTGAGTTTACTTTCGATTTCACTGTATTCATTGGCAATAGCCGCACAGCCGTTATCACGCAGATAAATAATCGGCGCTATTGCTTTATCGCCTATGGCGAAAATACATTTGCCGTTTTTGAAATAATCGGTCAGCTTGGTAGAGAAGGAAAGTCTGGCGTCAAATCTGTGATTTTTCTCCAGCGATTCTGCAAATACCACTATATCAGCCGATTGCTGAATTGCGTCAACCTCGCTTTTCGGAACAGCACCCTTAAAATGACAGCCGTTTGAGTTCAAACACTCCATTGTCTTTTCATCCAAAACTGTGGGAGAATAAATATCAAAAACTATCCTTTCTCCGTATTTGTTTATTTTAGCCATCGCTTTTGAAATCTCTACAAGCGAATTTGCTCTGCCTATTAGTAGATTTCCTGTATAGACCATTTTAATAGGAGTTGAAATGGCTTTCTCTTGATAATCTCTGCCCTCAAAATTAATTCCCTTGGTTAAAACGACACTGTGCGTTCCGAAACAGCGGTCGGTTTCCTCTGCCTCGGTTTTTGTGATAGTAAACATTTCGGTGCAGTTGACCGCCAATTTCTTAACCGTTTTTCTGAGTATAAAGCGATGTAGCAAAGCAAGCGGATTTTTGCCGCAGGGTTTGTACGTATAGTTGTCGTCGGCAAGATAACATACGTAAGGCTTGGGAAATTTCTTGATTATGTGTAACTGAATCCGGCCCATATATGCAACGGGGTAGATTGGAACGAAATATACATCGGGATTCTCCTCCCGAATGAAATCCTCCAGAGCCTTCGTTTTCCACCTTCCGAAAAACCATACAGCCTCACGAACCAAGGTCATAAGCCAGGATTTCTTTTTATGGGCTTTTTGGTAAAGCGCCTTTTCTGCGTCAATAGCTTTTTTCGTATCTGCATCCGCAGATGCGCCGTTTTCGACCCGGCATCCGACCGGTTTCCTGTTGTAAACGCTTTTAATTACCTCGTTTTCGGAAATACGGAAAAAACTATTGCATACAGGAGTGTTAGGTAGGTCTGATTTTGTATAAATCTGCGCCACACGTTCGGGGTCGTAATATTTAAAAAGGTCGGTTTGTGTATGTATTCCGCTGTCGCTTCTCCAAGTACTCAAAGATATTGACAATACCTTAGGCAGTGTTTCTTTTTCCATTGCAGATCCCCACTAATGCTTAATCTTATCCAAAATTTTTAATGCCGAAATTGTTAATCTGAAACCGAATATCCGATAAATTTTCGCCACCGTTTGAGGGCGCTTGCTCATACTGTATTTCAAGAGCCAATCAAGCTGAACAATCTCCTTTTTGTGTTCTTTCTTCTTGGAGTCCTTTAATCTGGCGTAAACGACAAGCAGGTTGCTGTAATATTTAGCGAGTGAACCGTACAAAGCAACTTTTAAAGTCTCGCTAATGTTTTCGCCCTCGTTCTTTATCCGGGAAGACCATTTTTCTAACACGTATATGAAATCCGTAAGATTTTTCAGCTTATGCGTTGAAGTTATTGAGCCAGCCCGCTGTCTGTAAGCGATGAACGGCTCGTCGATGAACTCTATGCTCTCAGAGTGAAATACAATATGGTAATTCCATTCCATATCCTCGCCCAAAAGACCGACTTCAAAGGAAATATTATTCTTTGTGATGATTTCTCTTTTAACAGCTTTAATCCAAGCCATTCCATAGAAGGCATCACCCTTTACCAATGCCATGATTTTGTCGGCATAAGAAGCTTCGTTTATGGCGTTTTGATAAGAATAATTGCACTCACCGAAGCGCTTTTCCTCATCATAATATTTTTTATACTTATAAAAAATCAAATCCGGAGATGTTTCGGTTTTTGCTGCGATTTTTTCGAGGAAATCATCGCCTATAATAAAGTCATCGCTGTCGACGTAAATTATATAATCGCCTCTTGCTATATCTGTACCGGCATTTCTGGCATCAGACAGTCCGCCGTTCTTTTTATGAAGAACGCGGATTCTTTCGTCGGTTTTTGCAAGCTCATCGCATAACTCAGGACTGCCGTCTTTCGAGCCGTCGTCAACCAAAATAATTTCATAGTCATCGAATGTCTGCTTCAGGATGCTGTCAACACATTCTTTGAGATATTTTTCGACATTGTATATCGGCAAAATTATACTAAAGCGCATTTTCAATCTTCTCCTTACTATTAATATTCATAATTCCGTTCAGGTCTTGTAGAATATTATCAAGCATTATCGGTCGGTCAAAATACTTTTCCGCCCTTTTTCTGCCCTCGGCAGCAAACTGCTTTCGCCCATCTGGATTATTGTACATAAGTTCCATTTTCTCCATCAGGTCACAAGAATTTCCGGCTTCAACCAATATGCCGGATATGCCGTTTTCGATAACCTCCGACGGGCCGGGTACATCGGTTGTGATAATAGGCAGGCTCATTCCCATTGCCTCCTGTAAAACCTTTCCAAAGCCTTCCCTATATGTAGGATGCGTTAAAATATCAAACATTGACATATAACGATAAACCTGATTGGCTGGCACGTTGCCTGTTAAAACAATGTGCGGATTGTTTTGTGCCACGCGCATATTATCTTCGCTTATGGGGTTTGCGTCATCTATCATTCCCACCAACGAGAGATATATGTCGGAATATTTTTTCTGAAGCTCGACAAACGCCTCTATAAGCTCGTTGATGCCTTTATCCGCATTTATCCTTCCGACATAGCCGAACACAAAGCCGTCTTTGGGAATATTGTATTTCTCTCTAAGCTCAAGCCTTGCTTCGTTATGGTCAAATGAATCACATTGTTTTAAATCCACGCCCGTTGTTCCGCCTATACCCACAACAGAGATTTTCTTTTCCGGGCAAAGCTTTTCATCAATTGCAAACTGCATATTCATCGGGCTCTGTGCTCTTACAGCCGTTGAAAATTTGCAGGTCAGTTTTTCGACAAACTTGAAAATCTTACGCTTGAAGCCTTTGAAAGAAACGTAACGCAGGCCGCACTGGCTGTAAATGCGGGTCTTCACTCCTGCCAAACGTCCGCCTATCGCGGCATAAAATGATGCATTGGGCGAAGTGTAGTATATCACATCGAATTTGTTCTGTTTAAAGATTTTTTTGAGCTTAAACGGCACAGTAAGCAAATCCTTGATGCTCGCGCCTCGGCTCATGGGAACACTTATGCAAGTCGCATAGTCACTGTTCCTTTGTGCAAACCCATCCTCCATATCGCAAACCAACGTAACCTCATACCCGTTATTTGCCAGATTTCTCATCGAGTCCACGATAAACCAGTCCATCGTCTTTGATATGGTCGTCAACGCACATATTTTTATTTTCTTTTTATCTTCCATTGAGCCCCTCGACAATCTTTTCTACAAGAGAAATTACTGTTTTATGATTGTTCGAATAGTCTTCGCTCGTATAAGCAGCAGCCTTCTTTTCAAAATCACGAATGTTTTTTATTCCCTCGTTAAATAAACGGCGAATGGCGTTTGTATCGTCAATTGTGTTGGCGTTACAGAAGCTTCTTGATAATATAGCTGCCTGCGAGTTTAACCGATAATGCTCCGCAATAATGTATTCCGCAGGGAGTGTGCCATAGCCGATACGGGCTATACCTCCGAATCCAAATCGGATCCGATGGCTGTTCAGCTTATATGCCAGACGATCGACAGTTCCGTCGGAAAGCAACTCGAACATGAATTTCTTACCGTATGCCAGGTGTAAATCATTTAGCCCTATGTGTAATTCATCAAAGCCGCCAATAGAAATTATCTCATCAATATTTTCTGCAGCTTCTTTTGTTTCCAGGAGTAACATGGTTTTCGCTTTTTTGTTTACTATATTCAAGAAGCACTCTGCCTCTTTACAGGTTTTGAACATCGGAAGCATTATAATATCTGCACCGCAGGAAATTGCTGTTTCAATTTCCTCTTTTGAAGAACAATAATCTTTCGTTGCTTCGTGAATTGGATTTACTCTGACAAGCAACTGAGAATTGCCTCTTTGAGTCACAGCTGATACAGCTTCTATGTCTTGGTAGGTGTGGTGAGATTTAACAGTATTCATCCCTGCTTGACGGTGTTCTTTGCCGATATATTCCATATCAATGAAAATGCGATCTACACCGGCATCCTGCGCAATAGTAGCAACTTGCGTATCGTTTGTTATGTACATCAAGTTGAGTGCCATATTATCTCCGCCTTTCTTTAAATTGCATTAAGTGCTCTCACTTGTTAGCTGTATCCTTGCTTTCTGTGTTTTCCTTTTCTTTGTTCATCTCCCCGGTTCCGCCTTCAACGACGCCTTCGCTTTTGAGAACGGATTTCACTGTGCCCCAAAAACATTTCCAGTCCATCTTCAGCCCGTGCCCGCTATTTAAGGCAGCAGTGTACTCGCCGTCAAACTTTGCTTTCACGGGAATTTCAAGCTCGTCTCTGCCGTTTATCTGCGCCCAGCCGGTGAGGCCCGGTTTAACATCATTTGCGCCGTATTTATCGCGCTCGGCGATGAGGTCATCTTGATTCCATAAAGCCGGACGAGGACCGACTATCGACATCCTTCCGAACAGAATGTTATAAATCTGGGGAAGCTCATCCAGACTTGTTTTCCGAAGGAAACGGCCGACTCGCGTTATGTACTGATCGGGATTTTCAAGTAAATGTGTGGGAATGTCGGGGGTTTTCACCTTCATACTGCGGAATTTCAGAAGCCAAAACAGCTTCTTTTTACGGCCTACACGCTTTTGCTTGAAAAATATCGGACCGGGATCGTCAATAAAAATGACGATGGCAAGTATTAGAAAAATCGGTAATAAGATAATCGCGCCGATAAAAGATAGTACGAAATCGAATAATCTTTTAAAAAAGTTTTTATACATTCATATGCCTCGTATTGTTTTTTTATTTTCGGTTGCCTATTTCGTTGATAAGCCGTGCAACTCATTTTGCGGATCAAAGGATAAGCTCTCGGCATTCACACCGTCCCGTTTGAAAAGCGACCCACTGCATATTTTCGTGCAGGCAGGCACAATAGCAGAACCCGCAACAGTGGCATTACAATCAACATGGACGCCATCACGGCAAATGCCGGCGTGGTTCACCACAGCACCGGCTGAGATGATGCAACCAAACGAAATAATAGCACCTGTATGAATAACCGCCATCGGCTCAATGATTGACCCTTTCATAATTTGTGCAGACGGTGAAACATAAGCTTTCGGGGATATCAGCGTAGCAATCGAGAAAGAGGTTTCTTTTTCAATTTTTCTGAGAAGAGGAATTCTGACTTTGGGATTGCCAATCGCCACAATTATGTAACTGTATCGACATGAAAGATTTTCAATATCGCTCACCTTTCCGATGACAGGTATTCCGTTCGGTGCCGTTTGCCTCAAATCATCAACAAACCCTATATCGTCAAAACAAGCCATTTCCTTTGCAACTTCATATGCAACAACACCGTAAATTCCAGCGCCTACAATCAGCAAATTATTTTTCACACGACAGATCTCCAAAATTTTGTTGTTATATTCTCCGCACAAAGTTAACAATCCCTATTGGCACAACCATTGAGTTTTCCTTGTCCGTGCAATCATTGCGACTGTCGGCGGTCCCATCTGAGCCGCGGCAATTACATAGTAATACGGCTGAAATCAATATGCGAAAGAACGTATATAAAGTGCGTAATCCATATTTTAAAATTACACACGTATATAATAGCACTTCAAAACATTTTTGTCAAGTGGCAATGTCCGTGACAGACAGATTTAGTTACAGTAGCGAATTCCCAAAGCAGATTATATAGTGAAATTTGAAGCGAAATTCAATGAAGAAATTCATGCGTCGGAAAAAAGAGCTGTTTTGGGCGGTGTTGCTCGTCGGCAAAAAGGCGTTTGCCTGCCGCTTTTTGAAGCGAATATTCGACACGGGTGGCGGGAAAATCTACCGTCAGAGTGTGGTATGCTCTTTTCTGACAGTTAGCTTTTGGCTATGATACGAATCGGAAGTTATATATTGATATGGTTGCGTTTTAAATTATGATCGCCGCTAGACGTTACGCTTTTTGAAGCGATTATTCGACACGGGTGGGGGTGTTATCCTGAAAAATGGCGATTTTACGTAAAAATCGGCAAAAGTGTCTTGTCTGCGGATGTATAATTTACGAATTCGGTTTTTTAGCCGGGCACGGGGGTCCAAAAACCGATCGGCGAAGACGCTTTGTTGAAGCTCAACAGAACAAGTATGAATCGGGAGGCGCGCTGTAAATTCTGTGTTGCTTTGCCGTTTTTTGGACACATTCGGTCTTTGTGCCGCCGCTTTATGCCTTCTTGTAGGAACGCCGCCTTCGGATGGCGGCGGACTGTGTCGTTAACGAACGGCTGAGGCTCACATGAGCCTCGGTTTCGGGTTTAGCCTCATTATCGGGCTTAATCTCGGCTTCGGGTTAGACCTTGTCTTCGGGATTAGCCCTAGCTTCGGTTTCAAACTATCAATTTAAAAAGGTGCTTTTTAGCTTATTTTGGGAAAAAGCTTGCTTTTTAGGGAACGGTGTGCTACAATTGGTATAAAAATCATATTTTATGCAAGTTTTGTCAATTAAATTTGTCGAAAAGCATAAAAATCGGACTTAATATACATTTAATGGGGGAAAAATCATGCTGTTCAACAAAAGCAACGAGCCTCTGGTCAAGCAGAAGCTGATACAATACGAGTTCCCGGACAACAAGGTTCTGGTACACAAGGAGAGCGGATATACGGTCATGCAGGACAGCAAGCTTATCGTCGGTCCGAATCAGCTCGTTATGTTCGTCCGCAACGGTCAGGTTTTCAAGAGATTTGAGTCGGGAGAGCACGTGCTCGATACGGGCAATCTCCGTGATATAGTAAAACGCTACGCTGCCGCTTACGACGGCGGCGAAAACGGAATTCCCGTGGATTTGTACTTTATCAACAAGCTTTTCAGCGACGCTATTCCCTGGGGACTTCCCAACCCGATACAGATTAACGACCCGAGCGCTGAGCTTTACATAAAAATCGTGGCAAACGGTCAGCTCCGCTATCAGATAGTAGATCCAGAGCTTTACATAAAAACGAATATGTCCGCCGACGTTGAGAACCTTAACCGCCTCTGTAAGCAGAGAGTACTGGCACATTTTTCGGCTGAAATTCAAAGATACGTAAACGAAAAGAAAATCGGATATTTTGAAATGGCGGCGCAAACCGTACAGATTTCGGAATGGCTCAGAGACGTTCTCAACGCCAAGCTGGTCGGAAGCGAAGGCTTCAAGATTGTGGACTTCACGATTGCGGGATTCCACGCCGATGACGACGACCTTGGGATACTCAAAAAGACGAAGGCCGACGTTATGAAGATGAAGCGCGAAGCCGAAGCGCGCGCATACGCCCGAAGCGTCGAGGGATACACCTATCAGGAGGAGCAGCATTACAACGTTTTGAGTAAAGCCGCCGACAACTCCGGTACCCTCGGCGGTATGATGGGCGCGGGAATGGGCGCGACTCTGGGCATGGGGCTTGGTGCGGAGATGAGTAACGCCATGAAGAACGGCGTCAGCCGCCCTGCATCCGCTTCCGTAAGATGCACGAATTGCGGCTCTGGTATGCCAAGCGGCGCAAAATTCTGTCCGTCCTGCGGCAATCCGGTTCCCGCCACACCGGTTAAAAAATTCTGCACCGAGTGCGGTGCCGAGGCTGCGCCGACTGCAAAATTCTGTGCATCCTGCGGAAAAGCACTTTGACGTACGGAGGTAAACGAAATGAAAAAAACGATGCGCTTTTTCCCTTTGATTCTCGCTTTGACCCTGGACATTATTGTGAATCTCATCGTCTTTCCTCTCACACCCGAGGAGATCAGAGGGACTGCTAATTTCTGGCTGTCGTGGAGCTTCGCCTTTCCCATCAGTATAATTCTTCTTTGTGCTCTGTACTTCTTTACCTTTGCACGGAAGAATGAAAATACCCGTTTGATATCCTATCAGGCGTTCGCTAAAGCATATTCGGTTATTGATTTAATATACGTTGCGATATTCTTCGTTGCGGCGTATGCACTCAGGGAGAACGCGCTGATTGCGACGGTTATCGCAGAGGCTGTCGTAACTGCCGCAGGCGCGTACGTATTGTTAAAGCCGTTCTTTACCATTTCAGTGCTCCGCGAGGTCAATGATGTTCAGCAGCAGACCGTCGAGAAAAAGAAGCTGAATTACATACCCGAGATTGCCTCCATGCTGGACTCTGCCGTCACGGCGGCAAAGGACGAGCATATAAAGCTTTTGCTTTCCAACCTCACTCTCCGGGTAAGAATGAGCGAGCCTGTGTCGCCTCCCGAGGTTGAAACGACGGAAAATGAGCTCAGAGCAATTATTTACCAGATTTCCGAGTTCGTGAGCATAGGATATACGGATAACGTTGAATCGCTTGTAAATCAGGCACTCGGGAAGCTTGCGGAGAGAAACAGTAAATGCGCACTGTACAAGGCAATGTAAAGCCTCGAAAAGAAAGAAAGACCGTCCGCGAAGTACAGGTCAAGGATCTCGTTTCCTACTTCTATCTGTCGATACCGATTATTGCTGCGCTGATAGTCGGAATCGTGTTCGCGGCAGGTATCGAAGCACTTTGGATACGGATTTCGCTGATAATTCTCTTCAGCCTCGGCGTGTACTTTCATTTCAAGAGATTTCTTCTTGGAATGATTCTTATGTACAAGGCGTACGCACCGATGGAGGTACGCGACAGATGCCGATATACACCGACCTGCTCCACGTACGCTTTGATTTCAATAATGAAATACGGTATAATTCTCGGTTGCACTCTGGCGGCTATCAGAATATGCCATTGCCACCCGCCTTACGGCGGGGAGGATTATCCCTCACTATCTGCCCTGAAAAGACTTTTTAATAGAAAACACAAATAAAACATAATCAGGAGGATAACATCTATGTCTAAGAAACAAGCACTGAATAAGTGCCCTTACTGCTTTTCGGTGGGTGAGATGAAGTTTGATGCCGTGAGTGGCACCTATACCTGTCTTGCATGCGACCAGCAGTTTGCGAAGTCCATGATTGAGGAGAAGGAGTCATACGATAACAGCGCTATCGTAAGCGAAGCTATCAGAGATATTGATTCTCCGGATTCCGCGTTCGTATATCTTGATTCTTTCTTCGAGACTTACGACTGGGAAAAGTATGATCTGACCGAGGAAGTCTTCATTGAGGACCTCAGAGTCATGGCAGAGAAGAACAAGATCAAAAACGCAATTAACCCCAAGACCTGGCAGGTTGAGTTCAAGAGCGTTGCTGTTTCAATTTGCCATAAGATCAACGCACTGAAGGAGCTGCAGGCTTCCATTCTTGATAAGTACGACGGCGACATTGCGTCGGTTTCCGACGAATATATGAGCTATATCACTGCTTCGTCCGCAATTTGCGACGCACGCGGCATGATAATCAGAATCCTTGAAACAGACGTCACGAATATGAAGAGGTTCGGCGCAGATGAAGTAGCGGTTGCGGAAGCCGAAAGCACTCTCGCACAGCTGACCCGCGACCTTAACGAGGTTAGCGTCGAGACCGAGGTCGAGGCTCTTCCCGAGGTCAAGAAGTTCATGGCTGAAAAGGAGCGCAAGCAGATCGCAGAGTTCGGTGAGCGCGGCATTGACGCAGAACAGAGGTACAATAACGGTATTCACGCATACGAAGCTAAGAGATTCGGCGACGCACTCTCCAACTTTGACATAATCCGCGGCTTCCGCGATGTAAACCGTTACATAAACAGAATCAATTCCGTATTCTTCTTCGGCGAGCTCGTAGTAGCATGCGGAAGAACCTTCAAGGCGGACAGTCATAAGGCCATTCCTCTTGACATGTCACAGGCGAAGAAGGGCTGCAAGAAGTCAAAGGCTGCTCCCACCGCGGCTCCCGAAGAGGAAGAAGAGGAAATGTCGGGCTCTCTTGACCTCTTCGAGATAGTTGACGGCGAGGTTGAAAAGAAGGCTTCGGTTTGCGGCTTCACCGGTATCATCTGCGCTTACGGCGATTATCTGTACTACCTCAAGAAGAATTCGGAAATCTGGTGCTACGACGTTGCGTCAAGGATTGAAAAGCAGATAGATAAGTCCGAGTTCGGCTATCATATGGATGATGCCAACGAGTTCGGCTACTCCTTCGATAAGAAGAAGGTATATATCAGAAAGGCTCTGACCATCGACTCCTTCCATGCAAAGGGCTGCTTCAAGGCGTTCACCGCAAAGAAGCAGGAGGCTGAGTATCTCAAGAGCGTACAGAACAACTACTCCATGCTCGTTCTCGACCTGAGCAGAGGCGAAATTGAGGAAAGAATTCCCAAGATGATCGGCTGCATCGGCGTTCACGACTACATATTCTTCACGGTTTCCGAGTGCGAGGTTGAGGATCACAAGCACGGCAGCACGTATGTCAACAAGGCTAAGATGTACAACCTCAAATCCGATACGACAGAGGAGCTCTTTAAGGAGAACTGCGAAATCCTCGGAGTCTGTGGAAATAAGGTCGTTTACTCTATATGGACTCCCAACAGCCTTAACAGAGAGCTTCACGTCATCGACTATGTAACTAAGGAAGACAAGCTTATTGAGGCTAATATCTTTAAGTTCCTTGATATCAAGAAGGGCAAGATATTCTACAAGGTCGGTAACAAAAACGTTTCTCCTCTGTTCTCGGTTAACCTTGACGGTACCGAGAGAACCGAGGTTTACCCGAATTACCATCAGGACGACATTGACCTCGTTAACGGCTGGATCTACATCCGTAAGGGCAGCATACTCATCAAGGTTTCGGTTGACGGTAAGGACAGATTTATTCTCGCTTACGACATCGGCACAATTATCAAGTATGCAGGCAATTATATCTACTACATTGACAACTCCTCGAATAAGAGCTTCAGAGTCGTTAAGCTTGACGGTACCTCCAACGTCAAGATTGCGGACGGAATTGCCGCAGGCGACATCAGCGTAGGCATCAAGTACGTTTACTATCTGCGCCGTGAGTGGGTAGGCAGTAAGTACTCCCGTTCTATGTACCGTATGGATCTGGACGGACACAACGCGAAGAAGATCGTCTTCGACATCATATCCA
This sequence comes from uncultured Ruminococcus sp., assembly GCA_964494135.1. Lineage (GTDB taxonomy): Bacteria > Bacillota > Clostridia > Oscillospirales > CAG-272 > UBA1740. The sequence continues at coordinate 20,373 of CAZBQN010000004.1, read as the reverse complement.
TGAAGGATAAGAACTCCTTTGACGAGAATGCAGAGATTTATATCAAGAAGACAGAGCAGAAGAACTACGAGTTCAAGTTCAAGAACAGCAAGGACGACTTCACACAGAGCTATCCGATTACCACTTATTACACGCTCAAGAAGCAGTCCGGCGAGCTGACACCCGTGCTTGTCCTCGGCGTTCCTACTCCCGAGAACTTCCAGCGTCAGGGCGGATGCTTCCTCTCCAAGAAGCTCGTTTCTCCCACGATCAAAGAGCTCCCGAGAGTTATCGACTACGGTCAGATTACTGAGGAGCCCGGCGAAGCTCTTACGCTTAACACCCTCGCGGCTGCAATATCCTCCGTAGGAAAGAGCGACAACCGGAGCGGAGAAAGCAATAAAAAGGCAAGCGGATGCGGCACTATTATTGCACTTCCTTTCACTTTGATCAAGGGAATTCTTAAGCTGGCAGTCAATATTATTACGTTGCCCATCAGGCTGTTTAAGAGAAAATAAAATCAAACGAGACAGGTCTTTGTCTGACGGCATAGACCTGAACAAAATAAAACCGGGTGCCATTTGCCGCAAAAAGCTTTTGGCACTTGGTTCTTTTTTTAACTCAAAAAGTTAACACGGGTGGCACCTTATGACAAAACGCCGCTTGTTTTATGCGGTGCGGAGAGAAAAATCCGGAGAGGTTGGCTGTACCCGACGTGGAATTGTGTACTCGACTTGATAAGTGCATGAGGTGCTGAAAAATAAATCTTTATTTGTGCAAAGTGACGAAAGGTCAATTTCGGTAGAAAAAAAGAAAAAAAGGAGTTGTTATTTGCCTGCCGAATGTGTTATAATTAGGTGTAAAGATGTGCAAAACAATAATTATATATTTTAAGAATGAAAGGAGCGCCGGATATGAGATATGATTTTCAAAAGGCAAGTATGTGGAAGAGAATATCGGCTGCTCTTTTTGATTTTATAATCCTGTCAATGGTAGTAGTGGGCATTGCTCTGATTCTCTCCACCGTGCTCGGTTACGATGGGCAGATTGCCAAGATGGGTGAAACGTACGACAAATACGAGAAGGAATATTCGGTTGATTTCGATATTTCTTCCGAAGAGTACAACAAGCTGACCGAGGAGCAAAAGAAAAATTTTGACGACGCTTGGGCTGCATTGACTGCCGACGGAGAGTTTATCGGCGCATATACTATGATAGTAAATTTGACTCTGGTCATAATAACATTCAGCATCCTTTTTTCCTATCTGATACTTGAGTTCCTGATTCCGATTATCTTAAAGAACGGACAAACACTCGGCAAAAAAATATTCGGCATCGGCGTCATGCGCGCCGACGGAGTAAAGCTCTCGCCTCTGTTCCTTTTTATAAGGACGGTGCTGGGCAAGTATACGGTAGAAACAGAGCTGCCCGTGCTGATTGTGATTATGGTCTTTTTCAATATTATGGGCGGTCTTGGCGTTATTCTCGTTCTTTTGCTCTTGCTCGTGCAGATAGTTCTTCTGATAGCAACCCGTGAGCGGACGCCTATCCACGATATGCTGGCACAGACGGTCACGGTCGATATCGCCAGCCAGATGATATTCGACAGCAAAGAAGAGATGCTGAATTACAAGAAAAAAATTCACGCCGAGGAGACACAAAAGGCGGATTATTGATCCTGCCGCCCATCGCTCAGTTGTCAAAAACATAATATAGATTTCCAGGAAGGAATAGCTTATGAAAGTTGTTTTGCAAAATCTAACAAAAATCTTCCCCAACCGAAACAAGAAAATCAAGGAGGGCGTCGTCGCGGTCAACGATTTCACCTTCGAGATTCCCGACGGTAAGCTTATAGGCTTGCTGGGACCCTCCGGTTGCGGAAAGAGCACGACCCTGTACATGATCAGCGGCTTGCAGAAGCCGACGGGCGGAAAGATCTTCTTCGGAGACGACGACGTGACCGAGCTGTCTGCGGAGAACCGCGGTGTCGGACTGGTATTCCAGAACTACGCGCTCTACCCCCACATGACGGTAAAACAGAACATTCTGTTCCCGCTCCAGAACCTTAAGGGAGCGGACAAGCTGACAAAGGAAGAGATGCTCGACCGCGCCTACGAGGCTGCGAAGCTCGTACAGATCGACGACCTCATGGACAGAAAGCCCAGCGAGCTTTCCGGCGGTCAGCAGCAGCGTGTGGCAATCGCCCGCGCGCTCGTAAAGATGCCTAAGGTGCTTCTGCTCGACGAGCCGCTTTCCAACCTTGACGCCCGTCTTCGTCTTCAGACCCGTGAGGAGATCCGCCGTATCCAGAAGGAGACCGGGATCACCACTATCTTCGTAACTCACGACCAGGAAGAGGCGATGAGCATCTCGGATATGATCGTAGTTATGAAGCGGGGCGTAGTTCAGCAGACCGGTAATCCTCAGGAGGTCTACGACAACCCGACGAACCTGTTCGTCGCAAAGTTCCTCGGAACTCCTCCCATCAACGTTTTCAACGGCAACGTACTTGACGGAAAGCTGTATATCGGCGACGCGGCGGTTCTTGACGTGCCCGGCGCACCCGACGGAGAGGTTACCGTCGGTATCCGTCCCGAGGGCTTTATTCCCGACGAGTGCGGTGCGCTTAAATGCGAGGTTTCCAGCGTTGAGGTTATGGGACGCGACGTCAGCGTCGTTTCCACCCACCCGGCATCGCAGAACCCGGTTATCCGTTCTATCGTAGACGCCGATTACAAGGTAACTGCCGGCGAGGTTTCCTTTACACTCAAGCCTCATAAGGTTCTGCTCTTTGACAAGCAGGATGAGTCCAGAATTTACTTTGAGGTGAAGTAATATGGTAGAAAGCAAACATCCATGGAAGGCGTGGCTGTATCTGTCTCCGGCAATCCTTCTTTTGCTGATATTTACGGTCTGGCCCATCTTAAATACGCTTCGTATGGCGTTCTGGAACGGCTACGGATTGCTTGACGATCTGGGCGGCAACTTAACCTTTCAGTTCGGAATAAAGAATTTTGAAAAGGTTATTCAGTATCAGGGATTTATTGACTGCCTGAAGAACACAATGCTCCTGACGGTTATCACGGTTCCGCTCTCAACTATTCTTGCGCTTTTGATAGCGGTATGTCTTAACTCTATCAAGCCCTTTCAGCGTCTTTTGCAGACTATATTCTTTATGCCTTACGTAACGAATGCCATTGCAATAGGCATGGTATTCGAGGCAATGTTCAATATCGTCGGATTGGGTACGTCCAGCCCCTCTTACGGTATTATAAACAACGTTTTAGGACTGTTTGGAATTGATCCTGTCAACTGGATTAACGCAGGCTCGTCTTATTGGGCGAATATTGCTGTTCTGGTGGTTTACATAGTATGGAACGCCCTGCCGTTTAAGATTCTCGTACTGCTCGGCGGCTTGCAGGGTATAAACAAGCAGTATTACGAGGCGGCAAAGGTAGACGGAACGCCTCGCAGACGCGTATTTACGAGAATTACCGTACCCCTTCTTTCTCCCATGCTCGCCTACGTCGTTATCACCGGCTTCATCGGCGGCTTCAAGGAGTATTCGAGTATTGTCGGTATCTTCGGAGACGATATGAAGGCGGTAGGCGGTGAGTCGCTGAATACCATGGTCGGATTTATTTATGATGCTCTGGGCAGCAACCACGAGGGACGCGCATCCGCGGCAGCTCTTATCCTTTTCGCTATCATATTCGTCGTTACTATGATTAACCTTTACGTAAGCAAGAAGAAGACCCACTATTAAGGAGGTATGGAAGATGGAAGTAAACGATATTAAAACAACTTCTGCAGCCGCAGCCTCCGTAATGGCGGAAAAGAATATGGACAGAGTGAAGTCTGTGCAGAAGGGAATGAAGATAGCGGTAACCGTTCTCTTGTACTTGTTTCTCGTCGTAATGGCGATAATCGTCATATTCCCATTTTACTGGATGATTATTTCCTCTCTCAAGAGTACGACTGAGTACAGACTCCCCGTTCCCACGCTTTTTCCGCAGGAAGTCATGTGGTCCAACTACGCCGAGGCGTTCACCGCGGCAAATCTGGGACGGCTTTTCCTGAACACCGTTATCGTCGGCGTCGTATCGACTTTGCTTTCCCTTGTCATCACGGTGCTTTCCGCATTTGCCTTTGCCCGTCTTGAATTCAAGGGTAAAAATGCTCTTTTCGCGGCACTCCTTGCTACGATGATGATTCCCGGTGAGCTTTTCACCATTACCAACTACGTTACAGTAACGAAGTTTGGATGGGTTGGCAGTAACGTGCCCGGTATCGCCAGCTATACGGTCCTGATAGTTCCTTTCCTCGTAAGTATATTCTATATTTACCTGCTCAGGCAGAACTTTATGCAGATACCGAACGAGCTGTATCTTGCCGCAAAGGTAGACGGCACGAGCGACCTGAAGTATCTGTGGCGGGTTATGGTACCTCTGTCACTTCCCAGTCTTATATCAATCACTATCCTGAAAATGATGGGTGCGTGGAACTCTTACATCTGGCCCAGACTCGTAACGCAGAATGAGAATTACCGCCTTATCACCAACGGTCTGCGCGACGCATTCACCGATATGTCAGGAGAGGCAAATATACCCGTACAGATGGCTGCGGTCACAGTCGTATCCATCCCTCTGTTTCTTGTATTTATCTTCCTTCGTAAATATATAATGAAGGGCGTATCGAGAAGCGGTATCAAGGGTTAATTTTTCTGCATACCCGTGAGATATCCTTCCCGGGTATGCATTGCTGTTTACTTGAGTTATTATTAAAAATAAATATAAAGGAGACGATTATGAAAAAGCTAATTTCCCTGCTTGTCCTGATTGCAATGGCTTTTACGCTGGCATTCTCTCTCGCTTCCTGCGGGGGCTCAGGACCTCAGAAGGTGACTTTTGACGTTCCGGAGGAAGGCTACGACGGCAGCGAGGTAACCATCACCTTCTATCACTCGATGGGTGCCAATCTCCAGGGTGTGCTCAACACCTATATTGCAGAGTTCAACAAGCTCTATCCAAACATCACCATAGAGCATTCCTCCATGGGTGACTATGACGGCGTACGCGATCAGATCAAGACCGCGCTTACCGCAGGCAATCAGCCCAATATTGCCTATTGCTATCCCGACCACGTCGCTCTTTACAACGTAGCAAAGGCGGTTGTTCCGCTGGACAACTTTATCAACTCCGACATCCCGGTTACCGACGCTCTCGGCCACACCGGTATTCTCGGCTTCACCGACGCGGAGCTTGAAGATTTCGTAGACGGTTACTATGCAGAAGGAGCTGTATTCGACCAGGCGGGTACGATGTATACGCTTCCCATGGCAAAGTCTACCGAGGTTCTCTACTACAACAAGACCTTCTTTGAGGCGAACAACCTGGAGGTTCCCACCACCTGGGAAGAAATGAAGGCTGTATGCGCGGCAATCAAGGCTATCGACAAGGATTCAATTCCTCTCGGCTACGACTCCGAGGCTAACTGGTTCATCACCATGACCGAGCAGTACGGCTCCGGCTACACTACCCTTGAAAAGGGCAATCACTTCGTATTCGACAACGACGCGAACCGTGCCTTCGTTAAGGAATTCAACGAATGGTACCGGAAGGGTTATATTACCACCGAAGCTATTTACGGCACTTTCACCTCCGGCATGTTCACTGCTACCAATGGGCAGAAGTGCTATATGGTAATCGGTTCTACCGGCGGAGCTAAATACCAGACACCTCCCACGGTTACCGATTCGGAGGGTAACGATGTTGCTATGTTCGAGACCGGAATCGCAATGCCTCCTCAGGTAGATCCCTCGAACCCCAAGGTTATCTCTCAGGGTCCTTCTCTTTGCATATTCAAGGATACCAATCCTCAGAAGGTAGTTGCCTCCTGGCTCTTTGTTAAATTCCTTACCTCCAATTTGGAGTTCCAGGCTTTCTTCTCTATGGCATCCGGTTATGCTCCGGTTATTGAGTCGGTAAAGGATAACGATAGCTACAAGGATTGGCTTGGAAAGGGCAACGGCGAGAACAACCTTCCCGCTCTTGCAGTTAAACAGGCTATCGCACAGAACGACGCATATTTCGTATCTCCCGCGTTCAACGGCTCTTCCGTAGCCCGTGACGAGGTAGGTACTCTCCTTCAGGATGCTCTCGTTCTTTCCGGAGACGATATTGATGCCGCTGTCAAAAAGCTGTTCTCCGACGCTATTGACGAGTGCGAGTATCAGGCTGACTGATAAATTCGAACACACGGAGTTATATAAATGAAAAAAATAATTGCTAAACTTCTCTTGCTTGTCCTGACTCTTTCTATTATCGTAGGATGTATAGCATCCTGCGGCGGCGGAAACAACGACAGTGCTGTTTTCGATATTCCGGAGGAGGGCTACGACGGCAGCGCAGTAACCATTACCTTCTATCACTCAATGGGAGCTAATCTCCAGGAGATTCTCAACGACTCTATTGAGGAGTTCAATAAGTTATATCCCAATATAACAATAGAGCATTCCTCTATGGGTGACTACGACGGCGTACGCGACCAGATTAAGACTGCGCTGACTGCGGGCAATCAGCCCAACCTGGCATACTGCTATCCCGACCACGTTGCTTTTTACAACATAGCAAAGGCGGTAATTTCGCTTGATAACCTTATAAGCAGTAAGATCGAGGTTACCGACGCTATGGGTCACACAGGTATTCTCGGCTTTACCGATGAGGAGCTTGACGACTTCGTAGACGCCTACTATGCGGAAGGAGCCGTATTTGACGAAAAGGGAACTATGTACACCCTTCCCATGGCGAAGTCTACCGAGGTCCTCTTCTACAATAAGACCTTCTTTGATGCCAACAACCTGAAGGTTCCCACCACCTGGGACGAGATGGAGGCGCTTTGCGCACAAATCAAGGCTATCGACCCCGAATGTATTCCTCTCGGTTACGACTCCGAGGCTAACTGGTTTATCACAATGACCGAGCAGTACGGCTCCGGCTATACTTCTCTGGAAAGCGGAAATCATTTCGTATTCGATAACGAAGTAAACCGCGCATTCGTCAAGAAATTCAACAGCTGGGTTCAAAAGGGTTACGTTACCACCAAGGAGCTTTACGGCTCTTACACCTCGGGTCTGTTTACCGCTGCCGAGGGGCAGAAGTGCTATATGCTGGTCGGTTCGAGCGGCGGATCTACCTACCAAAATCCTTCCACCACTACCGATGAAAACGGCAATGAAATAACTCTGTTCGAGACCGCGGTTGCAATGCCCCCTCAGGTAGATGCTTCAAATCCCAAGGTTATCTCCCAGGGTCCGTCTCTTTGCATATTCAAGGATAAAAATCCTCAGGAAGTAGTTGCCTCCTGGCTCTTCGTTAAGTTCCTTGCCACAAACGTTGAGTTCCAGGCAGCGTTCTCTATGGCATCCGGATATTCTCCGGTTATTGAATCCGTAAAGGACAACGCTATTTACAAGGATTGGCTTGAAAAGGGCAACGGCGAGAACAACGTTCAAGCTCTTGCGGTTAAGCAGGCTATCGAACAGAAGGACGCATGCTTCGTATCTCCCGCGTTCAACGGCTCTTCCGTAGCCCGTGACGAGGTAGGCGTTCTCTTCCAGGATGCTCTCGTTCTTACCGGAGACGACGTCGATGCCGCTATCGCAAAGCTGTTCTCCGACGCTGTCAAAGAGTGCGAGTATCAGGCTGACTGATAAATTCGAACAGACGGAGTTATATAAATGAAAAACACAATTACTAAGCTTCTGCTGCTGATTTTGACACTTGCTCTTATCGCAGGTTGCGTTGCGGCTTGCGGAGGACCGGCGGATGATGACGATAATGGCGGTGAGGGTGAGTTCATCGATTACGCATCAGAGGTTAAATTAGATAAGAATTCCGGACGTGCGTGGTGCGAGGTCACCGTCAAGAGCTATATTGACGGAGATACTACTCATTTCCACGTCCCGACCAGCATTGCAGATACCGGCGTTCTCAAAGCCAGATACCTGGGCGTCAACACCCCCGAGTCTACCGGTAAGATAGAGCCCTGGGGCAAAAAAGCATCCGATTATACCAAAGCCAAGCTCTCTGCCGCAACCTCTATAATTATAGAGAGTGACGACGGTAAGTGGAATCACGATTCCACCGGAGAGAGATATCTGGTCTGGGTATGGTACAAGACTGCTGAAATGGAGGATTATCGCTGTCTTAATCTGGAGCTGCTCCAGGAGGGGCTTGCCCGTTCTTCCAAATCCTCGGACACCGCATATTCGGAGGAATGTACCAAGATTTTAAATCAGGCAGTAGTCAATAAGCTCTACGTTTTCGGCACCGAGCCCGACCCCGACTTCTACTACGGTGCGGCACAGCCCATTACCCTGAAGGAGCTTAAGACAAATATCGAAGCTTACAAGGGCACTACCGTCAGCTTTGAAGGTGTCGTTGCCAAAAAGAGCGGTCAGACCGTTTACGTAGAGGAATACGACGAGGAAACCGGGCTTTACTTCGGTATTCAGGTTTACTACGGCTACAACCTCAGCTACGGCGGACTTGAAATTCTGTCGGTCGGCAACAGAGTACGCATCGTCGGCTCTGCTCAGTACTTTGAGGAAGGCGATACATATCAGATTTCGGACATCAAATACAACCCCATGCGTCCCGACGACGAGAGCAATATTAAGCTCATTTCCGAAGGACACAGCGCGGCATACGAGGAGATGGACGTAAATACGCTTCTTAACGGAAGGGTTGACGTTGAAAAGACCGAGACTGACGAGGACGGTGAAGAAATTCTCGTCACAGAGACCTTTGACGTCGGTTTTCTCAAGCTGCACAGTACCGTAGCGGTAAAAAATCTTACAATAACCGATCTATACACGACTGTCAGCGGCTCCAATAAAGGCGCTATCTCCATCACCTGCGTTGACGGCAGCGGCAGAGAGATAGTTGTCCGTACCATCGTACTCAGGGATGCAAACGGAGCGACGATTACTCAGGACGTCTTCCGCATCGGCGAGAAGATTAACGTTCGCGGAGTGGTTGACGTTTTCAACGGCGTATATCAGGTCAAGGTATTCTCGATAGCTGATATCAATGAGATTACAGATTAAAAACGGGTGACACTTTACGGTGCACCGCTCATTATTTGGAGCTGATATTCAAAAAACTGCCCACGGGCAGAAATACGGTTTTTAAAAGGGGGAGGTCTTCCCCTCGCCCCTTTGAAAAATAAATACTGAAAAACTTTTTAAAAAAACATAAGAAAGGAAGTTATTATGAAAAAGTTTTTGGCAGTTCTTCTTGTCATCGCGCTTTGCGTATCTACGTTGTTCACCCTCGTAGCATGCGGCGGACCCAGCGAGCCCGAAGGACCAACCCTTGAGCAGGCATTTGAATATTTCAAGTCTGTTTACAAGGACGACGAAAACAAGAAAACTCAGAAGGACTACAACCTCGTAGCAAAGGTCCAGATTGAAGGTGTTAGCTTTGATGTAAGCTACACCGTCGACACCGACAAGATTACCATCAATCTTGATGAGAAGACCGGTTTCTACGTAGTTGATCTTCCCGATGAGAACGCAGAGGAGTTCACTTACACCATCACCGCAACCGTTAAGGATGCTGATGGAAATACTTCTCAGTATACTATGAAGAGAATTCTCGCAGTATACGAAGCAGGAATTGCCGGTGTGGTAACCGAGCCTGTTGCAAACACCGCATACAAGCTCTTCATGGATCAGAAGAGTATTGGAAAGGTTCTTTTCATTACCGCGGAAGCATCGAGCGGCAAGTATCTCAATACCAATATCGATCCCAAGGCAGCTCCCGACTGGTACGTTGAAGTCGTTGAGGGCGGATACAAGATCTACACCGTCGTTTCCGACGTAAAGATGTATATGCTCGCTACCGCTTCTCCCAGAGCAGGTGAAGAAGGCAAGTTCGATAAGGTTATCGCGCTCTCCGCTGATAATGCAAGCGTGTTCAAGTACAAGGCTGACATCAACGCTTGGTACACCACTATCAACACGTCTACCACCGACGTCGCCAACAACATCGATTTCGCAATGGGCACGTACAGCACTTATGAGACCCTTTGCATCTCCGAGGCAAGCTACTACACCGCAGAGAACACCGGTGTTGAGCAGTTCCCGCTTCAGTTCATCACTAAAGAAGCAGGCGAAGCAATGAAGCCCACCGATGGTCCCGCCGATCCCACCGAGCTTACCTCTATTGCTGACGTTATTGCAATAGGTGAAGCTAAGGATCACAACACCTACACCGTTGAGAAGTATCTGGTTGAAGGCGTGATTACGAATATTGTCAACTCCACCTACGGTAATTTGTACATAGAGGATGAAAACGGCAATTCCGTTTACATTTACGGTCTGTACTCCGCAGACGGTCAGACTCGATTTGACAAGCTGGAGAACAAACCTATGGTTGGCGATACCATCAGAGTAATGTCCATCGTAGGTCAGTACAACGGTACCGTTCAGCTCAAGAATGCATGGCTCATCTCCAAGACCGACAAGGTTTGGACAGACGCTGAGAAGGTTGCATACGAGAAGGATAATCTTGACGTTATCAAGACCATCAACGTTGCGGGCGAAACCGTGCTTCCCATAGCAGGTACTACCCACAGCGACGTCGTCGTATCCTGGGAAATCGTAGGCACCACCGCTCTTGCGACCATGACCGACGGCAAGACCGTTGTCGTTGCGGCACTTCCCACCGAGGCAGGTACTATCACCGTTAAGGCTACCTTCACTCTCGGAGGCGAGACTGATACACAGGAATTCAATATCACAATCAGCGCTCCCGCAACGCTCACTATTTCCGAGGCTGCCGAGATGGGCACAGCTAAAGAGCACAACACCTACACCGTTGAAAAGTATTTCGTTGAAGGTGTTATTACCAATATTACCAGCACTACCTACGGTAATATGTACATAGACGACGGAGCAGGTAATTCCATTCTTATCTACGGTCTGTACTCTGCTGACGGTTCTCTCAGATACGACGCTCTGGCAGAAAAGCCTCAGGTCGGCGACACCATCAAGGTTCTCTCCGTCGTAGGTCAGTACAACGGTACTGCTCAGCTTAAGAACGCATGGCTCATCACTCTCACTAAGGGTGAAAACCCCGATCCCACACCCGATCCCGAGCCTGCTGACGTTGAAAGTATAGCAGATATCATCGCAGGTACTGCAGGTACTCATAAGGCACAGGGTGTTGTAATTGCAATAAATGCAAAAAGCTTCCTTCTTAAAGACGATACCGGCATAATCCTCGTCTTTATGAACAAAGCTCCCGAAGTAGCAGTAGGCGACACCCTTACTCTTACGGGACCTACTTCGACATATGGCGGTATGGTTCAGTTCGGCAGCGATTCTACTTGGACAAAGGGTAGTGCGACTACCGTTACACATCCTACTCCCATCGTGCTTGACGCTGCGGGAGTTGACGGATACAGTACAAACCTGAAGGCTGACTACGTACAGATCACAGGTACCCTTACCGTAAGCGGCAACTACTTCAACCTTACCGTTGACGGAGCAACTCTTGTAGGAAGCCTTACCTATCTGCCCGATGACCTTAAGACAGCAGCAACTGTTCTTGACGGCAGTGCGGTTGTTGTAAAGGGTTATGTAACGGGTATCGCAGGCAGCGGTAAATATCTCAACCTTATGGTTACAGAGATTGCAGCTGCAGAGGGTGGAGATCCCACACCCGATCCCGATCCCACACCTGTTGAAGTTACTCTTGCCGAGGCAGTAGAGCTTGAAGACGGCACACTTGTAATCGTTTCCGGTGCGGTATGCAAGATCAACTATGCTTGGAGCGATAGTAACGGCAATATGAGCATTACTATTACCGACGGTACTAACGAGCTTTATGTTTACAAGCTTACTAGCCAGGTTGCACTCGGCGACCTCGTTACAATTACCGGCGCGGTTGGCAGCTATAACGGAGCAAAGCAGATTGCAGAAGGCGCAACCGCAACTATCGACGGTCAGCACAGCTGTGATGACTTCTATGCACCTGCAACCTGCACCGAGCCTGCAACCTGTAAGGTTTGCGGAGCAACCAGCGGTGAGGCTCTCGGTCACGGCACGGCAGACGAAGACGGCAATTGCCCCGTATACGGTGAGAACGTTTCCGCTGCTACCAGCAGCATGAACATAGCTGCAAGCGCAGGTACGCTTAACGGCGACAGCACTGCAATCTCTTGGGAAAATGACATATTCACCTTTACCAATGAAAAGACTGCAAATTCCAGCCCCATAACAGTTGATTATACTGACCATCACAGACTTTATAAGAATTCCAATATGGTAATTACTGCAAAGAGCGGTACAATCTCGAAGGTTGTTATCACTACAACCGGTTCAACTTATGCAAGCGCACTTGTTACATCGCTGAATGCAGTTGAAGGTTACACCGCAGTTGCAGATGGAAACATCGTTACTTTGACGCTCGCTACACCCGCAACGGAAATTTCTTGCAATATGTCTGCTAACCAGACCAGAGTATCCAACGTAGTGATTACCTACGTTGCAGAATAATTGAGGTCAATCAAGAGATTTTGAACATTTAAATAAAGAAGGCGCCGGGAAGCGAATGCTTCCCGGCGTTTTTAAAAAGGACTGTAAAATTCAAAGCAATTATGCCAAAATACCCTGCTTGTCAATAATAATCACGACTTCTATAACAGCGACACCTGACGCCTTGGAAATTGAGGTAATATCGGCGCGGTAAACCTCGGGGTAGTCTGTGGGTACCCCTCCGCCGGTATCGTCACCGAAGATTTCGCCCCAACCGCCGTAGTAATTCAGGTATTCTCTGAAATCCGAGTAGTGGTTCGAGGTGTAAAAGACGTATCTTTCATCTGCGGACAGCTGTCGACCGCCTTCGCTGTGGGCGTATACGATACGGCACGTACCCCGCGTTATCTTTGTTCCGTTATTATAGCTCGCCGTACCAATGTCTATCTCGCGGTAGGTGTAGCTTCCTCCGCAGCCGGAGATGTTAGGCAGCTCGGGCTCGTTCGGGTATCTTGAAGTATCTCCCGAGAATACGCTGTTGTTAAGACGGACGTATTCTCCCCATTCGGCTCTGTCGCCCTTGGCTACGGTTTTGTTGTCTCTGTCGGGATCGTAGTTGGCAGGGATATCTCCGAAGGCGTAGACGTATGCCGCAACCTCCTCAAGCGTAATATATCCGCCGCCTAAGAATATTCTCATAACGATCTCGCCGTAGGCGTTGATGACCGTGTAGGTCTGTCCGTTGTCAGAGTAAAATGCCGCGGTGTTGCGAATGAGCTTACCCATATAGGTAGGCTGATAATCCGAAATGTCGGGCAGGGCAGAGTGGACGGTTATACTTCCCGACATAAAGCCTTCCTTAGAGCGAAGCAGGGCATCCTCTAGGTTTATAGCCGGGGTGTAGTTTGAATAGAATTCCTCGGCGGTCATATATATGTACTTGTCGTCGGGAATATCTATATCGTCGGGGTCAGGGTCCGGCTCAGGCTCAGGCTTGGGGTCAGGGTCCGGCTCAGGCTCAGGCTCGGGTTCCGGCTCAGGCTCCGGTTCGGGATCGGGAGCTTCCGGCTCCACTACGACTATTACGATATTATCGTAAAGCTCTCCCGACGTCAGAGTGACTATTGCCATACCCTTGACGAGAGCTTTGACGACGCCTCCCTCGGTAATGCTGATATTTCCGTTTGACGCCGTCCATTCGGGTCTTGAGGTTAGCGCGCCGTCTTTTTTGTACGACAGCTGTTTTTCCTCGCCGACAGTCAGCTTCACCGCGTCGCCGTCTGTTATCTCAAGCTTTGTCGCCAGCTTTACGTCGCAGGACGCGAACATTGAGAGAGTGAAGGCGAGAAGCAGTATTATGCAAACTATTCTTTTCATTTAAAGAGAAAATCTCCGCAAAAGTGATTTATCCGTACGGTCAAACCCGTCCTTTGAGCTTTTCGAATACCGAGGTGTTCGTCCTGTCAAACAACAGAGGCGTAACCGAGATGCATCCCTCGCCTATTGCGGCAATGTCGCAGTGGGGATCCAGGCTGTCGTAGCGCATCTGACTGCCGACCTGCTTGAACATTCCGTTGCCTTGGTCTATAAATTCATCGGTGTAATAGATCCCACCCTGGCGTGTGATGCGAAAGCCGTCATTTTCAGGGGGGATATTGACGTTATAATGACTGCACAGCTCCATCAGCCGATGCTTTTTAAAAAAGTCAAAAATTCTGTCAAGGCTTGCCGCCGCCCCCTCAAAGGGGCCGAAGTAGGTGGACAGCGCAATTCCCGGAATACCCAGCCGCGCCGCCTCAAAAACCGCGCCGATAGTGCCCGAATAGACGATGTCACAGCCCAGATTATAGCCGTTGTTTATTCCGGAGAGAACCAGGTCGAATTTCTCCTTTAAGCCCAGCACTCCGAATCTGACGCAGTCGGCAGGAGTGGAATCTACGGAATACGCTTCCTTACCCCCGTAAATCTCCTGCTTTCTTATTTCAATCTCGCGGTGAAAGTCAATGGCGTGGCTTTTTCCGCTCTGTTCTACCTTGGGGGCGATTACGGTAACCTCACCCAGTTTCTCCGTCCATTTTGAAAGAGCCGCAAGGGAAGGGGAGTCTATGCCGTCGTCGTTGGTAATCAGAATTCTCATAGCCAGCCCTCGTTGCTTTTCTTATATTCGCCCAGCAGCTTGTCCGCCTCGCCGACCAGTGTCATTGCTTCCTTCTTGCTGTGTACCGTAGCACCGCAGGCGCAGGCGTGGCCGCCGCCGTGATATCTTTCAGCAAGAGAATTTACGGTCACAAATCGGGAGCGCAGGCGCACTCGGATATCACCGTCGTCACCCTCGATGAACGCCAGCCAGATAAGGCTGTCCTTTATGGAATCCATATAGGAAACCGCGGCACTTGCCTGCTCGCTTGAAAGGTGAAATCTCTTCTTCATCGCCTTTGTAATATACAGATACGCCACGCCGTTTTCGGTGATTTTCATCTTCTTATATGCGTAGCCCTGGAACTTCAGCTCTTTAAATTCCTTCATATACAAATGGGCGTAAAGAGTGTCCGTGTCCACACCCGTGTCGAGTAATCCGCCTGCGTAGCGCAGGGTATCGCCGGATACGGAGCGGAAGCGGAAGCGCCCGGAGTCGGTCACCATACCGGTGTAGATATAGGTAGCCGCCTTCTCACTCATGACCAGCTCGTCCTTGAACGTGTCGCAGAATTCGGCAATCATCTCGCAGGAAGAGGACTTTTCTTCCTCTACCCACATAAGGTCGCCGTAGGGCTGTACGTTTATATGGTGATCTATCTTGATAAGCTCGCGGCAGAGCGCGTATTTCTGATTTGAGATGCGCTCGGTGGTACCCGTGTCAATTACTATGCCCAGAGCATCGGCGTAGAATTCGTCCGACACCTGACCGTCCTCCTCACCGAGGAATGCCATATAATCGCAGTAGTCGCAGTTTATCAAACGCACGTCCTTCTCCGGGTATGTCAGGCGCAGTACTTCTCTGAGTCCCTTAGTAGAGCCTACTGCGTCACCGTCGGGACGCGTGTGTCTGAAAATAATGATTTTGTTGTACTCCTTGATTTTTTCAAGGATTTTTCTTTTCTGTTCCATGCTCATCTTTTTTCCTCCGCAAGCTTGTCAAGATCCTTCAGCATCTCCATGGCGGCGGCTCTGTCAGCAACTGTGGCACCGCTCGCCTTCTCGTGTCCGCCTCCGCCGTATTTGACGGCGGTTTTGTTTATGTTGTAAAGAGAGGAGCGAAGCTCGCACAAAACGCCCTCCTCGGTTTCGGTAAAGTTGACCCATATATTTACGCCCCGTATCTCGGACATAACGCCGACCATACCGCGCGAAATTGTAAAGGTATCTAAGCCAAGCTCTTTTACCTCTTCCTTAGTCGTGTAGATGTACGCCACGTTGTGCTCGGTGAATTTAACCTTGAGTAAGAACTGCGCTCTCGTGAGTAAATTGGAGAAATCGTCTGCGTAAAGGTTGCGGTAGATGTCACCCGTGTCAACCTTTGCCTCCAGTAGATATGCCGAGCGGCGAAGGGTATCGGGAGTTGTGGAATCATAGCGGAAGCGTCCCGAGTCTGTGACCGTGCCGGTGTACAACAGCTTTGCGGCACTCTCTGTCATCGTCCAGCCTGCCTCCTGTGCCAGCGATACGATAAGACCGCAGCAACTCTCGTAGGAGGTGTCGACAACCTCGCAGTCCGCGATTTTTTCGCAGAACAGATGATGGTCGATGCGTACGACCCTGTCGGCTGTGGTATATCTGCCGTCGCTTATAAGTGCTGAGGCAGAGGTGTCGACTATTATCGCCAGCGCCCCTTCGTACGTGCCGTCGGGAATTTCATCCGGTGTGCTGTCCTCCATAAATGAATACCGCCCGGGAGCGTCTCCTACGGCGTACACCCGTTTTCCCTCGTAGTTTGCAAGAATGAGATGCTTCAGCCCTATCTGACTGCCGATGGCGTCTCCGTCGGGGTTTTTATGGCGGTGAACTATTATGGTGTCGTATTTTTCAATATACTCTAAAATTTGTTCAAACATAGGTTTTCCTTTCGCTCTAGTCAAAATAGCCTTTATATTCCACGTGTAAATTGCTGTCGGGGAACATATAGCCGTGCAGTTCAATAAAATAATCGTCGGTCATGCTGGCAATATAGTCAACGACGATTTGATTGTATTCGGACTCCTCGTAGGGCTTCTCTCGCGTATAATGCGCTCCGTTGATATAATCTATGTGGTGGGTGAAGACGGGGGAGCTCTTTCTGCCCGCTTTCAGGTCGCAGAGAAGCTGTCCGTATATTTCAGCCATCATCGGCTTCACCGTTGTGTCGAGCCCGGAATATGCGGCGGCGTTGTTGTAAATCAGCCGATAGTTGTCGGCTTTTGATTTTTGCAGAGCCTTGTAATGCTTTTCGTCCAGCTTGATGTAAGGCTTGCCGTAGCTGTTCTCAATGACGTTGACTATGAGATTATTGATGATCTCCGCGTTTATGGAGCCGATGTCGCGGTTGATGAAAAGACTCTCCTCCGCGATTTTTGCACGCATGGCATCCTGCCTGTCCTTCCCAAGGTAGGCAATAACGTCGGACAGTCGGACCACCACACCCTCCAGCGTTGAGGGCATGAGCCGGTTCATAAAATCTCTGTCTTCACTGCATCTTTTTACGGCACGGTCAAACTCGGCAAAGTCCTCCAGCGGCTGAGGATGATATTCCTCGGATACCAGCTCGCCGTTGTGTGTAAGAATTCCGTTCAGGACCTGCAGGCTGATGTTGTACGGAAATATTCCGTCCAGCACTCGCACGGATTGTATATTGTGGCAAAAGTGCAGTCCGGTATTTTTGAAATACAGCTCGTCCAGATATTTCTCGCCGGTATGGGCAAAGGGCGGATGTCCGATGTCGTGTCCCAGGGCAATTGCCTCAATCAAGTCAAGATTGAGATGAAGCACCGAGCCTATGGTGCGTGAAATACGGGACACCAGCTGTACGTGCAGACTTCTGCGCGTTATATCGTCATTTTTGCAGAGCGAGAACACCTGCGTTTTGTCTGTATAGCGGTTGTAATAAGGGCAGTGCATTATTTTGTCAATATCATGCACGAAGGTTGGACGCCAGACGGAGGCAGTATCCTTGGCAAGATTATGCCGTCTGACAGCCCTGCTGTCCGGGAATGACACGTCGTTGTAAACTCCGGTTTTCCGTGACAGCTCAATTTGCTCGTTTATCTGTTGTGAGAGCTTCTCGTAATTCGGCACTTTTGCTGTCTCCATTCTTTAAAATACGTACCGTGGGCGACGAAGTGCCCCGGCTGCCTGTCAGTAGGCAATTTTCCATCAATTATAATTATAACACAAAATTATTCAAAATTCAACAGCGAATTGACTTATGTACCAATGTGTCCAATCAATCAAATCAGGCGTTCTCATATCCACGCCTGACGTATTGACTTTTAACGTTACGCAGTATATAATTAAATAATGATAAAATATTGCCTCAGGAGACGGAAGATGAAAAAAATAATATCCATGCTTGTCGTTATTCTGCTCTTGGCAGCCTCGGCAATGTCATTGGTTGCCTGCACCGGGACAAATCCGGGGATAACCGACAACACGGGCGGCGGTACGGGCGGCAACGGTGCTGGCGACAACGGTACCTGCAGCCACAGGGATGATGACAACAACGGTAGCTGTGACGACTGCTCGGCGTCGGTAATCGTCATCTTCAACCTTTTCGGTATCAACGACCTGCACGGAAAGCTGTCTGACAGCGATTCTCAGCCCGGTGTTGACGAGATGACGACCTACCTGATGAATGCCAGAGCGGAAAATCCCAACACCGTCATCTTCTCCAGCGGAGATATGTGGCAGGGCACTGCGGAGTCCGGGCTTACTTACGGAAAAATCATGACCGAGTGGATGAATTACCTGGACTTTGAGTTCATGACTATAGGAAATCACGAGTTTGACTGGGGCGGCGAACATATAAGCGAGAACCTGGAGCTGGCGGAGTTCCCTTTCCTGGCAATCAACATATACGACTCCGAGACAAACGAGCAGGCTGATTTCTGTCAGTCATCGGTTATAGTCGATCTCGGCGAGGTGCAGATAGGCTTTATCGGTGCTATCGGTGACTGCTACTCCTCTATTTCATCGGATATGAGCGCTGGCTATTACTTCAAGACCGGCAACCAGCTCACGCAGCTCATTAAAAACGAGTCCGACGCTCTTCGCACTCAGGGCGCGGATTTCATAGTTCTGTCATTACATTCGGACAGTGAAGACTACGATTCCTCGCTTTCCTCCGGCGGATATATTGACATCGTGTTTGAAGGACATACACACCAGAGATACGTGGAAAAGGACAGCTGGGGGATTTACCACCTTCAGGGCGGCGGAGATAACCGAAACGGGCTTTCCTGTGCCGTCGTATCCTACAATTTTGTAAGCGGCAGTCACACCGTCACTGCCGCAAAAACCGTATACCACAGCGAGATGGCGTCCAGCGAGCCCAGCGACATCGTTGACGAACTGTGGAATGAATATTCCGAGCAAACCTCCAAGGTGAACCAAATCCTCGGCAACAACCGGGAATATCTGGACGCCAATTCTCTGAGGGTGCTTATCTCCGAGCTTTACGCAAGCCTCGCAACGACCGAATGGAGCGAATACGACGTCGTCCTCGGCGGCGGATATCTGTCCTGCCGTTCACCCGGGTATCTCAGCTCGGGAAGTGTCACCTACGGCGACCTTTATATGCTGTTCCCCTTCAACAACCGTCTGGCTCTTTGCAGTCTTTCGGGGCAAACACTTTTGAACAGGTACGTAAATAACACGAGCTATTTTATGACCTACACCGAATACGGACTGTCGGTGAAGGACAACATTGACCCTGATGCGACCTACTACATAATAGCAGACTCCTACAACTACAATTACGCTCCAAACCGCCTGACAGTCGTTGAGTATTACGATGAAGGCGTATATGCAAGAGACCTGATGGCGGAATATATAAAAGAAGGCGGGCTCGGTGACAATACTCAGGGCGGAGGTGCCGAGGCACTTGTCCCCGACAGGTATTACACCTTCGCGGAGCTTACCGAATACGGGAAAACTCTCAGCGACAACGCCGATACCGGAGATGATAAGTACTACTCCTCGGGCACGGTCGTTGAAATACAGAATATGACCTACGGAAATATGCTGCTCTCAGACGGGGAGGGGAATACCTTTTTCGTTTTCGGCCTGTATTCCGAGGACGGTGCGACACGCTTTGACGCCATGGAAAACCCACCTCGTGTGGGTGACACCGTGACTCTTTACGGTAAGATAAAGAAGTACGTTTCGTATCAAGGCACCGTCACGGTTGAGTTCGTAAGCGCGAGATTGATATCGGTAGGCTTTGATGACGGCTGATAAAATTATGACCTGTCGCCGTCGGTCACCAATTTTGAATTTTGGATAGCCGAAAACGTGGACGGTGTTGATTTTTTCGGATTTCAGGAAAAGTATGGACTGCTTGGCGGCACGGAGTGTTACGAACAGGGTATGCACCAACCGCTTTTACAAAAAAGCGGATAAAAATTAGCGTCGACGTTGACAATAAAGACGGTGCTGTTTTTTGACAGTCAAATGACCGACAGTATACGCCGGATTTTAATGCGCGGTTCATTTGATTGCTAATTGCTCAATTCCGGAAAAACTTTTCAAAAAGCACTTGACAAACCGAGTTTGCTGTGTTAGAATATAAACCGTCCAAAATACGATTGGGGAATTGTGTAACGGCAGCACGACAGACTCTGACTCTGTTTGTTGGGGTTCGAATCCCTATTCCCCAGCCA
>CAZBQN010000003.1:19125-137428 GCA_964494135.1 uncultured Ruminococcus sp. | reverse complement strand
GGGTTTTACCCGAAAATGAAATACCACCCGTTTTCACGGGTGGATTTTTATTATTATCCAAGCCGACAGGCTTGGTATATCATCACCGCGCGAAGTGCGGTGCATATCATCAGCCCCTATGGGGCTGGATATCATCACGCAATAGCGTGTATCCCCTGTCGGCTTGATGATATACAAGGCTTACGCCTTGGTGATATACAACACTTCGTGTTGCTGATATCCACGCCTTTCGGCGTGATAAAAATGTTAGCGTTCGACTCGAAACACTGAAAACGCAACTATCAGTGGCTTGACTTTTAAAAGGCCGTGCTTTAAAATAATATCGTAAGGAGGTAGACAGCAATGATTGATTTTGTTAAAGTTGGATCCAAAATAACAAAATATCGAAAAGAACAAAATCTAACACAAGATGATATTGCCGAAAAACTCTTTGTATCAAGACAACTGGTCAGCAAATGGGAAAATGGAGCAGGTGTCCCCTCAATAGACGTATTGTTGGAACTATGTGAATTGTTTCAAGTAACATTTGAAGAACTGCTATGTTTAAATGATGAAGTATACGTAGATGAAAATGATATATTCAAAGGTCGAAATAGACTTTACATAGTACAAAGTGTTATAGACGGTAAAATAAAAACTAATCTTTCTGAAGTATTCTATCAATTTTCTCCTATTGAAAGAATGATGGTTTTAAAGGCTATAAAAGAAGGAAGATTAGAAGAAAACATGAATGAGTTATATCCTAAATTAACTCCGGAAGAACACAGTTTTTTAAGAAAGGAAGATATGATATGATTTTAAAAAAAGTAATGCTTAACGGAAAAGCAGTATATGAACCAATCAGTTATGAAGAAGCGTTAGCTTATCGGGATAAGCATGAATTAGTCTTCACCGGTGATGATGAGAAAGAAGACTTCGAAGCAGAATTAGAGGAGCGTGAAGAATTAACCGAAAGAATAGATGAGCTTTATGATGATATAGAAGAAATAATGGAAGAGCTTGACGGCTTAGAAGGAAGCGATAAATGGTTATTCGGATCCAGACTGGAAGAAATCAAAAAAGAGCTTGAAGGGTATCAGGCTTTACCGGCTGATGCTCTGGAAAGCAGATTAGATGCGATTGAAGATGAATTATCTGAAATGGAAGATAAAATCGATGAATTAATTGATGAACAAGGCAATGATGAAAATGAAGACGATGAACCGATTAAGATAAAAATCAACGGCAAAAACATACATTTAGGCAAAGATTACGGTGATATTTTGGGTAAAGCATTTGGGAATGTGTTTGTCAAAAAGAAAAATTCGAAGAATTCTAATCTGATTGCCGCATTACCGTTTATGGATAAAGAGGATCTGCACGAATTGGTAAATGAAATATTAAGCGGCGATGAACGGTATAAAGATATAAACTTAGTTGCAATTATGCAATTTATGGATACAAGCGATTGTGATGCATTATTCATGAAGCTCGTAATCGAAGAGAATACAGACAACATACCTTTAGCAACCGTTGCACCGTTTGTTTCAAAAAAATGTTTATCCGAATTGGTTGACGAGTACATTAAAGGCAACTACCAACACGTAGAAATGAGCATATTATATCCATTTTTAGACGGTAAAGATGTAAAAAAAATATTCAATTATTTTTTAATGAAAAATCATAATCAAGAATAGCGGACCTCCCCGGAATCACGACACAGAATATTGCATTGTTTCGTTTACAAGCGTTATGCAAAGCCTAAACAAGACAACGGCAACACCGGAGGACGAAAATGAAGTCGCCTTCGGGAAATGAAGTTATGCCGGAAAAATTAAATAGGTTGCAATTTTTGAAGCAAAGTGGTATAATTAAACCACAGAAATTTCAAAAGGAAAACATAACATGGTAAAGACGGTATTGGGCGCTGTGAGTGCCGGGATAATGATTTCTGTCGGAGGCAGTGTTTTTTTAGCTTGCGACAATATATATGTGGGCGCGGTTCTTTTCAGCGTTGCGTTGCTTTGCATTTGCTATTTAGGTTTTTATTTGTTTACCGGTAAAATCGGATATTTGGCAAACGATTTTTCAAAAAGCAATATCTTAAGCTTGTCAGTGGGTTTGGCTGCCAATCTTGTCGTTACCTTTTTGCTTGGCATGTTAATAAGCTTTGCACTTCCGAATTTCATTGAAAAAGCCTACATAATGTGCACGGCAAAGCTCGAACAAAGCTTTTTTATTACCTTAATCAGAGCTGTTTTTTGCGGAGTGCTGATGTATACCGCGGTTGAGATTTACAAGGAAAAGAAAACACCGCTGGGCATTATTTTCTGCATACCCGTATTTATACTGTGCGGCTTTGAGCACTCAATTGCCGATATGTTTTACTTTGGCGTGTCCGGAATTTTCGATGCTAAGATATTAACCTTTGAATTGGCGGCAGTTCTCGGAAATACCGTAGGAGGTTTGATTTTACCCTTGCTTTCAAAAATCGCAGATTTACCCTTGTTTTCAAAAAAACAAAATTGAGAATTACCGATTCAAGAATTAAAAACAACTTCAGGTAAATGGAAAAACAGGAACAGAGTGCTCAGGCATACTGTTCCTGTTCTGTTTTACAAAATAATAGTGAATGATTATCAATATCTCAACACAGACAAAAATAGTAAATTGTTTATGAATTTCAAATGTCATCTGTGGCGGGATTGTCAATCAGCTTTCCGCTTTCCGTAAATCTTGAGCCGTGACACGGGCAATCCCAGGTGTGCTCTGCCTTGTTGTATTTCAGCGCACAGCCGAGGTGCGGACAGCGCGGCGCGGTTGGAGTCAGAAGGTTTACTGCCGTCTCAAAAACGTTCAAGGCAAGCTGGGGTCTTAGTATGCTCCTCGAGGGAGAGAAAACCTCAGCGTAAGGGTTTTGTTTTCCCAACATCTCGTCGCGCAGTATCATAGCCGCCACCATGGATGAGGTCATCCCCCACTTGCCAAAGCCTGTTGCAACGTAAAGGTCATCGGAACCACGCGAATATCTGCCGACGTACGGAACGCCGTCAAGCGTCATACAGTCCTGCGTGGCGAAACGGCATACTTCCTCCGCCCCCGGGTAATGCTCGGCGGCAAATTCTTCAAGCTCGCGCCAGTTTCCGCCCTTTTTGCCAGTGCGATGGCTTCCGCCGCCGAGAAGTAAATACTCACCGTAGTTTCTGAAGGAAAGCCCCTTTTTGTTTTCATCAATATACATTCCATTAAGTTTTGGAGCATTTTTCAATGCCAGCACGTAGGAACGGTGTTGATACATCTTAACAAAATACAAGCCGTGCTTGTTGATGATTGGGAAATGCGTGGCAATAATGATTTTCTTCGCGCGTACCCTTCCCCGATTGGTTGTTACTTCACCGGGGGCAAACTCAATAGCTTTCGTCCCCTCGTAAATCCGTAGATTCTTCGAAATTTCGTATAAAAATTTCAGTGGGTTGAACTGTGCTTGCGCCTTGACACATAACGCGCCCGCAACAGGAAACGGAAGCGGCAAATCGATTTTCTGCTCCGCTTTAATCCCTATTTTTTGATATGCAACAGCTTCTTTATCTATTTTGCTCTTGCTGTCAGTTGAATAGAGATAAGCGTCGCTCTCCTCAAAATCGCAGTCAATCCCTGCACAGAGCCTGCGGTATTCACCCAGCGCATTGTCGTTGGCTTCGTAATACAGCCTCGCTTTTCGGGTTCCGAATTCACGGATAAGCTTGTCGTAAATCATTCCGTGCTGGACAGTTATTTTTGCCGTGGTGTTTTGCGTTATCCCTTTGCATATTTTATCCGCCTCAATAAGTGCATAGTCTACGCCTGCTTCGTGTAGCATATAGGCACATAAAATACCCGTTATTCCGCCACCGACGATAAGAACGTCCACGTCTATATCACCGTTCAGACTCTCAAAATGCGGGCACTCTGCCGTAATATTCCAAATCGACTTCATTTCATCACCTCTGTGATAGTATGTGTGCTAAATTGTTGATTATGTGAAATAGGTGTAGACATTTTTTTAATTGTGTGCTAAAATAAATTCAAAGGTTTTCTCCCGCAAGGAGCAACTAAAATATAATTGTCTGTAATAATACTTTGAAATAGGAGATTTTTATGAAAGTATTGGTTTGGAACGAGAATCTGCACGAAAAGGAAACACCGCGTATAACCGAGTTATACCCCGGAGGTCTGCACGGATATATCGCATCATTTCTGAAATCGGATGACGTGGAGGTTAGCACGGCAACGCTTGATGACCCGGAGTGCGGTCTGACAGACGACGTGCTGAAAGAGACGGACGTGCTAGTCTGGTGGGGACACATGGCTCATGAAAAAGTGCCGGACGAGATCGTAGAACGGGTACATAGTTATATTCTGTCCGGTATGGGACTGATAGTTCTCCATTCCGGTCATTATTCAAAGATTTTCAGACGGGTCACCGGTACGTCCTGCACGCTCAAATGGAGAGACGGAGCAAGAGAGCGTATATGGACAATAAAGCCCAATCACCCCATTGCGGAAGGCATAGACGAGACCTTCGTGCTTGACTGCGAGGAGATGTACGGCGAGCCCTTCGACATCCCGGAACCGATGGAAACAATCTTCATGGGCTGGTTCAACGGCGGTGAGGTTTTCCGCTCCGGCTGTACGTGGGTAAGAGGCAACGGTAAGATTTTCTATTTCCAGCCCGGACACGAAACAAACAGTGCGTTTCATAACGAAAACGTGCAGAAAATAATAAAAAATGCCGTAAAATGGGCGTGTCCGATAAAAAAGAATCTTCCATTGGTGTGCCCGCATACAAAACCTTTGGAAATATAGCGCGGGATTACGGTACACGAGGCGTCGATTTATACCGATGCTGCGCTTCGAAAAAGAAGATCGTTAAACTAAATAATAGCGATAAAGCGACACGATAGTAAATATTCCCCCGTAAAACGCGGGGGATATTTATTTGAAAAGCATTTTTTTCAAAAAATACTTGTATTTTCCTTCAAATAGTGATACAATAACTATGCTACACAAAATCGAATATACATTATGGGCTAATGGTCTTTTCTTTTTTCAGAGGGAATATTATACCCTTTTTTAGACATACTGTTCATCAGCGAATTTGGAAAAAGCGCAAATTCCAACGGGTGAGTAGTATGTCGGATATCATTATCCCATATGTTTCCGGTTTTGTGTAGCAGCAATCGGAGTTTGCGTTTTTCGGTGCGGTAACTTCGGTTGCCGCACTTTTTAATTCCGCAAAAAAAAATCAAAGGCGGAACACCGAAAAAATATTTTGGAGGAGAGACTTACATGAGAAAATTTGACAAAAGCAACTATCGTTTTATCGACCTTTCCGAGACCGATCACACCCAATTCAGTCAGCTTGAACTTGACAAGATGATCGAGGACACGAAAGAGGTACTTGCCTTGACCAAAGGTAAAATCAAAATGACTCCGATGAATCTCGGGCTTGCGGGCGGACTGCTCGGGGTTCGCGACGGAGAGTTCGTTAAAATCAATGCTCTCACCGGCGCGAAATGGAAAAAGGGCAACGCAACGAAAGATGAGTGCAAGCTTCTCAAAAAGGTTTTTAAAACCGCAAGACTTTATTATGCATTTAAGGTAATCATCGTTCTGATCAGCAAGGAAAATGGATCCTTGGATCAAATCAACCCGACGCTCGTTCAAAAGCTCTGAAAACGAAAATGGGACTTTTTTCTAAAAAACCGAGTGCCGACAAACTGCTAAGCGAAGCACTTTGCGATTATAAAGCGTCGAGATTTGACGTCTGCTTTCAAAAGGTCTGTGAAGCTGCTGAGCTAGGAAGTCCGCGGGCTCACTTTTGCAAGGCGTTACTTTTATACAACGATAATGTTCATCCGAATTCAAACCCCGACCCTTACATACTTGAAGAGACGGTGAGCCGGGCGGTAAACGGCGGATATGCTCCCGCCTACGGTTTTTATGCTTTTATTCTGGATTCATCAAAGCAATACGTTAAGCTCTGCGAATTTCTTGAAAAAAAGAGCAAAGTAAAGGACGGTACTTATTTATCGTACAAGGCCTCTTACTTGTTAGGTCTTTACACAGATGACGAAAAGGCGGACGGAAAAACCACGATTTCCGTACTGAAGGAAGCGGTGGCTTTGCTCTCCGATGTCAGTGGAAAGATAAATTCAGGTAAAGGCGCGGAGTACGAGGAGTGCGAGCTTTATAACCCTTACGGCGTTTTTTCGGTTAAATACGCATATCCACGCGCAAATTTCTTACTCCAGACCGCGTACTATTGCGAGGATGATTGGAATGACAGAAAAGCGTTTATGGCAGCTTTTGAAGAGGTTGTGAAGTATATGCCCGATCCGTGCGAGAAGCTTCGGGCGACTTTGCAGTATCTGGAAGCAGTTCTGAACAACCGTCTCGGAATGTCCGATATTTCCGAGGCACACCGTGCCATGAGGATTTTGAACGAATGCTTCGGTGCTCTTGATGAAAACCAACGGAAGAGTTATGAAGAGGACTACGACGAAATTTATGACAAATACGTCGAGTTTTGCGATAACGAAAAAGAAAAAATCAGAAACCGCGATATAACTTATTCTGACGGATACGTTGATATGAATGCGCTCAGTGCTTCAAGCGTTGCGTCGGCAATTCTTCATGGCGCCGCGAGCTGGGCAAATTCCTCCTCAAGCAATACGAAAACCGTTTACACAATAAACGGCATAAAGTATACGCGCGGAGAATTCGGGTATCTTTATGACGAAAACGGCTTTAAAAGTACCTATCGCGTAGACGATTATTCGAGGCTGTACGATGGAAACGACACAGAACTAGGATATTACAATAACGACGGGCTCTTTATCGAAAGCTGACGTGCTGTACGGCGCGTAAATACGATTTTATACCCCTTATTGTTATATTCAAAAGAGGCACTGTGCCCGTGCGCAACTCCGTACAAAACGGAGAGTCAACGGTTACACAATGCCTCTGTTTTTATTCTGTTATGCGAAAATTCTTAAATACGTATATTTATTTTCCCATTGACTCCCAATCTTTAAGGAATTTTTCAATTCCCTTTGTTGTCAAGGGATGGCTGAACATCTGTTCAAGCACCTTATAGGGCACCGTCGCAATATCACATCCGGCTCTTGCGGCATCAACGACGTGCATCGGATTTCTGATAGACGCGGCGATTATCTGAGTATTTATGTTTTGTGTTGCGAATATATCGGCTATATCTGCAACGAGGTCAATGCCGCTCTCTCCTATGTCGTCAAGCCGTCCGACAAACGGTGAGACGTAGGTTGCGCCTGCCGCAGCTGCCAGAAGTGCTTGTGCCGCTGAGAAAATAAGCGTAACGTTAGTCTTTACGCCAAGCTCAGTGAGCTTTTTCACCGCCTTCAAGCCCTCTTTGCACATCGGTATCTTGATGACGAGATTTTTACAGTTAATTTTTTCGGTCAAATCCTTTGCTTCGGCAATCATTCCTTCCGCATCGAGTGAAATCACCTCTGCGCTGATAGGACCGTCAACGATGGACGTTATCTCGTGAACGACCTCAACGAAATCTCTGCCCTCCTTTGCGATAAGCGAGGGATTAGTCGTAACTCCCGAGATTATTCCCATGTCGTTGGCCTTTTTAATTTCTTCGACATTTGCGGTATCGATAAAAAACTTCATTTTTTTGCTCCTGCTTTCAGTATATTATTGACTTATAGTTTTTTTATGATATAATTATCTTACCACTTGCGCGCAAAATACGCAATACCCGGTGATAAAATAGGTAAATGCGCAAATTTATTTTATAAACGCGCAAAGAAGAGGATAATATGAGCATAACAAAGCGTCAAGAGCGAATAGTCGAGCTATTACACGAGCACGGCTTTCTTTCAGTCGAGCATCTGTCGGAAATGACCTACACCTCCCAGTCGAGCATAAGGCGCGACCTTGCAACCCTGCAAAACCTTTCGCTGATAAAAAGAACCCACGGAGGAGCATCGGTTTTTGACGGGATAAATCATGCGGTACCGCTCATCAGCCGAATGGAGAGGAACACGGCTGAAAAGAGGCAAATCGCAAAAAAAGCGGCGGTATTCCTGAGAGACGGTCAGTCTATAATGCTGGACGGGTCGTCAACCGCAGGCTTCATTCTGCCCCACATAGCAAAGCACAAGGATATGATAGTCTTTACGAATAATATGCTGACGGCGATAAACGCGATAAATTACGGTATTACAACGCACTGCATAGGCGGTGAGTCGGTCAACCGCTCTGCCGTCCTCTCGGGCACTCAGGCATATCGCGCCATCGCTGAAATAAACACGGATATTCTGTTTTTCTCCGCGCAGAGCCTTGATAAGAACGGGTATATTTCCGACCCTATTGCGGAGGAAAATTACGTCCGGGCCCTAATGCTTGAACGTGCGAAAACCTCCGTATTCCTCTGCGACAGCGAGAAGTTCGGCTCCGAGTCACTCTACCGCCTGGTATCGGTCGAAAAAATAGACGCCTGCGTTTTCGATAAGCCCTTCGAAGAATTAAAGGCAAGGTGTCAGATAATAGTCTGACTTTCAAGCTCAATCAGGTAAATCAATTCTTCAGGAAAATACATAAAGAAGATTGCGAAGCCCCCTCCTAAGTAAAAAGCGGAGGGGGCGAAATTATTGCTGATACAACAATATCAAAGCAAGGACTTATAAAGAGCGATAATGTCTTCCTTGGTAGGATCCTTGGGGTTGCCGGGACGGCAAGCGTCGTCCATAGCCGACTGTGCAAGGAAGTCTATATCCTCTTCCTTAACTATACCCTTCAGGTCCTGAGGAATACCGACGTCAAGGGAAAGCTTAGCAACGGCGTTGCAGGCAGCGTCGCGAGCCTCTGCAAGTGTCATAGCGTCAACTTCCTCAACACCCATCGCCTTTGCGATATCGCGGTACTTTTCGCCGGTAGCCTCTGCATTATAACGCATAACGGTGGGAAGAAGGATAGCGTTGCCTACGCCGTGAGGTGTATCGTAAACCGCACCGAGTGCGTGAGCCATAGAGTGAACTATGCCGAGACCAACGTTACTGAAGCCCATGCCGGCAATGTACTGACCGAGAGCCATACCCTCTCTGCCCTCTTTCTCATTTGCAACAGCACCGCGAAGCGACTTTGCGATAATCTCGATTGCCTTCAGGTGGAACATATCGGTCATCTCCCACGCGCCCTTGGTAATATAGCCCTCAATTGCGTGAGTCAAAGCATCCATACCGGTAGCGGCGGTCAAGCCCTTGGGCATTGTGCTCATCATATCGCTGTCAACGATTGCAACGACGGGAATGTCGTGAACGTCAACACATACGAACTTACGCTTCTTCTCAACGTCGGTAATAACGTAGTTAATTGTTACCTCAGCTGCAGTACCTGCCGTTGTGGGAACTGCAATGATCGGAACGCTGGGCTTCTTCGTAGGAGCAACGCCCTCCAGAGAACGAACGTCCGCAAACTCGGGGTTGTTGATGATAATGCCGATGGCCTTTGCAGTATCCATAGAGGAACCGCCGCCGATAGCGATTATGTAATCGGCTCCGCTCTTCTTATAAGCCTCAACACCGGTCTGAACGTTTTCAATAGTGGGATTGGGCTTAATATTGCTGTAAAGCTCGTATGCAAGATTCGCCCCTTTCAGGACATCAAGAACCTTGTCTGTAACCTTGAATTTTACAAGATCGGGGTCGGAGCAGACGAAAGCCTTGTTAAGTCCCCTTCTCGTAACCTCGCTGACGATTTCTTTAATCGCGCCTGCGCCGTGGTAGCTGGTTTCATTTAAAACTATTCTGTTTGCCATGGTCATTTAACCTCACTTTTATTTTTGTTGGCTTAATTATACCACTATTTTACACGGTTGGCAATAGAATAAATAATTTTTTAACAATGTTTTTGCAATTTTGTAACCGACGGCGTATTCCTGCCTTATCTTACGCTCTGACTTTATCGCCGAAATGCTTTCACAAAAACGCGTCTTTCAGATTGACATTTCAGCTCTTTGTGTTGTATAATATTTTATCATCTTCGGAAGGTTCTTCCCTGTCAGAATTTTTATATGATTTATCCATACGGAGGAGTTATGAAAAACACTTTTCGTGAAGCGAAAAAAGAGGCAGACCGTCAAATGAGAGAAAGACGGCATAAGCGAGATGAAAGCGGCAGAGTTATCATACGGATGAACGTAAAAAACGACGGTAATTTCCTGTCGGAGTTCTCGGAAACCGAGACACCCGTCATAAGCTCGGAGGTAGCGGATTTTATTGAAAACGAAACCAGTGCCGTGCTCCCGAACGAGGAACTGACCTTACAGATCCACAGCGACTGCATTGACGACAGAGAGCGGGTTATATACAAGGATGCAATCAAGGAATACTATATGCAAAAATATATTGCCTCCAAGCAGGAGGCAAAACGAAATCTGCTGATAGCTTTTTTCTTGGGGATTGCCGGAATATTCGTGCTTGTGGCGGAGCTGTTGTACGATTATCATATCGGAAATGCCATTTGGACATCCGTAATTGAGATTTCCGCGTGGGTGCTTTTGTGGGAGGCGGTAGACATCGGCGTGCTCGAAGCAAGAGTGTCGGCGATCAAAAGGAAACGCTTTCTCGCATACCTGTCCATGAAGGTAGAATACATATCAACCGCCGAGGATGAACGGCAGGACACCGAGCGTTCGTAAGCGGACGGCTTCACACGATTTTCCGAAATTGAAAGGCTTAGTAAATGAGTTTTGAGGTTACATTTTCAAACGTACTGCTGACACTGCTGTACATTATCCCCGGTTTTATTGCTTGCAAAGTAAAAAAAGCTTCGGCAGACCATCTGTCAACGCTTTCAACTATCCTTGTATATATCTGCTCGCCTTGTATGATCATATCGTCATTTATGTCGCTGGAATTCTCGGCGGAAAACCTCATAAATATGGGGCTGTTCTTCGTAATCGTCCTGGTTTTGCAGATTCTGTTTATGATGATACCGTTTTTCCTTTTCAGAAAGAAATATGAGGACAGCAAATACCGTATATTGACCATAGGCTCGGTATTCGGCAACGTAGGCTTTTTCGGTCTGCCGATAATAAAGGCACTCATGCCGGATAATCCCGAGGTTACGTGCTACTCCTCAATCTACGTCATCGCGATGAATATACTGCTCTTTACCGTTGGCGTATACTGCCTGACGAAGGACAAGAAGTACGTATCGGTAAAATCAGCCATTCTCAATCCCTCAATGATAGGTTTTATCATAGCCTTTCCTCTATTCGTTTTTGGGGCGAAAACCTGGATGCCCGAGCTTCTGTCGGGCGGTATTTCCCTTCTTGGTACAATGACCACTCCGCTTTGTATGCTGATACTCGGAATAAGGCTCGGAACGGTATCGATTAAAAAGCTTTTCTCACGTCCCATGGTTTATATTATCTGCCTATGCAAGCTGATAATATTCCCTTTATTCTGTTATTCTGCCGTGATTTTTCTGCCGCTTCCCGAATCATTTAAGGTAAGCGTGCTAATTCTATCGGCTGTCCCATGCGCGTCGGTCATACTCGGTATGGCTGAAATACATCACAGCGAAACGGAACTTTCCGCAAACTGTGTTCTTGTCAGCACACTGCTATGCCTGTTTACAATTCCTCTTTTGACGCTTCTTGCGTGAAATTTCAGTTTACCGTTACATCCCGCTTTTGCCATCTTCAATGAGAATTCGGCCTGCCGATCTTCTCAAAATAATCTACTGCCTCGTCTATAAATCTCTTTAAAAGCGTTTCTCCGAACGGCTTTTTATAAAACATTCCGAAAGAGAATTTCGGCGCGTCTTCAAGTCGGACTGCCGCCAAAGGACCGTCTTTGATAATATATATTTCCGGAAGAACGGCGATACCGATACCCGATGCGGCAAGAACAACCGATGCCTCGGGTGAGGCGGCAAAATGCGTGTTCGCCGGCGTGCGTCCCGAGGTGAGCTTCAGCTGAAGCTTCGCCATATCGGGCGAGAGAAACATCGGGTCGCAGACAACGAGAGTTTCCTTTGCTATCTCATCAGCAGTCACGGATTTCCGCGTCGCAAGCTCTGTGTCCTTACGGCTTACGCATACGATATCACTCTGCATCAGCTCCTTAAACTGTAAATCACCCTTTAACTCACATCCCTCCTTTATGTCAAATATGACGTCTGCCTGATCTGTTTCAAGCAGATGAAACAGCTGTTCTCTGGGAACAACGAAAAGACGGGGATGAAAATTCGGTATCTCCGAGTTTAAACGATTTAAAACCTCGGTCAGAAGAGTAAGCTGGAAATAAGTGCCGCATCCTATGGACACTGTTTTAATTGGCTTTTCCGTCGGGACGGAGAATCGCAGCTTCGCTTGCCTTTCAATAGCTATGATATTATTCGCATCAGCCCTGAAGGCTTCACCCTCTCGCGTGATTTCAACCCTGTGCGGAGTTCTGTTGAAGAGCCTGACCTTCAGCTCCTCCTCCAGAGATTTTATCTGATTTGCGATTGTGGGCTGAGATACGTTCAGCCTTTTCGCCGCCTTTGCAAAGCTGAATGAGGATGCAACAGCCAAAAAACATTCCAGTTGAAACGAGTTCATTTTACCTCCCGCGTGCTTTATAACTACGCACGCATTTCCCGGTTAAGCAGTCTTTACGGCTTCATTGTATCATATTTAAGAACTCAAAGCAATGAACAAAGAGTAAAAACATCGCTATTCGATAAATAAATCTTATTGTTATTAATAAAATCGAAATATCAATCTATACTTTGCTATTGCAAAATCGGATTTATTGCTGTATAATTACGGCGTAATAAAATTTGAATGAAGGACGGCAATCTTCCCTTCCCGTATTGCTTCCTTCATAATTTTATTAACAAATTGCTAACGGCGTTAGATATTTGTTCATTTTTTGAAAAGGAGTTCTTATGGCAACAAAAGAACAGGTCGATCTTGTTTTGGAGCATTTGGAAAAGGTCAATCCCATGAATTTTATAAAGGAAATCGGTGACACCAAAGCAGGCGCCCGTGCACTTCTACGCTACTTGTATGAAAGCAAAGAGGATGTGACGGCGGGTAGCATCAGCTCGTTTTTACACATAAGCACCGCCAGGGTGGCGGTTTTGCTCAAAAAACTGGAGCAGCGAGGCTTCATTACGAGAGAATGTGACGCAAACGATGCCCGTATTACAATCGTCCGCTTGACCATTGAAGGCGTCGAGCGAAATATGCAGCTGCGAGAGGAAATGCACGCTAAGGTTGCAAGCGTCATAGATAAAATAGGAATGGAAAGAATAATTGAGTTTCTGACAATTTCAGCAGAAATACGGGATGCAATCGCTCCTTCGGAAACAGACGGAATATGACAGATTTCTACATTTATTTCGATATCGTCAAAAGGAGAAAATATTTTAAATGATCAAGATTTTCAAAAATTTCAAAAAGAAGGAATGGGGACTGCTCGCTTTGGCAATCGTTTTTATAGTAATTTCCGTATGGATGGAAATGACGATGCCCGAGTACATGTCCGAAATTACAGTTCTCGTACAGACACCCGGAAGCGAGATGTCCGAGATCATAATTGCAGGCTTGAAAATGCTGTTATTTGCGCTCGGAAGCCTTGTGGCAACCGTAGCGACATCTGTCTGTGCGGCAAAGCTTGCCTCGGGACTCAGCGCAACACTTCGCGGACGGATGTTCCACAAGGTGCAGGATTTCTCAATGGAGGAAATAGGGCGATTTTCAACCGCAAGCCTTATTACCCGTTCGACGAACGATGTTAACCAGGTTCAGATGGTTATAATTATGGGCTTGCAGATGCTGATCCGCGCACCTATTATGGCGATTTGGGCTATATGTAAAATTTCGGTCAAGTCCTGGCAATGGACGCTCTCAACCGGTGTGGCTGTCGTTGTACTTCTGTTTATCGTCGGAATATGCGTTTCGATAGCGATGCCGAAATTCAAGAAAATGCAAGTACTTACGGATAATCTGAACCGAGTTACGAGAGAAAATCTCACAGGTCTCAGAGTCGTTCGCGCATACAATGCAGAAGAGTACCAGGAAGAAAAGTTTGACAAAGCAAACGATGAAATCACCTCGGCAAGCCTGTTTGCACAGCGCACCATGGCGTTCCTGATGCCTAGTATTCAGCTTGTCATGAACTGTCTGTCGCTGTCAATCTACTGGATAGGTTCTTTTATCATAAATCAGGCACGCATACTTGACAAAATAACTCTGTTCTCGGATATGATGGTATTCTCCTCATACGCAATGCAGGTCGTTATGTCTTTTATGATGCTGGTAATGATTTTCATGATTTTACCCCGTGCGATGGTTTCTGCGAAGCGTATAAACGAGGTTCTCGACACGGAACCGACGGTTATCGACGGCTCGGTTTGCGAGGGAAAGGAAGGCGTCGTCGGAGAGGTTGAATTTAAGAACGTTTCCTTCCGCTACCCCGATGCCGAGGGTGATACGCTCACAAATATAACATTTACAGCGAAGCGCGGCGAAACCGTCGCCTTCATAGGTTCGACCGGATGCGGCAAAAGCACGGTTATAAACCTGATTCCCCGCTTTTACGATGCAACGGAGGGAACGGTTCTGGTTGACGGCGTAGATGTCAGAGAATATTCCCAAAAGGCACTTCGCAATAAAATCGGATACGTTTCTCAAAAAGCCATTCTCTTTACAGGCACAATCAACTCTAACGTAGCCTACGGAGATAACGGAAAAGGCGGATGCGGCGAGGATGATATCAAGGATGCTGTCGCAACCGCACAGGCGGCAGAGTTCGTCGAAAAAATGGATAAAGCCTACGACGGCTACGTCGCCCCCGGCGGCTCAAACCTCTCGGGCGGTCAGAAGCAACGTATTTCAATTGCCCGCGCCATTGCCAGAAATCCCGAAATACTTATTTTCGACGACTCCTTCTCCGCCCTTGACTATAAAACCGACAGATTATTGCGGAAAACTCTTGACGAAAAATGCAAAAACGCAACGCGTCTTATAGTCGCACAGCGCATTGGAACGATACGGGATGCCGACAAAATAATCGTTCTCGACGACGGAAAGATCGCGGGCATGGGTACACACGGCGAGCTGATGCAAAACTGCGAGGTCTACCGTCAGATTGCCCTATCACAGCTTTCAAAGGAGGAGCTTGCGTAATGGAAAACAAGGAATATAAGCCGGGAAGCGCAAGTGCGCCAAGACGGGGTCACGGCCCGGGTCACGGTCCGGGAGGTCCCCACGGCGGTGAAAAAGCCAAGGATTTAATCGGCACGTGGAAAAAGCTGTTAGGTTATTGTCGAAAATATATCTACGTCATCCTGATAGCTTTGTTATGTGCCGCCGTCGGTACGGTATTGACTCTGACAGGTCCCGACAAGCTGTCTGATATGACCGATGCAATAACGGACGGTGTTAAACCCGACACCCATAAGCTGACGGAAATAACGGAAACGGTTTCGTCAAACGTATCCATGAATTTTGAAACGGTTATAGAACGAATTACGGAGAACATGGGAAGTGCCGCTCCCTCGGATATTGACGTTAACGGCGTGACTATTTCCATAGCGGAGCAGATGCGGACTCTGGAGCTTCTTGAAGCCGCTGACACAAGCGACGGGCAGTCTATGCATACGCTTATAAATTCTCTGCCCGAAGCGGTAAAATCGTCGCTTTACACCGATATTTTCATTGACGGCGTTTTGGTAAGCGGAGCTGACCAGCTTGAAATGCTGAGGCTCCTTTCCGGAATCGACATCGAAAACGAGTCCGGAGCGCTTGAGGCGCTGGATTCCCTGCCCGATTCAGTATACAGCCTGATTGAGCCGTCCATCAACATGGACACAGTTATGGCTATCGGAATTATTCTGATTGTCATATACGCCGCAAGCTGGCTGCTTTCAACCGTACAGCATTGGATCATGTCTACCGTAACACAGCGCGTATCTAAGAAAATGCGCTCGGATATATCAAGGAAAATCAACCGTCTGCCAATGTGGTTCTACAATAAAACCAGCACGGGCGACGTTCTGTCACGGGTGACAAATGACGTCGATACGATAGGACAATCGCTGAACCAGAGTATCAGCACCCTCGTCAGCTCGTCTATTCTCTTTGTCGGAAGCTTTATTATGATGCTTATTACCGACGGCTGGATGACACTTACGGCAGTGGCGGCAAGCTTGCTCGGCTTTATGCTTATGTTTTCAATTATGGGCAAGAGCCAAAAATATTTTGCCCGTCAGCAAAAGCACCTGGGTAACCTGAACGGTCACATTGAAGAAATATACGCGGGTCACACCGTCGTTAAAGCGTACAACGGCGAGGATGCCGCAGGCAAAACCTTCGACGAGCTTAACGAAAAGCTCCGTAAAAGCGGATTTATGGCAAACTGTCTTGCAGGTCTTATGCAACCTATTATGTCCTTCATCGGAAATCTGGGCTACGTTGCAGTCTGTGTCGTCGGCGGAGCTATGGCACTGAATGGAAGAATCGGCTTCGGAGTTATAGTTGCTTTTATGATGTACGTCCGCTTCTTCACACAGCCTCTGTCGCAGATAGCACAGGCATTACAATCTCTCCAATCTGCCGCTGCGGCAGGTGAGCGGGTATTTGAGTTCTTGGAGGCCGAGGAAATGGAGGATGAATCCTCTAAGACGAAAAAGCTCGGAGAAGTCAAGGGAACCGTTGAATTTGACCACGTTAAATTCGGATATGAGGACTCGGATAAGATAATTATTCACGATTTCTCCGCGATCGCAAAGCCCGGACAAAAAATCGCCATCGTAGGTCCGACAGGCGCGGGTAAAACGACCATGGTCAATCTGCTCATGCGCTTCCACGAAATTCAAGGCGGTGAGATCCGCATTGACGGCGTATCTACCAAGGAAATGTCACGCGCCGAGGTACACGACAAATTCTGTATGGTACTTCAGGATACATGGCTCTTTGAGGGCACGGTCAGAGAAAATCTCGTATACTGCGCCGACGGAGTTGACGACGAAAAAATCACCGAGGCGTGCAAAGCAGTCGGACTGCATCATTATATCAGTACTCTTCCCCATGGCTACGATACCGTGCTGAATGACCAGACAAATCTGTCGCAGGGGCAAAAGCAGCAGCTTACTATTGCCCGTGCCATGATCGCGGATAAGCCGATGCTCATTCTCGACGAGGCGACCTCATCCGTCGATACACGTACCGAACAGAAAATACAGTCGGCTATGGATAAGCTGATGGAAAACCGTACGTCCTTCGTGATAGCGCACCGCCTGTCCACTATAAAGAATTCAGACCTTATCCTCGTTATGAAAAACGGCGACATTA
The DNA here is from genome assembly GCA_964494135.1 of uncultured Ruminococcus sp. Classification (GTDB taxonomy): domain Bacteria; phylum Bacillota; class Clostridia; order Oscillospirales; family CAG-272; genus UBA1740. Next base: position 120,069 of record CAZBQN010000003.1, on the reverse strand, counting down.
TTGAAAGCGGCACGCATACGGAGCTTCTCGAAAAAGGCGGATTTTACGCCGACCTTTACAACAGCCAGTTCGAACAGGCATCCTGAGGGAGGTATGAAGATGAAGGTTAAATATATTACTATCGAGCGAGAATACGGAAGCGGCGGCACGGAAATTGCACACCGCACCGCCGAGGCGGTAGGCATTCCCTGTTACGGGCATGAAATACTTGAAGAGGTCGCCAAAAAGTACGGTATTTCCGTGTCGGAAATAGAACGCTATGAGGAAACGGTGACCAACAGCTTTTTTTACTCTGTCTACGTTATTGCAAAGGCGGCAAGCGGAAGCTCGGATATGCTGACCAACGAGGGGCACATCCATATCGCCGAGCAATCGGTTATCAAAGGGTTGGCAGACGCGGGAAGTGCCGTTTTTCTCGGTCACTGTGCCTCCGAGGCACTGAAGGACAGACCCGATGTCCTTAACGTATTCATCCGCTCATCCGATGAGTGTGAAAAGCACAACAGAATCGTATCGGAATACGGAATCCCCGAATCGGAGGCAGACAAAACGAGAAAGAGATTTGATAAAAAGCGTTCAAACTACTATTACGCAAACACCGTACTAAAATGGGATGAGATGAAGAATTACGATCTGGTTCTGGACAGCTCCAGGCTGGGAATTGACGGCTGTGTGGAAGTATTGAAGGCTTTATTTAAATAAAGGCGAAAAGCACCGCGGCGTTAATACATAGATAAATAAAAAAAACAATCGACTTTCAGGCGAGAATGTGATACAATATACCGAGGAAGACCGGATACAAACTCGGATACGAAAAACAAACGGCGGTAAAAACTCCGCCGCCTCTCCTGAGGGTAGCACGAAAAAAAACGGCGCCGAAGGCTGCCGTTTTTACCGTAAGTAAATATTTAATTTTATCTTAGACAAACGTGCTTTTAAAAGTCAGCACTTCTGATACGCAAGTCTCGGCGTGCCGTCAGCTATATAAATTCTGCCGCAATATAAAAACCCGTTTTTCAATAAAGCTCTCTGCATAGGCAGATTGTCCTCGTGGGTATCAATACGGATATTGTTATGCTTTTCAAAGCAGTAATCAAAAATCATCGCGGCAATTCCCCGTCCGCTTCTTCTGACTGCAACACGGTGAATGACGGAGTATGGCGCATTGCTCTTCCACTCCCCGTCATAAATGACCTTGTAGGTCTCATCCTCACCCCTGCGGAAGAAGAAAACGGCACAAATCTCACAGCCGTCGCATACGACGTACAGGCTTCTGTCGTTTATATCGGACGTAACGAGCGAAAGAGGTGGGTATGTGTCCTTCCATTGAGTGGGATTGTTTTGCTCTCTCATAAAGCCGCGGGCGGCGGCATATACGCCCATAATCTCATCTAAATCGGATTTTTCCGCTTTTCTTATATACATTTTTACTCTCTTTTTTATTTTTTTACGCTGTTTTTAAAGAATCAGCCAATTTAAAGCATTTTTGCAAAAGGGACGAAAGGAGCATCCGGATACAATGGTCGAAAAGAAAATTTACACCGTCAATGACGTTACGGGTGAAATGAAGATACGGGATTATCTGAAAAGCCGTATCGGCTTTTCCACCTCGCTTATCGCAAAGGTAAAATACGGAGGCGTCATACTTAACGGCACTGCGGTTCATATGAGAGCCGCGGTAAAAAACGGTGATATAATAGAGGTATGGCTCCCATCCGAAGCAAGCGATGGCATTGAGCCTATCCCGATGCCGCTGACGATAATATACGAGGACGCCGATATTCTGACTGTGAATAAGCCGCGAAATATGCCTGTCCACCCCGCTAAGGGAAACTCTCTGCCCACCTTGGCGAATGCAGTAACGGCATACCTCGGTGTGCCTATCGTCTTCCGCGCGGTTAACCGTCTTGACAGAGACACGTCCGGCATAGTGCTGATTGCGAAAAATCAGCTGGCATCCGCAAAGCTTGCTCGTTCAATGAAAAACGGTGAGTTACGCAAGAAATACACGGCACGGGTCACGGGAGTTCCCTATCCCGAAGAAGGTATAATCGACGCGCCCATCGAGCGTGAATCCGGGGGAAGCATCAGACGCACCGTGCGCCCTGACGGAAAGCCCAGCCGAACGAAATACCACGTTCTGTCTGTTGACGAAGACGGAAATTCTCTGTGTGAAATAGAGCTCCTGACAGGCAGGACACACCAGATACGCGTCCACTTTGCATATATCGGTCATCCGCTTCTCTGCGACTTCCTGTACGGTGAAAGAGAGGATGGGAAAACCTACGAGCTCCACTGTCACGAGCTGACCTTTCCCCATCCTACAAGCGGTGAGATGATAACGCTCAGGTGCGAACCATATTCAAAAGCTCTGCCTCGTCAATAATCTTTATACCCAGCTCCTTGGCTTTCGTAAGCTTTGAGCCTGCCTCCTCGCCGGCAACGACGTAGGAGGTTTTTTTAGATACGCTGCCTGAGACCTTACCGCCGTTTTTCTTGATAAGAGCCGATGCTTCGTCGCGGCTCATAGTTGGAAGCGTACCCGTCAAAACGAAGGTTAGCCTCGCAAGAATATCCGCCTTAGGCTCGGAGACGGCACTCGTCTTCACACCGTAGGCTTTGAGCCTTTCGCAAAGCTCCCGCGTTTTTTCAAGCGAGAAGAATTCAACAAGAGCCTGCGCAGTTATTTCTCCGATGTCCTCTATTGCCGAAAAATCCTCGACCGTTGCTTCAAAGCAAGCGTCAAGCGTCTGCATCTTTGCCGCAATCGACTCTGCGGCAACCTCTCCTACCTGCCTGACACCGAGAGCGTACAAAAGTCTTTCAAGCCCCGCATCCTTTGACCTATCAATGGCATTTATCAGGTTTTCCGCACTCTTTCTGCCCATTCGTTCAAGAGGCTCAACGTCCTCTGCTTTCAGCGTATAGAGATCCGCGACGTCACGAATCAGTCCCTCGCCCAGCAGAAGCTCAATTAACTGAGGACCCAGACCGTCAATATTCATCGCTCCCTTTGAGGCAAAATGAATTATACTTCTCGAATTCTGCGCAGGACATTCAGGGTTTATACAGCGTATCGCCGCACCGTCTCCGCATTCATCTCTGACCACGGGCTGACCGCACGAGGGACAGATCTTCGGCATCTCAAATACAGTCTCGCTGCCGTCACGTCTGTTCTTTACGCTCTCCACGATTTCCGGTATTATTTCACCCGCCTTACGCACTACGACTGTATCGCCTATTCTTATATCACGTTCGGTTATGAAGTTGATATTGTGCAGGGTGGCACGCGAAACCGTAGTCCCCGCAAGTCTCACCGGCTCAAGATTGGCGGCAGGGGTCAGTACTCCCGTGCGCCCTACCTGAATATCTATGCTTATAAGCTTAGTTTCCTTCTCCTCCGGCGGGTATTTATACGCAACAGCCCACTTCGGCGTGCTGGTACCCTCTCCTACGACCTTGCGCGAATTAAGGTCATCGACCTTTACCACTGCGCCGTCCATATCAAAGCTAAGCTCCGGGCGCATATCGCCCAGCTTCTTTACGTGCTCGGCAATCCTGTCGTATCCCGAAACGCATACGGTATCGGGAAGAACCGTAAATCCCAGCTCCTTAAGCCTTTGCAGTGTCTCTGTGTGACTCGTAGCTTGCCTGCCGTCGGTATACAATTCACCCTCTTGCAAATTGAACACGAAGATCGCAAGCCGTCTTGCCGCCGCAATTTTCGGATCCAGCTGACGCAGTGAGCCTGCCGCCGCGTTGCGCGGGTTGGCAAAGAGGGGCTGACCTGCCGCCTCCCGCTCCTCGTTCAAGCTGTTGAAAACGCTCCTCGGCATATAAACCTCGCCTCGCACGTTAAGGTAAGGCAGTTTTTCTTTAAGCTCAAGAGGAATGGTTTTGACCGTTTTCAGATTTTCGGTTACGTCCTCGCCGACAAAGCCGTCGCCTCTGGTCGCGCCCCTGTCAAATTTTCCATCACGGTAAATAAGCGAAACCGAAAGGCCGTCTATCTTGGGCTCTACGGAATACTCGGTTTCCTCGCCCAGAATACCGTTCGTCCTAGTAACGAAATCCTCCAGCTCCCCGTAGGAAAATACGTCGGAAAGACTGCCCATTTGCACGGTATGGGTAAATTTCTCAAATTTATCAAGAGCCTTGCCGCCTACCCGTTTAGTAGGAGAGGTCGGAGAGTCAAGCTCGGGAAAAGCCGCCTCCAGATCCTGCAGCTCCCTGAACATGGCGTCGTACTCATAGTCCGAAATAACAGGCGCGTCACACTCGTAATACAGTCTTGAATTATAAGCAATCTGCTCACGCAGAAAATCTATTCTGTTCTTTGCGCTTTCTCTATCCATAAATCCGGAGTCCTCTCATTTTTTACGGTTTTATTTTACCACAAAAAACCTCTTTTGTCAATCAATTATGACTTATCTTCCTCACTCTTATTCGCCTTCAAACAAAAAAGCCCCGCTGCGGTAAAGCCTGCAGCTTTCAGGCTGAACCGAGCGAGTTTTTATGTTAATTATATTCCCAGCTTCTCAAGTGCCGCCATCTTAACGGCGAGCACGAGAATTTGCGACGCCATGGTCAAATCGGAATCCGATGGATATGTCGGAGCTATTCTCAAATTCTTATCTTCGGGGTCAATTCCGTAAGGGAACGTAGCACCAACGGAAGTGAGAGTTACACCCGCGTTCTTCATCAGCGAGAACACGCGCTTTGCAGTACCGGGAAGAACGTCCAGAGAAATGAAATAACCGCCTCTGGGCTTCGTCCACTCGGCGATACCTAGCCCTGACAGTTGCTCGAGCGAGGCGAGAGCCAGCTTGAATTTATCCCCTATAAGCTTGCCGAGGTTCAGCATATGAATACGCATATTATCAGCATTTCCAAAATATTTCAAATGCCTTAACTGATTGATTTTATCAAATCCTATCGTCTGAATTCCGAGATAGGGCAAGACCTGCCGTCTGTTGTTCTCGCTCATTGCCATAAGAGCTACGCCGGAGCCGGGAAAGGTTATCTTTGAGGTTGATGAAAAATAGAATATTCTGTCCTTGTTGCCGCACTTCTGTGCCTCGGTGAATATATCAAGCAGCTCATCTCCGTTCTCGTCGAAATCGTGTACGGCATAAGCATTGTCCCACATTATTCTGAAATCGGGCGCGGCGCATTTCATAGCAGCAAGCCGCTTTACGGTAGAATCGGAATAGGTGTTGCCCGTGGGATTGGAATACTTGGGAACGCACCAGATACCTTTAACCTTCGGGTCCTTTACCAGCTCCTCAACAGCATCCATGTCGGGGCCTTCGGTAGTCATTGGAACGGACAAAAGCTCAAAACCCAGCTTTTCGGTTATGGCGAAATGTCTGTCATAGCCGGGGGTCACGCATATCCATTTGAGTCCCTGCTCCTGCGCCCATGGACGGGCAGAGCCGTAAACTCCGAAAAGTATAGCGCGGCAAAGCGTATCGTACATAAGCTGCAAAGAAGAGTTTCCGCCCACTATTATATCATCTGCATTAAGTCCAAGTGCGTCCGCAAAAAACTGCTTACACTCCCGAAGTCCGTCGAGAGTACCGTAGTTTCTGCAATCAATACCGCCGGGGGACAAGGCGTCACCCACGTCCGTTTTAAGCAAACCGTTGCTCACGTCAAGCTGAGATGCGTTAGGCTTTCCTCTCGATAAATCAAGCGACAGCCTGCGGGCGCAAAAAGCATCGTATTCAGCCGAAATGCCGTCATACAGCTCGCGGCGCTGTGCAGGTGTCAATTCAACGTATTTTTTCATTTCCGGGTCCTTTCATGCATATCACAATCCGAAAGCAGGCAAAAATGCACTTTGTTTTATGCAAAAATTCAAATTCTTGTATATTATAATATATTATCTCTGCTTTTGCAATAGATTTTTGCAATTTTTATCATTCAAAAATTCATTTTCTCTGTTTTTAACGATATATCTTCCCGATTTATTATTTTATTCTATATTCTTGACAAAAAAACTCTTTTGATATATAATCTACAATATATATTATTATTTTCATCACCGAAAGGACAACACATTACATGGCTGACAACAAAAAGCTCGTCGAGCAGATTACCTCAATGGACGAGGACTTTGCCAAATGGTACACCGACATCGTAAAAAAAGCGGATCTGTGCGACTATTCCAGCGTCAAGGGATGTATGGTCATCCGCCCCTACGGATATGCCATTTGGGAAAATATACAGAAGATACTTGACGCAAAGTTTAAGGAAACGGGTGTAGAGAACGTTTATATGCCCATGTTCATTCCCGAATCTCTGCTTCAGATAGAAAAGGACCACGTTGAGGGCTTCGCCCCCGAGGCGGCTTGGGTTACCATGGGAGGCACGGAGAAGCTCAGCGAGAAGCTGTGCGTACGCCCCACCTCAGAAACTCTTTTCTGTGAGCATTACGCAAACAAGGTGAAATCCTACAGAGATCTGCCCATGAATTACAATCAATGGTGCTCGGTTGTCCGCTGGGAAAAGACGACCCGGCCTTTTCTCCGCACCAGAGAATTTCTCTGGCAGGAAGGACACACCATTCACAGAACCGCTAAGGAAGCGGAAGAGCGCACGGTACAGATGCTGAATATCTACGCGGATTTCTTTGAAAAGGATTTGGGAATTCCCGTAGTTAAAGGAAGAAAGACTGACAAGGAGAAGTTTGCAGGTGCAAAGGCAACCTACACGATAGAAGCGCTGATGCACGACGGTAAGGCTCTTCAGGGCGGTACGTCCCATAACTTCGGAGACGGCTTTGCAAAGGCGTTCGGAATTCAGTACCTTGACAGCGACAACACTCTCAAATATGCCCATCAGACGTCCTGGGGCGTTACGACGAGAATTATCGGCGCAATCATAATGACCCACGGAGATGACTCCGGTCTCGTTCTTCCCCCTCACGTTGCTCCGATACAGGTCGTAGTCGTACCCGTACAGCAGCATAAGGAAGGCGTGCTTGATGCGGCAAACAAGATTGCAGATACTTTGAAGGCGGCAGGCATAAGGGTCAAGATTGACGACTCCGAGCAGTCACCCGGCTGGAAGTTCGCAGAGTACGAGATGAAGGGCGTTCCCCTGAGAGTCGAAATAGGTCCGCGCGATATTGCCGAAAACAAGTGCGTTATCGTCCGCAGAGATAACAGAGAAAAGAGCTTCGTTTCTCTTGAGAACCTGGTTGAAGCGGTCAACTCGGGGCTTGATAACCTTACGAAGGCTATTTACGAAAAAGCTCTTGCCAACAGAGAGAACCGCACCTTCAGTGCAAAAAATCTCGATGAGCTCAAAGAGATTGCCGCCAACAATAACGGCTTTATTAAGGCGATGTGGTGCGGAGATCTCGAATGTGAGCTTAAGCTCAAGGAAGAGGCAGACGTATCCTCGCGCTGTATTCCCTTCGGTATTGAGCCTGTCGGCGACAAATGCGTTTGCTGCGGAAAGCCTGCAAAGAAGCTGGTATACTGGGGCAAGGCGTACTGATTGAATTTTTGAAAGGAGGGCAGAAGATGGACGAAGTAAAGACTTTTACAATACGCGGAAGCGACGGAAATATTATCACATTTGAGGTTCATCCTGCCCTTTCCTCCACCGCGAAAACAGCAAGGGAATATGCAAGAAACGGCTACCCGGACAGATACGTTGTCTTTACCGAAAATCAGCTGAAATCCAAGCTTACCGGCGGCAGGGGCAATGACTTTGAAACCGAAAGCGGACTTTTTATGTCGCTGATTCTCCGTCCCTCCCTGTTCCCTTCTCAGGCGGCAAGGCTGGGTGCGATGTCTGCGGTAGCGGCAGTGTCCGGTCTTGACGAGCATACCAACAAGAATTTGGGCGTAGGCTGGGTAAGCGATATATACTGCGCCGGAGAGAAAATAGGCGCGGTCACCGTTGAGGGAAAGCTCAACAACTTTACGACCTATGAATATCTGATAGTCAATTTCGCCATAAGGCTGGACAAAAAGTCTTTTCCTCCCAGGCTGACGGATATGATAAAAGAGGTATTTGAAAAGGATAATACCTCGGTAACAATGATTATCGCGAAAAAAATACTTTCAAAATTTTTCAGCTATTATCAGACCTTGAAGAACTCAACAAAATTTATGGACGTGTACAACGACAGATTCGTTCTGCGCTCGAAGAAGGTCAAGTACCTCGGCGACAGCAGAAAACGCTACTGCAAGGTTCTCGGTGTACAACCGGCAAGCGGCGCGCTTATGCTTGAGATGCCCGATTCGACCGTAGTTCACGTAACCTCCCCGTCACTGGTCGTAACCCCAAAAAGAATAAGAATAAAGAAGCAAAAAGCATAAATCCGGCAAAAAGCACGTGGATTTATGCTTTTTGTAATATAAAGAAGCGAATGAAAGTATAATTTTACAAAACAGTTTTCGGGGTGAAAATGAAAACCGTAAAATTTTTGAACCTTCTGTCCGGGAGCATCCTTCCCATGTTGTTCTGGGTGTTTCTGATGTTCGGATTTGACAGACCTTATATCGTAATTTTGTCTTTGATTTGTGCCGTGCTTCATGAGTTGGGTCACCTTGGTGCGGCAAAACTTCTTTCCTGCGACACAAGCGCACCCTACCCGAAGCTTTACGGCTTCAAAATTCAGCCGAGAGCTCCCCTGCCTTACGAAAAAGAGATACTGATACTGGCGGCAGGACCGCTGTCAAACGTTCTTCTGTCTGTTTTGCTCCTGCTTCTGCCGCTAAAAAGCACGTATCTTGACAGCTTCGCATACGTAAGTCTGGCAACGGGTTTATCAAATCTGCTGCCTGTAGAAGGGTACGACGGATACGGCATTGTAAAGGATCTCTTATCCTTGCGCGGACGCGACGATTTGTATGCCGGGCTTAAAATAACATCCTTTGCCTTTTGCATATTCATGACCTTTCTGTCCCTTTATCTTCTTGACAAAATCAACTCGGGCTACTGGCTTTTCGCCATTTTTTTCATGGCAACCCTAAAAAATATTCAGACCGGTCTGTCGCATAGCATTTTTTGAGGATAAACGAGAAAAACGGAGATTTCGAGAGATTTCGAGAGTTTTTCTCGCTTTTTTCTTGGAATAAATCAGGTTAATTTCGGTTAATCACGGTTAATTGTCGAAAATTATAAAAAAAATTGTCAAAAACTATTGCAAAACGAATATGTTTTTGCTATAATCCATTATAGTTTTAATAAAGGCGTGATGTTGCGCCGTAAGAAAGGATCTGAGATTTTAAGAAAATGGCAAAGCTCATTGAGTTGAAAGGGGTTTCAAAATCCTTTGACGGTGAAAAGGTTATTGATAATATGAACCTGTATATCCGTGACAAGGAATTTATAACTTTCCTCGGTCCGTCGGGTTGCGGAAAAACTACGACGCTCCGTATAATCGGAGGCTTTGAATCACAGGACGAGGGACAAGTTTTTTTTGAGGGAGTGGAGATTTCAAATCTTCCGCCTTACAAGCGACAGGTAAATACGGTTTTCCAGAAGTATGCCCTGTTCACCCATCTTAACGTATATGAGAACATAGCATTTCCCCTCAGACTGAAAAAGGTCAAAGAGGACGAAATTAAGGAAAGAGTCGGCGAGATGCTGTCCATGGTCGCACTGACGGGTTTTGAGAACAAAAGCGTAAACACGCTCTCCGGCGGTCAGCAACAGAGAGTGGCAATAGCAAGAGCGCTTATCTCCCACCCGAGAGTTCTTCTCCTCGACGAACCGCTCGGCGCACTTGACCTTAAGCTTCGCAAGGATATGCAGAACGAACTGAAAAAAATCCAACAGGCTACGGGTATAACCTTTATATACGTTACCCACGATCAGGAGGAGGCACTGTCAATGTCCGACACCATAGTAGTTATGGCTGACGGCGAGATACAGCAGATTGGCACTCCGACGGATATTTACAACGAGCCTAAAAACGCCTTCGTCGCGGATTTCATCGGAGAGAGTAACATTCTTGACGGTGTAATGCTCGAAGACAAGCGTGTGCGCTTTGCCGGTACAACCTTTGAGTGCGTCGACGGCGGATATGCCAAGGGCGAGGCTGTTGACGTGGTTATAAGACCCGAGGACGTTGACGTCGTAGCACCCGAGCGCGGCATGCTGACGGGAAACGTCACCTCCATAACCTTCAAGGGCGTGCATTACGAAATCATCGTGGACATCAACAACTTCAAGTGGATGATACAGTCCACCGATTACGTTGCACCCGGAGAAAATATCGGTTTATTTATCGAGCCTGATGCAATACATATAATGAAGAAATCCAAGTATTCCGGCAAGTTTGGTGATTACTCCACATTCTCGGATGAGATGGACTCGCTTTCCGACGCAGATACAGCCGAGGAATTCTGATTTTTAAATTATTTTTTTGAAAATGGAATGTTGGATAGCAAGTGCGCTATCCACGTGGGATAATTAAATGAATAAGAAAAAGACTTTTATGCAGTCGATAGCCGCGGCACCTCATATTTTCTGGTCCGTGCTGTTCATTATACTGCCATTGCTGATCGTTGCATATTACGCCTTTACCGACGAAAACGGAGCCTTCAGCTTCGCAAATCTCGCGTCTTTAGTTAATTACACCGAAATATTCGGCGTATCAATAGAGCTGTCGGTAATTGCTACTTTTGTTTGTTTTCTCATCGGCTATCCTCTCGCCTACATCATGGCAAGAGCTACAAAGAGACAGCAAAAGATATTTATGATGCTTCTTATGCTCCCGATGTGGACAAACCTGCTTATCAGAACCTACTCGCTCATGGCATTATTTGACGACGGCGGTATTCTGAACAGCTTCTTCGGGACAAACCTGCACATTATAGGAACAAAGGGTGCCGTTATCTTCGGCATCGTTTACGACTTCCTGCCATATATGGTGCTCCCCATCTACACCTGTATATCAAAAATTGACAAGTCAATGTGGGAGGCTGCGGCAGATCTGGGTTGTAACAGCTTTCACGTTATTTCCAAGGTTATTTTCCCCATGTCGCTCTCCGGCGTTATCTCCGGAATTACTATGGTATTCGTTCCGTCAATCAGTACCTTCTACATTTCCCAGAAGCTTGGCGGAGGCACGTTCGAGCTTATAGGAGATACGATTGAAAGGCAGTTTGTATCCGGAACACTCAACACGGGTGCCGCCATCTCCATGGTTATGATGGTATTGATACTTATATCTCTCTCGGTTATGAACAAATTCGGAGACAGTGATGACGGAGGTATAATAGTATGAAAAAGCACCTGTCGCACATATATTTATACCTTATATTCGGAATTCTCTATATTCCGATTATCACTCTGATATTTTTCTCATTTAACTCGGCTAACAGCACTGCCGTCTTTGGGGGCTTCAGCCTCAGGTGGTATACCGAGCTGTTTAACCCGAATACCTCGCCCGAAACCTTTACCGCGCTTAAAAACACCTTAATTCTTGCGGTATCCTCCGCATTCCTTTCCACCGTTATCGGTACCGCCGCGGCGGAGGGAATATATAAGATGAAGAGTAAGCTGGCAAAGAAGGTAATCAAGTCGGTAACGAATATCCCGATGATGAACCCGGATATTGTAACCGGTATGTCGATGATGCTGTTCTTTGTTGCGGTAGCGGCGATAGTCGGACTCTCATACGACGATATGGGCTTTGCAAATATGCTTATCGCGCACACTACCTTCTGTCTGCCCTACGTTATTCTGTCGGTGCTTCCGAGAATAACCGAGCTTGGAAACACTCTTTCCGAGGCGGCGATGGATCTCGGCTGTACGCCCTCACAGGCATTTTTCAAGGTAAAGCTGCCGAATATTATGCCCGGCGTTATTTCCGGGTTCATTATGGCGTTTACCCTCTCTCTTGACGATTTCGTAATCTCCTATTTCGTCGGCTCAGCGAAATTCCAGACTCTGCCTCTTCTCATTTACTCAATGACGAAGAAAAAGGTAACGCCTGATATGTACGCCCTTTCCACGCTTATAATCGTATCCATCTTCATTCTTCTTCTCATTACCAACATCCGCGCAGGCAATGAAGAAAAAAGGAAAAACAAGCGTAAGAAGAAAAAGGAGGTACACGCAAAGTGAAAAAGATTATATCTTTGATTCTCTCTGCCGCACTCCTCTTTATGCTGACGTTCTCGCTGTTTTCCTGCGGCGAGCAGGAGGATGAAACACTCCCTCCCCTGACAAGTTCGGACACCATCGTCCTCAGCGTATACAACTGGGGCGAATATATTTCCGACGGCTCGGAGGGCTGCTTCAATACAAACAAAGCCTTTGAGAAATACTGCCGTGAAAAGCTGGGCCTAAAGGTCGAAGTACTGTATACCACCTACGCAAACAACGAGGAAATGTACAGCAAGGTTACCAGCGAAGCAGGAATTTACGACGTCATAGTCCCTTCCGACTACGTCATTGAAAGACTGATAGCCGAGGATTGGCTATACCCCATCAACGCATCAACGAACGAGATACTGAAGGACAACTTCGCCTATATTCACGAGGATTTCAAGGGTGAAAACTGCTTCTACGACCCGAATAACATCTATTCGGTTCCCTACACCTACGGCATGGTCGGCGTCATATACAACTCACGGCTGATGAACCCCGAGGACCTTGACGGTGACGGAGAGATAAAGGACAAATCCTGGTCGCTTCTCTGGAACGAGAATTACGCCGGGAAAATTCTTCAGTTCAACAATCCGCGCGATGCCTTCGGTACGGCGATGTTCTACAAGAATATTGACGTAAATTCCTCAAACGCCGAGGATTGGCAGACGGCGCTCGACCTTCTGAAGGAGCAAAAGCCTCTGCTCCAAGCCTACGTAAACGATGAGATATTCGACAAGATGACAACCGAGTCATCGGCAATCTCCACCTACTACGCAGGCGACTACATCACTATGTACAACGAGCTTACCGATTACGGCGAGAACGAGGAAAACGATTTTCTCAAGTTCTATTACCCCAAAGAAGGCACGAACGTATTTGTTGACGCTATGTGTATTCCCAAGAACGCAAGACATCCCGAGCTTGCCATGGAGTACATAAACTTTATGCTCTCGGTTGACCCAGAGGCGGAAAGTGCCCTTGACACACCCGCTGTTGCAAACGCGATATACATCGGTTACGCCTCCCCGAATATGCTTGTACAGGAAAACGAGGAATACATTGAAGAAATGGGTGAGTACGCCATGAGTATTCTCTACGAATACTCCCCTCTTGAGGCAAACGAAAACTACGATTATTCACCCTACTTCAGAAACCTTAACAGCATTGTCATTACCGACGGCGATGGCAATGAAGCAAACGCGCAGACCTACCTCAACAACTTCTGGGAAAGGCTCAAGACATGGAGTGCAGTTGAGCCCTGGATCCACGTAGTAAGTATTGCGATAGTCGTCGGCGTTCTCGGTATGTGCTGTTACAGTATTTATATCAAGAAAAAGCGCTCGCGCCATTACAGATACCGCGACCGCGAGGCAAAAGCAAAAAAGGCTGAATAAGCCGAATAAAAATGAAACGGTGAGATTTGAAACTGACTCAAAAGTTCTGATGCTCTTGAGAAACGTATCAATTATTCTCACCGTTTTTTTAATTGATTATCATATTGAATTTCGGAATATAGACGTCGGAGGCTGAGCTTAGCTCCTGAGTAAAACCGTTAACGACACCTATACGCTCGGCATACGACACAAGCTCGTCATATTCGGCTACCGTCACCCGACGGTCAAGGGGCTTCGGCATACCCGGCATAGGGGTGTACTGACACATCAAGCTTATATACACCCGAGAGCCGAAGGCTTCAAAAATCTTTTTGACCGACAGCTTCGCTTCTGCCACGTGCCCGGGCAAGAGAAGTATGCGCACGATAACACCCCGAGTCATTATTCCGTCTTCCAACACAGGCTCGCCCTTTTGCATCACCATTTCGGAAATGGCGGAAAATGCGGTCTCGGGATACTGCTCTGCCGCTGAATATTTCCGCGCGGTGTTTGATTTATAGTATTTATAATCGGGCAGAAACACGTCAACCGTATCCTTCAAGGCTTTTATTGTTTCGACGGTATCATAGCTTCCGGTATTGTATACTATCGGAATACTCAAGCCCTTTTCTCTTGCAATACCTACCGCCCGGGCGACAGACGGCGCAAAATGCGTAGGAGTAACGAAGTTGATATTGTGCGCTCCCCGCCCGGCTAAACCGAGCATAATTTCAGACAGCCCGTCCGCGTCAACCGCCCTTCCTTCGGGAGTTCGGGATATAAGAGTGTTCTGACAGAATATACAGCCGAGAGAACAGCCCGAGAAGAAAATGGCACCCGAGCCCTTTTCCCCTGATATGCAAGGCTCCTCCCACCTATGAAGATCGGCGTGTGCTATCACGGGGGTGTCGCCGCATTTGCAAAAACCAACCTCCCCGAGGCTGCGGCGGGCACCGCATTTCCTGCCGCAGAGCATACAGCTGTCGTAGGCGTTTTTCATCGGTCGTGAGCCTCCTTTAAAAAATGTTGACAAAAAAATAACGTTGTGCTACAATAAGGAAAAGAAAGGGGCGATTTTTATGTCGGATAAGAGAACGGATTATTTGAGCTGGGACGAGTACTTTATGGGAGTTGCCCTGCTTGCCGCGGGACGGTCAAAGGATCCCAGCACTCAGGTTGGTGCATGCATCGTTGATTCAAACAACAGAATACTGTCAACAGGCTACAACGGTTTTCCGCTCGGATGCTCTGACGATGAATTTCCATGGAACAGAAACGAAGATGCCGGGGAGACCAAATATCCCTTCGTCGTTCACGCCGAGCTTAACGCCATACTCAATGCTACGGGCAAGCAGCTTCAGGGTTCGAAAATATACGTTGCGCTCTTCCCTTGCAATGAATGTGCAAAGGCTATAATTCAGTCGGGAATCAGAGAAGTAATTTATCTGTCAAACAAATACGAAGGTACCGCAAGCGTAGAGGCATCCAAGAGAATGTTGCTCTCCTCAGGCGTAACCCTCACGAAATTCAAGCCCACCAAGGCGCAGATAGTGCTGAGCTTCAATGGGGACTGATAATTATACTGATCTGTCTGCTATCAAAAAACAAAGTAATAAACAGATAATTATGGGTATAGGGAGGATTATGTCCGGCTTATACCCATTTTTGTCTGATTTAATCAATACCGAAATACTCTTTAATTTCTTTCATCGTTGCCGAGAAGGAGCCTTGTATCATCTCGGGTCTGCCGCCTCCCCTGCCGCCGAGGCGGGAATTTATATCTCGCGCCAGCTCATTAAGCTTTACCGACTGCGATGAGATTACGTATTTGTAGTTTCCCTCGTTACCTGTCAGAGCAATGAAAATTCCACCAACCTTAGGCGTGGCAAGCTTAGCAAGCTCTCTCAGCTCGTCGGGCTCCAGTCCCGCAAGGCAGCAGATCGCGTTTTTATCGGTAGGAGTGAGAATTTCAGCCTCTCGCTCTAAAAGCGTTCTTCGCACGGTTTTCAGTTCTTGCTTCAAGGAGGCGTAATCTGCGAGCAACTTCTCTACCCCCTCCGCAACCTCTGACTGCGGCGTTGAAAGCAGCTCGGAAATTTTCTTTACGGCAGTATATTTTCGCCTGTAATCAAGAAGCGCACCTTCGCCTGCCTGCAAAAAAACACGGACTCCGCCCTTGTGTTTTTCAAAGTCGAGGAGCTTTATCAAGCCTACCTCACCCGTACGTGCCACGTGAGGGGCGCAGCAGGCGCAGCTGTCATATTCTCCGATTTTTACTATTCTGACGTTTTCAGTCAGGTCAAGCTTAGATCTGTATTCAAGTGTTTTCAGCTCGTCCGCGCTTGGAAAAAACGCTTCGACACATACGTTTTCCGCAACGACCCGATTGGCGGCGCTCTCCGCGGCGTCAAGCATTTCACGGGTCAGAATTCCGTTAAAATCAAAGGTAACATAATCTCTGCCCAGATGAAAGCCTACGTTTTCAAAGCCATACGTCGAATGAATTATACCCGACACGATATGCTCGGCCGTGTGGGCGCGCATTTTTTCATACCTTTGCGCAAAATCAAGTCTGCACTCAACCTCTGTTCCCGTTTTTACCTCCGAGGTCAGATAATGGTATATCACTCCGCACTTTTCCCTGACATCGGTGACAAAGGCATCTGCTATGTATCCGACGTCAGCGTACTGACCGCCCTCCTCGGGGAAAAAAGCGGTCCTGTCAAGCACTGCGGCGTATCCGTATCCCTCTTTTTCACAGGACAGCACGGTTGCGGTAAAATCTTTTATATAGGCGTCCTTATAATACAGCTTTTCAGTCATAATCATAGTCTTTCGTATAAATCCTTTTCAAAAATGCACCAGGGATATTCGGACAGCGCGGGCATAGCGGTATAGCTCCTGCCGTCCGTGGGCAGCGTAAGCCTGAAAGCAAAAAGGGCAATATTTTTTCCGAATTTATCCTTACTGCCGTATTTTCCGTCTCCGCATAGGGGCAGTGAGCGAGAGGCAAACTGTGCGCGTATCTGATGATACCTGCCGGTATCCAGCGTCACGGCAACAAGAGTCTTCGTGCCTCTGTCTGTTTCCTTCGATGCAACGGCACGGTAGGTGAGCCTCGCATGCTTAGCCCCTTTTCTATCTGCACCGACGGCGAACGCCTTACCGCATCTCGAATCCCTACAGAGATAATCCTCAAAGGTTCCCTCGGTACATACGCCGTCTACGACGGCAATATATTCCTTGTTAAGCTCTCTGTTTTTCACAGCTTCGGAAAGAAGGGCGGCGTATCTCTGCTCCCTTGCAATGACTGTAAGTCCTCCGACCGTTCTGTCAAGGCGGTGTACGAGAAAAACGCTGTCCCTCTCGCCTAGCGAAGCAAGAGCGCGTGAGGTCAGGGAAAGCGCATCATCGTCCTGTGACGGATCGGGCTGTGAGGGCACACCTGCCGGCTTGTTTATTACTACATAATTCTTGTTTTTATAAATTATTTCGACCATACTCTTTTTCAAAAAGGTGCCACAAGCATATCCGTCGGCTTGCAGCACCTTAATCTTTTCTGCTTTACTGAATTTTATTGTAGCACAAATCCTATCTCAAATCAACCCTTTTTCTCCTTTTTTTCACCGCCTCTTTTTACTATAACCTTGTTCGCCTCGCCGCCTGTCAGGGCTATCATTTTAACGGCGGTAAGAGAAAAGCGGTTTGCGTATATTTTCAATGGCTTATCCAGTATACCTCTGCCCAGAACCTTGATATATCCGGCATCCTCCGGAATCAGACCTTTGGCTTTTAAAGCACATATATCTACCGTATCCCCCGCGGAAAAATGCTCAGACAGCGTATCAACGTTAATTATGCACTTACGTTTTCCGAAAGAGTGGGACGCGCCTCCGCTTTTTCTTATCAGCGCTTTCGCCACGCTGTCGCTTATCATAGTCTCCGCTCTTTCCGCATCTACGGATAAAAGCCCCTCGGTTTCGGTTGTTACGTCATTCGTGCCGTCAATCGTTACAGCAGACGCCTCACCGCCGCCTTGCTTGATTCGTTTTACAAATCCGCTGACAAGCACGACTAGTGCATCCCGTCTGAATACAAGAACGAGAAAAAGTAAAATCAGTATAATACCCCCGATAACCGAGTATAGGATCGATCTGCCTCTGTCGGGAGAAAGAGTATTTATATACTCAATATTACCTCCGGTTTGCGTTATAAGATAGTTTGCGTTTTCGGAAGCTGCCGTAATTTTGCCATCTTGTTCGGTAAATGTCAGTTTAAGCTCGTCGCCATCAAAAATCACGCCCTCTGTAACCGTGTAGCCGTAATCGGATATCGATTCACCGAGATACAGCGTGTAGTTATCGATATTCACAGTGATCGGAGCGGGAGCAATAACGAAAAGTACGTATTCTTCGGTCAGATAATAATTATCCGTATCGTTAAGCCGGAAATATATTTTGTATTCGCCCGCATCCGTCGGGGCTTCGTCTATTATCGGACTGCACAGTGTGCTGTCGGTCACGGGCGTTATGGGAGCACCGCAATATACCGCATCGCCGATAAGTGACGGGGTTATCGGGCATTTCTGTATAACCATAACCGTTTCGGGCATATCAGGCAGGAAATAGTTGTCCGTGTCGTACCCCAAGCGAGCTTGGACCGTATACTCACCTGCTCCGGTGACGCCTGCCCCGATATATTCAAGCACGGTTACCCCGTCCGGCAAGCCGACGAGAGTCGGCGACTTTGCTTCTCCGTCGTATACGTATGACGTCCCATGCCAAAGGGCTCCGGACAGGTCAAGTGCCGCACGGCTTACACTTATCGGACAGACGGCAGATAGCGAGCCGTATTCAACGCCAAGACAGCTGTCTTTTGCAAGAAGACATGAGCCGGTCTGATACAGGATGCAAAGCCTTGAAAAGGCGATCTCCTCTTCGCTTCCGTCATTGTTAACCGCAATGCAGACTAAGTCACTTGCCGTCAGCCTTTCAAACGCCGTGTAAACCCTATCCGCAAGGCTGACTCTGATTGCGACCGGAACGACGGCTATGATTTCAAATCTCACGGGCTCGGAGCGCAGTTCAAAATAATTCTCGCTGATACCGACCGTTGCCACGGCATAATACACTCCGACTTCCCAAGGCTCGTCGATCTCGGTCTGACATTCCGCGTCGGTATAATATTTGAAAACCGTTTTCCCGAAATATGCGTCGCCACAGGGCGCAAGACTTTGTCCTAAGAAAATATCGGGCACGGAAACCGAGCTTACAAATCTGTTCTCTGCCCTTGAAACCGTGTAATTCTGCTCACTGTTGATAACAAAATAGTTCGGGTCAGAACATACGACAACGGCTGTATAGCTCCCCGCATTTATTCCCGCGCCCTCGACCCGTATCCCACACTCTTCCGCGTCGGCAGCGGGGATATGCATATTGCCGTCATAGACGTAATTTTCCACGGTCCATCTGACGGTTATTCCTTTTTGCAAAACCTTAATAGGAACGGTTACGCTGCCGGGCGTATTATAATTCTTGCTCGATACGGTAAAGCTCACGTATACGAACTGTAAGTCGGGCGACGCGTTTACTATTCCCTCGGAAAAGGAATATTCGGGTCGGGTGCCGTCAGCCCCGGCGGGTATTTCACCGGTGACAATCGGATAATAGGGCGTACCTGAGAAAATATACTCGCCGCCCGTAAACGTTATCCCGGACAGGTCGTAGTCCGCACGGGCTATGCTCCATACGTAATCATCAACGCAGGGGGGATTATAATTCTCAGTGTCGTAGGTTATGATTGCCTTTGCCGAATAATCTCCCGCTTCCACGGCACTGTTGTTGACATAACCGACAACCCTGACTCCATCGGGCAATCCGCTCAGATACACGGCGTGTCTTTCTCCGTCATATACAAAGGACGCACCCGACCAGAATACCCCCGTCATATCGTAGTCCGCCTTTCGTATCACGAAAGCGGTGCTGTCCCCCAAAAGGGCGTAATTTCCGTCACTGCATACCGCCGAGGCTGTATAGCCATTGCCGACGGTAACAGCCGAGCCAACCACCTGCAAAGGAATTTTCGCACCGTAAATATCCGTGTAATATGCATAAGGCTGCTTTGAAGTACCGTCGTAAACAAAGGACGTATTTTCCCACCTGACCTCTGTTTCGCGGGGCAATACAGTCAATACCGCCGTCATATCTGGAATCTGATTGTATTCGGTACTTCTTACGGTGAAGCGCAGAGTTACGGTGTAGCTGCCCGCATTTATACCACCTCCGATAACTTTACAATCAACCGCGACGCCGTCCTTTCCCGTCGGAAACACTCCCGACGGGGTAAGAGAATGATAAATACCGTCAAAAACGAAGCTCCCGTCCGAAAGCTCCAGGTCGAAGTTATAATCCGCCCTGACGACCTCTATCGGCACGATGATTTTCAATCCACGATACTCACAGAAAACGCCGCTGTGCGCGGTGCGCAGAGAGTCAGCACTCTGATAATGCACGGAAACCGAGTCTGCGCTCACCTCTTCTTCTCTGCCGCTGGAATATCTGGCGACAAGGACAAGTCCCTCGGTATCGAAGTATTCAAATGCAATATAACGGGTTTTATACGGCATTTGCTCAATTCCCAAGGATAATACTCTGTCCTCCATAACCGAAAAGGCAATCGGTTCGCTTTCAATACCGCTCCAATTATCACCGGCTTCAACGACGGCTTTAATGTAATACACGCCGACCGAGTCCGGAGGATCCGAGCCGTACTCGCCGTCGCGATATGAGGAAAATAAGAGCTTCACGCTTCCGAACCCCGGAATACATACGTATTCAAGCTCTGCTCCCAGATAAACGTTGTTTACCTCCAAAGGCTCTATCCAGTAGTTTTCCGCTTTTGTTATTTCAAAGCATACAAAGGTCTCTCTGTCCCCGGTATCGCACCATGCGTAATTGTCGGGGTCAACGAGGGATAGGCGTATCATATAAACTCCGACGTTTTCATATCCCGAATCCTCGACGGTAAAAAATGAAGTAGATGAAATATCCGGGTACTGTATTCTGCCGTTATACGACTTCGGCGGAATTGTCGGCGGATTTATCCTTTTCTTAGTTATAACGACGTCAATAAAGGGAGTTTCCGCCACCGTGACGTATTCGCCGGAGGTAAAAGTGATTTTACATTTATATTTTCCCGAATCCGAAACGTATCGCAGGGGCAGAGATTCGGTATTGGCAACCACACGCCCGTCCATGTCCGTCCACTCGAAGTTATACACTCCCTCGCAGGTATGATAAAGCTCGCTGAAGGTGAGAAAATGCTCCCGTGCATCATATTCAAAGCGCAGATCGTTCAGAGAATAGCTTAAATGCTCAAGCTCGTATCTTGCATATATTACCGTGCTCTCGGAAAGAGTGCCGCCAAAGTAAAACCTACCTTCCAAGCCCGGGTCGGAATACCAGCCGAGATGAGTAAATCCCGATGGAGCAAAGCTGCCGCCCTCGGCGGTGGGCTCGTCCGACAGATAGCTCTCGACAAGCTTCACTTCGCCCATGGACATATAAGTAAGCGTATACGGGAGATAAACCGCAAAAAAATCATCCTCGGTATACCCGTCGTAGCTATGAAAGAAGGTCAAATCATACTCACGACCGTTTATATCGTACAGCTCTATTTTATCCTTCATCTGTTCCCCTGCGGAAAAGAAAACCTGTGTAAGAGTACCGTCCGCAAAATCCGACATATACCTGACGGACAAAGAGGATGAAAAGGGCTTGTCCTCAAAAGAAAGAGTCAGAGGCTCGTATGCATACACGTCGTATCCTGTGCCGTCAATTATGACCGATGCCCCAAGCTCGGTGCTGGAATAATTCACAAGTGCCACCCCTTGCGAGTTTTTTACATAGCCAGAGGCAAAAGCGGCACTTCCCCGCTCGACGGAAATGCAAGGTGTGCCTGACGCACCTAATATCTCTCCACCGCGCATCGTAAAAGATGAGGAAGATGAATACCCCAAGGTCACGGCATTACCGACCGACGTGATTACACCCGAGGAAAGTGTAACGCTGCCGCCCCTGATATTCAGATATCCGCGCTCTGTAAAGCTAAGGTTTATATCACAGAGAGTAACGTCGGCACCCGATTTGACGGTTAACGGCTCCTTTAAGCTAATACTACCTGATAGCGTCAGACGCCCGGATGAAATGATAAGCGCCTCGTCCGACTTAACCGAGGAAAAATACACAGGCATGTCAAGCCCTGCCGCCTCCTCCAGCAAGTCGGAAAGCGCGCTTTTCTCGGCTAAAACCTCTCCCCCCACGGATAAGCTGTACTGCTCTCCGTTATAGCTGACAGTGCAGAACGGCTCCGACAAAGATGCGGTGACCGTCCGGTCGGGATATTCGGCACTCGTGCCTAAGGCAAGCATAACAACGGCAAATATAATAAGCAAAACAATTCTGAAATACGGTTTCATCAACTTTCACCTTTTCCATTATTTGTCATTTATTATATCACCGCAATACTCTCATATCAAGGTCGGTTATGCGTTTAGATTTCGTAATATTTCTCACATTTTGTACCAAAGATTACAAACCAAGTCCCAAAAGCAAAGAAAACCAAGGCTTTCGCCTCGGTTTTCTCAAAAAATACAGAAAATTTATGTAGATTTACTTCTCTTTATAATAGAGCATACAGTGGCAGTATCCCTCGAAGCTCTCGTCCGCAATCTGCTCCTTGAACTCGCGGCACATACACTTGAAATCCTCGGTACGCTCAAGACGGCAGGGGCAGTAGCCGCCGGTGCGTTTCAAGCCTTCTTTTACAGTCTTTACGACCTCCTCGTCTTCGTTCAGTCGGATTTTCATTATTTATACTCCTCTATCATAGAAGCCAGCTTTTCCTTCGGAACGTAGCCGACGGACATATCCAAAAACGTGTTATCCTTCACAAAAGCAACGAATGGAATGCTCTCTACTCTGAACTGCATGGCGAGCTCTCTGTCGTTGTCGACGTTTATTTTACAGAACTTGACGTCCGAGTACTCCCCTGCAAGCTCCTCAAGTGTCGGTGCCAGCATTTTACACGGACCGCACCAATCGGCGTATAAGTCTATGACGACGAGCCCTTTATGATTTTCAACCTCAGCTGTAAAGCTGTCCTTTGTTACAACCAGCATATTACACCTCACATATTTTCATTCGGCAAGAACTTCTATCATTCTCAGCCGCATTTTTATTATAACACAAATTAAACGTGTTTACCATAGCTATCGAAAAAATTTACAAATTAATAAATGATTTGCTATTGACAAATTTGCACGGAATATTTAAAATTGACCTGTAAACTTTTTAAAATGCGAGGCATGAAAATGTATAAAATTGACCTGGAAGTAGACGTACACGACGTTGACTATAACGGAGTTGCCAGATTTTCCTCTCTGATGAAATATATCCAGACCGCGGCGCAAAGTCAGCTGACGAGCATCGGACTGAGTTATGACCAAATGAAAGAGAAAAACAGGGCATTTATCCTGAGCAGAATAAAAATTGATTTCAGCGAGCCCCTCCGCGCGTATGACAAAATTACCGCCGTATCCTATCCCTGTGAGAGCCACGGTTACCGCTTCTTGCGTTGCTACGGTCTTGAAAAGGACGGGAGGCTTATCGGCAGAGCCGTTTCGGTATGGGCACTCATTGATATAGAAAGCCGGGGACTGGTGAAGGTTGAAGACTTCGAACTCGATATTGAACTCGAAGAGCCGAACGACCTGGCACTGACCAGATTCCGCCTTCCCTCTGCCCTCAGCGAGGTAGGAACCTACACGGTGAATTACGGTGACACCGACCAGAACGGGCATATGAACAACACACGCTATCCCGATATGTATTCCAATTTCCTGCCGATGGACGGAAGAAGAATCAGAACGATAACGATTAATTACTTGAACGAGGCTCCGAGAGGCGAGCGTCTGCGCGTATTTATGGCAAAAGAAGGTGAAAATCTCTTCTATATCAAGACCGTGCGCGAGGATGGAAAGGTCAATTCCGAAGCGGAAATAATTATGGAAGATATTTAATATTGCTTTTCTTGCTAAATGACTGTCAAAATTGCTTTTATTTCGATTTTTACAGTCATTTTTCTATATTTACTTGCATTTTTTACAGTCAGACTAACATTTAAAAAGATTGAAGCCCCCATTAACAAGCCGTTTCGGCTTAATATTCAGCCTGTTTTTCTTAAAAAGTGCAATTTTTGCAATATTGTCGCAACTTGCGTTTTTTCATCATTTAAAAACGCCTTTTTTCTTAACGACACCGGACGTAAATTTGTGCTAGAATATAAGCACATTAAACTTATGGAGGCGTCAATGAAGAAAACCAAGGCGATCAAGGAAGCCGCAATCAAGGAAGACAAAATCGAAGCGGAGGGAATGTTATACGAATATAAGCTTTTTGTTCGTGAGAGCGACAGAGTCGCAAGCTTCAGAATAAAATTGTACTCGATAAAGGTCAAGCTGACCGACAGAAACGGATACGAAACCGAGGCTGAGCTTAACGACGCTTTTTCCGACATAGGCAAGGCTGTCGTATTTTACGATAAGCTGGTGGATAATCTTGCGACACCCTTAAACCTTCACTACATACTTGAAGACGAAATGGTCTAGGCAGGATAAAAAGGTTAATAACGCGTCGGAATGTTCTTAAAAAAAACATTGTCAAAAAGGGTTGACAAACCTGTTTTTTGCGGTTAGAATAGACACATCAAACCGTTGAGGCGGAGATAAAGGCGATGATGCCCGCACAGAGAGCCTGAGATGCTGAGAGTCAGGTCGGAAACAATTCGTCAAATGGACCGCTGAGGGTGCAGTCAAAGGCTGTAAGAGCCGAGTATTCTGCAACGTCGGACACACGTCAGTGTCAGAGGTATGTTAGTATCTCAAAAGTGCGCTTAACGGCGAATCAAGGTGGCACCGCGGATAATGTTTATTCGTCCTTGACAGAGGCAGTAGCCCTGTCGGGGACTTTTTATATTTCGGGGGAAATTATGATAATACTGAAAGTGCGATGGCAAAGCTGAAAAGTCAATACCGCACGATTGTTCGGTAAAAGATGCGAAACGGCACATAATAACACATAATCGGAATTTCACAACAAGTAAGGAGAGAAAAAAATGAAATACAACGGCATAGATTTTGACACATATTTTAAGAATTATCCCGACAAGAACGGTTACTTCGGCAAATACGGCGGAGCGTATATCCCCGAAAACCTGAAAAAGGCCATGGACGAGGTAAACGACGCATATTTCACTATATGCAAATCCTCAAAATTCGTAAGCGAGCTGCGCAGAATACGGAAGGAATTTCAAGGCAGACCCACTCCGGTATCCTACCTTGAGAGGCTGTCGAACAGCATCGGAAACGGCGTACAGCTCTACGTAAAGCGCGAGGATTTAAACCATACCGGCGCCCACAAGCTCAACCACTGTATGGGCGAGGCACTGCTTGCAAAGTATATGGGCAAAAAGAAGGTCATTGCCGAGACCGGTGCCGGTCAGCACGGCGTCGCGCTTGCAACCGCGGCGGCTTACTTCGGTCTTGAGTGCGACATATATATGGGTGCCGTCGACATCAAGAAACAGGCGCCCAACGTAGCGAGAATGAAAATTCTCGGCACTAACGTCATTGAAGTCAATGACGGTCTGGCTACTCTTAAGGAAGCAGTCGACGCGGCATTTATGGCTTATACAAGGGAGTATAAGGACGCAATTTACTGTATCGGCTCGGTCGTCGGTCCTCATCCCTTCCCCATGATGGTGCGGGATTTCCAGAGCGTTGTAGGCATTGAAGCAAGAGAGCAGTTTCTTGAAATGACCGGCGAGCTGCCCGATGCGGTAGTTGCCTGCGTCGGAGGCGGCTCAAATGCCATGGGTCTGTTCTCCGGCTTCCTCAATGACCCGGTTGACATATACGGCGTTGAACCCCTCGGCAGAGGAAAGAAGCTGGGCGACCACGCTGCAAGTCTGACCTACGGCGAGGAAGGAATAATGCACGGCTTTAACAGCATTATGCTGAAGGACGAAAACGGTGATCCCGCACCCGTTTACTCTGTGGCAAGCGGACTTGACTACCCTTCCTCGGGTCCCGAGCACGCATTCTTGCACGACCTCGGCAGAGTAAAATACGACGTAGTTGACGACGAGGAAACGATAGACGCCTTCTTTAAGCTCTCGCGCCTTGAAGGAATTATCCCCGCCATAGAAAGCTCTCACGCCGTAGCCTACGGAATGAAGCTGGCAAAAACCATGGGCAAAGGCTCAATTCTTATCAATCTGTCCGGCAGAGGCGATAAGGATATGGACTACGTCATCGAGAAGTACGGTATCAGATAACGAATACGCTTTTGGGGCTTTAGAAATTGAAACGGACTATGCTCTCGTATTACGAACACCGATTCACGGCAGTACAGCCCGATTATGAAAGACGCTAAATAGAAAAAACGGTTGCTTTTTACCGAAAGGTATTCAGCATCCGTTTTTACTATAAGGTGACTGTAAAGCTACACCGAGCTTCAGCATTTAGTTTGTGTTACAACGGTTTTATCATTATAGTAATGTAAAACCTTTATTGCCTGTGATGTCGCCTGAAACATAAAAACGCACCTCACGCCCTTGTTATCGTGATATAAGGCTGCGTAAGCGTCGTCACATCCGACACTCGGAAGCGCGCTGTACACCCGTTCGGGCGAAAACTCTTTAATGCGGTCTTTGTTCTCTTTAAGAGGCACAACCGTGAGCGCGTCTTTAATTTTAAACTCGGTTATTACCCTTTTTGTCCTGTTTCCGTATATCCTTATAAAGGTTAACTTTCCCGACTCAATTACGTATTTGTTATCCACCTGCACGTATCGCCACGTGAAAAAGACGAGCATCCAAAGGAATATGGGAACAACGGCACCCAAGGGAATCAATCTTGTTACGTAAAGAATGACAAAGGCTCCTACTGCGAAGGCTACGTATCCCAATAGCAATAAGCACGTAAGGAGCTTCAAACGACCTTCCCTCTTTTGTTCCACAGAATATTCGTAATCAGTATGTTCCATAGCAACTCCTTAAGCTCTTTTCAGACTAATTATATTCTTTTTCGACCATATTGTCAAGCTGTTTTATAACGACTATATGAGCTCTGCCGTGTTTTATATACGTTTTACGCCTTTTCGTACGAGGAATAATCAGTGCAAAAGAGCTGTGTCACACGCTCTGTGATTCGCATGATACAGCCCTTTTATCGGTATCTGAAGCTTTTTCAATCAACCAACCGAAAAAAGCTCCTTTCTGAATTAAACCTCGGGAATTACTATCTCGACCTCTCTGCCGCATTCAGCAGACTTTGCGATACCATCGATAATAGCCTGATTGTATATTATCTGAGACGAGGGGACGGGTGCGGGAGTACCGTTCTTGCACGCGTCAAGGAAGGTACGAATCTTTTTTTCGAAAAGGCCGGGACCCTCGGACTTGATAATTGGAATTACTGTCTCGGTCTGTTGACCGCATACCTCGTGATATACCTTCATAGCTCCGCCGACAGTGCCGTTCCAGCACTCGGTGGAAGGAATGCGAAGACCGCCCTTTGTACCGAGAATTATGGTATCACCGGGAGTGTCCATATTCATAGCCCACGAAATACGGAAGTCAAGAATAATGCCGCCTTCAAGACGAACGAATGCAGCCGCAAAGTCGTCTACGCCGAAGAGCTTTGCATATTCCGCTTTCTTTCCGTCGGGATAACCTACGTAATTGGGATCCTTGCCGAAGAAGTCGGATTTATAGCCTGTTACGGTCAAGGGCTTCGGATAACCGATAGCGTTAAGCACCATATCAAGAGAATAACATCCTATATCTCCGAGTGCGCCGATGCCTGCAGTGCCTTTCTCAATAAATGAGGTACCGAAGGGCGCGGGAATACCGCGGCGTCTGCCGCCGCCTGTCTGAATATAGTATATGTCACCGAGAGTACCCGAATCAACTATCTTCTTGATCATCTGCATATTCTCGTCAAGTCTGGGCTGGAAGCCTATGGAAAGCACCTTTCCGCTTCTCTTCTCTGCGCACATAACCTCTATTGCCTCTTCGGTGGTAACCGTAAAAGGCTTCTCAAGCAAGACGTTTATACCGGCGTCGAGAGCGTGAATGGCACAGGGGGCGTGCTGACAGTTATAGGTACAAATCGAAACCGCGTCAAGTGCGAGGGATTTATCCGCGAGCATTTCCTCGTCGTTCTTGTAATCGCACTTTACGTCCGTAAGACCGTATTTCTCAAAAAACGCCTTTGCCTTACCGGGGACAAGGTCGCAACCTGCCACGATCTCAACGTCGGGTTGAGCAAGATAAGCGTTCATATGAGCCCCTGCTATCCAACCTGTACCAATGATACCGACTCTGACCTTTTTTGACGTGTCTACGCTTGCTTCATTCTTTTGTGTAAAGTCGTTAAGACCTGCCATTGATTTATCTGCCATGTTAATGTACTCCTTTTTAATTCAAAATAATAATCAGAATTCAAGTCCGCGAAGGTAGTCTATGCTTTTCTTTATCTCGTCAAGAGGTTCTTTTCCCGCCGACGGCGAGTCCTGCTCAACTATCAGCCACTCGGCACCTGCGTCCTTCGCGGCATCAATAATCTCGGGGATATTCTGCACGCCCGAGCCAACCGGTCTGAACTCAAAATCGGAGGGTCTGTCGGGTGCTTTTTTGTCAACACCTATCAGCTCATACATATTTTCGTTCTTCGTTCCGACAAAGTCCTTGAGATGGACTATGGGTGCTCTGCCCGAATATTTGCGTACGTATGCGGCAGGGTTTTCTCCGCCGACGTTGACCCAGCAGGTATCAAGCTCGGTTGCAAGAAGGTCGGGCGATACTTCCTCATAAAGCATGTCAAGAATGTACTTTCCTCCGACCTTAGCAAACTCGAAATCGTGGTTGTGGTAAAGAAGCTTCATTCCCAGCTCCTTTGCAGCCTTGCCCAGCATCCTGATGTTCTCTATGGTTTTATCCGAATTCGCCGAGCCGGGTCTGTCCTCCTCCCCAAGCCATGGAATGGCAACGTACCTACAGCCAATCTCACTGTAAAGGGACAGCACGCCCTTCGGGTCCTTTACCATATCCGGATATGGAACGTGAGCCGAAATTGGAACCAGTCCCAGCTCCTTGCACCAGCGTTTGATATCCGCAGGCTTATTTCCGTAGAGCCCTGCGAATTCAACGCCGTCGTAGCCCATTTCCTTAATTTTTGCAAGCGTGCCTCTCAGGTCAGCCTCGGCACTGCCGCGCACCGAATAAACCTGTACACCAATTGGAAGTGACATAATAATCCTCCTTAAAATATATTTATGTAATTAAAACTTTTACAGCCTGATGCAATTATAGCACACAGATAACCTGTTATTAAGCGTCTGCCTTCGCCGTCAGAAATCAAGTCGGCGCAAATAATCAATGCTGTCTTTTACCTCGTCAAGAGGCGACTTATCGGACAAAAGCGAATTCTGCTCAACCTCGACCATCAGCCATTCCGCTCCCGCAGCCTTTGCCGCGCCGATTATTGCCGGCATATCCTGAACACCCGAGCCGACAGGTCTGAACTCAAAGTCAGAGGGTACGTCGGGAGCCTTTCTCTCAGTGCCGAAAAACTCGTACATACTGTTGTCCTTCGTTCCGACATAGTCTTTCAGATGAACGACGGGAACCCTTCCTTTGTACTTATTTATGTATGTTACGGGGTTCTCGCCTCCGATATCGACCCAGCACGTATCAAGCTCCGCCGAAAGAAGCTCGGACGGAACCGACTCATAAATGATGTCAAGACCGTACTTACCGCCGATTACTATAAATTCACAATAGTGGTGGTGATAAAGCAGCTTTATTCCAAGCTCCCGAGCCGCCTCGCCCAGAATTTTAATATTCCGAAGCGTCTGCCCGAAGCCGGCAGAGCCGGGTCTGTGAGCTTCTTCAAGCCCCGGAATGGCAACGTATTTACAGCCGATCTCTCTGTAAACCGAAAGCACGCCCTTCGGGTCCTTCAGCATCTCCGGATAAGGAACGTGAGCCGAAATCGGCACCAGTCCCAGCTCCTCGCACCAGCGCTTGATATCCGCAGGCTCATTTCCGTAGAGCCCCGCAAATTCAACGCCGTCGTAGCCCATCTCCTTGATTTTCTCAAGTGTGCCCCTGAAGTCTGCCGCAATGCTGTCTTTCACAGAATAAAGCTGCAATCCGATTGGCAGCGACATAACATCCCCCTGAAAAATGTATTGATTTGCTATTGAAATTTCTTTTCCCTTATGATACAATTATAACAAACAAAACTCTCATATATAAAGATATATTATGACTTTTTATTGAACAATCTTGATATTTTAGGAGAATACTATGCAGCGTGAGCTTGTAAAAAACAACGTGCCCGGCCTGCCTGTACGAATATCTACCACGTATCTGCCCAACAAGGAACCGGTCGTCGCCCCCGTTCATATTCACGACGATATCGAAATTCTGGCAGGAGAGGGCGGTATTCTGAACGTAGAAATGGACGGCGAGCATATAAAGCTCTGCACAGGCGACATTATCGTAATCAACAGCCGTGTGCCTCACAGTACGTACACATCTGTTGCGATGACGTCATATATTCTTTTGCAGTTTCGTATAGAGAAGCTCCGCTCGGGTGAATTTGAGAAAATAAACAAATATCTCTCCCTTATTCTCTCAAAGAGCGAGACGAAATACGTTTTCCTCAAAGCCCGTGACCCCGTCACCCGTGAGATTTTCGGCATACTTCAAAAAATCCGACAGGAAAATTCAGACGGAAAACCAAACTACGATATGTTTATAAAAGGATATATGGAGGTACTGCTCGGACTTCTTTACAGGCACAACGTTCTTATTAACATTGAAGACAGCTATGACAAGGACGCCGTAGGCAGAATATGGCCGGTAATAGAATATATTGACAAGAACTATCAGAACAAGCTGACCCTTGACAAGCTCAGCGGTATTCTCAACCTGAACAGAGAATATTTCTGCCGTATTTTCAAAGAGGCAACAGGAGTAACACCGATAGATTATATCAACTTCGTACGCGTCATGAAGGCAGAAACCATGCTAACCTCTACGAATCAGAGTATCACGGAAATATCCATGGACGCAGGATTTGCCTCTGTATCCTATTTCAACAGAATTTTCAAAAAGCAAAGGGGTGTCACCCCCTCCGCATACAAGAAGATAGTCTACGCAAAAAACAAGCTTCTTTAATTCACGAATCAAATTCAAAAGCCATCGGGCATTCGGGCAATTACCGATACTCGATGGCTTTTTCGTTGAATTTGTACTCCGTAGTCTTTTTGCTTTCGGAATATATCAACAAGTAGTTTATTGACATAATATCACCTCTCTGATGATATTCTAACATACAATCTAACCCAAATCAAGGCGTCAGCCTTGTATATCACCAATTTCGCAGAAATTGCATATCATCCACTCTAAGAGGGCATATCATCAAACCGCAGGAAAGGTTATGCACGGCTATGCCGTGATGATATCCACCACACTTCGTGCGGTGATGATATAAACAGGCTTGTAAGGACAAAAACTATTCCGGCAAGCCTTGTAAATTTAATGAAATCCTGCTTTGCAGGATGAAATCCAAACGAGTTTGGATGAAATCTTCAGCCTACGGCTTCAGATGAAATCAAATCCGCCTCTTATAACCTGCCGTAAGGCAGATTTCATCGCGAAGCGATTTCATCCAACAAAGTTGGATTTTTTCCGACGAAGGCGGATTTAGTTGAAAAAGACTCAGGATTGTATCCAATCCTGAGTCTTTTTCTGGTGCGGGAGACGGGACTTGAACCCGTACGTATAAACACACGCCCCTCAAACGTGCGCGTCTGCCGATTCCGCCACTCCCGCGTCAACGTCTGTTATTATACAACCTTTTTTTCAAAAAGTCAATAGGTTTATGCAAAAAAATAAAAAAATATGCCAAAAAAATAAAAATTTTTTCCATAGGAAAATGACATTAACGGAAACATACTTAAAAGCTATATTTACAATTCCTACGGTCAGCTTGTCCGCGAGAACAACTCTACACCTGACAAAATCTTCGTTTACCGGCACAATAATAAAGGTGAACAATACATTGGACAATGTGCTCGGAGAAAGCTATTGAAAAATAAGGGAAAATATGCTATACTGATGATGCCGGTAAATGAATTGGTGTTATTTTGCGAAAGGAGATTATTAGTATGAAAAAAACAATTTCATTGATTTTGCTTTGCTCTTTATTGCTTATGTGCCTTTCGGGGTGTTCAATTCCAAACAATGCGAATGGTTCAAAAGAGCCGGGTAATATCCCGGTTATTGTTGAGGGGGAGTTAGATAAAAGCAGCGACCTTGTTGCTACGTTAGTTGCTTATTTAGACCAGTATTTGACAGACTACGATTTAATCGGCAGAACCTTCGCACAAAAAGTTGATGACATTAAAAGCGGAATACAGGCTTTGCACGTTGCTTTTGATCCGTCTGATTATTATTTTGTATGTGGGTATTATAATCCCACGCAAGAACACAACGAGTTTAACTATTGTTGCGCTGATGATTATACTTGGATAGGATACAAAAATGAATCGGAGATTAAAGAATACTATAATGGTATGAAATGGGCTGTCGTGTTCCAGATAAACAGGGCTTTAACTATCGCTGACATTCTTTCAAGTGAAAACACAACTCCTGATATGGAGCATTTTCAAATTTACAAGCCAACGTTTGAAAATGGAGTGAACGTCAGCGCTTCCTTCAAATTTGATGACACTTTTATCTACTTGAACTATCCGAATTGTTATCTGAACCGCTTTTCTCAAAACACCGACACAATGTATTATTGCAGGTCTATTTATTATCATTCAATGAATACAATACCTTGCGTTTATCTGGATGGTGAATATTATCTTTCTTTCCATTTGTATACTGTATATCCTGACGGACAGGTTAGCGAAGAAAGCGATTATTCTTATAGCTTTGGGCAGTATTACGATACATTAATGAATATAATGGAAAAAGACAAATATTATCTTACGGATAAGCATGGAAGAACAAGTTTTTATGGAGCAATTTCGTTTGGTGATTTTCTTCACGGTGTTGTAAAATCAAAATGAATTCTTTAAATTGCGATGTGAAAAGTTAACTTATTTATTTTTTATTGCATTTTGGTTTAGTATATGGTATAATGAGATGAAACTTTTTGACAAGGATGTAGTATGAAACAAAAAAGCAAAAAAAAGCAAATAGGTCTTTTCGTGCTTTACGGACTGATTACGGTGTGCCTACTTTTGACAATGCTGTCGTTTAACGACATTGGCGCAATTATGAATCAGCTCGACCATGCTGAACCCGTAAACATTCTGTACGCGCTGGGACTGGTGCTCGTATACCTTGCGCTCTACCCTCTCTCGTTATGTATTCTGACACATGCCATGGGCTGCAAATTAGGAACGAAGACTACCTATTCCATTGCTATGACCGAGCATTTCTTCAACGGAATCACGCCCCTTGCAACGGGTGGACAACCCTTCCAGGCATACCTCTTTTCAAAGGCTAAGGTAAAAATTTCTGACTCAACCGGTCTGTTGCTGATGAACTTCTTAGTATTTATGCTCGTTACCAACGGGTTTGCCCTTTGCTCGCTGTTCTTCTTTGAAAGATTTGTTACTGACACCGCGATGAGCATTATTGCAGTAATCGGCTTCACAATGAATTTCATCGTATTCAGCTGTACGGTGGTTCTCGGTTCAAGCAAGACCGTCCGCAAATGGATGATTAAATTCATTGCGCTGCTTTGTAAAATCAAATTTCTGGCAAAGCTGATTGAGCCAAGGCTGGAGGGCATGCACAGATATCTGGAGCAGGTGCAGGCAGCCTTTCACACGCTGATGAGCAGAAAGGGACATTTCGCCCTTGCAATTCTCACAAAAGTGCTTTCTATGGCGGCGTATTACGGTACAACCTTCTTTATTCTCCGCGCGCTTCACATAAACGTATCGGTGGACGAGCTGTTCTTTATTATTTGCGGTACGTCCTTTGCAATAACGATGGTCGTATTTCTTCCCACTCCCGGCTCGTCCGGCGGTATTGAAGGCTCTTTCGCGGCGGTGTTCGGCTCGCTGATAATCGCGTCGGGCGGCGCAGACGACGGCTCGGTCACCCACGGCGGTATGCTGATGTGGCGACTGATGACCTATTATCTCGTTATGTTCATCTCACTTTTGTTCTATATCGGTCTGGAAATAAAATTCTCACGCGATGCAAAGCGCGAAGCCGCTGCTTTAAGCGATGGCGGTGCCGACACGGAGCAAGAATCTACACTCCATCCGGGAGGAGAAAATTAAACAACGGAGTTTTTTATGAAAGTAATTCCCGTCTGCTTTTGCGGTAACCGCAGAATTTTCGGCGGAATATTTATGACCGTGCTCTCAATGATAAAGCACACGGATGCCGCACTTGAAATAATACTTATGACAATGGATTTGTCACACCTTAATCCCACGTGGCTTGCCTTTACGGAACAACAGCGTGTGCTTATGGAAAAAACGATACAAAAGAAAAATCCCAACAGCACCGTCAGGATAATCGACGTCACGGATTTGCAAATGAAATACTTTGACGGCGGCAAAAACCAGAAGAACAATTACACCCCTTACGCCAGCATACGTCTGCTACTCGACCTTGTTGACGTACCTGACAAGCTGGTGTATCTGGACGCGGATATTATGTGCTGCGGTAATATCGAAGAATACTACGACATTGACATTGAGAAATACGAATTTGCCGCTACGCTCGACGTAGTGGGCAGAAAGTTCTTCAAGGGCAACTACTGTAACTCGGGTGTCATGCTGTATAATATGCCATATATAAGGCGCACCGGCCTTTTCGGAAAAGCCAGAGAGCAGGTCAGAAAAAGAACGATGCTCATGCCCGACCAATCGGCACTGAACAAAATGTGCGAGGCAAAGCTGGTGCTTCCCTATCGCTTCAACGAACAGAGAGAAATCCAACCCGACACGGTGTTCAAGCATTTCTGCATGGGCTTCAAATGGTACGGACCTATACTTACCTCCTATAACCATAAGCAGTGGCACCGCGATATGGTACATGAAAAACTGCATATTCACGACTTCGACGATATATACGAGGAATATGACAGAATCATGGAAGAAGAAAACAACAAAGAACTTATTAAGATATAAAACCAGAAAAGGGGCTAGCTCAAGTGTTTGAACCTGAGCTAGCCTCTTAATTTTTTATTCGTACAACGGATATTTCGCGCACAATGCCCCAACGCGTGCGCGTACCTCGTCCTTATTGGCATCAAAGTCCCCAAGGGTCATGGCAATCAGCTTTGCTACCTCCTTCATATCCTCGGGCTTGAATCCTCGGGTCGTAACCGCCGCAGATCCGAGGCGTATACCGCTGGTGACGAAGGGCTTCTGCTTATCGTAAGGAATGGCGTTTTTGTTGCAGGTAATTCCGACCTCATCGAGAAGATGCTCCGCCTCTTTTCCCGTATCAACCTTCATTCCGGTCAAATCAACGAGCATAAGGTGATTATCGGTGCCGCCCGAAACCAAGCGGAAGCCCTCGGAGGTCAGTCCGTCGGCAAGAGTCCTTGTATTCTCGATTATCCAGCTCGCGTACTCGCGGAATTCAGGCTTCAATGCCTCACCGAAGCATACCGCCTTTGCGGCTATGGTGTGCATAAGCGGACCACCTTGGGTGCCGGGGAAAATAGCTTTATTGATAAGCTTGGCAATTTCCTCGTCGTTGCACAGAATAAGTCCTCCGCGAGGACCTCTCAGCGTCTTGTGAGTCGTGGTTGTAACTACGTCGGCATACGGCACGGGCGACGGGTGAAGTCCGGCCGCAACAAGACCTGCGATATGAGCCATATCTACCATCAGATATGCGCCGACCTCTTTCGCAATCTCGGAAAATTTCTTGAAATCTATGACACGGGGGTAGGCTGACGCACCTGCAAGTATCAACTTTGGTTTACATTCCAGAGCGAGCCGCCTTACTTCATCGTAGTCTATGGTCTCGGTCATCTCGCTGACGCCGTAGGGCACGATATTCCAGTACTTGCCCGACATATTGACCGGTGAGCCGTGGCTGAGATGCCCGCCGTGGGCGAGATTCATCGAAAGCACGGTATCTCCCGGGGTGAGAAGCGCGTAGAACACAGCCATATTTGCCTGCGCTCCGGAATGAGGCTGAACGTTGGCAAAGTTAGCACCGAACAGAGCCTTCGCGCGCTCAATGGCGATATTCTCCACGACGTCTACGTACTCGCATCCGCCGTAATATCTCTTCGACGGATAACCCTCGGCGTATTTGTTGGTGAGAATGGTTCTGTTCGCTTCCATTACCGTCTCGGAAACAAAGTTCTCCGAGGCAATCAGCTCAATTTTATTCCTCTGTCTGCCAAGCTCTGACATCACTGCCGAATAAAGCTCGGGGTCGTTCTTTTTTAATAGCTCGTAATCTCTCATTGTTACCTCCGCAATCTTTTATCAATCCCATTTTATCATACAGACAGGTTCATTGTCAATCGAAAAACTGTACAAAATAAATACTTTATATAACCTCGAATTCCGCACTTACAAGCAAAGAAGGCAGTCCGAAGACTGCCTTTTGTCATTTAATTATTTCTGTCTGAACTTGCACTCGTTAAAATCGACTACGTCCCGAGGCTCTCTGTACTGCCACTTACCGTTGGTAAAATCGGGGAACATCTGAGGCGCACCGCCCTGTGCAATAGACTGCT
This sequence comes from uncultured Ruminococcus sp., assembly GCA_964494135.1. Taxonomy (GTDB): domain Bacteria; phylum Bacillota; class Clostridia; order Oscillospirales; family CAG-272; genus UBA1740. Next base: position 83,703 of record CAZBQN010000003.1, on the reverse strand, counting down.
CGGAAAGAACCGTAACAGCCATCCATGCAGCAGCATCGTAAACGTCGATAGGCATATCCTTGCCGTTCTTCAAAGCATCAACAAAGCTCATCCAGATCAAGGGATCCATGCCGCCGTGACCGTTCTCCATATCGGTTTTGGTCATGCCCTTCCACAGGGGATGAAGGTACTCGTCCTCATACTCTCTGGCATTATTGAGCACTGCTGCCATGTTATCTCCGGCTTCAAGGCTGCCGTGCGACATTCCGTCGGTATATACGAAGTTGCCGTCCATATAATAGGAGCCCTTCGTTCCTCTGACGGTAAACTCACGGCTGTAATACCTGGGAAGGGTGGTATCAAGCTTCAGGAGAATTGTCTCTCCTCCTGCACAGGTGATAATTGTATGTACGATATCACCCTGATTGAAGCGTCTGCCCTCCAGGGTCGGATCCTTCTCTACCAGCTCGGGATGCTCCTTAATATAATGCTCAAGTCCTGCGCTCTTTGAAGCAACCGAAACAAGGGATACCATTCTGTTACCGCGGTTGATGTTCAAAATCTTCGCGATAGGTCCCAGCTCGTGAGTGGGATAGTTCTCACAGTTTCTGTTTGTATAATTGCGGAGTCTGTAATGGCGGATGATATTACCCGATGAAATCTCATCCCGAAGGTCGTGGGCGTAGGCACCTGCACAATGTACGATTTTTCCGAACTTCCCGTCACGTGCAAGAGCAGTGGCAAGAAGCTCATCCTTGTTGTAACAGCAGTTCTCCATCATCATTATGGGGCACTTGGTAGCTTCATACGTCTTGACCAGCTCATTCAGCTCATCAAGAGAATACGCGCCGCCGACCTCCATGGCAACTGCCTTGCCGTACTTCATCGCATCTATGGATACCTTTACGTGATCCTCCCAAGAGCAAGACACGTAAACCGCGTCAACGTCATCGCGCTTTAACACCTCAAAATAATCAACGGTGCCGAAAGGCTCAACGCCTGAGGCATCAAAGACCTTTTTCTTTGTTCTTTCCACTCTGTCTTCATAAAGGTCGCATACCGCAGTCACAATAATATCCTTATTTTTAAGCAGAACGACCTCTGTTACATTGTCGCCGCGCGCTCCGACGCCAATGACGCCAACTCTTACTTTGTCCATTTTTCAAACTCCTTTTGGGTATTTCGTATCAAGTATATCACCGGGATTTTTTAAAGTCAATCGGTTGTAAAATAATCAGTCTATTTTACAAATAATCAGTCCGATATTACAAATCACCTGATATTTTTATACATAGGACCGTAAGCGGCACAAGCACGGTAATCCTGCCCTTCCTTATCCATGCCGAAAGCACCCCAAGCTGCAGGACGGTATATATCCTCTTCATCCACGTTGTGCATACAAACGGGAATTCTCAGGATTGAACACAAGGTGATGAGGTCTGCGCCAATGTGACCGTAGGATATAGCACCGTGGTTTGCGCCCCAGTTGTTCATAACGTCGTAAGCGGTTTTGAACGCACCCTTTCCGGTAACTCTAGGTGCGAACCAGGTGCAGGGCCAGGTGTAATCCGTTCTCTTCCACAGCTTGTCGGTTACTTCATCGGGGAGCTTAACAGTCCAGCCCTCAACAATCTGCATAACGGGACCTAAGCCCTTGATGAGATTAAGTCTTATCATCGTAGCGGGCATCTCCGCACGGGTCACAAATCTGGAGGAATATCCGCCGCCGCGGAAGTATCCGAGGTCGGCGTAGGGCCATGTAGTTGCATTCATCATCGCATCTATATCGCCATTTGTAACCTCCCACCATTTCTTCATTGTGGGATTGCCGTTCTCGTCCTTTACCTCACCGCAGGCATCTACACAGCAGGCACCGGAATTTATCAGATGAATAAAGCCGTCCGCTTCCTTTGCCTTGCCCTCGATTTCATATCCGGTAACACGCTTTACCGCGTCCCCCGACCAGTAGGTTCTGACATCCGCAAACATCTGCGCTCTGCCGGTCAGGAGCTTCATAAACAGCATGCTCACTCCGTTGAGAGTATCGTTCTCGGTTGCCAGTATGTAAGGCTCTCTGCATCCGTTCCAGTCAAAGGAGGAATTCAGGATACTCTCGGGGAAATCGCAGTTCGGATAGAAATCCGTCCACTGTCTTTGACCCTGGAAGCCGCCGACGATAGCGTTGTGTCCGACAGCCTCTTCTTCACAGCCCTCGGGAAGATTTTTGTTGCCGTTAAAAAGGTCCTTGATAATGCACGCCATCTTAGCCGTGAATTCCCAATCCTTCTCCTTTTCTTCCGGGGTTCTCTGAAGCTCGGTCGGGTTCTTATCAAAGTCGGGTCTGCACTTCTCCTTTACCCAAGCAAGGGCCTTTTCATACTCACGCTCGTCGTATATTCCCTTCTCCATTCTGCGGATAACTTCTACCTCGTCTACGCTCTCAACACGCATACCGAGATACTCCTCGAAGAACTCGGGAGAAATGATTGAGCCGCCGATACCCATGGTAACCGAACCGATTTGCAGATAGGATTTGCCGCGCATGGTAGCCGCCGCCACAGCCGCACGGGCAAAGCGCAAAATCTTCTCCTGCACGTCCTCGGGAATGGAGGTATCGTCCGCTTCCTGAACCTCATGTCCGTAAATACCGAAGGCGGGCAAGCCCTTTTGCGCATGAGTTGCAAGAACGGAGGCGAGATAAACCGCACCCGGACGCTCGGTACCGTTGAAGCCCCATACCGCTTTTATAGTCATAGGGTCCATATCCATGGTCTCGGCACCGTAGCACCAGCAGGGTGTTACGGTAAGGGTGATGTCAACACCGGCGCGCTTGAATTTATCTGCGCAGGCAGCTGCCTCGGCAACTCTGCCTATCGTCGTATCTGCTATGATTACCTTGGCATGCTCGCCGTTTGAATAAAATACGTTGTCTTCAATAAGCTTTGCCGCCGCTTTTGCCATATTCATGGTCTGGTCTTCCAGCGACTCTCTGACCTTGATTTTTCCACGACGTCCGTCGATTGTAGGTCTGATTCCGATAACGGGATACTGCCCGATAAGTCTTGATTCTGCCATCTTTTTTCTCCTGAATAGTTTATGTATTTTTATTTGATAACGCCTTTTTTCAAAACGATATTCGCATATATCGCTTCTTCACCCGTTGCAATAACCGCATACGCAGCCTTTGCCCGCTCGTAAAAAGAAAATCTGTCAAGCTGACATATTTTAAGGTTTTTATCATTCCTGTTTGCAATATCCTCGTACTCAGCCCAAATCGTCGGGGTGATTTTCCCTCTGTCACTCTCTGTAAGCTCCATAAGTATGAAGTTCTCGTCGGCATAAGTATCCAGCGGTATCAGAGAAAGCACTGCGTCCAGCATTGCCGTACCGCTTATTCCGTCTGCGCGGACTACCCGCCTGCCGAAGTTCTCCGCAGGAAAATTACCGTCGGCGATAACGATTTCGTCGCCGTGTCCCATTTCGCACAGAATTTTCAAAAGCTCCGGCGATAGGATTTTAGGTATGTTCTTTAACATAAAATGCTCTCCATTTTTCTTTGATACGCCATTCTATTCCAATCGTACCATTTGATTTCATTTTAACACATGAGAGGAAATAAATCAATAAGAATAAAAATATTTATATCGGTAAACAAAGATTTATTGTCTCCGAAGGGCTTTTTCCAGCTTCGGAAACATCGGTGTGGGGTCAAAAATTTTATCTAAAAGCTTGCCCATTAAAAAAATCAGTGGAGTGTTTATAAAGGTGGTGACGACAGTGCCGAGTCCGAGATTATGGAAGGATGAATACCATATTGTCGACCAATCAAAGCTCCCAGCATCGCCAAACAAAGAAAACGCAAGTATAACCGATATGGCAAGCATGGACAAATCGAATACCATTTTAACTTTATTTATGCTAAGCTTGAAACGCGAGGAAAATTCCGAAACAAACAACTCGTACACCTGAGGCGGCATATACGTGCGGAAGAAGCAGGCAACTCCGAACGCTGTCAGAAGGTCACCGACAATCAGCATGACCCAGCGGAGCCATATCGCATCAAAGATTACACCGTCGAGAAAAAACAATGACAGATTCAATCTGTAACCGTAGAAAACCGCGAATGAAAAGCTGAGCAGATATCGCCAGTTGAAGCGGCGAATTACAAGGCAAAGTATTATCAGAATGACACCTTGTACAATGTATTCTGCCGTACCGACGTAAAGAAAGCTCCAATACGGTTCGATCAGCTCAAAAAATATGAATGTCGGAGCGGCAATCATTGATACTCCGAGATTGGCTTTGGAACAAATGGCAACTCCCAGTGCAAGAATAATTGTTCCGAACAGCCAAAGAAATTCTGACGACTTCTTTATTTTCTTCATTAAAATGTCCTTTCAATGCGGGGTTTAAAAAATAGCTCCTACTGCAATTAAACAGTAAAAGCTATTTACATGGCGCAGAGGGAGGGATTCGTTCTCACCTGCGGGCTCGGTCAGGGTTGGCTCTGACAGTCCACCGGATTGTCATTCACTCCCAACCCGTTCGAATCCCTTTATCTTTTAAGAAGTCGCCATAGGCGACTTCTTATGGCGCAGAGGGAGGGATTCGAACCCTCGTGTGGTGTTATCCACAAACTGATTTCGAGTCAGCCCCGTTATGACCGCTTCGATACCTCTGCGTATTGAGTTTTTTAACGAAATATGCAGACCGGTATCGAAGCGGCTCGCGGTTAACTAAAGCTTCGCTCTCTTCCGTTGAGATACATATTTCCTTCGAGGCACTTTCTAGATACCGCGAATCGGCTTCGCAGTCCTCGCCATAGGCGAGATACCTCTGCTTGATGCAACTATATACATTTTCAAGTCACGGAATTGCTTGTGACTTCGTTATTATAACATATCAAAAACTATTTTTCAAGGTGTTTTCAAACTTTTGCTAAACTTTTTCTTCTTTTTCTTCTGATTGAATTTCCGAAGCAAATCTCGGCTTGAAATTTGCTTCGGACTACACGATGTTTCTTTAATATATACCGCAGTTTAGAAAACTCGGCTAATTGCTCAAGTATCCACCGACATACGTCAAGGTCTACACTTCTATCCTTGCCGTACTGCTTCCGTTTCCATGCTTCGTTACAACTATCTGTTTATCAATTTTCTCCTTCAACTCTCCGACGTGGGATATGATACCGACAAGGCGGTTTCCTTCCGCCAAGCTTGAAAGAGCGCGAACGGCAAGAGAAAGCGCATCCGAATCCAACGAGCCGAAGCCCTCGTCGACAAACAGCGTGTCGAGATGTATACCCCCTGCCTCACTCTGCACCTCGTCCGAAAGTCCGAGAGCCAGCGACAGCGACGCCATAAAGGATTCACCGCCGGAGAGCGATTTTACGCTGCGCTCCGAACCGTTGTAGTGGTCAATAACGTTCAAATCAAGTCCGCTCTGGGAACGGTTGTCCCCCTGTATATTCCGTTTCATCTCGTACCTTCCCTCGGTCATAACCATAAGACGGATGTTGGCACGCCTGATTATGGAATCAAAATACGCAGTCTGAATATAGGTTTCAAGCTTCATTTTTCCGCCGAGCAGATTATCACCGCCTGCGGCTGATGCCAGAGCCTTTACCGGAACGTACCTCGCCTCCGCCGCGGCAAGCTCTTCTGTGAGTGATATTATTCCGTCACGCGCTGATTTGTTCGTGATTATTCTCGCGCCTATCTCTTCAAGCCGTGCGGATAAATCCTTTGACCGTACATCAAGCTCCTTCATTTTTTCAGTAAGCAAATTGACATCCCTCGGCTGTATTTTTTCGTACTCTTTCGCCTTCTCCTCAAACAGAGCAGACACAGTGCGAAAATCAAGCTCCTGTTTTCTATACTCCTCATCAACTGTGGAAATCAGATTTTCAAGCTCTGTAATTCGGGCTTTATTTTCGTTTATCTTATTTTCTGCCTGTTCTTTTGTGTCGAAAATAAGATGTTCCGACAGCTGTTTCGCCTGTCTTTCACAGTCTTCCCGACGGGTCTTCAAAGCCTCGGCTTCGGCACGAAGACGTGTTGATGAAATTGCGGCGCGCTCTGCTCCCCTTTGTTCCTCATCGCGCTTTTCCTCAGTCGCGGGCAGTTCTTCACGTGCGGAATCTATCAGCTCCTCACGCTTTATGCACTCACCCAGCTCGGCGCATAGTCTCTCTCGCTCCGCACTCATAAAATCCTCATCGGCACCGTCGGTGCCGAACACGTCAAGCATCAGCTCGGACAAACGCACCTGATCCTGCTCGGTGTTTCCGCGAAGCACGGCGCATTCCCGGCTCAGCTCCGCCGCCTCTTTTTGCAGCTTGTCAGCCAGCTCCATTGCCGCATTCAGTTCTGCCTCGCTCGGCGCGCCCTCCGACTTCTCTGCAGGGCGCGGATGTGTCAAAGAACCGCAAACCGGGCATGGTTCGCCGTCTTCAAGCCCCTCTGCCAATATTCCCGCCTGCTCCAAAAGAAAGGTGCGGTTCTTTGCGTTATACTCATTCTCTGCAAGCTCTGCTTTTTCCAGCTTTTCCCGAAGCGTACTCTGTTTCTTTTCAAGTGATTTCAGGTTAGCTTCCAAGGTCTCGGACGATTTGCGGATTTTATCGATTCCCGCCAGTTTTTCGGTCAGGCTCTTGATTCTGCCACCGACCTCTGCTGCTTCGGAAATCAAGGTCCTCAGTTCTTTAATTTTGCCGTTGTGCCTCTCGCAGTTTTCCCGACAGGTACGCGAAAGACTTTCCTCTAATTCGATTTCCCTGATTTTTTCAGCGCAGTTTTCAGCCGCCTTTTTCCCGTCAAGCTTCAGGCTATTCAGTTTATCGTAATCAGGCAGCTGTGCTTCAAGCCGCGGAGTAGTTTCCTTTAACTCTTTCAGCTCCTCGGTCATTTTTCCCACGTTTGCCTTTTTTTCAAGAACTTCTCCGAGACGTTCTTTGCACTTTGCAAGATTTCCGCGAAGGTTTTCAAGCTCTTCACCCAGATTGGCTCGGTTTATCTCTTCTGCTATTAAACCGTTTATTTCGAATATCTCTTTTTCATTTTTCAATTTTTCAGAGGTTAGACCTATCTTCACTTTCTCGTCGTCGGCTATGACTCCGTCAAGGGCTGACAGTCCGTCCTCATCGGTTGCCCGCGACTCCCGCGACGCAGTTATCGCATCGGCGTACGGGCTGTCCTCGGGAAGAATTACATTAGCAAAATGAATGACTTTTCTCGCTTTGTATGCAGAGCATTCATCGCAGAGTCTGCGACTTTCTGCCTTTAATTTTTCTGTTAAAATCTCATATTTTTCGGTTTTGAAAATCTCTCTGAAAATTTTAACTCTTTCCTCGGTAGGGGCGTGCAAAAGCTTCAGAAACGCTCCTTGCGCAATCATGGATATCTGCATAAACTGACTGCGGGACAGGTGCAAAATCTCGCAAATCTCACGGTCTGCATCGCGCAGCTTGGTAATCACACTGCCGTCCGGCTTTGTCAGCTCAACCTCAGATTTTTGCAGAACGAAGCCGCCGCCTTTCTTTGCGGGACGGCTGTACTCGGGGCTTCTCTTCACGGTATAAATTTTATCACCGTAGGAAAATACCAGCTTTACAAAGGTCGGAGCTTTATCGTCGGCGTACTTGGAGCGGAGCATCTCGCATTCTCTCCCCTCACCGCTGGCGGAGCCGTAAAGAGCGAAAGTTATGGCATCGAAAATCGTGGTCTTGCCCGAGCCCGTATCGCCTGTAATCAGATACAAGCCGTTTTTTCCGAGTGAATCCATATCAAGGGTTACAAGTCCCGAATATGCGCCAAACGCCGAAATCGTTAACTCAATAGGACGCACGTCACACCTCCCAAATTTCCTCTGTCATTTTATCTATTATACCGCGCTGGTATTCGCTCATCGGCTTGCCTGAGCGCATCTCGTAGAAATCCGCGAACAGCTCGGCGGGACTCTTGACCCTTGCCCCGTCAAGCTCCTCGGTTTCCTCAGTCTTTGACGTGCGTGTATTATCGTATCTGAGTGTCAAAATGCCCGGGTAAACTACCCTCATTTTTGCCATTGCATCGGGGATATCCTCTTCATCTGTAAGCGTTATTCTGAGATATGCACCACGGAAGTCCTTGCCGTCGTAAAAGCTCTTGCTCATCAGCTCGCCGTAGCTGCCGCGAAGCTCAAACATATCACAAAGCGGCTTCAAGGGCACCGTCCGTATTTCAACGTTACCCTTTTCCCGAAGCTCCACGACGGTCACAGACTTCTCGTCGCGGCACTCTGAAAACGAATACTTCAGTGGCGTGCCCGAGTAACGGATGTTCTCTGCCCCCGCGGACTGAGCTCTGTGTATGTGTCCGAGAGCTACGTAATCAAAGCCTTCAAAAACCTCTATGTCCACATTATCCGCTCCGCCGACTGAAAGCTCCTCGGATTCCGTACGTGACGCCCCGGTGACAAACTGGTGTGTTATAAGCACCCGGCGCCCCTCACCGTTTTTGTCTATCCCACAAAGGCAGGCGTCAACGGCATCGGTATAGCTCTCTATCTCCCTCTCGGGATAAAATCTTCTGACCGACGCAGGCTTGACGAAGGGGAGCATATATACGTTACATTCGCCGTACTCATCGGTAAGCGTTACCGAATCCGGCGCACCGTTAAAGCTCCTTGAAATATACACGCCCGCATCCTTCATAAGCCGTGAGGCAAAGGACAGCCGCTCCGCGCTGTCGTGGTTTCCGCTTATTATAAAAACCTTTGTGCCGCTCTTCGACAGCTCAAAAAGAAAGTCGTCAAACACAGTCACCGCCTCCGCGGTAGGTACGCTCTTGTCGTAGATATCGCCGGCTATCAGGACCGCATCCGGCCGTTCTTTCTCTGTCACCGAAAGTATTTCACCGAGAATATATTTCTGGTCATCGAAAAGCGAGTGTTCCTTCAGTCTTTTTCCGATATGCAAATCGGATATATGTATAAACTTCATTCTTATTCCTTATATGAGAAAAGCAGGAAGATCTCCTGCCCCTCTTAAATTTTAATTATGAAACAGCTTTTTTGTCTGATACTTCGGCTCGCAGGACAAATTCATTCCCAGCTTACGAAAGGTGTTGGCATCCACCTGCGAGAGAATGACGGTGGAATGAACCTCTGAGTATTTCAGCTTGTCTACCGAATCGAGTGCCTTTTTTGAAATGGGATTGTTCACCGCCGAAACGGCTAACGCTATAAGCACCTCATCGGTGTGCAGCCTGGGGTTGTAATTGCCGAGGCACTTGGTTTTCAGCACCTGTATAGGTTCAAGTATCTCCGGCGACATCAGCTCCTCGCCGGCAGGAATGCCGGCTGTCATTTTCAGAGCATTGAGAAGTGCCGCGCTGGAAGCACCGAGGAGCGACGAGGTCTTTCCCGTGACTATTCTGCCGTCGTTCAGTTCGATTGCAACAGCCGGGTTACCGGTAGCCTCCGCTTTATCCAAAGCAGGTTTAACGCAGGCTCTGTCGCGAACCGGGTCGCATGCGAGCTTACGCATCAGAAGCTCGATTTTTTCAAGCTCGTTCTCACTGCCCGAGCCCTTTCTCAGGTTACAGAGAGCGGTATAATATCTTCTTATTATCTCCTGCTTTGCAGCCGCGGATACCGCATCGTCTTGGGTTATGCAAAAGCCCGCCATATTTACGCCCATATCGGTAGGCGATTTATAGGGGCACTCGCCGAGAATTTCGGTGAGCATGGCATGAAGCACAGGAAAGACCTCAACGTCTCTGTTGTAATTTACGGTAGTCGTTCCGTAGGCTTCAAGGTGGAAGGGGTCTATCATATTGACGTCTGCAAGGTCGGCAGTCGCCGCCTCGTAGGCTATATTTACCGGGTGATTTAACGGAATATTCCATATTGGGAAGGTCTCGAACTTTGCATATCCGGACTTCTCGCCCTTTTTGCTGTCGTGGTAGATCTGTGACAGACAGGTAGCCATTTTACCGGAGCCGGGACCGGGAGCAGTGACGATTACCACAGGACGCTCGGTTTCGATATATTCGTTCTTGCCGAAGCCCTCGTCCGAGACGATGTGGGGAATGTTGTGGGGGTATCCGTCTATGGCATAGTGCCTGTACACCTTTATTCCCAGCTTTTCAAGCTTCTGCTTGAACGCTTCGGTCACGGGGCTCTCCTTAAAACGGGTCATAACTACCGAGCCGACGTAAAGACCGTAGCCGCGAAAGGCGTCAATCAGCCTCAGCACGTCAAGGTCGTATGTAATTCCGAGGTCGCCCCTGACCTTGTTCTTCTCTATATCCGCGCTGTTGATTGCTATAATTATCTCAGCCTCGTCCTTTAGCTCGATAAGCATCCTTATTTTGCTGTCGGGAGCAAAGCCCGGCAGGACTCTCGACGCATGGAAATCGTCAAACAGCTTTCCGCCGAATTCCAGATACAGCTTTTCGCCGAAGATGGTTATTCTCTCCTTTATCTTCTGCGACTGCAATTTCAGATATTTCTCATTGTCAAAGCCCTGAACGAACATAGCTAACCCCCACAGTAAACTCAATGCAATAATTCTATCATATTTAAAATTCCTTTTCAATAGAAAAGGACAATTATTTTTTCTTTTTTCTTTGCGAAAGACCGACCGCAAACTCACAGGTTAAAATTTCCCGATTTTGAAAAAACGGACGTAAAGCGGGATTGTTTCTCCCGGCTCACATCCGTTTCTTTTATTCGTTACTCTGAAAACAAATCTTACAGCGCTATTATCCCATCAGCCGTCTATTTCCGAATTACCAGTAAAGCTGCCAGTCGGGCTCAAGCATTCTGTGGAGCGCTTCAAAGTAGAAGTAATCGCCCCAGATATTGTGCTCGTCGATGCCGATGCCCTGAGGCTTTGCGTAGGTCTGGTGAAGCAAAAGTCCGTTGGACTCGGGAACATCCTTCGACAGACAGGTATCGATAAGCTTGTTCATCATTATGTTGCAAGCGTTGGTGTATATTCTCTTGAGAGGATCGCTGTCGTCCATATGCTTGATTCCCTCCAGCATACCGCACATTGCGATAGCGTTTGAGGACGTATCGCGAGGCTCCTCCGTTCCCGTCTTGAATACTAGATCCCAATATGCGATATAGTCCTCGGGAAGCTCGTTCAGGAAGTAGTTAGAAGTAGCTTTGAATACCTGCATCGCCTTGTCGCTCTTCTTGTATATGTAAGTGAGCATGGGGCCGTAAATTCCCCAGGTCTGACCGCGTGCCCATGCAGAATCGTCAAAGGCACCCTGATGAGTAGCACCCCTCAGCGACTCGCCGGTTTTGGGATCAAAGTAATACGTGTGATATGTGCTGGCATCGGCGCGGCAGCATACCTCAACGGTGGAGTTAAAGTGATTGAAGGCTATTTCGTCGTACTTCTTGTCGCCCGTAACCTCACTCGCCCAGTAAAGAAGCGGAATGTTAAGCAGGCAGTCTATGATAAGACGGTAGCTGTTCGGGTCGTCAACGTTGCCCCAAGCCTGAATGAACTTTCCCTTCTCCTGATAACGGGTGATCAGGTGGTCTGCCGCCATAATCGCAGCATTCTTCGCCTCCTCGTTGCCTGTAAGCTTATACGCCGCAACGCAGGAGAGAGAAAACAGGAAGCCCATATCGTGGTGGTTAACACCTATCTTCTCCTTGATTCTTCTAGTCCAGCTCGGAATCTGACCGAGCATGGTATTTTTATATTTCTCGTTCCCGGTCAGCTGATAAGCGTGCCAAAGAATGCCCGACCAGAAGCCGTTGCCCCAGCCGAATTCGTTGGGAACTCTCTTATAAACGTTGTTTTCGCTGAACTCGTTCGGGAAATCAAAGCCCACGTCCTCGATGCACTTGTCAATTTTTTTCAGCGCCTCGGCAAGAGCAAACTCGAGCTTCTCTCTCGGAATTCTGAAATCGCCGTATTTCTCGGGATTTTTTATTTCGGGAATGTTGGGAATCATATTGTAACTCTCCTTTTTTTAATTGGCAAGACAATTCTACCATATTTAAACACACTTGTCAATAAAGTGGGAGAAAAAGAAAACTTTTTTTGCTCTAGCTGAATAAAAGAGCGGGAAGCCGTAAATAATGGGGCAGAAGAAAATGAAAAGGAGACTCAAAAATGAAAAATAACAAGGACTACATAATTACGGTAATAATTCTTTTGGTGTCGCTGATGCTAATAACGATTTTGCCCACGGAGGCGGAGGCGGAAATATACGACGACACGGTAAGACTGCACATTCTCGCTAATTCCGACAGCGAGGAGGACCAGCAGCTGAAGCTCAAAATCCGTGACAAGGTGCTGGAAAAATATTCGTCAAAGCTCGCGGGATATTCCTCCGCAGACGAAGCAAAGGAGCACGCCGCGGAATACATCGAAGAAATCGAAGAAGACGTTACGGCGTGGATAAGAGAAGCAGGCTCTTCTTACTCCGCGGAGGTGACGCTTACAGAGGAATGGTACGACACGAGAAGCTACGGAGATGTGACTCTGCCAAGCGGGCGGTACACATCTTTGCGCATTCTGATAGGCAGTGCTGAGGGTAAAAACTGGTGGTGTGTAATGTATCCCCCGCTCTGCCTGGATATTGCCACGGAAAGCGCCCCGTCGGACGACGCATATATAAATTTCACTAATGAGGAAACAAGGCTTGTTACGTCGTCGGGGTATAACATTAAATTCAAGCTTCTGGAGCTTATATCCGGGGCTGTGGAGTATTTCTCAAAAAACGGTTGATTTCAAGGCTCGCCTGTGCTAAAATATAGGAAAAAAGCAAAGTGTGGCGAAAACAAATGCAAGACGCAAAGAAAAGTGACAGAATAATAGCCGACAACCGCAAGGCAAGACACGACTACTTCGTTATGGAAACCTACGAGGCAGGCGTGGAGCTGTTCGGTACCGAGGTTAAATCCCTGCGGGCAGGCAATACGAATATGAAGGACTCATACTGCGAGATAGACGGCGGTGAGATGTTCGCCCTCGGCGTTCATATCAGTCCTTACGAGCAGGGCAATATTTTCAACCGCGATCCCTTGCGCCCGAAGAAGCTGCTCATGCACAAAAGGGAGATAACGAAGCTGCTGGGGCTTGTGTCCAGAGAAGGCTATACCTTAGTTCCCCTGTCGCTGTACTTCAAAGGCTCACGTGTGAAAATGGCGGTGGGGCTGTGCAAGGGTAAGAAAAACTACGACAAGCGCGACAGCATCGCAAAGCGCGATGCGGACAGAGCAATCGAGCGCGCTATGAAGGACAGGTATTAAATAAAAACCCCCAAAGTTTGGCGGTACTTTTACGAGTATCGCTTCTGAGGGGGATTATTTTTTTAATTTTTTGTGACAAGTATAAATCAGAACCGAAGCATTTTTTGGCGTTGCCGATACTGTCACCATTTGAAAATCAACAATGATTTCTCGCTAAGGTCCTGAGCGAATTAAGAATAGCCAGAACCGCTACTCCGACGTCGGCGAAAACCGCAAGCCACATACCCGCGAGATTTACCGATACCAGGGCGAGCACGCCGATTTTTATGCCCAAGGCAAAAATTATATTTTCTTTTGCTATACGCAGAGTTTTTCTTGCCACCCTGACGGCTTTCGGCAGTCTTTCAAGATTGTCGGACATAATAACGGCGTCGGCGGATTCTATGGCACTGTCCGCGCCCATACTGCCCATTGCGACACCTACGTCGGCGCGCGCAAGGCAGGGCGCGTCGTTTATGCCGTCGCCCACGTATATGACAGAGCCGTTTTCTTTGTCGATGATTTCCTCAAGCTTTGCGAACTTTTCCTCGGGTAAAAGGTCTGTGTATATCTCGTCTATTCCGAGTTTGTCTTTCACCGTCTCGACCTTTTCCCGCTTGTCGCCCGAAAGTATATAAGTGCGATTGACACCCAGTCTGCGCAGCTCTCGGATTGCACCGGCAGCCTCCGGCTTCACTTCGTCGGAAAAGGTTATTGCACCCCGGTACACGCCGTCAATCGCCACGTAAACCGCGCCGGAAATCTCGGGAAATTCTATTCCCGCCTCCTGCATAAGCTTCTCGTTTCCGACGGCAACGCTGTGTGAATTTACACGGGTCAGGACGCCCTTGCCGGCAAGCTCCGTGACCTCTTCTGCCGGCATTATCTCACCGGCGGCGCGCTTCAGGCACTCTGCTACCGGATGATTTGAGCCGTATTCCGCCGAGGCGGCGTAGCAAATTAGCTCTTCTTCACTTATTCCGACCGCAGTCACAGAGGACACAGTCAACGTTCCTACCGTAAGCGTTCCGGTTTTGTCAAACACCACGGCAGACGGATTTGACATAGGCTTGAAGGTGTTCCCCCCCTTGAAGAGAATACCCTGCGACGCGGATTTTCCAATACCCCCGAAGAACGCCATGGGCACGGATATTACCAAGGCACAGGGACAGGACACTACCAAAAAGGACAGAGCGCGATAAACCGACTCCTGCCACTCAAGCCAGCCGAAAAGAGGGGGCACGACCGCCATAACAACAGCCAGCGCCGTGACGATGGGCGTATAAACCTTTGAAAAAGCGGTGATGAAATTCTCTTCTTTGGATTTGCGCTCGTTGGCGTTCTCTACCAGCTCAAGCACCCTTGCCGCCGAGGACTCCTCCGCAAGCCTGAGAGTACGGCAGGTGACCACACCGCCGATAACGACCATACCCGAGCAAAGCTCATCACCGACAGTAACACCGCGAGGCACCGATTCACCCGTCAGAGCCGAGCTGTCAATATCCGACGAGCCGGACACGACGACGCAGTCAATAGGCACGCGCTCACCCGAGCGAATAACTATAAGCTCGCCGACCGTAACGTCCTCTGCGTCCTCTTCCGTTTCTATGCCGTCTCTGATAACAGTTGCCGTATCCGGACAGATGTCCATCAGCGACTTTATGCTCCTGCGGGAGCGGTTGACCGCAATATGCTCAAACCACTCGCCGACGAGGAAGAACAGCATTACGGCTACGCCCTCCTCTGCCTCGCCTATGACGAAAGCGCCTATGGCGGCTATGGACATCAGGAATTTCTCGCCGAGAAAATCGCGTCGTATAAGTCCGCGCACGGCGTCAACGAACACCGAGAAGCCCGACACGATAAGTGCCGCTGCAAACAGCCATACGGCAATATTTCCGTATTCCAGCTTTTCCAGAATGAAAGCGGGAATAAAGAGCAGAAGTCCCAGCACAATTCTAAACGGTTCGCACTTCAACAGTTTTTTGATTTTAAGCATCTTTTTATCCTTACTCTATGACGATATCGGGAGAAAACGCCTTAGCAGTTTTCCGCAGTGCAGAAAGGAGCGCGCCCTCGTCGGCATTCGCCTCAACAGTCAGCTTCTCCGTGAGAAAATTTATCTTCGCGCTGTCAATACCGTCCAGCTTCGCCATCATATCTGCAAGCTTTGCGGCACAATTCGGGCAATCCAGCCCGGTAATGGAATACTTGAATTTCATAGTCTTATTTCTCCTTTATATGTGTTAGTGCAACTTCGATTATCTCTCTGACGTGGTCGTCCGCAAGGAAGTAAAAAACGTTCTTCCCTGCTTTTTTGTACTTTACAAGATTGTTCTGCCTTAGAATTTTCAATTGATGAGATACGGCGGATTTCGTCATTCCCAAAACTGCCGCAATATCGCAAACGCACATCGGCTCGCCGTCTATGGCAAACAGAATTCCCACTCTCGTGGAGTCGCCGAGCACCTTGAAAAAATCGGACAGGTCGTAAAGCACGCATTCCTCGGGCATACTGCCCATCTTCGCCTCGACTACCCTGCCGTGTACCTCTTCACATTCGCACATCGGCGCGTCGCCGTTCTTCTTCATTATACCGACTCCTTTCCATTATGGTTGAACGGTTGTTCAACTGTTGATTTGATTATAGCACAAGAAAATCGCCTTGTCAAGGGGGAAAATCAAAAAAATAAAATGAGAAAATGAAGTGAATACCGAACGAAAATACCAAAGTGAAATCGGCGATGACGTTTAGTTTGTCAGTGCACGAGAGAAAAGAAGGCAAATCACCAAACCTTTAGTATATAAAAGGGACGCAGATACAAAATGCGGTATCTTCGTCCCACTAAAATGTTTTTTATGATTTTTTATCAGTCGGCTTACCTTTACCATTACGCACAAATAAGATGCGATAAATTTTTCTCACCGCACGCTTCGGGAGTAAAATCAAGAAACGTACCGCATAGCGCAAAGGATAAATAAAGTTCCATACACGGGAATATACACGGTATGAACGATCGGTTGCGGAGTGGCTCTTGCCCTTTCGGTTAAAGCCCGTCAGGACTCCGATAACACGGTCCTTCGGAACGTGCTCCTTAATATAGGTGTTATCTCCCCTTATGATATATTCATTCGGTTTTACCTTAATAACACGGTGCAGAATATATTTGCCGCGGCGATCGCGGTAGAGGGCGACGTCGTATTTTTTCAGCTCGCCTTTCGGCTTTTCGATTATGACCATATCCCGTCTGGTGCGGAACAGGGGTTCCATACTGACTCCGCTGGTCGTGGAGGCGTAGGTGCCATGCTTCTCTAGTTCAGCCTCGATTGACGCGGAGGCAAATCCCGTATCAAGCATCGAGAAGTCCGCTCTCTCCGAGGTATTTGATGAATTTATCTATGTCCTCGCTCGCTCTCTTCGCATCTACGTCATATTCGGCAAGCATGGCATCAAGAAGCTGCTCTTTAGTCTTATCCCCATCGGCGAGGAGTTTCCACAAAAATGCGCCGGAGCCGTTAAGACGTACAAGCGCATTTACCTCTGCCGCCCTCTCACCTACCGCAACGGCAAGATACGAGCCCCCGACCTCTTCAAGTACAAAACCTTCCTTAAGCTTCATTGGTTTACCCTCATTTTTCTTTTTTCTTTATTTTAACACACCGCAGTTCTTTTTTCAAGATATTTCAGCATTTTTGTTGCGGCTGTATTAACGTATTAACGTAAACCGCCGATTGGCATAAAATATTAAAAAAAGAAAGAGGCGGGCTTATATGCAGATACACAGACTCGGTGAAAAGGAAAACATATACACGGTTGCAAGCGATTACTCGGTGTCCCCTTTCAAGCTGGCAGTAGTCAACGAGGCGGAAATGAACGGAAAGTACGGTATCGGAAAGGAGCTGCTTATTCCGACGCCGACACGGACCTACACAGTCAAGAAAAACGACGAGATTCCGGTAATAAGCAGCCGATTCGGAATAACCCCCGAAAAACTTTACTCTCTCAACCCCGAGCTATACGGAAAAGGAAAACTGTATCAAGGACAGCTGTTGACAGTAAAAACCGAAAATCTCGGGCACGGCATGGCAAGCACCAACGCATATTATTACAGGGGTTGTCCCGAGAGCAGGCTTGAGCTGTTTCTACCCTTTATGAACTACATAACGGTATGCGCACTGAGAGGTGACGGCAACAGACAAACGTGGCTGTTCGACGACTCGGAAATCCTTGAAAGAGCAAGAACGGCACACAAATACGCACTGCTGAGAACATATATCGGTACACCGCCCTCCGAGAGCCAAGCCGACGAATTTCTCTGCGGTGTCGCCACGGCGGCAAAAAGCAAAGGTTACCGAGGGGTTACGCTGGCAAACCTTGCGGCGATGGGAAAAGAAAGTATCTGCAAATTCACGGAAAAAGCAAAAGAGCGGATGAACGAGCTGGGGCTTACTCTCTTTGCCGAGGCAGACCTCGCAGGCGATACCTCTTATGCAGACCTTGCGGACAGCTGTATCCTGACCTACGAAAAGCTGCACATGTCGCCAATCCCCGACTTCAACTCGGCTGAGGGGGCACTCCTTACCGAATTTGCAGAAAAGCATAACAGCGAAAGAGCCTCGCTGGACCTGTCTGCTTTTGCCTTTTCAGGCGGAAAATACATCGATAAAAACGAGGCGATAAGGACGGCAGATAGGCAAAAGCGAAGCTACGTTCACAACGACTCGGCGATGGTCGCAGCTCTCCAAAAGCCGGGAAAGAGTGACATACTGATCGAAAACATGGAAAACACAAAAGCCAAGCTGAACGCTGTCGGCGAGCTTGGCTTTATGGGAATAAGCTACGACATAGCGAGAACGCCGCTATACGAGCTGGTAATGTTCTCGGAAATGTTCAAGCCTATCGAAAGAGGCGTTTATTACGACGAGGCAGGTCACTGTCCGGGAGCTATGTAATTTCTCACACGCAGAGTAACGCCGCACTCTTCGGCGATTTTCCGGCACTCCGCAATCGACCCGTCATCAAGCGGAGCATCCACTACGGAAAGCAGTACGTTTGGTACGTAATTGTTTACATTTTTCGTGAACCTCAAAATCGCGTCAAAGGCTGATAATCCGTACACGGGGTGGCATATCTCGGCATATTTTTCGGCTGAAGCGGCATTAAGGCTGACAGATACGGTGTCAAAGGCGTCCTTGAACAGCGGTGCCGAATCAATGCCCAAAATCAGGTCGGACTGACCGTTGGTATTTATTCTCACAGGCATATTCGGGTACTTTTCTTTCACCCCCAGTGCAACCTCGCGGCAGTCGTAAAGCCTGTACGTCGGCTCGCCGTATCCGCAGAACACCAGCTCGCGGTAAAGGGACAGGTCGCGCGCAAGAACCGACGAGAGCACCTCCTCTACCGTAGGCTCTCTTTCGAGCCAAAGGCTGTCGGAGCCGTACGCGCCCTCTCCGTTATTCCTGATGCAGAAGGAGCAGTTATTGGAACAGCGGTTCGTCATATTTACGTAAAGTGCGCCTTCAACCTCGTAGGTCAGAGTCATTGATTTATTCATAATCCGAACACTCTCTTTGCATTTTCCTCGGTAAGTGCCGCACATTCCTCCTCGCTCATACCGAGAATTGAAGCGAGAACTGCATTGGTATATTTCAGATTGCCCGAATGGTTCAGGCTTCCTCTTATCGGGTGAGGGGCAAGGTAGGGGCAATCGGTTTCTATAAGTATGGATGAGGTCGGTATTTTTGCGGCTGTCTCTTTCGGCTTTCTCGCATTGGTAAAGGTCAGAGTGCCCGAGAAGGAAATCATATATCCCATTCTGACAAGCTCCTCTGCCATCTCCGGGCTGCCCGAAAAGCTGTGCAGTATTCCCTTCACCCCCGGATAAGCGCGAAGCACGTCCATAACGTCGCCGTGTGCGTCCCTGTCGTGAATACATACGGGCAAGGAAAGCTCCTCGGCAAGCTTCATCTGGGCATGAAAATACTTCATCTGCTTTTCCTTATCCGTATCCGGGTAATGATAGTCGAGCCCGATTTCACCGAGGCAGACGCATTTGTTGCTTTTGTCGAGAATCATTCCCTCAATTGCACGAAGCTCGCTTTCCATATCGGTAATAAAGCGGGTGTCGGTGGGGTGTATACCGAGGGCGGTGTACATCCTTTCGTGCTTTTTTGCTTGCCCGATAGCGAGGCGCGAGGTCTCGGCAGACGTGCCGACGTTCACGATACAGGAAACCGAGTCGGAGAGCAACGAGTCAATCAGCTCATCCACACTCTCTTCGCACTCCTCGGCAAACCTATCGTCGTAGTAGTGCGCGTGTGAATCGAAATACCTCATCAGTGAATTCTGTCTCCGTTCTTCGCAGAGGGGTCAAGGAATATCACCTTTACATTCTCCTCGCCCGAGGCAAGAATCATACCGAAGCTGTCAACACCGCAGAGCTTGCAGGGCTTCAGGTTTGTAACAAGGCAGACCTTTTTACCGATAAGCTCATCGGGGGTATAGAACTTGGCAATTCCGGAAACGACCTGACGCTTCTCGTATCCCAAATCAACCTGAAGCTTCAGTAGCTTTTTCGCCTTGGGAATAGGCTCGCAGGCAATAACCTCTGCTACCCTGAGCTCAACTGCACCGAAGGCTTCAATGCCTATCTCGGGCTCGTGCTCGGGTTCCTCCACGGGCTTATTCACCTCTATCTGTGCCTGAATTTTAGCTTCCATTTCCGCAATGAACTGCTTTTCATCAATTCTCTTGAAAAGGGTGAACGCCTCGCCCAGCTTCTTTCCGCTCTCAAGCGCGCCGAATTCTCCTACGGTGGAAAACTCGGTCTTGTCCGTGCCGAGCTGAGAGAAAATCGCATCGGCGGTTGAAGGAATGTAAGGTACAAGCAGTACAGCCGCAACACGGATAACCTCAAGAAGGTTGTATATTACGGTAGCAAGTCTGCCTCTCGTTTCCTCACTCTTTGCAAGAACCCACGGCATGGTTTCATCTATATACTTATTCGCTCTTTTCAGCATATTGAAGATTGCATCCAGAGAGTCTGCTACGTGATATGCGCCCATAAGCGAAACCGACTTATCTATTCCCTCTCGCACAGCGGCGTAAAGCTCATCGTCAACAGGCTCTTTTACGTCGGGAGTGGGAACTACACCGTCAAAATACTTAACGGTCATGGCGTGAGTACGGCTGACAAGATTGCCGAGGTTGTTGGCAAGGTCGTTGTTGTATCTTGCAATCACGCTCTCGTAGGTGATGGAGCCGTCGGTATTGTAAGGCATCTCGGAAAGCGCGTAATAGCGCACGCCGTCAACGCCGAAGGTCTCGGCGAGCTCGTCCGCATACACCACGTTGCCCTTGGACTTACTCATCTTATCGTTGCCGAAGTTGAACCAGGGGTGTCCGAAGATTTTTGCAGGCAGAGGAAGCTCCAGAGCCATGAGGAATATAGGCCAATAAATAGTGTGAAAGCGAAGAATGTCCTTACCGATAATATGCACGTCACAGGGCCAGTACTTCCTGAAATGCTCGCTCTGCTCTTCAAAGGATTTGTCAGGGTCGTAGCCGAGAGCTGTAATGTAGTTCGTCAGTGCGTCAAGCCAGACGTATACGACGTGCTTGTCGTCAAAATCAACGGGAATTCCCCACTTGAAGGAGGTACGGGAAACGCAAAGGTCCTGGAGCCCCGCCTTCAGGAAGTTGTTGACCATCTCGCGCTTACGGCTCTCCGGCTCAATAAAGCCGGGGTTGTCCTCAATATGCTTGATAAGGCGGTCAACGTACTTGGACATCTTGAAGAAGTAGGCTTCCTCCTTTGCCTGTACGACGGGTCTGCCGCAATCGGGACATTTGCCGTCAACTACCTGCGTGGCGGTGAAGAAGGACTCGCAGGGGGTACAGTACCAGCCCTCGTAAAAGCCCTTGTATATATCTCCCTTATCATAGAATTTCTTAAAAATCTTCTGTACGGTACGCTCATGGTAATCATCGGTGGTACGGATGAAGTAATCGTAATCCACGTTCATCAGATCCCATACACCCTTGATCTGCCCCGCAACGTTGTCAACGTACTCCTTGGGAGTGATGCCTGCCTCCTTAGCAAGATTCTCTATCTTCTGACCGTGCTCGTCGGTACCGGTGCAAAGGAACACATCCTTGCCCATTCTGCGCTGAAATCTGGCAAAAGCGTCGGACATAATAATCTCGTAGGTGTTGCCGAAATGGGGCTTTCGCGAAGCGTAAGCAATAGCGGTTGTCAAATAAAATTTTTCCATAAAAGTCTCCGTTCTTCCGCCCTGCGAATGAGCACGGCGGATTTTTCTTATTTATGTATTTTACCATAGTTTTCGGGAAAATACAATATTTATAAGGAAAATAATTAAATAATTAAAATAATCAAAAATGCTCTTCTTTAGGGGTGCGGAGTTTCTATTGTCCTTGAAGACAACGGTTTTTCTTCAAGGGCTGTTTTTTTCAAACTTTTTCAAAGTTATCAAACTGTTAATCTTTAGAATATTGACTTTTCGCTTTTATGATGTTAAAATATATGTTGGATATGTGTTTGCAGTTTAAAGAGGGATTATGATATGAGGGATTGCTTTGTCCGTTTGTACGGAAACGACAGAACCAAAAACATAATAGGCAATGCAATTATTGAGTCCAGACTCCCCCACGCCCTGTTGATTGACGGAGCAGAGGGATCCGGTAAGACAACTCTGTCTCTCGAAATTGCGGCGGCTCTCAACTGCGAGCATAGGGGCGACGAAAGATTCCCCCTACCCTGCGGCGAATGTAATAATTGCAGGCGTATACGCGAGGGGGACTTCGTAGACGTGAAGCACCTACGCAAACAGCCAGACAAGGCTACGATAGGCGTCGGCGAGGTACGTGAATTCAGAAACGATATGTACCTGTCGACCACGGAGTCCGACTACAAGATATATATTATCGACGACGCGGAAAAGCTGACGCCCGAGGCGCAGAATTCACTGCTGATAAGCCTTGAAGAGCCTCCAAAAGGCGTGATTATAATGCTGCTCGCCGAGGGAACGGACAAAATCCTCACGACTATTAAGAGCCGTGCACAGTATATATGCATGTCGCGCTTTACGAGCGAGGAAATTCTCTACTACCTGAAAGAGAAAAGCGGTCTGTCACAGCTCACCTTAAGGGACGAAAAGCTCATCAGGCAGGCAGCCGAGGGCGCTGACGGCAGAATAGGTGAGGCACTGAGGCTTACCGACCCGCGCCCGGCATCCGAATACGCCGAGAGGCGAGAAGTAATAGTCAGATTTATAAAGGCGATAAAGCCGGGTGTGCCCTACTCTGAGCTGTATTCCGTGATCGCCGATTTCCCGTCGAAAAGGCAGGAGCTGCTCGAGGTTCTTGAGGGGATTACAAACGCGCTGTGCGATTTGATAACGGCGAAGCGCGGAAAATGTCAGCCTCTTATGTTTACCGACCCTGCTGAGCTGTCCGTGCTGTCAGGAGGATTAAATCCGAAGAAGCTGATGTCGGTATACGACGTACTTAACGAAGCGCAGGACGAGTTGTCGAAAAACGCAAATCTGACGTCTGCCCTGACCGCTATGGCAATGAAAATCAAAGAGCTGTAAATTAAGTTATATAAATTGATAGGAACTGAAATGGAAGAAAACAACAATATAATCAAAGACGAGCAGGTGTGCACACCGAAGGAGAAAGCAAGCTGCGAAATCGTCGGTATAAATTTCCGCGAGGCAGGAAAAATATATTATTTCAACCCGGACGGGCACGCCTTCACACTTGGTGACAGAGTTATAGTCGACACGTCACGCGGAGTTGAGATAGGAACGGTAAAGATAGCAAACAAGCTGGTGCCCGAGAGTGAAATCAGCTCTCCCTTGAAAAAAATAATCCGCCCTGCAACGAGCGAGGATATTGAGCACGATATTAAAAACCGCGATGAAGCCCTGGCAGCTTGTATCGTCTGCAAAAAGAAAATTGCAAATCACGGGCTTGAAATGAGCTTGGTCTCGGCTGAATACACCTTTGACAACTCAAAGCTGATATTCTACTTCACCTGCGAGTCACGCGTGGATTTCCGAGAGCTTGTAAAGGACCTTGCCGCTACCTTCCACACGAGAATTGAGCTTAGGCAGATAGGAATAAGAGACGAGGCTAAAATGATGGGCGGGCTTGCTCTTTGCGGAAGAAAATACTGCTGTGCGGGATTTCTCACGGATTTCGTACAGGTGTCAATCAAGATGGCAAAGGAGCAGAACTTCGCCCTGAATTCCGCAAAGGTCTCCGGTGCCTGCGGCAGACTGATGTGCTGTCTGCGCTACGAGCACGAAACCTACGAGGATGCTCTTCGGCGTACGCCTGCAGTGGGCTCGCTGGTTAAGACACCCGACGGCGAAGGCACGGTTACCGAGGCAAAGCCCCTTGCCGAGCAGGTAAGAGTCAAGCTGACCGGCAACGACAAGGATGCACCGAAGCTGTACGGATGCAAGGATGTGAAAATACTCCGCGGCACAACGGCAAAGCCCTCTGACAACCTTAAGGACGAGGATATTGTTGAGGATTGACGGAAAAATTGTATATTTTGCCCTAAACTCTCAGATATTACTCCTCATTAAAACAACTTTTTTTGAAAATACACTTGATTTTTTCTAAGAATATGCTACAATAGAGTTAATCTTAATACGGAGGTATTCGACAATGGCATACAAGATTTCTGACGAGTGCATCGCTTGCGGTGCATGCGCTGAGGGTTGCCCCACCGGTTGCATTTCCGAGGGCGACGGCAAATACGTAATCAACGCTGACGAGTGCATTAGCTGCGGTTCTTGCGCAGATACTTGTCCCGTAGGTGCTCCCGCTGAGGAGTAATTCGCTTTTGCCTTAAGCGATACCGCGTTTCCGATTATACGGTTTTTCGGGCGTACGCCCTACCGCCTCGGGAACGCGGTTTCTTTTAATTTAACGTCCATTATGAAACATCCAATCGAAAGACCGAAAAGCTGTTATGATATTATACGACGGAGAAAGGCTCGACTACGTAAACGACAAAATCGAGCTGATACAGAAAGCCGAGGGGCTGACCTTCGGCACGGATGCCCTGCTCCTTGCGGGCTATATTAACGGAAAGTATAAGAGCGGAATAGAGCTGGGCTCGGGAAGCGGTATTATTTCCATGCTTCTTCTGACCCGGGGCAAGCTCGGAAGCTGTATCGCGCTTGAAGTGCAGGAGGAATACGCCGAGCTGACCCGGCGCAATGCGGAGCATAATTCTCTCGGAGCCGTGCTGACTTCCGTTCACGCGGATATTCGGGAATACAAGCCCGAGGCTGAGGCGGAAATAGTTTTTTCAAATCCGCCTTATATGAAATCGGACAGCGGAAGGGCCAATCTGTCAACAAAGAAAAATGCCGCGCGTCACGAGGTACACGGCTCAATAGAGGATTTCTGCAAAAGCGGAGCCTCGATGCTGAAATACGGAGGCGTCTTCGCCGTCGTTTACCGACCCGACAGGCTGTGCGACCTTATCTGTGCTATGCGCTCTTCGGGTGTTGAGCCAAAGCGTCTGACCTTCGTCCACGCCGACTCGGGGTCCATTCCCTCCATGGTGCTGTGTGAGGGAAAACGCGGGGGCAAAAGCGGCGTAAAGTTGACACGCCCCCTTATCATTTACACAAACGGCGAGCACACAAGCTACACAGACGACATGAATTACATTATGGAAAACGGCTCTTTCCCTGCCGATTTCGGAAGCTGAAAGGACAGACATGGAACAAGAAAAGAACAAAACTCTGCCGTCAACTCTATATCTGGTTGCGACACCCATCGGAAACCTTGCCGACATTTCCGAGCGCGCGAAAAAGGTGCTGTCCGAGGTCGATTTCATAGCCGCAGAGGATACACGCAATTCAATGAAGCTCTTGTCCTCTTTCGGCATACGCAAGGAGGTAGTAAGCTACTTCGAGCACAACAAGGCGAAAAGCGGTGAAAGAATAGCCGCGCGCCTGCTTTCTGGTGAGTCCTGCGCTCTTATTACGGACGCAGGCATGCCGGCTATCAGCGACCCCGGCGAGGACATCGTCCGCCTGTGTGCCGAGCTCGGCATCAGGGTCAGCGTAGTGCCGGGCTGCTGCGCGGCGGTAAGCGCTTTGTCACTGAGCGGTCTTGCAACGTGTAAATTCTGCTTCGAAGGCTTCCTCTCTGCTCAAAAGAGCGAGAGGAGAAAAAGGCTCGAAGAGCTTGCCTCGGAGGAGCGGACGGTCATATATTACGAAGCTCCTCATAAGCTGCGCGCGACGCTATCGGATATGCGCGAAATATTCGGTGCTGACAGACGCATCGCCCTCTGCCGTGAGCTTACGAAGCTCAACGAGGAAATAATCAGAACGAGCCTTGACGGCGCAGTCAAAGAATATGAGAATAACGAGCCCCGCGGCGAATACGTGCTGGTAGTCGAGGGAGGAAAAAGGAAGGCCGAGGACAATCCCCTGTGCGCCCTCTCGCCGGAAGAACACGTCGCTCACTACGAAGGGGGCGGTATGAAGCGCATGGATGCCATTAAAGCGGCGGCAAAGGACCGGGGTATGTCAAAATCGGATTTTTACAAGCTCTTGGTTTGATTTAAAGCATACTGTATTACTAAGCCGAAAAAAACGAGTTCAAGAAGAATGCAAAATCCGACTTGAACCCGTTTTTTATCACTAAATTATCCGATTAAACTATGTATCCTTTTATTCTCTCAAAGAACTCAGACGCGTCGCTCGTATGCGCCTTGACGGTTATGGGAGAGAGAATGTCGAGAGCAAAGATACCCATAATGGATTTGGCATCAACTATGTATCTGCCCTGAACAAGGTCAACCTCATAATCAAGAAGAATAACCTGCTGAACGAACTCTCTGACCGACTGAATGTCGCGAAGAATAATTTTTGTTTCCTGCATAATTGCAACCTCCCGAACGTAAATGTTTTATCGTAGCCATTATATCAAATCCCACGGCGTTTGTCAATCGGTTAATGCATTTATTTTCATATCGCAAACGACATTTTTACATTGAATTCGCACTTATGCGCAAGTGGAGATTTTAAAAGAAATTCTCAAAAATCCTTGACAAAGCCGAAAATTTGTGTTAGTATCTAAACGGTGGAATATGTCATACCGATACGCCGAGCACAGAGATCTGTCATTTTGGTGAAAGACAGACCCGACGCCCTTATGGTACCGCCCGCCGATACGCTTTCCCGCGTATGAAACAGAATATAATGAGTAAAACGCTCGGGTGGAACCGTGCGGACTCTGTGTCCTCACCCCGAAAGACTGTAGTCTTTTGTGGTCGGGGATTTTTTTATTAGTAAATTTTGTGCTGTTACAGCAAAGGAGTTTTATATATGGTAAAAATCACATTTTCAACAGGACAGGTATTCGAATCCGAATCTCCCGTTACGGTCTACGAGGCAGCAAAGAGCCTCGAAATTATATCCCGGGAGGTATTGGCTGCAACCGTTAACGGCGTGCCTACCGAGCTCAGCCACACGGTTGACGGCGAAGCAGATGTCAAGCTTCTGACCTTCAAGGACCCCGAGGGTGCCAAGATATTCCGCCACACCGCCGCACACATTATGGCTCAGGCGGTAAAGCGTCTTTACCCCGAAACCAAGCAGACGATAGGTCCCGCTACCGAGACCGGCTTTTTCCAGGATTTCGACAGCGCGATCTCTTTCACTCCGGATATCCTCAGGAATATCGAGGCTGAGATGAAGAAGATCGTCAAAGAAAATCTGCTTATAGAAAGATTTGTTCTCCCGAAGGACGAGGCGATAAAGCTGCTCACCGAGATGAACGAGCCCTACAAGGTTGAGAGAGTTGAGGAGCTAGGCGAGGACGCGACAATTTCCTTCTACCGCCAGGGCGAGTACACCGACCTGTGTGCAGGTCCACATCTCCGTTCTACGGGTATGATCAAGGCGTTCAAGCTGACTCAGTGTACCGGTGCCTATTACAAGGGTGACCAGAACAACAAGATGCTTCAAAGAGTATACGGCATCGCCTTCCCCTCAAAGGATGAGCTGAACGACTACGTAACAAGGCAGGAGGAAGCTCTCAAGCGCGACCACAATAAGATAGGCAGAGAGCTGGAGTACTTCACCACCGTTGACGTCGTCGGTCAGGGTCTGCCCATTCTTCTGCCCAAGGGTGCGAGAACCATACAGAGACTGCAGAGATGGGTAGAGGACGTCGAGGAAAAGCGCGGATATCTGCTCACAAAGACCCCTCTTATGGCAAAGCGTGAATTCTTCAAGATTTCCGGTCACTGGGACCACTATCTTGACGGTATGTTCGTTATCGGCGACCCTGATGATTACACGAAAGAGTGCTTCGCGCTCCGTCCCATGACTTGTCCCTTCCAGTATCAGGTATTCCTTAACAAGAAGCGCTCCTACCGCGAGCTTCCCATGCGCCTCGGCGAGACATCAACCCTGTTCAGAAACGAGGATTCGGGCGAGATGCACGGACTTATCCGCGTGCGTCAGTTTACGATTTCCGAGGGTCACCTCATTCTCCGCCCCGATCAGCTGGCTGAGGAATTCAAGGGCTGTCTTGAGCTGGCGAAATACTGTCTTGAAACCGTGGGACTTTGGGAGGATTGCTCCTTCCGCTTCTCGCAGTGGGACCCCAACCGTACCGACAAGTACGAAGGCACGCCCGAGCAGTGGGACGAGGCGCAGACCGTTATGGGCGAGCTTCTTGATAAGTATCTCGGCAGAGAGAACTACGTCATCGGTATCGACGAGGCGGCATTCTACGGTCCCAAGCTCGACATTCAGTGCAAGAACGTATTTGGCAAGGAGGACACTATCGTTACAATTCAGATAGATATGCTCCTTGCAAAGAAGTTCGGCATGGAATACGTCGACCGCGACAACACCATGAAGACCCCCTATATAATTCACCGCACTTCTCTCGGTTGCTACGAAAGAACTCTGGCTCTGATGCTCGAAAAGTACGCAGGCGCGCTTCCTCTTTGGCTCGCACCTACTCAGGTCAAGGTTATACCGGTTGTGGAAGATTTTGCCGACTACGGTGCTGACGTTGTAAAGCGTCTTCAGGCACTGGGAATCCGCGCAGAGCTGGACGACAGAAACGAGAAGCTTGGATACAGAATCCGCGAGGCACAGCTGTCCAAGATTCCATATATGGCAGTCGTCGGCGAGGACGAGAAGAACACCGACACGGTAACCGTTCGTGCAAGAGTTGAGGGCGAGGGCGGCAAGTTTACCGTCGATGAGTTTGCAAAGAAGCTCTGCCACGAAATAGAGACGAAAAAACGCTGATTTTGAGGTTAAAATGATTATAACTTTAAAAAATGAGAAGCTGACCGTTAAGATTGACACTCTGGGAGCAGAGCTTGTTTCCGCGGTTAGCCGTGACGGCTATGAGTATATCTGGTCAGGCAAGGAATGGGGCGAACACGCGCCCCTGCTCTTCCCCATTTGCGGCAGAATCAAGGACGGCAAGTACAGCTACGGCGGCGTTGAATATTCAATGAAGTCCCACGGCTTTGCAAAGCTGTGTGAGTTTGCCCTCTCGGAGTCCTCGGAGGACTCCGTCAAGTTGGTTTTGACGGACACCGCGGCGACGCGCGAACAGTATCCCTTTGCTTTCAGGCTCACGGCAGAATATCGGCTCGACGGAGAAAAGTTGTTTGCCGACTTCACCGTTGAGAACACCGGCGACGGAATTCTTCCCTATATGTTCGGCTGGCATCCCGGCTTCAATATGGAGGGCGACGCGCCTCTTTGCAATTTTTATCTCGATTTCGGAAAGAAAAAAGAGCTCGGTCTATACCATCTGCAAAACGGACCGTTCGTTAATCCCGTAAAGGATGTTTTCCCCTTGACTGACGGCAAATACTTCGTCGACAACTCGGAAATAGCACGTATCGACACCTACATTTTGGTTGATACCGACGGCTACGCCACGCTTTCCGCCGACTGTGCAAAGCATTCGGTACAGCTGATGTGGGGGGAAAACCTGCCATATTTCTGCGTATGGAAGGCTCCCGAGGAGGAAGCGAGATTTCTCTGCCTTGAACCCTGGTCGGGGGTGCCCGGGGACGGGGTCAGACCCGAGTGCTTTGAGGACAGAGTTATGTCGCGCCTTTCTTCCGGAAAATCCGAAACGTATTCTTACAGCGTAAGCTTCAACTGATATTTTAAGGACTGCTCGGCTCGGGCAGTCCCTTTTCTGTGCTTTTTTCATTTTTTATCTCACATCAATTGTAACACTACACAATTATTTTTGCTATCACTAAATTATTTGTTGACAACGATAGTGGTATATGGTACAATATAAACGCAAAACGATAATACTATTTTGAGGTGTAAAATGGCTGTAAGCTACAAGAAGCTTTGGAAATTATTAATAGACAGGGATATGAAAAAGAAGGAACTCGCAGAGCTTGCCGGAATCAGCAATTTTACGATTAGCAAGATGAGTGCGGGTAACAACGTAACGGTTGATATTCTCGGTAAAATATGCAAGGCTCTGGATTGCACACTCGATGACATTATGGAGTTCATTCCCGAAGATGACGTAAAGGATGGGGCGCATAATGACCGATAGAAGCTACGAGATCTTAAGCGGAGACACTTTAGTTGCGGTATGGAAGGATAAGGTGCTTACCGTTGTGCATGAAGAGCTGCTTCCCTTGTATTTGCGTAGAATACAGAATGCCGATACGTGGCTTGAAACGCGTGCTATCGACAGTCATCGCGCAAACTCTCGCCTTTTGAAGAAGGCGCTCCGCTTGGTAGAAAAGGATGATATTTCTACCGTAATTCACGTCAACGGAGCAACGATCACGGATAATTATTGGATACGCGAGATTGGCTCGGATCTTGCCTATAACGACGTTAAATTCTCAGACGACTATTTCTCCAACCTTGCTTTAAACGGTAGCTATGACAGCTTTAACAGAGCCGCAAACAGCAAGCGTTCAAGGACCCCCGAGCTGACCAATCTGGGAAGCTTTGAAAAGTGCTGGAAGCTTCGTGACGGCAAGTGGTGGATGTATAAAAAAGCATCACACGACGAGATGTTTTCCGAACTGTTCATCTACGAACTCGGAAAGGCACTCGGAATGAATATGGCAGTTTACGAGCGTGGAGAAGGATGTATCAAGTCTCTTGACTTCACCGACGCTGCCACGGTAAACTTTGAGCCTGCTTCGACTTTTATGGGGGATAATGAAGATTATTCCACGGTAGTCAAGGCTCTTGAGAAAATTTGTCCCCAAGCTATTCCGGATTATATCAGAATGATCTTTATGGATACTATCTGTGCCAATCCCGACAGACACACAAACAACTTTGGACTTTTGCGCGATATCAAAACAGGTGAACTGATCGGACTCGCGCCGAACTACGATAACAACATGGCGTTGATTTCACGCGGATATCCTTCCAAGCCGGGCGCGAAGGATATGCTGATTTCAATCTTCAACGAGCTGATGGAAGAATATCCTCAGTATCGTGAATATATTCCCGAAGTTACAAAAGAAACGGTGCGGGATGTGATTGCAAAGCTGAATATGAGGGTTAAATCACAAGTCCTTGTTGAATTCGTTGCCGGAAGATACGAAAAAATATTAAACGATAAATGTTTTCGGAGGACGTTTTGAAAAGACTATTAAAATATTTCAAGGGATATATTAAGGAATCCATACTCGGTCCGCTTTTTAAGCTGTGCGAGGCAACGCTGGAGCTTATCGTCCCTCTGGTCATCGCCATAATTGTGGACAACGGTATAGAAAATAAGGACACCGGATATATAGTCAGAATGGGTCTTTTGCTTGTTCTGATGGGTGCTGTGGGGCTTGCTTTTTCCGTAACGGCGCAATATTTCTGCGCCAAGGCTTCGGTACGCTTTTCCGAGAGAGTGCGAGGCTCGCTTTTTGCCAAGCTGCAGACCTTCTCTTACAGCGACATTGACAAAATCGGCACGTCAACGATGATTACGAGAATGACCTCGGATACAAACAAGGTGCAAAACGGCGTTAACCTGACCTTGCGTCTGCTTCTGCGCTCGCCCTTCGTGGTTTTCGGCGCAATGATAATGGCGTTTACCATAGATTTTAACTCAGCTCTCAGCTTTGCGGCGGTTATCCCCGCTTTGTCCGTGGTTATTTTCGGCATTATGCTCATCACCATGCCGATGTATAAAAAAGCACAGAGCGGAACGGATGCGCTTCTCGGTCAGACGAGAGAAAACCTGTCCGGAGTCCGCGTAATCCGCGCCTTCGGCAAGGAAGAAGATGAAATACGGGATTTTGAAAAAAACAACGGCTTTCTGACCTCCGTACAAAAGAAGGTCGGAATGATCTCCTCACTTCTCAATCCACTGACCTACGTACTGATAAACCTTGCAATTCTCTGGCTCATAAATATCGGCGCAGTGCAGGTACAGCACGGCAATCTGACACAGGGTGAGGTTTTGGCACTGTATAACTACATGTCGCAGATACTTATTGAGCTGATAAAGCTTGCCAACCTTATAGTCAGCATTTCCCGGGCGCTGGCTTCGGCAGGGCGAATTGCCGACGTTTTGGATATGCCGTCGACCGCGCGCTCGGGTCAGGTCACGGAGCCTGCCGACAGCGAATACGCAGTAGAATTCAGAAACGTATCGCTGAGATATAACGGTGCCGGTGACAACTCTCTTTCGGGAATAAGCTTCTCGGTAAAAAAGGGACAGACGGTAGGTATTATCGGCGGTACCGGCTCGGGCAAAAGCTCGCTTATAAATATGATTACCGCCTTCTACCCCGCCACAGACGGCGAGGTGCTGGTTGACGGTGTCAGCGTCACCGAATACGACCCCGAATATCTGCATAAAATCATAGGAATAGTTCCTCAGCGCGCGGTGCTGTTCAAAGGCACGATACGTGAGAATATGCTTTGGGGCGGAGAGTCTGCCTCGGACGAGGACATATACAATGCTCTTGAAATAGCTCAGGCAAAGAGCGTCGTTATGGACAAGGGCGGTCTTGACGCACCTGTTGAGCAAGGCGGAGCTAACCTGTCAGGCGGTCAAAAGCAAAGACTGACAATAGCGAGGGCTCTGGTCGGCAAGCCGGAAATTCTGATACTTGACGACTCGGCGTCTGCTCTCGACTACGCTACCGACGCGGCTCTGCGTATGGCAATCCGGAATATGCCGGGCAAAACGACGACCTTCATTGTTTCTCAGCGCGCTTCCTCCATTATGTACGCCGATAAGATCATAGTGCTGGACGACGGCGAGGCTGTCGGAATAGGCACGCACGAGGAGCTGCTTGAAAGCTGCCCCGTCTACCGCGAGATTTACAGTTCACAGTTTGAGGGAGGTGAAAACCGTGGCTAAGGCAAAACAGAAAACAAAAAAGGGCACTATGAAAAAAGCACTGGCTTATATAGGAAGGTATAAGTATCTATTGCCCGTTTCAATATTTTTCGCTCTTATCACGGTCGCCCTCACCCTTTATCTGCCCATATTGATCGGTGATGCCATAGACCTCATCACCCTGCCCGGTCAGGTAAAGCTTGAAGAAATAGCGGCAATTCTTTTGCGCGGTGTAGGCGTCATCGCCCTGACTGCGCTGTCGCAATGGCTTATGAGCGCGATAAACAATAGCATCGCCTACAACGTTGTAAGAGATATCAGAAACGACGTCTTCGCAAAAATTGAGCATCTCCCCCTCTCCTATCTTGACAAATGCAGAAAAGGCGATATAGTCAACCGTGTCATCAACGATTCGGACCAATTTGCAGAGGGACTGCTTCTCGGATTTACCCAAGTGTTCACCGGTGTTATCACAATTGTCGGCACCCTTGGCTTCATGCTTTACGTCAACTGGATAATTGCGGTTATCGTCGTCGTGTTAACTCCGCTTTCGCTCCTTGTTGCAAAATTTATAGCAAAGCGGACGTACAGTATGTTCCGTCTGCGCTCCGAATGTGAGGGTGCGGCTACCGCTTATATCGACGAGCGAATCGGAAACCAGAAAACAGTAAAAGCCTTTTCCCGTGAGGACGAGAGCATAGAGGAATTCAACAGACTGAATGAAAAGCTGTCAAAAAGTTCTCTGCGCGCCATATTTTTCTCCTCACTTACCAACCCCGCGACGAGATTCGTAAACAGCGTCGTTTACGCCGCCGTGGCACTTGCAGGCGCTCTGATGGTCGCTTTCCCGATTGAGGGCGGTGCAATAGTTGCGGTTTTAACTGTCGGAAGACTGTCGAGCCTTCTGGCTTATGCTAACCAATACACCAAACCGTTCAACGAGATTTCCGGCGTCATTACCGAATTTCAGAACGCTCTGGCATGTGTCGGCAGAGTGCTTGAACTGGCAGAAGAGCCGGCGGAAATCCCCGATGCCCCCGACGCGACAGTACTGACCGACGCCCGCGGAAACGTAGAGATGACCGACGTCAGCTTCTCATATACGCCGGACAGACCTCTTATTGAAAACCTTAATCTGAATGTAAAAGAGGGACAGAAAATTGCCATCGTCGGTCCTACGGGCTGCGGAAAGACTACGCTTATCAATCTTCTGATGCGGTTCTACGACGTGAAGGGCGGTGCCATTTCCGTCGACGGCACTGACATACGGAATATAACGAGACACAGTCTGCGCGACAATCTCGGCATGGTGCTCCAGGATACCTGGCTGAAAAGCGGAACCGTGCGCGAAAACATTCTGATGGGCAAGCCCGACGCCACCGACGAGGAAATGATAGCGGCGGCAAAGGCGAGCCACGCCCACAGCTTCATTAAAAGACTGGCAAAGGGCTACGACACCTATCTGTCCGAGGGCGGAGGCGAGCTGTCGGCAGGTCAGAAGCAGCTGCTCTGCATTACGAGAGTTATGCTGGCACTTCCTCCAATGCTCATTCTGGACGAGGCAACTTCATCTATTGATACACGTACCGAAATGCGTATACAAAAGGCGTTCGGTGCCATGACCGAGGGGCGCACATCCTTCATCGTGGCACACAGACTGTCCACGGTGCGGGATGCAGACGTGATACTGGTCATGAAGGACGGCTCTATTATTGA
Organism: uncultured Ruminococcus sp.; assembly: GCA_964494135.1. Taxonomy (GTDB): domain Bacteria; phylum Bacillota; class Clostridia; order Oscillospirales; family CAG-272; genus UBA1740. The sequence goes on along the minus strand of CAZBQN010000003.1, from coordinate 49,382 downwards.
AATCGGAAATCACGAGGAGCTTTTGGCAAGGCGCGGCTTCTACTTTACACTTTATAACAGCCAGTTTGCCCACTGAAAGGTGCATTTATATGAACAATCACAGACAAATATACACTACTGTCGTTTCTCTGCTTGAAAGGCGACCGATGTCACGCGAGGAGCTGATAAATCTGTCTATTGAAAAGCTGTCGGGTAAACGATGTTCTTATGACGGCTCTATCGGAGATTATTCTGCTCTTCGCGGCAGTATAGGCGAGGTCATCGGGGAAATGGCGGACACGGGTGTTATAGCAAAATCGGACGATAAATATACAGTGGTACCCGAAAAGCCGATAGCTCTGCGCGCCGAGAACTGTGAGCGCGAGATAATCGCGCTTCTTTCAAGGGAGCCGCTGTCTAAGGACGCTCTGCGCAGCCGTCTTGAAAAATATTTCGGCACGGACAAAACCCCTTCCTTGAAGGACGACAGTACGCTGCACAGCCTTATCGGTCAGATATTGAAAAGGCTGACCTGCAGCGGACTGATAACACTGAGGGACGGTAAATACTGTATTGCGCCCGAAAGGCACGCAGATATTGACGACATAAACGCCATCGTTTCACTGCGTGCGGATTTCATAAATCAGCTGCATGCCAAGGGCGGCGAATTTTTCGAGCATTACATAATGACCCTGCTCGGCAAGTATCTTTCCAAAAACGGAAAAACGGTTCTTGAAAACAGAGTTCAGGGCGGTACACAGGACGGCGGAATTGACGGAATGCTCAAAACCGTCGACACTCTGGGATTTAGGGAAACCATAATGGTCCAGGCAAAAAACCGTATTGAGCTTACGTCCGAGACTACCGTCCGCGGATTTTACGGTTCGGTATGCGCAAAGCAAGGCTCACGTGGAATATTTGCCACGACCTCGGATTTTCACGCTTCTGCCACTGAATTCTTAAACGAAATCGACAACTGCGTAGGCGTAAACGGCGATATGATCTTCAAAATGGCACTGGAATGTGAATACGGAATAAAGCGAAAAGGCAAAAAATATAAAATTGATTTAGGCGGTAAAATATGACGGTTGAAAATGCAAAACAGATTATTATGAAGGAGCTTGAGGAGTGTAGCGCACTCTTTGAGGGAACGGGCGTAATCACGGATTACGGCATCGAAGAAGAGAAAAACGACACAAAGGACGGAATTGAGACGGTAGATCTGTTCGGGGCAATTTCATTAAGTACGGAGGGGGCTTCCGAGGATGATGCCCTGTTCCTGCCTCTGAACGCGGAGCTGGACTCCTCGGGAAACGTAATTGACGGGTTGCTTGAGGAAAGCATTTCGCTTTTCCGCGCAAGAGCTGCAAGCTGCCTAGAACGTATCAAGGCTTCGGATGATATAAAATCTGCTCTTTCGGAGCTGACACACGAAATCGACGAGGATATAGAACGCGAATACGCCGAAAGACTGGCAAGAATGGACGCGGCAACAAAGAAAAACCTGAAAATTGCAATAGGCGCAACGATTGCTCTGCTCGCCGTTGCCGCTATATGCATTCTGATTAAGAGGTTTTTCTGATGAGAGCGGAGGAAGCTTTGGAAAAAATGACGGAGCTGGCAAACGCTCTGTCCGAAAAATTCGCAGGCTCGGGTATAAACGCCGACGTACAACCGGGACTGCTTGACAGGAAAATGGAAGCCGCGGACAGTATATCAAAAGCAAAATACATTGACGTTTCCATAGTGCTTACAGCAGAGGGAAACGGCGGGGACGAGGAATACTGTCTGACGTTGGGAGCAGAGATCTTCCGAGGGGCGGTATCCGAGTCGCTGTACCGCGATATGGATGAATTCAAACAGATTGTGGCGGAAACCGTGCAAAGGCTGAAAGACAGCGAAAACAAAGCCGCGGGTATAAGAGCACTTATTAAAGAAGCCGAGGGCGAGCTTGACGGCGTTCTTTCCGACATTAAAAAAAGAAGAAGAAAAACGATAATAACCGCCGTAATCGGAGCACTGGCAATAGGAGCGGTTATCGGTCTCGGAGTCTTTATAACACTCAGTGCGGGGGTGTAACATGGCACTTGATTTTTCAAAATACACGAAGGTACAGGCTTCATGCGACACCTGCGAGCATTATGACTACGACGAATATACGGGCGAGTACTCCTGCAATCTGAGTCTTGACGAGGACGAGCTGTCAAGTCTTATGGAAGGCAGGATGCGGGATTGCCACTATTACAAATTCTACGACGAATATAAAAGCGTTAACAAGCAGATATAATTTTTCATTTTTTGCATCCGAGAAAACGAGAGAAAATGAGAGAAAACGGGAGAAAACAAGAGCTTTCAGTTTCTAAATCATTTTTATCGAAAAAAGTTTTCGAAAACCTATTGACAACATATAATTGTTATGTTATAATGTACAAGCTTAACAAAGTTGTATAGTCAATCTATGCAAAAACTATTTTATGGAGGAAATCCAAATGTCCACTTTTATGGCAAATGCAAAGACCATCGAGCGCAGATGGTTTGTTATTGATGCCGCAGGTCAGCCTCTCGGCAAGACCGCAGTAAAAGCTGCTAACATTCTTCGCGGCAAGCACAGACCTGAGTTCACACCTCATGCCGATTGCGGTGAGTTCGTTATCATCATCAATGCTGACAAGGCTGTTCTTACAGGTAAGAAGCTTGAGCAGAAGTACTACCGTCACCACTCCGGTTACATCGGCGGATTGAAGGAAGTACAGTACAAGACTCTTATGGCTACCCGTCCCGAGATGGCTATGGAGCTTGCAGTTAAGGGTATGCTCCCCCACAACTCCCTCGGAGCAAAAGCATTCACACGCCTTCACGTTTACGCAGGCGAAAATCACGAGCAGGCTGCACAGAAGCCTATCGTAATTGACTAAAAGGGAGGATAAAGAGTTATGTATACAAGCGCTAAGCCTTATTTCTACGGCACAGGCAGAAGAAAGAAGTCTGTTGCAAGAGTTCGTCTCTATCCCGGTACCGGTGCTGTCACCATCAACGGCAGAGACATCGATGATTATTTCGGTCTTGAGACTCTTAAGCTCATCGTTAACCAGCCCTTCGGCGTAACCGAGACTACCGGCAAGTTCGATATCGTTGCCAACGTTAACGGCGGCGGTTTCTCCGGTCAGGCAGGTGCAATCCGTCACGGTGTTGCTCGCGCGCTTCTTACCGTTGACGAGACCTACAAGCCCCTTCTCAAGAAGGCAGGCCTGCTCACTCGTGACCCTCGTATGAAGGAAAGAAAGAAGTACGGTCTGAAGGCAGCTCGCCGTGCACCGCAGTTCTCGAAGAGATAAAAGAAAAATCCTCCCACATCGGGAGGGTTTTCTCTTTTATCCCGGTCGACCCGGCGGTCGACCGAGCATAGCGTCGGTCGTTGTCGCTAAAAACAGTCCCCCGGACTGTTTTCTTTACGCGCCGAAACTCTCAATGAGATAAAAGTCAAAAGCCTCATATCGCGGAAGCTTTTGACTTTTATCCCAGTCGACCCATCGGTCGACCGAGCATAGCGTCGGTCGTTGTCGCTGAAAACAGTCCCCCGGACTGTTTTCTTTACGCGCCAACAGTTCACAAAGGTTTGCAAAGGAGTAAAATGGACTTAGAGTTAGTTTTTAAATGAAATAACGAGATGCTCGTATTTGCACTCTAAAAAGGAAACTTGTTCGGATTTAGGTGGAGTTTTTGTGAATTATTCTCTCCCCTATTTACTATTTCTGCATTTTATGGTATAATTCTCTATGGTAAAGCTGAATTTCATAAGGAGAAATGATTGAAAATGGAAGCGAATGAATATCAGAGACTGGCAATGCAAACTCTTAATCCCGAGCTTGATAAAAAGGATGTCCTCATAAACAGCGTAATGGGCTTATGCGGAGAATCGGGCGAGGCTATCGATATCGTTAAAAAATGGTTTGCACAGGGGCATGAGCTGGATAAAGAGCATTTAAAAAAGGAACTGGGTGACATTGCATGGTATCTGGCAGAAGCAGCTACTGCATTGGATACTTCACTTGATGAGATTCTGCAGGCAAACATTGATAAATTAAAAAAGAGATATCCTGAGGGTTTTGTCAAGGAGAAATCTATGATCAGGGTCAAAGGCGACATATAAAATTCAAAGCTCGGCGGAGAGGTATTCCCTGCCGAGCTTTTTCGGGTGCGCGTTGCAATGTTTTTATACGACAGTATTCTTCATTTTTTTACGGAATACCGTATATTTTCGTCTTTATCTACTTTTTCGCCACAGCACTGTTATATGCCGACATCGCCTTCTCGTTAATATCAGCCATTTTGCAAATAAAGCTCTCCCATTCGGGCGTAGTCGATGCCCATGAGGTATTGCAAAAGCCGAGAAGATGTCCGTCTGAAATAACCTCAGCACAGTAGGCTGTCAAGAGAGGCAGGTTGTCTTCGCAGAATTCAATACTGCCTACGGGGAGCTGGTCAAAGCCGTGCTGTTCAAAAAGCTTCAGGGGCGCCACGCGTATTCTGTAAAACTCCTCCGCATCCTCAGCGAAGTTGTTTAAATAGTACCATACACACTGAACGACAGACTTCGGGCACTTTGCGACGAATTCATCGGGTCGGTGTCTTGAGTAGTCTGACCACATCATAGCTCTGGCACCCGTGCGCTCTACGCTGTCAACGAGGAAATATAAATCCTCCCACCAAAGGTCGTTCTGCCTGATGACGGCATAATCGTATTTTGCCTGAAGCTCGTATCCCTCCTCGTCCATGCCTATGTGTATAAAGCGCGGCTTGAAAATTTCGGCTACTTCCTCTATGAGGTCGCGGCATACTTTGCGGTAAACGGAGGTTGACAGCATTCTGGAGTATTCCTTGAGCCAAACATCATGAGTAGCCGAGAAATTCAGCTTCGGAATAACCTCAAAGCCCATATCTCTCATAACAGCCAATGCCGAGGTCATCTCTTCCCTGCTCCAGCTGCCTTTTATAGCCAGCTCCGGGTGGGACTCGTACTTTAATCCGTCCGCAAGGTCAAGGATAATCGTATTAACGCCGCTGTCACGGAATTTTACGAGAAGCCGGTCAAAGGTTGCCCTATCAAATCGCATTTCCCCCGACGCGGGCTCCTTCCAGACCTTACCCGGCTCATTCGGACTGATGCCGCGCGTATTTCCCTCTTCAAACCAAAGATTTGTACCCAGATGGACCAGGACTGCCCATATCTTATTTTCATTGCTCATATTATGTACCCCCTTTTATGTAGGTTTATTCTCGTGGGAATTATACCACGAAAGAATGGCTAAGTCAAGTCTTGAAGCTGTAAAAACGAATATCCGTCGGTAAATTAAATTTTATGAAGGAAAAGAAAAAATATAAATTCCGTAAATCGTTATTTTCACACAAAAATAACGGTGTATATTTTTACGTCTTCACAAATTACTATTGAAAAGTGATTTCCTTTATGGTATACTTATCATGTTAATAAATCGGCACGACGGAGGACCTGTGAAAAAGACGTATTTATATTGCACCAGACTACGCGTATACTGGGTGCTTATACCAATACTCGCAATACTCATATCTTCAATCATAATAAATCCGCGCATTACGACCTTTGCAAAGCTGTATCCGCTTATCATAATCAGCTCGGGCGGTCTTATTTTTACGCTTATTTTTCTATTTCGGATGATTGAGATATCATATCAGGAAATACGGCACGTAGGCCGTTTCTCACCACGGGACAGCGCAGAGATAACCGAGGGAAAGACGCTTGTACTGCTGCCGGGTAAGCACGGAGTGGTCAGACTGAAGCTTATGGCGGTTGACACCTTGCCCGAATACAGCTGGATGAAAAAGGACGACGGAAACCCGAGAGTCGTATGTATGTTCCGCGGTAAAACCTACGGCGGCAAGCGCAACGTAAGACGCGTACTCAAATTCTTCGGTGTTACACCGGAGGATATCGATAAAATAATATCGGAAAACGAATTTTCGGGTGAATATGAAACGGTAGACGTTAAGGCTTTTACCTCGGGCGAAGAACAAAAGGAAATACATATCACGGTAAAGGTTACGGTCTGAAAAACCACCGAAATCATAGGCATTGTGTAACGACGCACAGTGCCTTTATTATTAAAACCGCGTCAAATATCGAATACTGCAGTAATCAAAAAAGGACAGCCTATTTTATTCGGCTATCCTTTTTTGTCGGCTTGGCGCAGGTGCGCCAAGCCTTTTCATTTTGATTATAACCTTTAATCCTCGATTACAACCGAGCCGCCGGCAAGATCAATCATCTTGATCGCCTGCATAGAGAACTTGGATGCTACTACGGTCAGCGACTTATTCATCGTTCCGCGTGCAAGCACCTTTACTCTTGCAACGTTCTTACCTATCAAGCCCTTTGCTCTGAGTGCGGCAAGGTTTACGGTTTCGCCGCCTTCAAAATTGGCACAGATAGTATCAAGGTTGATTTCGCCAAGCTTACCCTTACGCTGATTTGCACCGGTATGGACGACCTCAACGTGAGAAACAGCCTCCTCATCGGTGATAAGCTTATCAGCCTCTTTTGCATCTGCATATACGACCTCTACAGGCTCTGCGGATACAACGGGTTCGGCAGCGGCGGGAGCTTCTTCCTCGGCTGCAACGTCGGCAGCTGCAGCGGGCTCTGTAACGGTCTCGGTCTTCTCGGCATTGGAAGAATCGATAAGCTCGCCTACGTTGACCTTAACGATATTGGAATTCTCATCAAGAGTCATGCCTGCGGGAAGTATAACCTTAACGAGTCCTCTCTTGGCAAGAGCCTCGGTGGATTCATAAGGCATGTGATAGTCAACGGACTGAGGTTCGCCTGCGGGAATCTCAAGAACTCTCATCATTTCCTCGATAAGCTCAATGGTGTAGTTGAGAGCTCTGTCGCTTCTGACCTTCATAAGCATTACAAGTTTGTCTTTCTCGCTCTTAATCTTGTCGGTAATGTCAACGAAGTGATACTTATTGATATTATAATCCGCAGGATTAAGGTTGAGATATACCATAAGAGTTCTACCCTTAAGGTTGAGCTTCGCACACTGTACTCTGCCCTTATTGAACGCCTCATAATTGAAGCTGATTCTCGCCTTAACGCCCTTGTAGGAAAGAAGCGTGTTCTTTATAGCGGTGTAGTAATCCTGAATATCAGTCTCAGCCTGAATCATCTTGGATTCAAAGGAGTGTCTGTAACGGACGGGAACAGCCTCGCCGACAGGTACGGGAGCCTCGACAGTTTCTTCGCTCGGCTCTTTACCGATAACGACTACGATCTCGGGAGCTTCATCCTCGGCAGGTGCCACGGGTGCGGGCTCTTCAGCCTTCTGTTCTTCGGCAGGTGCTTCGGGTGCAGGCTCTTCAGCCTTCTGTTCTTCGGCAGGTGCTTCGGGTGCAGGCTCTTCAGCCTTCTGTTCGGTTACGGGAGTCTCGGTCTCGGACTCTGCGCCTCCATCAGTGGGTTCGTCGGGAGTCACGGGAGCTTCGGGCTCATCGCCGCCGTTCTTTCTTCTTCTGCGAATTACAAGGATGATTATTACTGCAATTACAAGAAGTATTGCGAGAACTACTACGAGTATCCAAATCCAGGAGTAATCAGTGGGAAGCACCTTAACGGGAGCATCCTCGATATTTACAATAGCGTAGGTTGAGAAATGCGAGGTCTTGAATACTACGTATTTGTCTCCGCCCTCATCTGTAAGTACCGTGAATGCAAGCTCCTCAGCCTCACCCTTCTCGTTTATGTAAACAACTGCAAGGTTTTCACTGTCGCTGTAGGAGCCGGGTATTCTGATCCTTACCTGGAAGTTATCGGTAACGGGCATATAAACACCGTCTCTGGAGAAGCTGATATCATACGCCGCAATTACTCTGCCGTATCTGTCCTCGGTAATGAAGAAGCCGGTGTAAATGTGAGAATCGTCACTTACCTTGAAGTCATGGTCCTTGGGAATACCGTTCTCCGAAGAAACCCAGACAATCGGAGTTCCGTTGTCGCTCTTGTAATTAAACGTGTTCTGAAGCTCACTGAGAATGGTCAGCTTCATGGTCATAGGAGCAATCTTATTGTAGTTATCGAAGTTTACAAGGGGATCGTCGGGATTTGCAAGACTGAATACAGCGGTAATCTCGTAGATACCCATGTACTTGTAAGAGGTGTCCGCAGTATAGCTTACCACAATTTCGGAAGGAAGTCTGCCGATAATGCCGACGCTGATATACTCACCGGTATACTCTACCGTTCTGTCGGGGAAGCTGATACCGCTCATATCGAAGTCAGCCTTCAAAATCTCCCATTCAAGAGCATCAACGGAGAAGCCGATTACGTCGCAGTTATCGGAAACGCCGATTATCTTTGCAGTAGCGGTATATTTACCCGCATTGGTAGCGGAATTACCCTTCAATACTACGGTATAGCCGGCTCTTTCGAGAAGCGCAAGCGTTTCGGCTGAGATATCGGAAAGCGATACGGTCTGCTCGCTTCTGTTAAATACTAGAGCGTCTGTGTAATTCCAGTCTACATCGGACAAATCAACGACAAGCTTATCAATCTGCCAGTTGAGGGTTACCTCGGAAATCTGCAGGTCAAAGTTGCTCTCATAGCCTTCGGCAACGGATATTACAGCCTTAGCCTGATAACTGCCTACGTATACAGCAGCGGTAATACCGTCATAAACCACGTTAAGCCCTGTGGGAAGTCCTGTGATATAAACTCTCTGCTCAGCCTCGTTATAGGTAAACGCACCGGTATAATTCCATACTACGTCTGCAAGAGTAACCGTCAGGGGCGAAATAGTCCACTCCAGGGTTCCATCTACGGGCTGTTCGGAAATCACGTAATTATCCGTGTACTCATCCTTCAATACGAAGCTTACGGTTGCGGTATAGGTGCCGGCGTTAGTTGCGCTGGTGGTGCCGCCGTATACGATTTCAACCTTCCCGTCAACGTTCTCATTATTTAGCTTGACGGTGAATTCGGTGCCGTTGTAGATAAAGGGAACTGTGTAATTCCAGGAATAGTCGCCTGTAAATACGATTTCCTGCTTTTCAATCTCCCAGTTGAGGTTTTCAACCGTGGGCTGTTCGGAAATCACGTAGTTATCCGTGTATTCAGCCTTCAAAACGAAGCTTACGGTTGCGGTATAGGTGCCGGCGTTTGTCGCGCTGGTGGTGCCGCCGTAAACGATTTCAACCTGCTCGTCAACGTTCTCATTACCCAGCTTAACGGTGAATACCGTGCCGTTGTAAACAAACGGAGCGGTGTAATCCCATGCAAAGTCGCCTGTGATTGCGATTTGTGCCTTGTTTATCGTCCACTCGCACTCGTAGCCGGTGCCGTTCTCATAAACGACTTCCTTACCGTCGACGGAAGTGAATACAGCCCTTGCAGTATAAGTACCTGCGTTCGTTGCGCTGTTGGTAATGCCGTTATCGAGATCAACAACATAGGTCAGCGTTACGCCGAGCTGCTGAAGAAGCGCGTCGTCAATCAGAAGCTGTACGGTCTGAACAGAACCGTTATATACAAGCTCTGTTGCCGACCACTGAAGACCTGCGGGAATAACAACACGGTCAAGGATAATTTCCCAAGCAAGGGGTTCGATGCTTCCGATGATGGAATAGTTGTTCGGATCCTCGCCTGCTGCAAGCGCCCAGCTTGCGGTAGCGGTGTATGTACCGACTGCGGAGTAGGAATTGTCCAAATAAGTAATTACGAGATAACCGGGAACATCAAGAAGCGTTACGGTCTTAACGTTGCCGTCATAGATGAAGCTGCCTTCGTAATTCCAAGCAAGGCTGCCAAGGTCAAACTCGACAGGGCTGACGGCTACGGTGACAGGATCACCGGTATATACCTCTTCGGCTTCACCGGCACGGCTAAGCGTTACTACGTAGTAGTATGAGCCGGAATCTACAACGTTGGTAATCGAAACGGTATCGTTCGTGCTTACCGGTGCAGTGTCGGTTCCGCGGTACCATGCTACTGTCAACTCACCGGCCTGATAGTCGGTAAAGCCGCCCAGGTTAACGGTAAGCGTTGTTGAGGTTCCGCTATAAACGAATTCCAAAGCTCCGGACACGTCAACCGTAATATCCGAAATTCTCCATTCGTTGGGTGCAATGGAATTTACAAGCGTGTAGTTAGAAGGTTTGTAATTGGTATCAGTATACTCCTCAACCGTCTTAAGACGTGCGGTGGCAGTAGCGGTAAAGCTGCCGGCGGCGGAAGAGGTGTTGCTATCGTAATCAATATGAAGATATTCGGGAACGTCTACAAGAGAAACCCTTCTCTCTGTCCCGTTATTAAGGAAGCCAGTTCTGTCCCAAACGAAAGTGCTGAGGTCAATCTCCATGGGATTGATGGTAATCTGCATGGGATTATCTTCGCTTGAGAAGGTCTCTACGTCTGAACCATTGGTGGCGGTTACTACGAAGAAGTATTTACCGCTGTCCTCAACGTTTTTAAGCGTAAGTGTCTTTCCGCTTCCTGCAAGCACAGGATCTGAGCCTGATCTGCTTCCCAATGAGAACGTGGAAGCACCCTCAACCATCTTATACCATTTGTACTCGACGGTGTCGTAGTCAGCCTCGTTGAGGATCGGAACAACCGCTTCAAGCGTGATGGTGGTCGAGCCGTCATAATCAATCTCAGCATCGGATGCGATGATTGCACCCTTGGTGATACACCAGTCGTGGGACGTAATCTCACCTGTCAATTCAACGTTTCCGCTATGTGCGGTTTTAACGGTCGCGGTTGCGGTAGCGGTGTAGTTATCGGTAGTTGCAGCCGAAGTGCCGGCACTTGAGTATACTCCGCCGTAAACTATATCGATAAATTCAAACTGTGCGGTGCTTACAAGCTCAACGGTTTTGACATTTCCGTCGTACAGGAAGTAGGATTTGTTCCAGGTGAAGGCCGAGAGGTCGATTACCAGAGTCTTTATCTCAACGGTGATCGCGCTGTCAATATTCGTGTACTCCTCGGTTGCGCCGCCCTTGGTAACGGTTACGACGTAGTAGTAGGAGTCTTCTGCTGTAACGCCTGTGAAGCTCAAGGTATCGGTGCCGCTGACCAGCTGATTGTCAGAGGTGCGATACCAAGCGTAACTGATGGTCTCGTAATCGCTGAAGGTGCCGATATTAACTTTAAGTGTGATAGCCTCGCCGTTATAGTCTCTCACAAGCACGTCGGGCTTATCAACGGTGATGACCAGCTCTTCAATGAATACGGGATAAATAGTAACGTCTCTGTCCGGCATAGTCGTGATTATCGACTGATTACCTGCCGCATCCCTCTCTACCCAGTAAGCAATCTGCTTGCCGTTGTACTCGGTAAGCTCGGCGAACATCTCAACGTCGGCTCCTACGGGAAGAAGACCGACTCTGTAAGGCTCGTTCGCATCGGGCAGAACGTACTCTATTCTGTTAACGTCAGAGAAGTCGAGAGAAAGGTCAACCTTTGCGGTAATGCTGTCGCCGAGATTTAAGAAGGACAGCAACGTTGCACCGTAATTCGGCAGTACCTTCATGACCGCTTTCTCAATTGTTTCATAGGAAACCGATAGGGTATCCTTAAATCCGAACTGACCGTCGGATTCATAGTAATCCATAATCTCGTTGTCGAGATACTGCTCGGGAATCTTATTGTAAACTCTCGTGATTATGGACTTTGCTTTATTGAAGTAACCCTCGTACTCTCTTACCTTGTTGACGATCTGCTCGTTGGTAAGACCGGACAGGTCAACGTACTGAGCAATGAAATCTTTGGTGAGAAGTCCCTCAAAATCGATACGTTCAAGAAGTTCAATGATATTTTCAAAAGTAACCTTATCGCTGAACAGTCCGTAAGCATCCTCCGCGTCGTAGGTGAGAAGGCTGAATATCTTGTTCTTCAACTCATCGGAAATTCTGCCGGTCTGACAAGCTCTCAGAAGAACGTCGGCAAACTTTGCGGGAACTCTCAGGTTGACTGTATAATATCCGTCGTCGGAAATGTAAACGTCAAGATGGTCGGCAACAAGTCCGGCAACTTTCCTGATCTTATCGTAGCCGCCGCCGATCTCAAGAGTAAGGGTGAAATCGGTCGAACCGTAATCGGTATCAATAAGGAAATCGTATGACCAGCACATATCGCCGTCTGCCATCTCGGAAAGCTCCGCGGGAGTAGGCAGAGTAGACAACAAGCTGCGGATGGCACTTACGCTGACCTGATAACCGCTGCCGAAATCGCCGTAAATCATAGAAAGCGAGCCGCCGTGTACTCCGACGCTTACGCTTTCAAGATAGCTCATAACGTTCCGAATATCGAATATGTCTCCGCCGTTTTTCAGTTCGTCGATAAGCGTATAGTAATCAGCGATAAACGCGTCTATGTATCCGGAAAGGCGTACGTTATAAAACTCGTTGTGAGATACGCCGAGAACAAGCAAGAACACTCTGTCTGTAAAGCTGCCGGGAACAACCACGTCGACATCGAAGTCGGTGCGTGTAAGAATTTCGTTTTTGATCTGGGAAATCAGAGTCTCACTGTTGTTCTCCGTATCGGAGAGAATATCGCGGAGAACGGTTATTGCATTACCGGATGACAATATGTTCTCTATCTCATTATTTACAACGTCGGTAAATTCGGTGCCGCGCGAGAGAACCTCATTGACAATATCGCTGACAAGATCGGAGAATCTGTTTTTATTTGCGTTGTACGCGCCGTAAAACTCGGTAACGGCACTGCTGTAAATATCAATGTAATTATCTTCGATCGCGTCTTCAAGAGCTGCTCTGTTGGGCAGAGTATCAATATCTCCGACGTGCGCCCTGACGGCAGTGTCAATTTCATTATAGAACTCGGGCATATTCCCGGTGCCGTAAATGTAATCCACGTATGCGTCAAGCTGAGCGTCAATCTTATTCTTCAGCTCTGTTTCAATCCAGCCGTCAATTCTTGCGCCTTTACCGCTGACTCCGCCGTTTGCAACGTAGGCATCAAGCGTATCCTTGGCGAACTGTTCAAGCTTGATATCAACGTAATCGGAAATGACCTGACAGATATAAGTGCCGGTATCAAGCGTGCCGTTGATATATCTCCCGGCTATATCCGCAAGGTAGCCTTCCACCTCGTCATTGATGAAGTCCTTTATGTCATCGTCAAGATTCAGATCTGCTTCTGCGGGGCCGAGAAGCCAGGAAACGTAGGTGTCAACGTACTCATCAACCTTGACACTCAGCAAATCGGCAACCTGAGTCTTGAACAGAGTATCGACTGTGCTTCTGATTCTCTCTTCACCGAAATCCTCAAGCTCCTCTACGGTGAACACACCGCCCTGAACGGCAAGCTTGAGCATACCGCAGACGTAATCGACAAGCCCGTCTTCGCCGTGTATGTAATACGCCTCGTTCTCGGGTGACGCAAGCACCATTTTGAAGAATTCAAGGTAACGCTCCTCGGAGGTGTATCCCTCAAAACCGTCAACGGTAGAAAGATACCTGTCGATAACCTTCTGCCAAACGTCGTCGATGGAAACGTTCTCAAGGCTCTCATCACCGCCTGTGAAATCGTCCATGATGTTGTCCTTAAGCTCATCAACAACGATGGTCTTGGCAGCATCAATAACGGTGTTAAGCATCTCCTTTACTCTCTCTTTGTCCATGTCGAGCAGTGACTCAACGTCAGGATTGAGAGTGATTTTCAACTCGTTGGCATCATACTCAATGACGCACCAACCCGCGTCGTAAGAGCCGCCAACGCTTCCTTCACCGCTGCCTGTTTCGGAGCTGCCTGTACCGGTACCGGTGCCAATACCGCTCTCCGCATACGCAACGGTAGGTGCCATAACGCCAAAGAGCATGGCAAACACCAAAAGAAGCGTGACAACAGAATGAAATGTCTTTTTCATCGTTCTACATACCTTTCAAGAAAATCATATATACTAAAATATTTTTAGTTATGAAAATTATACCACCGCACGCGCGAAAAGTCAATATGTTTCCGCTAAAACATCATTACTTTATGTAAAAAATACAAACAGCGCTGTCGTTTTGCACAATAATCGATAAAAAACCGACACGCACCCCCGCCTTCCGGATTTTCAGACGTAAAAATCAGTGTTCTTGCGGGGGTGAAACAGGAATTTACCCACAGGGCGTGTCGCTTTTTACACGTGCCTTTTTCACGGCAACAGCCGCAAAAGGCTCCGCGACGCGACGGTGCGGAGCCTTGGTTTAATTATATGCGTTTTGTATTTTCCTGCTATCGGAAGCGCGACGGGTCATCTGCCGTATTTAAAGAGTATCCGTCACACCGTCCCTGCCTCGGCAATGCCGGTTACTTTTTACGCCTGCGCATTTTCCCCGGCAGGTATTTGCGTCTTTCAAAGGCGAGCACCGAAAGTCCCAGAACCGACGCGGGAATAACGACGTACATAATCATATAGTAGCACACCGTGCCGGCGTAAAGCAGTCTGCCCTCAATCGTTTCCTCCTTCACGTCATCGGTATTTGGCAGTTCAATCGGGACGAATACCGCGCGGTATACCGCGTCCTCGGTAACGGGAAGAATCTCGCTTGACCAGCCTGCAAAGGTGTACCCCGCTTTTATCGGGTCGGCGGGAACCGTAACGGTATCTCCATAGCGGTGGGTATAGCTCACCAGAACAGCCTCACCGCTGATGAAGGTTATTGTGTACTGTTTATAAGAGCAAACGGCGCCTATCGAAATATTGTACGCCGGCATGGAGAATTTATAGACACCCCCCTGCCCCGCTATTTCGCATGGCTCTGCTGTCGTATAGCCGTAGAAGTACAAGCCCTCAAGCAAAACGCCTGCAGGCAGCGAAACTCTCACCGTCACCTCGTCGCCCTCCGCGAACAAAGTGCCGTTCACAGCCGCTAACGTGCCGAATGCCGACGGGCGGATCGAAACGGTGTAGTCGTTTCTGATTATATACTCTTCTCCGCTTGAGGCGGCAAAGCCCACCGTACCGTCGGTGTAGCTGAAATATATCCGGTTTTCCTCGGATACGCTTCCCTCATACGAATGAGTGGAGGCGTTTGAATAATCACCGGAATAGGAAAACTCGACACGCTCCAAGGGATAACGGCGGGAAGCTATACTTCCGTCTTTATTATAAAGGTTGACTTTGTATTTGGACACGGCGCCGCGTACCGTTTCCAGACCTATTACCGTGTCACCTGCTTCAAGCATTGCCGTCAGGGTGTCGGGACTTATAATTACCGTGCCGAGCTTCATTTTGAGCTTCAAGCCCAAGCCCCCGTGTGCCGACAAGTAGTCGGATATTACGGAAAAGTCAATATTAGCTCCGCCTCGCGTACAGTCTGCGGATATATAATTTCGCTCTACAGTTACCTCGGCACCCGACGAGGAAATCGGGAAAATATACGTCTTCGCGTACTCCGCGACGTAAGTCACGGGCTTATTGACCGGCGGAAACAAACCGTCCGGCTCAACGAAGAGCGAACCGCATCGCCAGCCCGTAAATTCATAGGTAAAAAGAGAGTCGTCCGCCTTTAAGGTGTCGCCCTCAAACACGGGAAGCTCGCCGTATAAGTATTTGGCGGAATAGAGGTTTTCTCCAACCGAAAAGGCCACGGTATAAAGCTGTGCTTTGTCATACCGTGCGGTATATACCGTATTCTCCGTTACCTCTGGTAATTCCTCGTCGGGAGCATAGAAGTCACCTGCCGCCGACGTCCAGCCCGAAAAAGTATATCTGTAATACTCGTCGTCTGCGCGCGAGGTTTCGCCGGAAAAATCGGGAGTATCTCCGTACAGGTATTCGCAGACGAAAACAGCTCCGTTTACCGAGAAATTAACGGTATATTTCTTATAGACGGGCGTAAAGCTTGGGAAAAGGTCAAGATTTGAGTTCACCTCCGCGGAATTGAAAGGCTCACCGAGAGAGTCCTGCCAGCCCAAAAAAACATAGGTCGCCCTTACGTCCTCGCCCTTGGTCGGGATTTCACCTGAATACTCTACCGCAGAGCCTTCCTCTACCTGCTGCTCGCAGAGAACTGTCACACCGTCCGTGTCAAAGAAACGAACCGTGTATCTTGTCACGTTGGTCAGCTTCTTTCTGACCGATTTCGTAACGGACAACGTATAATCGATGTCCGAGGTATCCCTTTCGGTAATACTGCCGTCAGCCAAAGCATCCGCAAGCGTTTTTTTATAAGGGTCAGGCAGGTACTCACGGGGAGGATCGCCTGGTTCGCTTACGTATGCCGGCTCGACCGGCTCTGCCACCTCGACGGGAGGCTCTCCCGGATCCTCGTACTCACCGCCGGACCAAACCGGTGTGGGCGGAGGCTCCGGCATATTTCCGGGATCGGTAACGTACTCCGGCTCGACAGGCTCAATATTCAGGAGAAAAACGTTTTCCCCGGGAACCGGAGTTGTCGGTTTATCAATTGTATAGCCGTCCAGAATTGCCGAGATTGTCTTTTTGTCGATGGTATACGAGGAGTTGAAGGTCGGCTGACCGCCTGTCGGCTCATAACGCGGCGTATAATCTCCGTTTAGTCCGTTGGCAACCAGGGCGAGCTGGGCTACGAAGATAACGAATTTATCGTTTCTGCCGTTATCGACAATTGCACCGCGGACGATATTGTTTGAATATAATTTATCCAACGACTGCACAAGAGCTGTGAAATTGTCCCTCAGTGCTTCAAAATTGTTTATGTAAAAATCATATTTTGCCGACTCGTCGGTAAGCTCGCTGTACTGCTTTAAAAGCCCGGGTACGCTATCCGTGCCGCGCAACGTCCTCGACGCCGCGTCCGCCATATCAACGACCTCCTCGGCAACGTTATACGGCTTGGAGCATAGCTTATCCTTATTTGCAACGACCGTGTCGATAAGTCCGCTTTGCATTGATGAATAAATCTGTCTTTCCAGACTTGTCATCGTGACGAAGGCGGTATCGATAATCCCCAGCTGACGTCTTGCCTCGTCCTTTTTTGCGTCAAGCCGGGACTTTTTCACAAGGTCATCCTGCCATTTATCGTATGCAATTACATACGCCTCATACGCCTCTTTATCGGCGTTATATTGCGGCAGAGTAACCGTATTGTAATATTCCATAGCCTCAACTGCCTCAAGATACTCCGTATATCTCAGGTAATTTTCATAAGCCTCTTCCCACGCCGATTTTTCACTGAGATACACTTCGTACTCGGCACGCTTCAGCTCGTACTCCGACATCGCCGCAAGATAATCCTCGTGCTCGCTTACCGCGCTTTCATACTCCGACAGCAGTCTTTCGTACTCCGCCTCCCCTGCGCTTATTTCCGCACTGTACGCCGAGGCATCGGTATAAAGCTTTGTCAAAAGAGTATTCAAATCTTCTTTTGAAACCTTACATTCAAAGCGGTATATTACCTCCGCATAGAGATCGCCCTCGGCATTGACGTTTCCGAGCACAACGGTAAATCCGTTCTCCCCGTTTAAAGGATATTCAACTCCGTCAAAGACTATGGAAACAGGCAGCCACTCAGCCTGCGAGCCTTGCCGTGTGGTGTAGACGTATTTATCCGCCCTCACCGTCACCGTGCCGTCTGCGTCGTTATATTCGGCAAAAACGTAGGAGGAGGATATACCCGTGTCGATCTTTACCGACATTACGCCCTCGCGTCTGAGATGCTCGGCTTCAAGCTCCGACACCGCCTCGCCGAGATACTCGCTCAATATATACGCGCCGTCATAGACTGATGTGTACCCCGAGCCGGGGCGCGAGAAATCGTATTTATCCTCGGATGCCGAAGCTGCTACCGCCAAAATCGGCAAAAGTACCGAGGTCAGAACAATCAGAGCGCAGAGCGTTTTCAATAACCTTTTTTTCAATTCACTTCTCCATACGTAAGCCGCGTGTCCGGTTTGGTAAAGAAGCCGTCTTTTTGCAAAAGGATGCACAGGCGGAAGACAAAAGCTTCAAAGGTCAGAAACCGTGAAAACCCTGCAAACCGGGAGATGCGGAATATTTTTCGATAATATTTTACCATACCTGCAAAACGTTTTCAATAATAATATGTAAATTATAAAGTTTTTCCTGAAATTGTTATTGACAAATTCCGATTTAATGGGTATAATAATATCCCGAATATACAATGGGGCCGCAATGGTTTCGACAGGGGTTTTGAGGTATGATAAGCGTAGCGCGCCGGATAATCGCGTTAAAATGTCCAACTTAAATAATAAACGACAACAATAAAGTTGCTCTTGCAGCGTAAGCTGTGACGTGGCATAATGCCACCCGTACCGTGAGAGAGGACTACGGCTCTCACCGTGCGTCAAATCAGTAGTGAACATGAACCGAGAGTCGTCCTTGTATCGGTCATGGATTAAAGGACTACCCCGATAGGAGTCTGTCACCCGACGCCTTGACGGGGGAAACCAAATGAGTGACTGCCTACGGAGAAGGTCATATCAAGAGGTCTTTGGACACGGGTTCAATTCCCGTCGGCTCCACCAATCTGTCCTTTTAACATTTCGTTAGGAGGACTTTTGCTTTTTCTTATGCTCTGCGGTGGAGCAGACTCCCCCTGAGGACATCCAGTCCTCAGGGGGAGTCTCGGGAATTGAAGGTTCCCCAGACAAGTCGCATAGTCGTCGCCTATCGCCTACTCGGCTCTGCCGACTCCTTGCTTTGTTGACTTCGCATCGGAAAAACGATTCTTAATCGTTTTTTCTCGCTCACCCGTCGGCTCCAACAAAAAATATTGCGGGGAACTTACCATTTTCTGCAATATTTTTTTATCCATTGCGAAAGCAATGGTATATCATCACGCTTCAGCGTGTATATCATCACCGAAGGTGCATATCATCAACCGTAGGTTGTATCACTTTCGCAATGATGATATACAACACTCCGTGTTGGTGATATGCAATTTCTCCCGAAATTGATGATATACAAGGCTTGCGCCTTGATTTTAGTTAACTTTTATGATATAATACAACCAAAGAGGTGATATTATGCCAAAGAATTATTTGCTCATATATTCTGAACAACTTGCAACCAGTATGGAATTACTTTGCCAAAGCATAAAAGCACCGTCGAACACACTGTTCCAAATCCGTAAAAGTTCAAGCAGTGTTTATGCAAATATTCGCGAAGCGAATTACGGACAAAGCAATGGCGATATGGTTTCAAAATTTGAAATAGCACTAAAAGAATGTGCCGAAACGGAAGGCTGGTTAAAGCTGTTATTTAACACTAGTGAAATGGACGAAGAAACATTCAAAGACTATCGCAATCTTTGCGGTCGTATCAGACGAATGCTGATTGCGAGCTGTAAAACCTTAAAAGAGAATACATGAATGGAGGTATGACGAATGAAAAAGCTATTAGCTTGTATTTGGGCGTTTGTTTTATTACTTTCTTTTCTTACTGCTTGTGATATTTTTGAACGTAAGCCCGGATACGACGAAAGCCTTACATGTACAAAATATGAAAACTGCGCAGTTTTCACCTTTGATGATTTTCCCATCCGTGAAACCGCATCGTTTGAACTTGAACGCACAGGTCTTGGCGAGGGAGCAATCTATTATCAGGCAAACCTTGAAGTTGGCGCTCTGAGTATTAAGTATAAGGATACGGGTCTTATCCATCAAGAGCAAAAGCTCGGTGAATTTACAGCAGATGATGAAATGCCAATGGGTGGCTCGGGCGGTTATATCGAAGGTGACAAAATCACTATTGTATTTGAATCGCACAGCCCTGTAAGCGGCGAGGTCATTATTGCTTTCACCGAGGATGCGATGAAAGTCGCTTGCGGAAATTTCCAGCTCCACGAGCATACTTATGAAAGGTATCAGGATGAAATCGGTCACGGTTACTCTTATACCTGCGGTTGTCTGACTCCGCCCAATTTTGCGCCGCATACCGACGGCGACGGTGACGGGCAATGCGATGATTGCGGATATGTTTTTCCAATCGGCTCTCCCGGTGTTGCTCAAATTGTACTTGATTACGAGCAATCGTTGATAGATGAGCTTGAGGTATTACAAGCAGAACACCCGGAATATAATTATTACTATCATTCTGTTGATGAGGTTCATTGCATATTGATTTTAGACAGCGAAGCCTCTGCCGATGCTATCGTGGAAAAATACGATATGAATAATCTATTTTCAAGTGCTAAGGTTTCTGCTCTGAATGCGATAAAAATGATTAGCATAATCTTTGAGAGAAATGAATTCACAGAAAATATGCATCAAAAAATCAAACAAATAAGTGAGTATGAAGCACTCGTCAAAAACTTATCCATTGATATGTGTAGAGAGTGGTATCAAAGCTATATGCCCAAAATTGAGTATTATACCGCCGACGCGAAAGAGTTGAAATATACTTCAAGCCGGGCATTCAGCGTATTTGACGGCAAAGACGTCATCTTAAAATCCAAGGATGAATACGATGCTTATCTTGACGAGCTATTGGAAGCGGCAGAATATGATTACGAAAAGGAGAGAATAACCGCTGCAAGAGATTTATACAGCCAGTCGTTTTTTGAAGAAAATGCATTAATAATCACAAGAATGATAACCCGCAGTTCGGGTTCAATCAAATTGACGGTAAATAATCTCTATGTTTCGGGCGACAAGGTCTACGTAGTGATAAGAACCGACGTGCCCGATGAGGGCACCTGCGATATGCAGTACGCATTTTTCGGTTTTGCAGTTGATAAGAACGACGTTGCTGATGTAAATGAGGTAGTTACTTTGGAATAGAGAGTGGTGGATAAATAATACATAGTATAAAAGAGCTCGTCTCCGTTCGCTTTTTGCCTTCGGTGGATGGGCTCCTTTTGCTTTGCGTTAAAATTGGGGACATTTGTTACATGAATAGGTATCCTTAATAATTATAGCGTAAACTTGTTGTTTTGGAAATATAGAGTTAACTTAGAGTAAACTTGTTATTTTCTCTTGATTTTTTCTCTTAATAGTGGTATACTGATTATGCCAAACCAACTGAATATTTTAAGCAAGGGCTATTTTTATCTTTATGGGATAGTTATACCCTTTTTGCGTCGCGTCAATAATGAATTTGTAAAAATGCAAATTCCTACTGACGTGGCGATGATCGAATATAGGTTCTTGCCGGTTCAGTTGGTTTGGCGACTATCGGAGTTTGCGTTTTTGGTGCGGCTTACTTCGGTAGCCGCATTTTTTATTATTCATTTTTAGGAGGAACAAGTCAAATGAAAAAAAGAGTAACACTGCTTTTGCTGATAATTCTTGTGCTGTTTGCCTTCGTTGCCTGCGGCAATAGTCAAGAGACCCCCGACACACCTGAAACACCCAACACTCCCGACACAACATATACCATTACCTGGGTAGATGAGAATGGCGAAACGCTGAGTTCTCAAACTGTTAAAGAGGGCGAAGTGCCCGCATATTCCTACAACGTACAGGACAGCGCGGAGTGGGATTACACTTTTATCGGTTGGGCAACCGCCACAAGCGGCGAAGCACTGTCCGAAATCCCTGCAGCCAATTCGAATACAACCTACTATGCACTCGTTTCAGCCGTTAAACAGATTTATACCGTAACCTTTAACACCTCAGGCGGCAGCCAGGTCGCACCTCAAGCCGTTGAGTACGGCAGCAAGGTATCAATTCCCGAGCCCCCGAAATACGACGGTCACAGATTTCTCGGTTGGAGCCGATCCGAAAACGAATTTGTAGAAGTAGATTTTGAAGCGTCCGTAACCGGAAACGTTGAATACTTCGCGGTATGGAACGAGGTTGTCGACGTCAAGGCTCTTCTATCCGCACTTTTAAACGGTTATCAACTCAATCCCTATAGCTATATCCCCGAGCCGATGAAAACAGGTTACAGCGCAAACCTCGTAAATGCGGAAGACGTTATTACAGACTATTCGAGCTTTGTGAATATCGCGGATATAACCTACGGTTTTGGTGAGCAGTGGTATATGGTTCTGGAAAACATCAATCAATCCATGCAGTTCTTTAATGTATTGAGCGTAATTGAAACGCTCAGCACTGCTTCCATTACCGCATTCAATAACTATTTTGATCAGAATCCCCAAGACACAGCACACTACGAATTTGAGAACGGTATCTATAATATCGCCATTAATTTTGACGGTGAGGTCCTGTTTTACGTTGTTGACTACACCACTAACTTGCCCGTATTTGGAGAGGTAACCGTCCAAATTGCACTCGCTATGAACGTAGAGGATGGTGTAAAGACCGTCAGAATTCAGCTCGGCGATGCGAATGCTCTCGCTTATACCGTTTCTGAAAACTATTATGAGTTTGCAATTAAGTACCTCGGCGTAAGAACCGCTATGTTCCGCATCGAACAAAACAATGACGGCTCTGTAAGCGGAAAAATTTACGAGCACCTTTCATATAACGATACCGAGCTTTTAAGCAGTGCGGCTGATTTCTACATCACCGACGATTACGTATCCGTAGTCGGCAACAAAGCAGACGGTATCATCGGTTTCAACAATACTATATGCGAGCTTTATGACGCGAAAAGCGGAAAAATGATCGGCTACGAGGTTAAAGAAGCCAAGGAAATGAGCGGTGTGGAAGTTAACTTCGATACTCTTTGGTTTAACCTTAATTGCGTATCGGGTTTAAATTCAATCAAATACGTTCCCGCATCCGACGACACCAAAGCTAGTCTGTACGTTAACGGCTCAAGCACGGCTTGGAAGTACAAGACCGTAGGCGGCTTCTCGTTAACGATGCTCTCCAGACGATTCGACATCGAGTTCAGAACTCAGTACGTAACGTCATACGACTCTTCTACCGGTGAATATACCGTACACAAGATACAGGTTCCTATGCTCTTTGTTCAGGAAGATTTTTATGACACGCTTTCGGACGATATCAAATCGGAGAATAAAAACTTAACTACTCAGGTAACTGTGTCATCCGCAGACCTCAATAAGCTTCTTTCGGACTACGAATTGCTCATTCCTATATTTACGGAAGAGAAATCGAATATCACTAAAGAAGTTATAATAGCTTATTTAGGCGAAAAAATCACATTTGAATAAAGGAGAATATATACAATTATGAGTACCAGAAACAAATCTTTCCTCTGGGGCGGTATCACCGCCGTCATTCTATTCATCATAGGCATACCGATGAACCAAATAGGATTTTTCTCAATTCTCGCAGTTTTAGGCTTTACCCTCGTATCATGCCTGATTTTAGATAACAACTTCTTAGGCGATATGATTTTGGAGATATTCAGTTGGGGGTTCGTTAAAATGCCCGGTCTTATCTTCACACTCGATCTCGACGGCATAATCTGGCTTCTCACCGTTAAACTTCTGTTCTGGATTCTCGGTCTTGTGCTGGCAGTTCTCTGCGGTGCTTTGGCAATCGCGTTAGGTCTTGTTATGTCAATTATTGTCTATCCTTTCGCGCTCTGCAAGGACATTCGTGAAAACAAAGCGGCTTGAAATACATAAGCTTTTTTGAAATCAATTACTCAAAAAAGTCCTCTTGACTTACCGTTAGGAGGACTTTTCTACCTTCTTTTGCCTGCCGGGGGAAGCGGCAGCGGATTTCATCGCCGAAAGTGATTTCATTCTTGCTTTTCCCTTTGATTTGTGATACACTTACATTAAAAAGTTTTTACGGCAGAAAACTGTATACTCAAACAGAAAAAGGAAGTGAAATTCGAGCGGGATCACTCGATTTATTATGAATAGAAAAGTATTACTGTCGTTTTTGATAATCTTTTGCGCTTTGCTTTTATTTGCTTGTTCTGCAAACAATAACGATACTGCCGTCGATGCTTCCGGTCCGGTAATATATGAAGAACACCTGATTTATCAAAACGAAATAGAAATATACGGGAAGCTCTATAAACCCGAAAATTTCAGTGAAGACGATAATTATCCAATAATTATTATGTCTCATTCGGCAAACGTCAATAGTGACACTTTAAATTTATATGCCGAAAGAAGCTCCGCTTTGGGATATTTGGTGTATACGTTTGATTTTCCCGGGTCCGGTAGTTCTTCGAGAAGTACGAATATTGATTTATGCACTATTTTCACAGAAATAGATACTCTATCGTTTATAGTGGATTATTTTACCGAGATACCGTACGTAAACGGCATATACCTTTTCGGTACGTCACAAGGAGGACTGGTATCCGCTGTTGTCGCTGATGAAAAAGAAGAATTGATTTCGGGTCTTATTATGTTTTACCCTGCCTTCAATGTTCCGGAAACGGTTTTAAAGTATCCGTTACTGAGCGATGGCAGATATGTTGAACAATTAAAAGATTATGATGTTTACGAGCATATCGGGAAATTCAAAAAAGACGTTTTGATAGTTCACGGAACCGCAGATTTTATCGTACCGTGTTCTTACAGCGAAAGAGCTGATGAATTGTATGAAAAATCAACGCTTTATTTAGTGAAAGGTGCTAACCACGGCTTTAATAAAGAAAATAAATATTTTAATGACGACTATGATGAAATAACCTGGTCGTACGTTTCCGTTTATTTACAAAAACACTTTTCCGATTGATTTTTCTTATTTTCTTGTATTTCCTCGCTGAATATGCTATAATAAGCAGGCAAAAAACAACTCAGAACTCGAAACACAGCACTTCTGCTGGCACGGAGACACAATGGAAGACCTACTGTTTGCCCTTAACGCCGTCGCGCCTATAATCATTATGGTCGCGCTGGGCTATTTTCTGAAAAAAATCGGGATCTTTCCCGTAACGCTGACAAAGCCCGTAAACAAAATCGTATTCAGACTGCTTTTGCCGGTTATGCTGTTTTACAACATATACAAAATCGGCGACATAGGCAATATTGATTTTGGATACATAATTTATGCCGCGGTATCAGTCGCGCTTCTGTTTATTATTGCATTACCTTTATCCGCGATACTGACAAAAGAAAGAAACCGCAGAGCGGTTCTCATTCAGTCTGTTTTTCGCTCAAATTACGCACTGATCGGAATTCCTCTGGCAATATCCCTCTTCGGAGACGAGGGCGCGGCTATTGCCACACTGCTGTCCGCGGTATCAATACCCCTGTTTAATATTTTCGCCGTCATTTCGCTGGCTCTGTTCGACCCTTCGGGAAAAAAGCCCTCACCTCTTAAGGTGCTTCGCGGAATTGTAACTAATCCGTTGATTATCGGAATTGCATTGGGTCTTATTACGCTTGGAATACGCGGCATATTCACTCAGTCCGGTATTGCTTTCAGGCTCACCGATATTTCGGCTGTGAAAACCGTTCTCGGATATCTCTCCGGCGCGGCAACTCCCATTGCCCTCTTGTCCCTCGGTGCCCAGTTCGAATTCTCCGCTATTTCATCCATGAAGCGCGAGATAATATGGGGAACGCTGTTGCGCGTGGCTATCGTCCCTGCGCTATGTATAGGAGTAGCGCTCCTGTTCCCGGGCTTTCAAGGAGCACACTTTGCTACCTTCGTCGGTCTGTACTGCACGCCCCTGGCGGTTTCTACCGTGCCGATGTCACAAGAAATGGGCTCGGACGGAGATTTGGCAGGACAGCTGGTGATATGGACGACCCTGTTCTCCGCGCTCTCTATCTTTGTATTCTCCTACATACTGAAGCTGGCAGGTATATTCTGAAAACCGGCTATAGGCTTTGAAAACAAAAACAAATAAAAGACTGACTCCGAAGCTGACGGTTATCAAAACCGCCTTTGAGTCAGTCTTTTATTTTGGATATATCAACAAATCAGAAGTTGAAATAATCCTTCGCGTTGTAGTAAGCTATTCCCTGCACGATTTTCCGAAGCGCATCAAAGTCGGCGGGATATTCGCCGTCCTCTACCCATGTGCCGATAAGATTGCACATAATACGGCGGAAATACTCGTGTCTCGGGTATGAAACGAAGCTGCGGCTGTCGGTCAGCATACCGACGAAGCGCGAGATCATACCGAGATTGGCGAGTGCGGTCATTTGCGACACCATGCCGTCCCGTTGGTCGTTGAACCACCAGCCCGAGCCGAACTGTATCTTACCCGGGGTAGGCGCGGACTGGAAATTTCCTATCATTGTTCCGAGAACGTAGTTATCCTTGGGATTAAGGGTATAGAGAATTGTTTTCGGAAGGATACCGAGGTATTCAAGGTGATTGAGAAATGCCGAGAGCTTCTCTGCAATGCAAAGGTCGTTCATAGAGTCAAAGCCTGTATCCGGACCTATTTTCTCGAACATACGGCGGTTATTGTTCCGCATGGCACCGATGTGTATCTGCATTGCCCATCCGCGTGCCGAATATTCCTCGGCGCAAACCGTGAGTGCCGCGGTCTTGAAGGCGTCAATCTCGACACGGGTCAGCTCCTGCCCGCTCATACGCTTGTCAAAAGCAGCCGAGGCATCCCCCTCTGCGAAGGGCACGTATTCCATGGCGTGGTCGGAAAGACGGCAACCGAAGGAGGCAAAATACGCAATTCTTCCGCGAAGCCAGCTCTCGTATTCCGAGAAGCTTTTTACGCCTATGCCCTCAATATAAGGAATAAAAGCGGGATTGTCTATGGCTATTGCCTTATCAGGTCGGAAGGTGGGCAAAACCTTGGTTGAAAAATCACGAAGCATAGCGTGATATTCCAGCGTGTCGGCAGGGTCGTCGGTAGTACAGATAACCTCAACGTTTGAGCGTTTTATAAGCTCGCGGGCGCGGAATGCGTCGGTGGCGAGAAGCTCGTTACACCTGTTCCATATCCGCTCACAGCTCACCTCGGTCAGAACCTCGTCTATATCAAAATACCGCTTCAGCTCCAGATGCGTCCAATGATACAAGGGGTTACCGATAAGCAGGGGCATAATGCGTGCAAACTCTCTGAATTTCTCATAATCGTCGGCATCGCCGGTGATATATTTTTCCTCCACTCCGCCCGTGCGAAGCTGACGCCATTTATAGTGGTCGCCGCTGAGAAACAAATCAAAGGCGTTTTTGAACTGATAGTTCTCTGCAATCTGCTTCGGACTGAGGTGGCAGTGATAGTCGATAATGGGAAGGTCCTTTACCATCCGGTAAAGCTTCTTTCCCGTTTCGTTTTTCAGCATAAAATCATCGTTTATAAAGCTCATTTTTCCTCCTGTACGACGGCAGATCCTGAAAATCTGCCCCGTGATAATCCGGTAAATTTATAGTATATCATCGTAAGCACCGATGCCAATACCCACCCTGCGGGGAAGCCCATGGCAACGGGCAATATGGTGTTTGAAATGTAATTCGTAACTATGAAAAGGTACAGCTGTCTGAAGCCGACGTACGACGAAAGCATTATTATCATAGGCGCAGTCGTATTTCCCGAGCCTCGGAGCGCACCGGTATATATCTGATTGAAGCATACGAACAAATAGAACGGCGTCAGATTGCGTAAGAAAAGGGCCCCGTACTCTATTATCTGCTCGTTGCCGTTGAAAATGCTGACGAAGAAGCCTGAAAACATTACTATCGGCAGTATAAGCGCGGCGGTTGAGCAAAGCGACATAATAAGCGCTGCGCGTATGCCTTTCTTAGCTCTCTCGGTATAGCCCTTCCCGAGATTTTGTCCGACGAAGGTCGTTGACGCCAGAGCCAGCGACTGCATCGGCAGAAGTACCAACGGGTCAATCTTTGAGTAGGCAGACCAACCGCCCATAGACTCCTCGCCGAAATAGTTTATATAGCTCTGGACAAAAATATTCGAAAACGACGTAATTGTCATCTGGAGTGCGGCTGGAATGCCGACGATGAATATATCCTTCAGTATTCCGAAATCAGGGCGCAACCGCTTAAAATCGATGCGTACACAGGAGCGCGTAGTTATGAGAAGAATGACGACGAG
This sequence comes from uncultured Ruminococcus sp., assembly GCA_964494135.1. GTDB lineage: Bacteria > Bacillota > Clostridia > Oscillospirales > CAG-272 > UBA1740. Next base: position 21,540 of record CAZBQN010000003.1, on the reverse strand, counting down.
CACCGCGGAGGTTCCCTGCGAAATGACGGTCGCCAATGCCACGCCTTCAACACCCATGCCGAATGCCAACACGAACAGCAAATCAAGCGCGGTGTTCATAAGAGCGCATACAACGAGGAATATAAACGGCGTTCTCGAATTGCCGACGGCTCGCATGATACCTGCGCCGATATTATAAATCATCAGTCCCGCTATACCCGAAAACCATATCGTCAGATATATTGATGCCTCGGGGCGAACCGATTCCGGCATATTCAACAGGTCAAGAAAACCCGGTACAAGCAACACGCCTGCTGTCGTAAAAAGTACGGCAAGCGCAAGGGTCATCGTCAACGCGGTGACTACGGTACTCTTGACCTTATCAATCCGCCCGGCACCGAAAAATCTCGAAATAATTACCCCGGCACCGCTGGACAGTCCCATAAAAAAGCCTATCATAAGGTTGGTAACAGGGCTGAGCGTTCCGACAGCGGAAAACGCCGTATCGCTGACGTAGTTGCCCACCACCCAGGTATCAATCAAATTATAAAATATTTGAAAAAGATTGCCTGCCAGAAGAGGCAGGGCAAATTTGACCAGATGAGCCGCAATACTGCCCTCGGTCATATCAACGTCAACGCGGTTTTTCTTTATTGCTTCCATTTTACCTTTGATGCTTGACTGTTTTGTACTTATACGCCCTGCCTTCTCTCTGCCTTTCCAATACTCCAAGCTCACAGAGAAGTCTGAGGGTACAGCCCGAAAATTTGGAACGGCTCCCCGAAGCCGAAGAAAAATCCTTGGCGGTAAACTCCTCACCCAACCCATCGGGCAAAAGGGCAAGATAATCCCATTTATCAGAAAACGTAAATTCTGCGCAAATCCCGTCGGGCACCGTATTCAGCTTGGTTGCCCGTTTTTTACGTGTCGCGCCGTATCCGTCCAGATATCTGTACTCGACAGCAGAAACCGTAAGTATTTTCAGCGTAAAGCCCGAGACACCGATATACTTCCGTATAGCGTAAAGATCTCTGCCGCAGTCGGCAAGAACCTTGCCCCTGACTTCTCTTTTACTGTCGGTAAGCTCTCCCGTGTCCTTATCAAGCCATTTTATCCGCTTCTTTACCACCAGCGGATAAACCACGGTCACCCTCTCGGAGGGTAAAAAGCGTCCGAGCTTATCCGACAGATGCGAGAAGGAGCCAGTCTGTATTTCGATAATCCCGTCTTCGTTTCTGACATCCGCTACTGCGCCAAGATACGCAACCTCATGCTTGTCGGAGTCCTCCTCGAAGTAATATTTCATCACTCTGTGCAGAGTGCGCTCACAGAGAGTTCCGATGCCCGAAGCCCCCTGCTCTTCCCCGATAACCCGGGCGACAGCCCGATGGAACCGTTCTTTATCAATCATTATTCGGTATAGCAAATACCGACGGTATTGCCCTTTGCGCTCTCGATGCGCTCGACAGCTTTTTTAACAAAGTCAATTCTGTCGCCCGTGCCTACTGTGAGAATAAAACCGTCCGAGACTCGGCTGACAGCCGTAATATCCTCTACCTTTGAATGTGAAGGCAGGCAGATAAGGACGTAGCCTGCATCCTTTTTACACTCCGAGGCGGCCTGCGCAATATCCGAGCCGCTGATATAACCGTCTTTTTGTTCAACGATTTTATTTGTAAGTCCCTGAACCTCAATTCCAGTATCGACAGCGCCTACTGCGGCAACTCTGTGTCCCGACTCCGCAAATGAAAGCGCAAGGCCGGTGGTGATGAAAGCCGCACTCCGCGACTCCGATGCGGGCATGAAAACGTAAACGCCTTCTCCTCTGTCCGAGGTCAGAGCAGCGCGAAGAAGATTGAATGACTCACGTGTTTCGAAGGGAATTACCGACGAGGGCTCTCCGTCCTCGTTGGCAGGCTCGGTGCGCGACGTGGGAACGACGCCGACAATTGGCGCAATCTCCGCACCTTTAAGCATTTCGACACTGTCAATTCTCTTGCGGTTGATATACAGCCATAAGCAGAGCGCATACGAAACCGCAAAGCCGGTAAGCGCGCCGATGGCAACATATTTCCATACAGAGTCGATTCTGACGCTTACGTCGGACAAGTCAAAAATCTCGCTCGTCCTCTTAACATTTGAGACACCGGAAATTTTCTCAAGAACAGACTCGGTAACGTACTGCAATGAGGAAATGGCATCGTAGGTCATTTCCTTGCTCGACGATGAAACCGAAAGAGTAAACATATTGGATTCCTCGTCGCTTCTGTACGCGCTCACCATACCGTGGAGAAGCGCGTATGTATCGTTAATACTCATACCCCATTTTTCGTTAAGGTCCTGACCCGACTCACCGTTGTCCGACTGATGGGTATTGGCTCTGTCCCAGAGCTCCTGAGGACCAGAATTGATAAGCTCTACGTATCCTGCCGCCAT
>CAZBQN010000003.1:0-19025 GCA_964494135.1 uncultured Ruminococcus sp. | reverse complement strand
TGTCCCAGAGCTCCTGAGGACCAGAATTGATAAGCTCTACGTATCCTGCCGCCATGTTGTTTGCCGAGCCCTCTACCCAGAAGAAAATACGTGCAACGTAAGTCGGCTTTGCCGTTACTGCCTTATATCCTCCCACGACGGCACCGAGCAAAACCGTTGCAGTCAAAATGATATACCAGAATTTAACGAGCACTTTAAAAAGAAATCTGATGTCAAATTCCTGTTCTGTTTTTGTTTCGTTCATATTCACTCCGTTTATTGAATTTAAAGTCAAGATTTGCTATCCGTTTTGCCGCACAGTGCCGAGTAGGCGACGTCTGCGGCGGATATATTCATATTGCACTTAAGATCTACGAGCTCTACCGATTTAATCAACCTGTCTGCAAGCTTCATGGTTTTTATGAGCGTGCCCGAAGCCCTCGGAAGATAAATCTGCGACATAAGCCTCGTTACAACCGCATCCGCAGGTACCGCCTCGGCGGAATTCTCCTCACCTCTTGAAAGAAAGGCTATACCGCGAAGAGGCGCTCGCTCGTTAACGCCGTAGTTTTCTTTGCCTCGCCACGGCGTACCGCAGGCATAGGGTACACCGTCGATAAATCTGATTATGGGCTTATCTCCGTTGAGGTAGTGAACCCGCTCTCCGAACCTGTCCATCCAAAGACGGGTATGAGTCGTCTTTCCAACTCCGCTCCGAGCCGTAAACGCATACGCCGCCCCGTCAAGGTTAAGCACGGCACCGTGGAAGACGAAGCCGTCGTACTCCGGAAGCTTTTCCGCTATTTTCCTGTACACCACGATAGATTCGAGATACCCGTCCGGGAACTGCGTATCGGAGCTCTTCCCCTCTTTCAGTATTTCCTCCGCCGAGGCTCGAACGGTGAAGTCCGGTATACCGTCGGTCACATAGTCACGAGCAAGACGCACGACGTATTCAAAGCGGTTATCTATACCCACCGTCAGCCCAGCGATTTTTATGTTGAACATATATTCTCCGTGTTTTTTATTTTCTGCTTGCCTCGTAAGCCTCAAGCAAATAGTCATTTCCGTCGCCTACCACAACGGCGACGAAAAAGTCGTAGCTCCCGCCGTATATGACGGTTCTGAGTCCGGAACAGCCGTCAAAAGCACTCTCGCCGATTGAAATCGTTCTCTCGGGAATAGTAATGCGCTCCAAAGACGAGCAGCCCTGAAAAGCGAGAGTGTCAACCGCGGCAACGTTTTCCGGCAGGTCAACGTTTATAAGCGACACGCACCCGTAAAAGGTATGGGTGGGGACAGAGGTCAAGGAGGAGGACAGCTTCACGTCATACAGCGACGTGCAATTGTAGAAGGTTTCGATGCCGATCGTGTCTATACTGTCACCCATCTTCAGAGTTCTCAGATTGTGACACTCCTCAAAGGTACTGCCGCCGAGAGTCGTCACCGACTCTGGCAAAGTGATATTTATGAAGGACTCACAGTTCATAAACGCCTGAGAGCCAAGTTCTTTAAGCTTGGAATTCCATTTCGGCTCGCTCATTGCTATGCAGGCGGCGAAGGCACCGTCGCCGATACGCTCAAGCTCACGCGGCAGGCGTACCGACCTCAGGGACATGGCATTCGTAAAGGCACCTGAGCCGATCTCGGTTACGGTATCAGCCATATCGACGTTTTCCAAAGCTGTGCAGGAGGAAAACATATAAGGCGGAACCGAATAAGAAAGGCCGCGGATATTGGCGTAGGTCAGCGACGTACACTGCGAGAAGCAGTTTCTGCCTGCCGAGGTGACGCGGGACAAATCCACCCCGTTCAATGCCACGCAGTTGGCAAACGTGTACGCGCCGAGAGCTTTAAGCCGGGAGCCGAAGGGGAAACCCGTCAATGCTTTGTTGCCGTAAAAGGCGTAGCTTCCGACCTCGGTAAGACCACCGCATCCCCTGACGGTTTCAAGCGCCGTGCAGGACTGAAATGCCGCATAACCGATTTTCCTAATGCCGTCGGGAATGTATATTTCTTTAAGTGCTGTGCAATTGAAGAAGGAATCCTCGCCTATCTCGTAGTAGTTCCCCTCAATTGACACGTCGGTAAGCGAGGTACATCCCATACAAATTCCCTTTGGAGTTATACCGCTACCCTTCAGTGTCAGCCGTGTCAATGAGGTACATTCAAGGAGAATATACGAGCCTATCTCCACTCCGCCCGGAACGGTGAAGCAGGTCAGCCCGGAATCGGCGAAAGCGTAATCGTCAACGAATTCAATACTGTCGGGAATAACGAATTCGGAAAGGGACGAACAACCCGTAAATGCGTAACGCCCGATGCGGTTCACGGTATCGGGCAGCGTCACACGGGTCAGCTGCTTACATTCCGAAAACATATAGTCACCGATGTAATCAAGAGCCTCGGGCAACGTGACCGTCACAAGCCCCGACCTGTAAAACAGGTAATCTCCCACCTTCGCCAGCGAGGAAGGAAGATAAATCTCGGACAAGGTATGACAGTCGGCAAATCCGCGGTCGCCTATAACGGTAACTGAGCTGTCCGACAAATCTATTTTTTCCAAGTTTGACGCGCCCTCAAATGCGTAGTCCGACAGCTCGGTAACGGAAGACGGAAGCACGATCTCCGCTACGTCTTCATTCCCGTAAAAAGCGGATACTATCTTCTTTACGCCCTCAGGTACGGTTACTCCGACACCGACGATCTTGCCTTGAACAAGAGTTCCCCCGACGTTGATATTTCGTCTGACAATCTTGGTATGCTCTGTTTCAACGTAATCGCCCCATGCGTCGGTGGGAGCGTTGTATTTCAGGAGAATTCCGTCGCCGACTACGTAAAATTCATCGTCTATGTTTTCGAAAGCGGGGGTGTAATTGAAGGCACAGCCGCCGATATACCGGAGGTTGTCCGGCAAATCGAAGCTATCTTCAGCCGAAGAATCCTTCGTAACGATTTTTTCAAGCGAGGGAGCGTTATGAAACGAGTATTTCCCTATAGATTGCAGGTTCTCGGGAAGAATCACTCTGGTTACGTTACAGCAATCGGCAAAGGCATAATCCGCGATAGCAGTCACGTAGTCGGGAACCGTATAGGCTTTAACCTCCGACTTTACGGGCATAAAAAGAAGCACGCCATCGGTCTTATCAACGACGGCACCGCCGGATGAGGTGTATCTGTCCGAGCTGACCGTCACCGATACGAGCTCGGGACAATCGGCAAAAATCTCAGCCCCTATACTTTTTAAGGATGAACCGAGCTTCACGCTCTTCAATTCCCCGCAATCCTCAAAGGCGCGGTCGGAAATGTTCTCCACCCTATCGAATTCAAGCTCCGTCAGCTTGCCGCAACCCGAGAAAGCGTATTCGCCAACCGAAACGAGGCTCTCACCGAAGGTCAGGGTTTCAAGCAGGTCGCAGCCGTAAAACGTATAGGGCCTTATCTCCGTAATGCCCGAGGGAATTTCAACCGTATCGACAGCCGTATAGTAAAATGAGTAAGCGCCGAGGGAAATAAGACTCTCGGGAAGTGTGATCTTATTCAGAGAAGAGCATCCGTAAAAGACGTAATCTCCGATAGCTTCAAGCCGTGAGCCGAAATTTACAATATTCAAGGAGGTACAGCCGGAAAACGCACTGTCCTTTATCTCTGTTACAAGTGCGCCGACGGTGACCTTGTATACGCTCGACGAGCCGTAGAACGCCCCCTCGCCGATACTTACGACAGGTCTGTTATCAATAGCCGTGGGCACCGTAACGTCCGTGGTGCTTCCCAGATATGACGTTATTTCCAGCGAACCGTCTTCAAGTACGGCGTATTCAAAGTCTTTATATACAAAAATCTCACGTTCCTCGGGTGTATCAGTCCACGTACACGCCGCGGCGGTCAGTATGATGACAAGCAACGTTGCACAAATCAAAAGAGTACGCAGCGCAAGCGAATCAAATCGGCTGCGGAAAGGCAAACTTTTTTTCAATCTCTGTTCCTCTGTAACTGTATTCATACTCCCATATTATAAAATATTTTACTGCGTCTGTCAATCTCACGGCAGACGATTTATTTAAATCTACAACTATTTTCGGTAAAAATCTACAATATGGGAAAGACGGAATATGTATAAAGCGAGCCGAGGGTGCAATAATATTCACAGTATCTTTGCGGAAAAGGAGAAAAAAATGAAAAAACTGTTAGCATCAATTCTTATTTTATGTCTGTGCCTTGCAGGCGCAGGAGCACTTACAGTCTCTGCCCTCGGCTCGGGCGTTGCAGTTGTAGCATCCGAAGTCAACGTAATCAAAAGCGGGCTTTTGGGGCAAAAGCTGCGTCTGTCGGACAGCGACTTCAAAAGCGCTTTCGGCATCTCCGACTTTGAAAGCATCACGGTTACGAAGCTCCCCTCCTCAAACGAGGGCACACTGCTTCTCGCGGGAAGGCGTGTCAAGGAAGGACAGACTGTAAAGAGAAAGAATATTCCCGCGATGGTGTTCGTTCCGGCATCCGGCGACGTCACCGAGGCGTCATTTCTTTTCACTATTCAGGGGAGCACGGGCACGGGCGAAACGAAATTCATTATGAAATTTCTGGACAAGATAAACTACGCCCCGGAAGCACCGAAAGAGAACGAGGCTTCGCTGAACATCGTGACGCAGGAAAACATTTCGGTATACGGCAAAATGAGTGCCAAGGACCCTGAGGGCGATCCGCTCGAATATATGGTGGTGCGTTATCCTTCAAGCGGCGTGCTCAAATTAACCGAAGACGGCGGCTTCAAGTACACACCCGTGTCAAATTTTACAGGCTATGACAGCTTTGTGTACGTTGCCCGCGACTGTTACGGAAACTACTCCGATACCGTAACGGTAAGTCTGAAAACCACGGCGAGAATGTGCACTCAGGTATATAACGATATGATAGACCGAAGCGAATACAACGCGGCGGTCGCCATGTCTGCTCTCGGCATCATGAGCGGAACGACCCTTGGCGACGACTGTCTGTTTATGCCCGACGGCAAAGTGACAAAGGCTGAATTTACAGCAATGGCGATGAAAGCCATGGGCATTCGTCCCGACAGTGCCGCTACGGTAACTTATTTTGACGACAACGACAAAATTCCCGCCTCTTTGGTCGGATATATTGCAACCGCGCAGCGCAAAGGAATAATTGACGGCGAATTCACATCCGAGGGTTTGGTATTCAAGCCGAACGATTATATTAACGTATACGAGGCAGCCGTGATTCTGTCTAAGGTAAAAGGAATAGAGGCTGACACAGAGGACACGATCTATACCGAAAACAGCACCGTTCCGATATGGGCGATGGCAGACGTGGGAGCTATGTTTACCTTAGGAATTTTCGACGGAGATATGGAGAATATAGACGGCACAGCAGAAATCACCCGTGCGGAATGTGCGGAATTCCTGTACCGCATTATTAAGGCTTGATTTTTTGAAAAAGCAGTAAGGATTTGATTGCACTCCCAAGGCTCAATGCTTTGGGATTTGCTTCAAATGCTTACTGCTCTTTTTTATCATTTTAATTCGGTTTGCCTGCCGAGCTGTTTTCCTATTTCAAGCGGCAGGTCGGAGGGTATAACGCTGAAATCCGATATATCCTTTGCCAAAGAATCCGCGGCAAGGCCGTGATAATAGACGGACAGAGCCGCCGCACGGCAAGGGTCGATACCCGACGCTACCATGGAAGAGAGGAAGCCCGAAAGCACGTCACCGCTTCCCGCCTTTGCAAGAGCGGATGAGCCGCTTGAATTTATGTATACGTCGTTACCGTCGGTAATCACCGTACCGGCTCCTTTCAATACCAGAATACATCTGTTCTCCTTGGCAAATTTTATTGCCACCTCTATACGATGAAGCTGAATATCCGAAACTCCGACGCCGCACAGTCTCGAAAACTCCAAAGGATGAGGGGTCAGTATTACGGTGCGCGGACTGTTCTTTATCGCGCTTAGGCTCGCCTGCCTGTCAGCCGCAAGAGCGTTTATACCGTCGGCATCGATAATCAAGGGTCCCCCCTCCGAAGAAAGCAACGTCCTGACCAGCTTACACAGCCCGTCGGTGTCGCCAGAGCCTGAGCCGATAAGCGTGGCACTTTGCTTTTTCGACAGAGAAACGCAGTCCGCAATTTCCTCATCCGTCATATCCGATACCGGCGAGGTGCTCTTATATATGGCCTCAGGAAACCTCATAGAAAAAAGGTCACATAAGCTCTTCTCTCCCAAAAAAGTAACGTAGCCCACTCCTCCTCTCAGAGCCGCCTCAAGCGAAAGCATTCCCGCGCCGCGGTATTTATCCGAGCCGGTTATGCAAAGCAGCTTGCCGAAGGAGCCTTTGTTGGAGTCAGCCCCGCGCTTCGGAAGCATGGATGCCGCCATTTCTCTGTCAAGAAGAAAATAGTTAAAGCTGAAATTGTCTTTTATTCTTTCTGTCGGAAGTCCCAAATCGTCGAGCAATATATCGCCGACGTAAGACTTTGCAGGATAGGACACAAGTCCCGGCTTGATAAAAGACAGAGCAACCGTCGCGTTCATTTTGCAGGCAGAGGTGGTATTAACGCTTCCGGTATCTGCGTTTATACCGATAGGTACGTCAACAGCAATCTTTACGGCGCGCTGAGCCTCGTTTACTATTCTTGCGAGAGCCACCATGATTTCCGGCATCTCGCCGCCGAAGCCCGTACCGAAGACCGCGTCAATTATACAGTCCGCAGACTTAACCTCGCTCTCGCACTCGGAATTTACAGCGAAATTCTTGACACGCCCGCCGTCCGAGATATACTTTTCCAGAAAAGCCTTACCCGCCTCGCTCTTCTGTCCCGAAGAGAAAACGTCATAGACGCAAACGTCATAATCTTCGAGCAAAAGCGTTGCCGCGGAATAGCCGTCGCCGCCGTTGTTACCCTTGCCGGCGAGAATAACGACCTTCCTGCCCGTCTCAACACGCGCGCGTACCGCGTCGGCAATGGCTCTGCCACTGCGCTGCATCAGAACGGAAGTCGGAATCCCCAGCTCTTTTTCGGCAAAAGAGTCTATCGCGGAAATCTTTGATGATAAAGCAAGAAGCATAAACAGATCCTTCCTTTACATAAATATAGTCTATTCTAGCATATTATTTTGTTTTTTTCAATAAGTTTAACTGATTTTCACAAAAAACTATTTACAAATCGCAAAAAAATTGATATAATAAACATATAAACAACTTCTTGGAGGTAATATATGGACAAAAAAGTTATAATTACCATAGCCCGTCAGTATGGAAGCGGAGGACGGGAGATAGGCGAAACCGTTGCGGAAAAGCTCGGAATCCCGCTCTATGACAAGGAGTTGATTGCCGAGGCGGCATCCAAGGGAAAGCTGGACGAGGGGGTTCTGCGCCACGCAGACGAATCTGCGGCAAACAGCCTGCTCTATACCCTTGCCATGGGCTCCAACATTCTCGGCGCGACTATGCAGTTCGGCTACAAAATGCCTCTGAACGACAAGCTGTTCATACTGCAGTCTGACGTCATCAAGGAATGTGCCGCAAAGGGCAGCTGTGTAATTATCGGCAGATGCGCCGACTACGTGCTGAGAGATGAGAAAAACCTGTTGAGAGTCTTTATCTACGGGGACATCGACCATAGACAACAGCGCATAAAAGAAAGACACCCCGAAGTAAAGCCGTCGCAGATAATAGACGTTATCAACAAGACCGACAAGCGGCGCGCCTCATATTACAATTTCTATACCGGAAACAAGTGGGGCAAATACGACAACTACGATATTGCGATCAACTCCTCAACTCTCGGCATAGATGGCACGGCGGAAATAATCTTTGAGTACGCAAAAAAGATGCTTAAATAAAAAGCGGCAAGAACAAAAAGACTTGTCGGAAGTGAAAGCGACCCACGGGGCACGTGTCCTCGCGGGTTGCTCATTTTTTTATTTTGAATATAGCTCTACCTTACCTGCCAGTACTCTTGCGGTATCCGCCTCGAAGCGCAGTGCTGTCGGGATATGCTCCTCGGGGAAATTATCAATGAAGCTGTCGCACTCCATATTGAAAACGCCTTCATAGCCGATCTCGCCCAAAGCCTCGGTTACAGCCTCCCAGTTTATTCTGCCGACACCGGGCAGTGTATGTAAATCGTCAACGTAATCGTTGTCGTGGATATGCAAACAGCCGAGCCGTTCTCTGCCTATGGTGCGGATGGCGCGCTCAGGCTCTCTGCCGCAGATGGCAACGTGACCGATATCAAGGCAGACGGTGAATACGTCGGGATTGCCGAGGCTGTCGTAATATCTTACCAGCTCCTCGGGCGGCGCGCAAACGTCGTCCTCAATTCTTCCGGTAATGGGATGGAAGCGCCACATATTCTCAATGGCAATCTTAACGCCGTTCTCCCTCGCCAGCGGTTCAAGAGCGGAATAAAACTTCATATTCATATCATACAGCTTTTCCTCATTGCCGTAATATCTGCCTGTCTGAATAGGGTGGACGACGATATTGGGTATACCGAGAATATGGCAGAATTCAAAAGCTCGGGGGAAAAGCGGAACGAGCTTAGATAAATAGTGATCCATCCCTCCGCCGAAGGGGGCGTGTGCCTGAACGAACTTGACTCCCGTCCTCTCGGATATGCAAAGAAGTTCTTTTGCAACCTCTCTGTAATCATCTGTAAAGGGTGCGGAATCGGTCTGAAACATGGAAAAGTCAACGGCGGGAAAACCTGCATCTACCATCATTTCCACGGCGCGTATGGGTCCGTATCTCTTCGTAAGTGCCCCCGTCTGGTCGGAAAAAAGCATAGCTACCTCCTGAAATTGAGTTGTAATAAATATTACCGTTCTCTTATACGAACATTCTAGCAAAGCGCATTTGGTTTGTCAATCCTTTTGTGCAACTTTTAGGCGATGAAAAAGGCAGAGCAACCGTACCCTGACAATTACCCTGCCGATTTCTTAGCCTTTTCAAGACGGAAAGGTTATTTTCATTTTACGATTTTGTCACCGAGAAGCTTATAGCAAGCAAAGTAAGCTGCTGCAAGAACGGCAACGATAATGAAAGGAACGAAAGCAACGGTATAAGCTCCTTCGCCTACGGTATTCAAGGATACAATACCGTTGATGAGGTAAAGAAGAGACAGCGCACCGCTCACTATCAAGGTAAGGAATGAAGCCTTTTCCATATCGGCACTTCTCTTTATGAAAACGTAAACGAGAAGAGCAACGAGTGCCAAAGACAAAATCAGGTGCAGCCAGCCGCAGAACATATACCAGCCGTAGCTGTCGCTGAACAGTGCCTCATAAGCGTCGCCTGCCGCGCCGAAGGGAATCTGATAGCCGTTAGCCGACCAAGTGAACGAAACGAAGGATCCGAAGCTTGCACTTATACCTACCACGTGGAAGATAGGGGTGAAGAAGTTGAACAGTGCAACGACGGCTACGATTGCCGCAAGAAGCAGCTGTTTAGGTGAATAATGCTTTAACATATTTTTCTCCTTTATGTATTTTATTTTGTTTTTTTAATCAGAATTTCTCGGGGTAAACGCCCTCTGCCTTCAGACGCTTGAACGCCTCGACGACCATGGGCTTATCCTCTTTGTAGGTTACGCCGTACCATTTGTCCTCGTTGTCAAGAACACGGACGTCAGCCTTTCCCTCCGAAATCAACTCTGCAACGACGCCGGGCAGGAAGAATTCACACTTCTCGGGGTTCTTCGGCAGATTTTCGTCAAGGAATTTCGGAAATCTCGCCTTGCACTCGCGAAGGAAGGCGGGGGTGAGTCCCCAAAGGTTCATGGAAACCAAGGTATCCGGGTCAAGATCGGTATCCTTGCCGTCCTCGGTAAAGTATATCGTTCCGTCTTCTCTGATTCCGATATTGGTGCGCTCGACTATCTCGGTGAGCATACCGTTCTCGTATGCACATACACCGCGGGCAACCGTACCCTGTTCGGTTACGGTATTTTTTACACGGAAGCCGACCATGGCGAAATGGCTCTTTCCGTCGTCCTCGGTGTTTTTCAGGAAGTTATAAATCTTCTCAAAGGCGTGGGCGCCGTAGTAGTCGTCGGCGTTTATAACCGCAAAGGGTGCGTCTACGGTATCAAGGGCGCAAAGCAGAGCGTGAGCCGTGCCCCAAGGCTTCTTTCTGCACTCGGGAACGGTATAGCCCTCGGGAAGCTTATCAAGCTCCTGGTACACGTACTTTACGTTTATGTTCTTCCCCTCAAGGTGAGAATCGATAACCTCGCGGAATTCCTTTTCGATAGCGTGCTTAATAATAAAGGTAACGTCACGGAAGCCTGCCTTGATTGCATCGTGAATCGAGAAGTCGATAATGATATGTCCCTCATCGTCAACCTTGTCAATCTGCTTAAGACCGCCGTATCTGCTGCCCATTCCGGCAGCCATTATAACAAGCTCGGGATTTTTCATAAAAATGCTCCTTTGTTTTTTGTTTTCGGTAATATTATAAATCATAAGAACGATAATTTCAAGTGTTTGCTTCTTATTTATGCTTTTGTACCGATAAAAACAGTCTTTTTTCACATAAAAAAGTTATTTTACTTGATTTTCCGCCTCACATAAAGTATAATTACGGTATAAAAAGTTCGGAGAAAAAGATGCGCGAGCTGATAATTGAAAAAAACGACGCCGGACAAAGGCTGGATAAATTCATAACGAAAACCCTGGGCTTACCGACGGCATTGATGTATAAATCAATAAGGCTGAAAAAAATCAAGGTCAACAGAAAAAGAGCCGAAAACAATACTATGCTCTCTGAGGGCGACCGGGTGCAGTGCTTTCTTGCAGAGGAGTTTTTCGCTCGGCTTGACGGCGAGAGCACTGAGGAAAGGCTGTCGCTGGAGCGGATAAAGCCAAAGCTCGATATAGTGTATGAGGACGAAAATATAATGCTCATTAACAAGCGTCCGGGCGTTTCGGTACACGAGGATGAAAACGGCGGCTCGGACACGCTTATTGCGCACATCCTGGCATATCTTTACGGCAAGGGCGAATACAAGCCGAACGAAGAGCAGTCATTCACTCCCGCTTTGTGCAACAGAATCGACAGAAATACCGGCGGTATCGTCATAGCGGCAAAAAACGCCGAGGCGCTCAGGATAATGAACGAAAAAATCAAAGAGCGGGAGATTGACAAATATTATCTCGCGGTAGTTCACGGCACTCCCGAAAAGCGCGAGGACATACTGTATGGCTACTTGACTAAGGACGAAAAGAGCAACACCGTCAAGGTCTATGACAAAAATCCGCCCAAATCGGCAAAACGGATAATCACGAAATACAAGGTGATCTCTTCAAATGGCGGACTGTCCTTAATCGAGGTCGAGCTTCTGACCGGGCGCACCCATCAGATACGCGCACACATGGCGCATATCGGTCACCCTCTGCTCGGCGACGGAAAGTACGGTAAAAACCGGGAGGACAGAGCACGGGGATATAAGTATCAGGCACTGTGCTCGTACAAGCTCCGTTTCAGCTTCAAAACCGATGCGGGCGCGCTGTCGTACTTGCAGGGCAAGGAGTTTTCAATACCTAAGAACGAGGTTTATTTTACCAAGGAATTCTTCGAAGGTTGAATATATTTTTTGAAGGTCGGCTCCCGGGTTGGAGCCGACCTTTTACGTGGGTTAATTTCTTACCGCCTGTTTTTCTGTCGGTAATATGTAATATCTTTTATTTTCTGCCTGTTGAGCCGAAGCCGCCTGCACCGCGGACGGTATCCGACAGCTCCTCCGACAGCTCAAACTCAGCCTTAAGGAAAGGCACTACCGCAAGCTGCGCCACACGCTCGCCGCCGTCTACCGTCGCGGGGCTATCTGTATGGTTATGTAAGGACACCATGATTTCGCCGCGGTAATCGGCATCGATAACGCCAACCTTGTTGGCAGGGGCAAGTCCGCGCTTAGTCGCAAGACCGCTACGCGCGAAAATAAGTCCGCAATAGCCCTCGGGAATTTCCAAGGCAATTCCGGTATGCACGAGCACCGTGCCGTGAGGTGGTACGGTTATTGTCTTATCCGGCAGATTATACAAATCCGCCCCGGCTGAATACTCGGTGCCGTAGGTGGGAACTATGGCATTTTCGTTAAGCTTTTTGATTTTCAGCTTCATTTTCTCTTCTCACTCTCGTTTTGAATTCATAGTATTTTCTTATAAATTACCGCAGATTATATTCCGTACTTTTTATCAAGAGCGACACCGTCCCATATAACGATTTTGCCCTCGGCACGGGTTTTGTTCATATCTATGATACGCTGATTTTCGGAGCCGCGGAAGCGGAGCCCGAGACGTTTTTTCTCATCCTCAAATCTGCCGTCCACAAGAATATCTATAAGCGACAAAAGCTCCCCGGTAATATCAAGATGCTTGTAATGCTCGCCCTGCTCCCCCGTCAGCTCCTCATAGAGATTTCCCGTATAAAGCCACACGGTCTTGTCGGGGAACTTCTCCTTGAACTCGCGCAAAAAAGGCAGGAGCTCTCTCTGATTTTCCGGCTCCATCGGCTCACCGCCGAGAACGGTAATACCTCTGACCGAGGGTACGCTCATACTGTCGAATATTTCATTCTTTGCCACGCTGTCAAAGGGAGTGCCGTAGTCAAAAGCCCAGGTTTCGGGCTGAAAGCAATTTTTACATCTGTTGCGACAGCCGCTGACGAACAGCGAGGTGCGTATGCCCTCGCCGTTGGCTATATCGCATTTCTTTATCGCTCCGTAATACATTGTAAATAATTATTTACCTTTCGTTATTCTTGAGAGTTATCACAGCACTGTCAAAATAATTCCGGAAAAGTTATTTTAAATTCAGTTTTTCCTTTAAGAAGGCACCCGTGTAAGATTTTTCGCACATTGCGACCTCTTCGGGAGTGCCCGTAGCCACGACTGTACCGCCGCCGTCACCGCCCTCGGGTCCCAGGTCTATAATATAGTCCGCGGTCTTTATGAAGTCCAGGTTGTGCTCGATGACCACAACGGTATTTCCGCCGTCGGTCAGCCGCTGGAGAATATCAATCAGCTTTGCGACGTCGTGGGTGTGAAGGCCGGTGGTAGGCTCGTCAAGGATATATATGGTTTTACCCGTAGACCGCTTTGAAAGCTCTGTCGCCAGCTTGACTCTCTGTGCCTCACCGCCCGAAAGCGTCGTTGAGGACTGACCGATTTTGATATATCCGAGGCCGACGTCATACAGGGTCTGAAGCTTCCTTTGAAGCTGAGGCAGACCGTCAAAGAAGGTTATTCCCTCCTCTACCGACATTTCAAGCACGTCGTATATACTCTTACCTTTATATTTGACCTCAAGAGTATCTCTGTTATATCTCTGTCCCTTGCAGACGTCGCACTTGACGTAAACGTCGGGCAGGAAGTTCATTTCGATGCATTTTACACCGTCGCCGAAGCACGCCTCGCACCTTCCGCCTTTGATATTAAAGGAAAATCTGCCTGCGTCGTAGCCCTTTGCTTTTGCATCCTTAGTCTTTGCGAACAGGTTTCGTATATCGGTGAAAAGTCCAGTATACGTCGCCGGATTTGAACGGGGCGTTCTTCCTATGGGACTCTGGTCGATGGCAATAACCTTATCCAGATGCTCAAGCCCCTCTATTCTTCTGACCTTGCCCGGGTAGGTTACCGCTCTGTTCAAATCCCTCGCCAGGGTGCGGTAAAGAATGGAGTTGATAAGAGAGGACTTTCCGCTTCCCGAAACACCCGTCACTGCTATGAAGCACCCGAGGGGTATATCAACGTCAATATTTTTCAGGTTGTTCTCCTCTGCTCCTATGACACGGATAAATTCACCTGTCCCCCCTCGCCTTGACTTGGGTACGGGAATAACCTTTCTGCCCGACAGATAGTCGGCTGTGATAGAGCCTGTACACCTCGCAACCTCCTCGGGAGTACCTGCCGCCACGACCTCACCGCCGTGAATTCCCGCCCCCGGACCTATGTCGACTATAAAGTCGGACTCACGCATGGTGTCCTCGTCGTGCTCAACGACGACAACCGAATTACCGAGGTCGCGCAGTCTTTTCAAAGTGCCGATAAGCTTACAGTTGTCGCGCTGATGCAGACCTATACTGGGCTCGTCAAGTATATAAAGCACGCCGGTCAATGCCGAGCCTATCTGTGTGGCAAGACGAATTCGCTGTGCCTCACCGCCCGACAGCGTCCCCGCGGTGCGCGCAAGGTTAAGATAATCAAGACCTACGCTGATAAGGAAATTAAGGCGTGCTTTTATCTCCTTCAAAACGTCCTTGGCTATTTTCGCCTCGGTTTCGGTAAGTGTAATCTTCTCGACAAAGTCCAGCATTTTGTCAATTGACAAGTGGCATATTTCGTCAATATTAAGTCCGCCGACCGTAACGCCGAGAACCATGGGCGAAAGTCGCCTGCCCTTGCAGGCGGGACAAGCGACCTCCTCGACAAATTCCTGGTAATAGTCGCCGCCCATCATCTTCATTCTCTTCTCGATAATGTGTACAATACCGTCAAAGGTCGTGGTCTGCTCTCTGCCCACACCGCCGAAGAAACGGGTTACGGTATAGGTTTTGTTACCGGTACCGTACATCAGCACCTGCATCTGCTCCTCGGTAAAATCGCACAGGGGAGTGTCAAGGTCAAATCCGTAATCTCTGCCAACCGCGGCAATCAGCGGTCCTGTCCAGGAGTCCTCGGTCATGGTGCGGAAGCCGTTGACGGCGATACCTCCGTCCTTCAAGGACAGCTCGGGATGCGGAATCATTTTCTTAACCGATATGCGCTGCATATTTCCGATACCCGCGCACTCAGGGCAGGCACCTATGGGATTGTTGAAGGAGAACATTCTCGGCTCAAGCTCGGGGAAGCTGACACCGTGCTCCTCACAGGCGTACTTCTGCGAGAATTCCATCTCCTCGCCCTCGCCCTCTCTGGGAACGGTGACGATATTCACCCTGCCCTCCGCGGCGTGAAGCGCGCTTTCGACAGAGTCTGAAAGACGGCTCCTGACCTCATCGTTTATTACAAGACGGTCGACGACAATATCTATGGTGTGCTTGATATTCTTGTCCAGCTCCACCGACTCGGACAGGTCGTACATATTTCCGTCGATGCGCACACGGGCGTAGCCGCTCTTGCGTGCGTCGGCGAGCACCTTCTCGTGCATACCCTTTTGCGCCTTTACAACCGGGGCGAGAACCATGAAGCGCGTTCCCATGGGCAGGCGCATTATTTTGTCTACTATCTGGTCAAGGGACTGCTGTTCTATGACCTTACCGCAAACCGGGCAATGCGGTATTCCTATTCTCGCATATAAAAGGCGCAGGTAGTCGTATATCTCGGTGACCGTCCCCACCGTGGACCTCGGGTTTTTGGAGGTCGTCTTCTGGTCTATGGAAATGGCAGGCGACAGCCCCTCTATCAGGTCGACGTCCGGCTTGTCCATTTGCCCGATAAACATTCTGGCATACGAGGAAAGGCTCTCAACGAACCGTCTGTGTCCCTCCGCGTACAAGGTATCAAAGGCGAGGGACGATTTACCGCTTCCCGAAAGACCTGTCAGTACGACCAGCTTATCACGGGGAATGGTGACGTCTATATTTTTAAGGTTGTTTACCCTCGCACCCTTGATAATAATATTCTTTGACATTTTATTTTCCGTTTCTGTATTCCTTAATCAAATCTCTTATATAAGCCGCGCGCTCGAATTCCAGCTGCTTTGCCGCCTCGCGCATTTCCGCGGTCAGCTGTTCTATCATTCTCTCGCGCTCAAGCTTCGTCATCTTCTTAGCCGTATCCGGCTTTGCCTTCTTGCCGATTTCTATGATGTCGGCAACCTTCTTCTTTACCGATTCGGGGGTAATTCCGTGCTCCTCGTTGTAGCGCATCTGCTTATCCCGACGGCGGTTTGTCTCGTCAATCGCGCCCTTCATAGAGCGGGTAATGCTGTCGGCGTACATAATGACGTGACCGTTCACGTTTCGCGCCGCCCTTCCCACCGTCTGTATCAGCGAGGTTTCGCTGCGCAAGAAGCCCTCCTTATCCGCGTCAAGTATGGCGACCAGCGACACCTCGGGAATATCAAGTCCCTCTCGGAGCAGGTTAATTCCCACAAGACAGTCAAACTCACCGAGGCGCAAATCCCGTATGATCTCCATTCGCTCAATAGTTTCGACCTTGTGGTGAATGTACTTGACTCTGATGCCGTGAGTTGACAGGTAATCGGTCAGATCCTCTGCCATCTTCGTAGTCAGGGTGGTGACAAGCACGCGTTCGCCTCTTTCCACCGTGGCTCTTATTTCGCCCAGCAGATCGTCGACCTGACCCTCTATGGGGCGCACGTCAATCCGCGGGTCCACAAGCCCCGTGGGACGGATCAGCTGTTCTGCCGTGTTGGTGCTCTCGGCGTGTTCAAGGTCGCCGGGGGTTGCGCTGACAAAGACCACCTGTCTTATCCTCTCCTCGAATTCGTCGAAGAACAGGGGTCTGTTGTCGTAAGCCGAGGGCAGACGGAAGCCGTAGTCAACCAGATTTTTCTTTCTGGCAAAGTCGCCGCCCGACATACCCTTGACCTGAGGCAGGGTTACGTGGGACTCGTCGATAAACATAATATAGTCGTCGGGGAAATAATCAAGCAGTGTGTAAGGCGTCGATCCCTCGGGTCTTCCCGACAGCACGCGCGAGTAGTTTTCGACACCCGAGCAGAAGCCGACCTCGCGGAGCATTTCAATATCGTACTTCGTGCGCTCGGCAATCCTCTGTGCCTCGATAAGCTTGCCCTCGGAGCGGAAAAACTTGACACGCTCCTCCATCTCCCGCTCAATTTCAGCGAGAGCCTCCTCTCTGCGCTCGTCGGACACGGCGTAGTGGGTAGCCGGGAAAATCGCGGTATAGGACAGATGCTCCAGCACCTCTCCCGTCAGAGGATTTATCCTTGAAATCCTGTCTATCTCGTCGCCGAAGAACTCCACACGCACGGCGTGCTCCTTGCCGGACGAGGGATATATTTCAACCACGTCGCCTCTGACGCGGAATTTGTTTCGGATAAAATTCATATCGTTGCGCTCATAGCTTATGGAAACCAGCGAGCGGATAAGCTCATCCCTCTCCATTCTCTGCCCCGGGCGCAGGGATACCAGCAGTCCCTGATACTCCGCAGGGTCGCCCAGCGAATATATACAGGAAACCGACGCGACGATAATCACGTCCCGTCTCTCAAACAGAGCCGAGGTGGCACTGTGGCGGAGCATATCTATCTCGTCGTTTATCATAGCGTCCTTCTCGATATACATATCCTTGCCCGGGATATAAGCCTCGGGCTGATAGTAATCGTAGTAGGACACGAAATATTCTACTGCGTTTTCCGGGAAGAATTGGCGAAGCTCGGTACATAGCTGTGCCGCCAGAGTTTTGTTGTGCGCAAGGACGAGGGTCGGACGGTTAAGGTTTGCAATAACGTTTGCCATGGTAAAGGTCTTACCCGAGCCGGTAACGCCGAGCAGGGTCTGCGCGCGCTCGCCTGCCATAAGCCCCTCGGTCAGCGAGCGTATTGCCTCGGGCTGATCGCCAGTGGGCTGATAGTCACTTACAAGCTTGAATTTTCTCTGTTCCACGTCTTTCTCCCCTCTCCCCTTTTGCTTCTATTATTTTACCACATTTCATTTTAAATGTAAAGAGAAAAGGACAACTAAATCCTTCCTCTTTTATTCCTTCCGAAAAAAACGGAAAAACGAAAAAGCCGTATTTCAAAGTGATGGATAAATTCCGCCTTTTCGCTTACGCTTACGGCGGATTTCACTTCGGCAATACGGCTTTTATAACAACGGTCGGTGCGCGTGTGTAATGACGGCACGCCGTTTTAAAAATGCGAAAATTTACACCTTCACAAGAGAGTCCGTGCCTATTCCGTATCTTGTCAAATAACGCTTTCCGACGCATTTTGAGATAACTGCCTTGCAGGCATTAACCCGCAAGCCCACTTCCTCGGAGATTTCCGCGTAGGACAAAAGTCCCTTTTCCTCGATGGCAATTACACATTTAACAGCCGACTTTGCACGGGAATAAAGAAGAAAATAGAAAATTATACCGTAAGCACCGTATACCGTGACGGCAATAAACACGCCCATCAGCGGATAAAGCCCGGCAATAATCGACACAGCAATCATCGGTGCGCCGACGAAAACGTACACAAGCGCGAGAATTGCGTGAATAAACCACACCTTTTCAGCTCTTTTTGCCTCTTCCATACTTTCCTCCCATTTCTGTTTATTGAAAATCAGTTATCCCAGTTGTGATAAACCGCGTTTACGTCATCGTCCTCGTTGAATTTATCCAGCATCTTCTCCATATTCTCAACGTCATCGGGGTTGTCAAGAGAAACGTAGGTTGAAGGCACCTTTGCAAGGTCGGCGGTATCAAGCTTATAGCCCATACCTATAATAGCCTCGCGGACTGCGTCGAAATCGTCAACCGAGGTGTAAATGGTATACTCGCCCTCGTCGCACTTGATGTCCTCGGCACCGCATTCCAGCGCATCCTCCATAATCTTGTCCTCGTCGATCTCCTCATCCTCGTCGACTATGGTGATAACGCCCTTCTCCTCAAAGAGAAAGCCTACGCAGCCGTTCTGACCCAGATTTCCGCCGTACTTGCTGAATGCGGCACGGACGTTGCCCGCGGTACGGTTACGGTTATCGGTAGAGGTTTCAACGATGATAGCCACGCCCGAAGGACCGTAGCCCTCGTACACGATTTCCTCAAAGTTGATGTCTCCGTTGTCGGTAAACTTCTTGATGGTACGCTGAATGTTATCGTTGGGTACGTTGTTTGCCTTAGCCTTTGCGATAAGGTCGCGAAGCCTGGAGTTGTTATTCGGGTCCGGACCGCCCGCCTTTATTGCGACAGCCATCTCCTTACCTATTTTGGTAAAGATTTTCGCCTTTGCGGCATCGGATTTCTCCTTCTTGTGCTTGATGTTATTCCATTTTGAATGTCCTGACATATTTATGACCATACCTTTCCGCTGCGCTACAAGGCACAAAAAGGCATGAAAA
>CAZBQN010000002.1:110109-145768 GCA_964494135.1 uncultured Ruminococcus sp. | reverse complement strand
CACCCGGAGGCACACACCTACTACGGCGACGGGCTCATGCATCCCTTCCAGATTTGTCTTAACGCCCCCTCCTACCGTCAGTTCGTCAAGGACTGGGTTGAGAAGGTCAAGGAGCTGGGTGGTAAAACCGTATTCTGGGACGAACCGAGAATTCCCGAGATGAAGATCGAGGGCACGAACGATTACTACTCCTGCTGTACCTGCCCCACCTGCCGTGCTAAGTTTGAGGCGCGCTTCGGCAAGAAAATGCCCGCCGTCATGGACCGCGACGTCGCAACCTTCAGACTGGAAACCATAATAGAATTCCACAACTTCATCACCGAGTACAGCCATTCCGTGGGCTTGACCAACGTCATCTGCTTTATGCCATACCAGCTGTCGGGTATCGGCAGTCCGAAGTCCGATGACGACCTGATATCCATGGATATTTCCTCTATCTGCGAGATGCCATATATTGACAACATAGGTACCGACCCATATTGGTATAACAATCACCACCCCTACGAATACGCCTACAACACAACAAAGACCTGCGTTGACGTGGCGGATAAGTACGGCAAGGACCACAACATCTGGATACAGACCTACGCCAACCCCCGCGGCAGAGAGGAAGAAATCGTCGCCGCTATCGAGGGAGCTTACGATGGCGGTGCAAGAACCGTTCTCGCCTGGAGCTTTATGGGCGGTGAATCCAACAGCTACCGCTCGGAAAATCCCGAACGCACCTGGCTCAAAACCTGCGAGGGCATGCGCCGAATCAAAGAGATGGAGCGCGACAGAGTTCTTGCGGAATACAGAAGCAAGTGGAAGAAGTGATGTTGCACTCCGTTGCAGTGATGTTTTGTGACACTGTCACAAAGTGATGTTGCACTCCGTGCTGTGATGTCGTGCTTCGCACGGTGATGTTCCGCAGTGGCAAGGTGCCATGCATTCTTCGATAGCATAGGCGCAGTGAAATATTGGCGTTGCCAATGTGAAATACGTCTTCGACGTGTGAAATCCTCGCTCCGCTCGGGTGAAATCGCTTCGCGGTGAAGGTTACAATTAAGGATGTCAATGACAAATATCGTTTCGTCAACGAAAATTCGGAGCGGTTACCACCCGGTAGGGGCTGTGCGCCATGCAATCTTCGATTGCTACAGCCCGTGCATAGCGTAATATTCTTTTAAAGGTTTTGTCATCGCGACATATACCTATAAATGCACCTTATCTTTGCCTTTAACGACGGATGTTTTACTAACGGCGGCGGTTCACGGGCTGTAGCCGTCGATTAAAGATATTGTTTTGTCAACGCATTTTTTATCACAGCTACGCTTCGCCTCACACAACTGCTCCCCTGCGCGATATATCAAACATATATTGCACTTATATTTTATTGTTTATTCATAATTTGTTAATGATTTATTCATATTCATCTGATACAATATATTAGTCTCTAAAAGAGGCAAAAGGACCATTAGCTCAGTTGGTTAGAGCTACCGGCTCATAACCGGTCGGTCCAAGGTTCGAGTCCTTGATGGTCCACCAAAATAAAAAGACGAACCGAGGTTCGTCTTTTTATTTATCCAAGACCGAAGGGCTTGGTATGGCATCAATTCTCTCTGCGAATTGTATGGAATTGCGGCTCGTCCGCGAATGGCATCAGCCGCCGGGCTGTATTTCTTCGCCTTCGGTCTTGATTCCATACCGCAACAAGTAGCGGATTCCATACGCTCGCAAGCGAGCGATTACATCCACGGCTTTGCCGTGATTTAGTACGAATAGGAGGAGAATGGTATGAAACGCAATTTTCTTTTAGAGTATAGCGAAGCATTGGCAGTTAAAATTGTCAAGCTATGCACCGATTATAAAATAGACTCCAATACCGTTTTTCAAATCAAGAAGTCCTCATCAAGCGTGTTTGCGAATATCACCGAAGCTCAGTATCCACAGAGCCTTGCGGATATGCATTCAAAGCTGGAAATTGCACGTAAAGAATGTGCGGAGACGGAGTCTTGGCTCAAGCTGATTTATTCATCGGGTGTAATTGATGAGCAAACATTCAAATCGTATCGTAATCTTTGCGGCAGAATCAAAAGAATGCTCACCGCATCGTGCATTACAATAGAAAACCAGTTGAAGCAAGGCTGAGTGCCTTGCTTTTTCTATTTACTATTCGGAGCCGACTTGTATCAATACAAGCACACGCCACGGTGCCATAATACAAAATCTATCAATTTTTTCTTGAAATATATCAAGAACTTCTTGAAAAATATATAAGTTTTATGATATAATGAATAATCATAAAACCGAGGTGGAAATATGGCTATAAGTTATGATAGATTATGGAAATTGTTAATAGATAAGAAGGTAAACAAAACTCAATTAAAAGAGCTTGCAGGCATAAGCACAAATGCAGTTGCAAAGTTGGGAAAGAATGAGTCAGTGTCTTTAGAAACACTGGAAAAAATTTGCGTTACACTCAATTGTGACATAGGCGACATTGTGGGCTTTGTGCCTGAAAATAATTAAACGGAGCATAAAATGAGTACTTTATTAACTATTAGCGAAGCAAGCAAGTTTGCAACAGAATATATTCAAAAAAGTGTTACCGAATCGAATATTACATATTTGATACAGTACGGAAGGATTGATAGATACGATTACGGCGGTGTCATATATGTTGATCAAGAACAGCTTGTGTCATATTATCAGTCTTTTAGAGGAAAGAAAGAGATAGAATGGAAAAACATTCTCGGGGACGATACTAACTGGGAACTGTCTTTCGATGGATATAAAGAGGCTGAAACGACCAAGCATGTTCATCGTTTGCATCCATATAAGGGAAAATATATTCCTCAACTTGTAGAATATTTCTTGGACGGGCATACCGACGCTTTCAAAAAAGAAGTGTATTTTCATCCCGGGGATATAGTTTTAGACCCGTTCTGTGGAAGCGGCACGACGTTAGTACAAGCCAGTGAACTCGGAATCCATGCTGTTGGCGTTGATATATCTGCTTTTAATGCACAAATATCTAACTGCAAAGTTGATTTTTATGATATAGCCGACTTAAATCAAGAAATATCACGTATCACTTCTGAGCTTGAAGAATTTGAGAAAGCTTTGAATATTGCTAAATTTGAAGCAGAGCTTCTTGACCGCTTGTATGAATTCAATTCACAATATTTCCCCTCACCAGAATTCAAAAAAATGGTTTATCGAAATGAAGTAAATGAAAAGAGATACGGTGAAGAAAAGGCGCAAATGTTCCTCCCCATATTCACAGAATTGGCGGATAAATACGGAGTTTCGCTTGATATATCTGAAGAGTCATTTTTGGATAAGTGGTATTTCGAAACGGTAAGGCGCGAAATTCATTTTGTGAACAGACTTATTGAAGAAACTAAAAATGAAGCATCGAAGAGAATTCTTCAAATTATTCTCTCAAGAACAATGCGTTCTTGCCGTGCTACAACTCATTCGGATTTAGCTACGTTAATCGTTCCTGTATATACAACATATTATTGTACGAAGCACAAGAAGATTTGCAAACCGCTATTTAGTATTCTTAAATGGTGGAAGACGTATTCTCAAGATACTGTCAAAAGAATTTGTCAATTCAAAGAGTTACGGACAGATACTATGCAACGTTGTTTTGCTGCTGATTCTTCCACAGTAGACCTTGAAGAATGTATTTGCTCAATGGGTGGCTCAATAGCTGACACTTATTCGCAAGCCAAAATCAAAGGTATCTTCTGTAGTCCTCCATATGTAGGCCTTATTGATTATCACGAACAGCACGCTTATGCATACGAGCTTCTTGGTCTCAAGCGTAATGATGAGCTTGAAATAGGCTCGATGCAAAAAGGTCACACTAAAGCCGCTCAACAAAAATATGTTGATGAAATTTCCGCTGTTTTAATTAACTGCAAGAGATTCTTAGCGGAGGATTACGAAGTATTTATTGTTGCAAACGATAAATATGGCTTGTATGGGAGAATCGCCGAAAACGCTGGGATGATTATTGTAGAGCAATTCAAACGCCCTGTTCTTAATCGCACCGAAAAAGACAAAAGTGCATATTCGGAAATCATATTTAGAATGAAGGAGAAACCTGTATGAATAGCAGAAAAAAGCAAGAAATAGCAAAAGTCATTATTAAGCTTCTCAAATCTCGTTTTGATACTTTTCCTGAGGATGCCACGGCTCCTCGAAACGCTCCTTTTCATAAAGCGTTTTTACAGGCATTTTCGGACAAGTTCGATGCCGCGGGTACAAATGTTGATGCAATGATAAGTATGAGTTCTTGGATGCACGGACTCAACACCACATTGGGACAAGTCTTTTTCGAAAGCGTTGCACACATTCTCTGCGACGGAGGCAAGCGTGGATTTAATGGAAGTGAGTTTAGGATATACGCCGAGCAGGAACGAATAATTGCCGAAATTATGACTGACCTAAAAAATGGTGACAGAACTCCTGATATGATCGCCGAAGATGTGCTCATAAAAGCAGGTGAACACGGCGAACTTGTCACTGGAACTAACTTTACCGCTGACTGCTATTTTGAGGATGAGGAAAACATCGTTGCCATAGAATTGAAATCTGTTCGTCCTAACTCTGGCGAAACTCGTGGCGAAAAGCAAAAGATTCTTAAAGCAAAGGCCGCACTCAGAATTATGTATCCGGACAAAAATGTTAGTTACTTCTTTGGATTTCCCTTCGATCCTACCGCAGACACCGATACCGGTTATTGCCAAGAGCGTTTTATGGGAAATATGATAGAATTCCCTAAGTTCTGCGATAAGGAAGAAATATTGCTTGCAGATGGACTGTGGTCGTATTTGTCCAGAGAAGAAGGCACAATGCAAGAGCTTCTTGATTTGATTCGCAGTATAGCAACCGCTAATTTTATGGACGAGTTTAACTTTATCTCTACTCCCAACAATTTGATTTCCGATACCGACAAATACATAGAAATCGCCGCACGTTGGTGCTTAGAGGATGAGATTGCTATTGCAAATGCTATAAATAGCCTCAAAACTTCTAAAGATAGATGTGTAAGGAAAAGTATTTTTGTTTGTGCCTTTGATACAAGCGGACAATATAACGAACGTAGAAGCACCACCCTTTTATCTGCCATTTGACAACTGAGGCTAACTTTATGATTTTGTATGACAACGCACAAGGCAAACTTAGGCCTTTTTAACTAAACTCGCTAATGCGGAATGAATCCACGCTTGTGGATGGACCCGCAAAGCGATGAAATCTCGCTTGCGTGAGGTTAAAAAAGCGAATTTAATTTCATCTGATGCAATAGCCGAAGATTTCATCCGAATGAAATGAGGATGTCATCACATCTAGTGATTTCATTTGCGATTCGACTTTCGTTAAGCAAGCTCCACCGCAAAAGAGCCGATTGCGTACGCAATCGGCTCTTTTGAACGATGTGTTCCCTCGTGGGAACATGATGTGCGCTTTTCGCGTGATACTGTGCTCCGCACAGTTATGAGTGCGTACAATGTCCGCACGTGAATGGTTGCGGGGTAACCGTAACACATCACATCACTGCGCCGTAAGGCGTAACGTCACCGATTGAACATTAAAAAGTATACAGAAAACAGATTAACGTATACCCAAAATCTCTCCGCAGGCGATTTTAGTGCCTGAATTGCCGGAGGGCTGCGTCATGAAATCGTCAGGTCGGGAGTGGACGATAACCGTCCTGCCCACTATTTCGCCGACGGTGAACCGGTCGGTCAGAAAAGCAAGATACGCCCTCCCCCGTGCCGAGAAAAGCGGCGGCATATCCCCTGCGTGATACGGGTGCTGACAGCCGCCTGGGTTGTAGTGTGTACCTACGTTTTTAAAGCTGTCGGATTCGTCGCCCGAGCAAGAGCCTCCCTCGTGAATATGAAATGCAAAGATACCGCTATCGCATTTCCCACCGATATCGGGCAAGCCGTACAGCTCTGCCACAACTATGACTCCCTCGGTTATTTCATAAAACATCACGATTCCCCACAGCTTCGGGTGCGCCGCGTCGCCTTTTATATAAGCTACCGCCTCGGGTGAACGCCTCAGCATATTGTTTATATTTATCGAATCATTCCTGTTACACATAAAAACCTCTCAATTCTTGTTAATAGAGCAGAACATTTTACCGCATCTTAGGATATATTTTATTTTATGCACTACACGGTCAAATTGACGGCACTTAACACCTCTATTCGCTTTCCCATTTTCCATTTTCCATTTTCAATTTTCAATTTTCCATTCCCACTTTCCATTTTCCCCTATCAACTTAAAAAAGTGCCCTGCGAGCTTTAGGCTCGCAGGGCAATAATATTTTGAACTAATCGCTTATCTTTATATTACTTATAGCTGCAAACGATCTCTACGGGACCCTGAGCAGATACGTAACTGATAGTAAGCGAAACGACTCTGCCGGATACAACCGTCATCGTCATAATCGTGTCAGCGCCGGTGTCAACGCCGAGCACGGACTCTACGTCCTCAGCAGCAATCCTTGCCGTAAGAATTCCTGCGCTGATGGAGTAGTCCATCTTAGCTTCATCGAGGTTTACAGCGATAGCCGCCGCACCTGTTACGGTACCGCTGACGTCGCCTGTAACATTACCGTCTGCGTCTATTGTGGCTTCGCCGGATACGGTAGAGAATATGCCGTCACCCTCGCCAATCGCATTCAGTTTCATATAAGCGTATTTAACGGTTATCGTGCCGTCGGCATTGTAAATAATGTCGTAAAGTCCCTTCATAGGCTCGTCGGAGTGAATAGTAAGAAGAGACGTGGATATGCTTGCAGATGTAGGATTAGTATTTCCGATAGCCGCGATAAAGTCGGCAAGCTCGTCAGCCTTATCATCGTTATCACCCGATGTGATACCGTCGGGGTACTCAAGAACTACTTCGTTGTATGTGTAAGAGGTCTTAACCGTTACCTTTGCACCGCTGTATGTAGTTGCGGAAGCAACGATTCTGAACAGGTTGACGCCGTTAGTCTCAACTGACAGGCTGACGTTGCCGTCCGCGCTCAGGTCGGAGCCGAATACTTCTACAGCATTCTCGGGAGTAATCTCAGCGGTAAGGCTGTTTCCATCCTCGGAGATTACCGCATTAAGCAAGTACTCGGACGTAAGGTTGAACACCAGCTGGACATCGGAAGGAGCCTCTGCAGCCCAAATCTCACCGTCGGTGGAGTACAGACCGTCTCTGTAATATACCGAGCCGGAAACAGTCTTGATTCTGTCCTCGCCGTTCATGGAATCTTCTAAGCTGCTGTATTCCTTATACCAATAATGAAGAATCATATTGTTGCCGGAAATAAGCGTTACAAATTCTCCGTCAAGAACATCGGAAGAACCGCCGCCTGCTACGTATTCGATAACGGTAACGATTTTCGTGGGATCGCCGCTGTTGATTATTTCGTATATGGATTTTACTTCTTCGCTGTATCCGCAAGCGCACTTGCCGTCTCCGTCAAGAGTGTGATTTTCAAATCCGGTCTTGGTACCGTGACCGCAGGTGTCGGCATACCAGTGAGCAGTTGTATCGTAAGTCAAAGTCACAGCGTACTTATGCTCGTGAACATACTCACAGGTGGTGCATATAAAGCTGCCGCCGCTATACGTGTGCCCCTCATAGCTTAACTTAACGTCGTGACCGCAGGTAGAAGCATACCAGTGTCCGTTCTCATCGCTCTCAAGCTCGCTGAAGTTGAAGGAGTGAACGTGCTGATATCCGCAAACGGTACACTTGTAATCATCGCCGAGTGTATGTGCCGCAAGGCTGTCGGGGTCAATGGCGTTGTGGCCGCAGTCAGCTACGTGCCAGTGATTGTTCTCGTCAGATGACCATGCATCGGAATAGGTGTGCTCGTGTGTCTCGCTGTATCCGCAAACGGTACATACGTTACCCTCGCCTATGGTATGAGGAGCAAAGCCGTCCTTTTCATTACAGCAGATCGCCGCATACCAGTGACCCGTCTCATCGCTTACGTAAGCACTGTAATCGAAGGTATGCTCGGTATGTGCCTCATAACCGTATCCGCAAACGGTACATTTTCCGTCTGAACCCCAGGTGTGACTGCCCAGGTCTTCAACCAAATCGGTATGCTCGCAACTTGCCGCGTGCCAGTGCTGCGCGGCATCAAAAGACCATGTTTCGCCGAAAGTATGTGTATGCTCGGCGGCCTTTTCATAGCCGCAGGTTATACATTTACCGTCCTCGCCGAAGGTGTGCGCGCCGACAGCAGAGGTTTCTGCGGTGTGCTCGCAGGTTGCGGCGTGCCAGTGATTGTTTTCATCGGAGGTCCAATCCTCGCTGAAGGTATGCTCGTGTCCTGCGCAGGAAGCGAAGGCAAACATGCAGGCAACTGCGAGTGTAAGAATCATTGCTATCTTCAAAAATCTTTTCATTTTACAGCTACCTCCTATTAGTCAAAGCTTACTATCTGCTCGTCATATTCGTAGGTTGCAGTGATGACAACAACGGTTTCGCCAAGGTTATTTGCCTCATCGGCTGCAACTGCGTAATGAAGTGAAACCTCACGGATATATCCGCCTACGGTAGTAACCGTCAGACTGACGTCAGAGCCGACGTCGATACCGAATACGTTCTTCGTATAAGCACCGGGAACGTTACAGCTGAGAACGCCGTCATTATAGTTCAGATTTTCAATATATCCGAGCTTAAGATCGAGCGCGATTGCTCCCTTTGCGGGAACGAAGGATTCGCCGTCCGGGTTCCACTCACCTGCAGCGTTGTTGATCGGGTTGACTTCTCTCGTGCCGAGGCCCTCAAAGTACTGAGTAATGGTGTGGTTCGTAACGATTTCTTCTCTGATGTACTCGTCCTTACCGCCGTCCTCAACCGATCTGAGTTCGTCCTGAATCTTCTCCAGGATTGCAACGTCATAACCCCTGATCTGAGATAAAGTGAGTATGGTTTTACCCTCAAGCGTTATGCCACCGAACTCCTGAACGGTATCAGTGGTTATCTTCGTGGGATTGCTGCGGGAGTAGATTATCGCAAGAGCCGCAAGCGCATCGTTGCTGAGATTGTTGATGTCGTAAGAGCATATCTGACATACGCCGTTTACAAAATCGTGTGCTTCATAGCCGAGCTTTACGTCGTGGCCGCAGGTAATTACGTGCCAGTGACCGCCGAAGTCGTAGTCGTAAACACTGCTGTCGGCTGTATGCTCGTGCTCGTATCCGCAAACGGTACATACGTAATTCTCGTCGTAGGTATGAGCCGCATTGTCAAACTTGAAGTCGTGTCCGCAGGTGCATGCGTGCCAGTGGCTGAACGCATCGGAGCTCCACTCCTCTTCAAGAGTATGTACGGTCTCGTCGTAATAACCGCATTCGGTGCAGATGCCGTCTGCGTCGAAGGTATGCTCCGCAAAGTCTACGGTCGTACCGTGACCGCACAAATCATCGTGCCAGTGACCGGAAGCGTCAGCGCTCCAATCGGCAGAATACGAGTGAATGTGAGAGTAGTTACACACTGAGCAAATATAGGTTGTGCCGAATACTCTGTAAGTGTGCTCGGCGAAATCTGCTCTTACACCGTGTCCGCAATTAGCTGCGTGCCAGTGGCCCGTATCATCCTTGCTCCAGGTGTTGGCAAAAGTGTGTGTGTGCTCTCCGGACTGAGTGTCTGGGCGGTAACCGCAAGTCGTGCAGCAGCCGTTACTGTCAAAGTCGTGAGCTGCAAGCTCTCCCTTTACGTCGCCGTGTGCGCAGGTTGCAGCCTTCCAGTGGTTATCTGCATCATAGCTCCACGCAGACTCGTAGCTGTGAGTGTGAGTGTAGCCGCAGACGGTACAC
Organism: uncultured Ruminococcus sp.; assembly: GCA_964494135.1. Classification (GTDB taxonomy): domain Bacteria; phylum Bacillota; class Clostridia; order Oscillospirales; family CAG-272; genus UBA1740. The sequence continues at coordinate 135,932 of CAZBQN010000002.1, read as the reverse complement.
TTGTAGTCCGAGTCGTAAGTATGAGCCGCAAGATCTCCCTGAGCATCGGTATGCTCGCAGGTTGAGGCGTGCCAGTGGTTGTTGGAATCGAAGGTCCATCCCTCGGCGTAGCTGTGTTCATGTCCTGCGCAGGATACGAAGGAGAACGTGCAGGAAACCGCCAAGGCAAGAATAAGCAACAAACCGGTAATCTTTCTCATATCAAATACCTAATAGCCTTTCGTCCTTTTTACATATTTTTAACTATATCAATTATATATTTTTACAGCTTAAAAGTCAATAGCGGGTGCGGGTTTTGTGGCCGTTTGCCGTAACGAATTTTTCACCCCTATTTTATATAAAATCACCAAAAGACTGTGAAAGAGTCACTAAAAACAAAATAAAAGGCTGTTGAAAACCACGCTTCAACAGCCAAAAAACGGAAATCGGAACGGTTTTACACCGAGCCGAAGAAAAATCGAAAATCTTGGATTTGCAGAAAATCAAGCCGTCGGCAGAGCGCCCCCTGCCCGGTATAACCTCTCACGTCATTCATTTTCCATTTCCCGTTTTCCATTTTCAATTTTCAATTTTCAATTGTCAATTCCTTTTCCCCAAATATCCCTCTCTGTACAAAAGCTCCGCAATGAGCACCGCGCCGCCTGCGGCACCGCGCAGAGTATTGTGGGAAAGTCCTACGAATTTGTAGTCGTATACGGTATCTTCGCGGAGTCTGCCGACGCTGACGCCCATACCGCCAAACAGGTCGCGGTCAAGCTTCGCCTGCGGACGGTTGTCCTCATCGAAGTAGGTGATGAACTGCTCCGGTGCGGAGGGCAGAGCGAGGGTCTGAGGCTTGCCCTTAAAATTCTTCCACGCCTCAAGTATCTGCTCCTTGGTGGGCTTGTTCTCAAATCTTACGAACACCGCGGCGGTATGGCCGTCGGACACGGGAACACGAAGGCACTGGGTGGTGATGACCGGAGCCTCGGCGGGAACTATCCTGCCGTCCTTTACCTCACCCCATACGCGCAGGGGCTCACGCTCACTCTTCTCTTCCTCGCCGTCGATGAAGGGGATGATGTTGTCAAGCATTTCTGGCCATTCCTTGAAGGTCTTGCCGGCTCCGCTGATAGCCTGATAGGTAGTGGCAACGACTTCCTTGATACCAAACTTCATAAGCGGAGTGAGAGCCGGAACATAGGACTGGATCGAGCAGTTTGGCTTTACCGCAATAAAGCCGCGGGTGGTGCCGAGTCTTTTTCTCTGTGCCGCGATAACCTCAAGGTGTGCGTCGTTTATCTCCGGAATCACCATGGGTACGTCGGGAGTCCATCTGTTGGCGGAGTTGTTGGAAACGACGGGTATCTCCGCCTTTGCATATTTCTCTTCAAGAGCCTTCGTCTCATCCTTCGTCATATTGACCGCGCAGAATACGAAATCTACCAGCTCGCCGACGCGCTCAACGTCGTCCGAAGAAATGACCTCCATATTCAGAATTCTCTCGGGACACGCTGACTGCATCTTCCATCTGCCGAGCACCGCCTTGCCGTACTTCTGTCCCGCAGAGCGAGGACCTGCAACCAGGGCGGTTATTTCAAAATAGGGGTGCTCATTAAGGAGCATAATAAATCGCTGACCTACCATACCGGTAGCGCCGATGATACCTACTCTAAGCTTTTCCATAGTAAAGTGATCTCCATATAATTATAAAATATATTTTATTTTAGCACAAGTGTTTAATTAAGTCAACAACAAATGTTGGATAAAATAAAAACAATGCCCGGGACTCGCAAAAAGCGGCGTAAAGCCGCCTTCATCCCGGGTATAAAGACCCCGGCGGCGTATAAGAGGCGAAAAAGCGGCATCGGCATACAATTTTGGGGTTGGCGCATCCCGGCGCAAGCGAAAATGACGGGGAGGGAACAAAAAGGCTTAAAAACCGGTTAATGAGCTGAAAAGATTTTCGCTCGGGATCCACCTGTCCCAAAGCGTATTTGAGGGTAGCTCAAGTTTTTTTGCAACTTGAGCTACCCCCTTTTCCCAACCGAAGAAATCTCCCCCGCAGGGATCACTTATTTATAATTGTAATGTTCTCCGGCGAGATTCCTGTGGTATCGTAGACTATGGCGAGGATCTGTGCAGCCTCGGACGCCTTCAGGCTCTCCGCTTCTACGATAACGCTGGCGGAATTGTCGGAAATTATCGCCACGCACTCGCTGAAGCCCTTTGCCTTGACCAGTGCCTCGATATTCGCTTCGTTCTGAACGTCGGTTGCTATCTGGGCGATTTTGTTCACAGCCGCAGCGCGAGCCTCTTCAGATGCCTCGTTGCTCTCGCTGACCAGCTTAAGCACGTCAATCGCCTCGTCTCTGGACTGCTGACGGTTGAGGACTACCGAGGTAAAATAGTTTTTGTTTCCGTCGGCTTCCCCGCCTGTGGTTTCCGAGCCGTTGTAGTTATCATCCATATTGTTGTTTCCGTAGCCCATGGAATTTACGGGGTCATAGAACAGCGTGTAATTCACGTACACAGCCACTCCGATAAGCGCCACCACCAGAAGAAGTGCCAGACTCTTTCCTGCTTTAGTGGAAAAAAGGTTTTTGATTTTTTCGCTTTTCATTGTATGAAATTCTCCTTGCTTTCGTTACTGGTTAATACTATGCGGAATGCGACGCGATTATTACAGATACCGCCGAGCAAATCAGGGAAATTTATCCGCCGCCCGTTCTTTCACCGTTTATCTTCTCAATACATATTTTATTTGCTCCTACGCCGAGAAGCGCGCGAACAAGCTCGGTGAGTCTGAGCCGCACCACGTCGGAATCCGCGCCGTCGCACAGTATAACCACACCGGTGATCTCTCCCGAATCCGACCTGTTTATTACCGCGCGGCACTCGCCTACCCCCTCTACCGCAGAGCACAGCTCAGCCAGAGCCTCGCCGTCCGCGGCAACGGTCGGTACGCTATCGCTCCCCGACTTGCCGTATACTCCGAACACTATCAGCAGTATTCCAAGCGCCGCAGGCAGTATGAATTTCCATAGTCCCCCCGACCTTTTCACAAAGTCGGAAAAGCTCTTATCCGAGGACAAACTCGACACGGCACCCACCCCCTTCCGTAAAATTGGTACGGCAATACTCCTCAATACGACGGAAATCCGCGTTTGGAGTACTTATATTCACGTAAATCCACTTGGCTCGCATACTCTTGAAATCAAAGCCGTGGCAGTCGACGGTAATCGCTTTTAAGTCTATGTCGAATTCCGATGCTACCGCCTTGCGTATTCCCTCGCAGAACGCCTCCTCGGATACAGCCTCGTAGCCTCCCTCCGGACTTATTCCGTCGTACTCAGGCAGTTTAATCCCGGAGGAGGCGACGCTCTGTACCACCGAGATGACGGGTGCCGAGACGGCAAGAAGCATAAGTATTCCGAGCGCGCTCCGCGTCGCACCCCGCATATTTTCGTGGGATACCGAAAGAGCCACGGCGCACACCGCCCCGGCGGCAATTATCCCAAGCAGATATTCTCTCATTCCAGCGCAATTCCTCCCATAATGAACAGTATCACCTGAAAAATATATATGACCGAGGTCATGGTGTAAACGGATATAAGCGCGTCAAGCCCTCCCGATATCGCAACAAGGCACTCACCTCCCTCGCCGCCCGAGGTAAAATCAAGAAAGCTGATAGCAAGAAAGAAGCACAGCTTGTACATAAGGAGAATGACAAGAGGCACCGCCGCCATCAGCACCAGCACCGCAACCGCACCTCCTCCGATAACACCCTTGGCATAGGCAAGACCCCCTGCCAAGGTGGACAAGGCTGAGCTGACGGCACCGCCGACGATGGGTACCGTGCCGGAAATAGCGTATCTCGCCACTCGCATGGCTGTGGAATCCGAGACACCCGTAAGCAGGGTCTGCAAGGACAGCGTCCCTGCCAGAAGAGCGGTGAAAATCCCCATTCCGCGTCCGAACAGACCGCGGACTCCCCGCCCCACGGAGGCAAAGCCGCCTCCCAGCGTTGACAGCATGCCGACGGCAAACATCGCCCCGATAATCAGGGTCAGCGACGACCCCAGCGATCCGTACAGCTGCATGGTCAGGGTCATTCCCAGCGCCTGCGAAGAGGCGGCGGTGACGTTTCCTCCCAAGGTATTGACCGTAGCCATAAGAGGTATCAGAGCACCGAAGAAGCCGTTTATCTCCCCGACGGTATTCGCAACCTCGTCGACTACCGGAAAAAGCCTTGAGAAAATACACACCGAGCATATCACTCCCACAGCGCCGCGGCACAGGGAAGAATATTCGCCGCAGAGAGTCGCCGACAGCGAAATAAGTATGGCACAGCCTATCACCAGAAGCAGAAAGGATACCAGCTCTCCGCGCCGTCCCGACACCCCGTCGGCTATAATTGAAAAAAGTCTCTCAAAGCCGATGCTGTCAGCAGATTCAAATGGCTCGGCAAATCCCTCGTATCCCCCCGGGAGAATATCACGGAAATCATCAAGTGCCCCTTCCGCTCCCTCGTTCAGGCTTCCGGCATCGTACACCGCACCGACGTCAGCTGCCGAGGCAGAAAGAGAAAACGCGCCGAAGAGAAAAAGCAGAAGAAGGACTATAAGACAACTTTTCTTTACATTTCTTTTCATTCAATCATTCCTCCCGCCAGCTCCAGAGCACGAAGGATATATGGCATTGCAAGCAGCAAAATCTCGACACGCCCCACGGCTAATACCCATGAAGCGATGCACGACTCCCCCATATCGCGGCACACGTCGGCGGTAAAACCGAAGACGTATCCTACCCCCACCACCTTCAGTGCCGCACCAGTAAGTTCTCCTGCCGTCTCGGATATTCCGCCAAAATTAAGCCCCTCAAAAAGTCTGCCTATTCTACCTGCCGCAGCCAACGCAAGCAGTGTGATACCCACGACGGCAATAGGCTTTGCACCGCGAAAGCCCATCTCGCGGAGCATAAAAACCAGAAACGCCAGAATCAAGGGCACTGCCGCCAGCCTCATCCCTTCACTCAAAAGCCGAACACCTCCCGAAGCATGACGATAAGCTCGCCGATCTTCTCCGCGAGGACAAGCAGAATAAGTATTATTCCCGTCAGCGAGACCAAATTTGCCTGGTCCTCTCTGCCGATTCTGGACAGTATCTGGCATATCACCGCAACTATCATTCCTATTCCCGCAACCTTCAATATAAGCTCAACATCCATAGCCTGAAGCCGTCCTTTATGTATTTTTTATATCATCAGGATACACACGCCGAGGGCGGCGGCGAGTATCAAAGCAGAGGCAACCTTTCTCTTACGCTCGGTTTCGTTTCTCTCCTCGCCGTATATGCTCTCCAGCTCTCCGAGGGCGGTGCGAATCTGCCGCAGCTCATGTCCCAGCTTTCCCTCTCCGAGTGAGTCAAAAAGCGAAAGAAGCACGCCGTCCGCCCTTCGGCAAACCGTCATTTCCGCGCGCGTCTGTCTGTACGCGTCCTTTGCCGAATCTCCGCGCCGAAGCCTTGTGAGAAACCCCGATAGCTCCTCCGTCCCTTTGTATTTCTCCGCCGCCACAGGCAACGGCTCCAAATATCCCTCCAGCCTTCCCTCCAGATACTTTATAAAATCTACGAAGGCACCGAGCAGGCGAAGACGGGTCTTCAGGTATTTCCCGTACCCACGTGAAAGTGCCAGAGCCGAGCCGATTATCAAAAGAACTCCTAGCAAGGACACGGCAGTACCTCCTCGGTTACGGCAAATCCGATGGGTGTGCGCTCTATTTTTACGACCGAGGTAAAATAGCCCTCCCGTATCAATCTGCCTATGAACCGTCGGCTCAGCGCATCTGATATATTCCTCGCGTGAGCGGTAGCGACTACCGAAACGCCCACACCCCGGCAAAGCTCCATAGCCTCGGCATCCGCCTCCGAGCCTATCTCGTCGACCAAAATCACGTCACAGGACATACATCTGACGGCAAGCTCGATTCCCTCCTGCCGTCTGTATCCGCGCAGAATATCAACAGACGCCGTACGGTAATCCTCGGGCACGAACTCGCACCGCTCGTCCACCGCCACAGTGCGAAGGGCGTCCCTGCCGCTGCCGAGCAGTGCTGCCAGCGAGCGCAAAGCGGTAGTTTTCCCGCCTCCGGGCGGTGACAGTATCAGCATCCCTCCTCTGCCCTGACGTCTGAATATTTTTTCCAGCTCCCGCGCGAAGTCGCACCTGCCGGCGGGAAATCTGAAGACCATCGAGGATATTCCAGACACCCCGACCATAGTGCCGCCCTCATATCCGGCAGTGCCCGCAACGCCGACTCTTATACCGCCGAAAAGAGGTATGTAGCCCTTTTCCATTCCGTCGGCATAGGCGTAGGCACCCCCGCGACACAGCAGTGAAGCAAGCTCGGACAGCCCATCCGGCGACGCGGCGTAAGCCAGAGGGAAGCATCTGCCCGACAGCACTGCGGTGCTTTGCCCATACGCGCGAAGCCTGAGCTCGTTCAAAGCCCCTGCGGGATAGCACGAAAGCACAGAGCGCAGCTCCTCGGCAAGCCCTCTCGGCAGCATGGTTAAAAGGCGGCTTATCCCCGCGTCCGCACACGCGGACGGAATTTTCTTATTCTCTGATAGCTCTTTCATTTTTCTCTCCCCGAAGCTCTGCGGCAAACGCGTAAGTCAGCCTGCCGAGAGCCGTTATTTTCACAAAAAAAACATAATATGTTTACATTTTATTCGACATTTTGTTAAGTTTTTTTATTGACTTTAAACTTTCAATATGGTAAAATCAAGGCGAATAATCGAAACGCGCTTCGTGCGTGTCTTTATAAGTGGAGGTGCTGATATGAAATCAACAGGAATTGTCAGAAACGTAGATGAGCTGGGAAGAATAGTTATTCCCAAGGAGATGCGCAAAAAGATGGATATCGAAAACGGCGATCCAGTAGAAATCTATGTTGAAGGCGGTAAAATAATTCTTGAAAAATACAACGAGCGTTGCAACTTCTGCGGATGTGACAGCGAGCTTGTTGACTTCAAGGGCAAACTGATATGCAAAAAATGTATCGGTGAGCTGGCGTCCGAATAATCGGCGGCGGGCAAACGAAATAAACGGAAATTGCTGACGGACATGGGAGATTTCTCTGTCCGTCTTTTTTCAGTGTCGGTTTTGGCATTTGCAAAATATATCGTCTACCACTTGTTTTTTTCAAATCTTTATGATACAATATATATGTATGTGAAAAGCAAAATAAATATTATATTACGGAAAGGATTTTCTGAAATGAAAGTTGTAACTTTTGGCGAAATTATGCTCCGTCTGGCTCCCGAGGGCTATCTCCGCTTTACTCAGGCTGACAAGTTCGGCGTTGTTTACGGCGGCGGCGAGGCTAACGTTTCCGTTTCCCTTGCAAATTACGGTCTGGAGTCTGTGTTCGTTACCAAGCTCCCTAAGCACGAGATAGGTCAGAGCGCGGTTAACGCACTTCGCAGATACGGCGTCGATACCTCAAAGATCGTTCGCGGCGGCGACAGAGTAGGTATCTATTTCAATGAGAAAGGCGCATCTCAGCGTCCCTCCAAGGTAATCTACGACAGAGCGCACTCGGCTATCGCAGAGGCTCAGCCCTCCGACTTCGACTGGGACAGCATTTTTGAGGGTGCGGACTGGTTCCACTTTACCGGTATCACTCCGGCTCTGAATCCCACCGTCGCGGACATTTGTCTCGACGCTTGTAAAGCTGCTAAGGCACACGGCGTGAAGATTTCCTGCGACCTCAACTTCAGAAAGAAGCTGTGGACCCGCGAGCAGGCTCAGGCTACCATGACGAAGCTGTGTCAGTACGTTGACGTTTGTATATCCAACGAGGAGGATGCTCACGACGTATTCGGCATCGACGCAGAGAACACCGATATTGCAGGCGGTAAGCTCAATCACGAGGGCTACAAGTCGGTTGCACGTCAGCTCGCCGACAAGTTCGGATTTGAAAAGGTTGCAATCACTCTCCGCTCCTCCATCAGCGCAAACGATAACGACTGGGCAGCACTCCTGTTCAATAAGGAGACAGACGAGTACTGCTTCTCCAAGTCCTACCACATGCACATCGTTGACCGCGTAGGCGGCGGCGACAGCTTTGGCGGCGGTCTTATTTACTCCTGCTTAAACGGCTACTCCACTCAGGATGCTGTTGAGTTTGCAGTAGCTGCTTCCTGCCTCAAGCACTCGATCGAGGGCGACTTCAACCTTGTAAGCGTTGACGAGGTCAAGGCTCTTGCAGGCGGCAACGGCACCGGCAGAATACAGAGATAAACTCGTACAAATAAAAAAGTGAAATCCGAGGATTTCACCAAACCTTAATTAACTCACGGAGAGGATGTTATTTCGCATCCTCTCTTTTTTCTTTTAATAAAACTGCCTGCGGCGCACAGCCTCTACCTGGTTTCACTCCACCGCTTTGCGGCACCTGAGCAAAACATCACTGTGCGGAGCACTACATCACCGCGGGAAGTACAACACCACTACAACGAAGTTGTTACATCACTGTGCGGAGCACAACACCGCTACAACTAAGTTGTTACATCACTGTGCGGAGCACTACATAACTGCACCTCCGGTGCCTGCCCCTAAAAAACAATTCGGGCTGCCGCAAAGGAAGCGGCAGCCCGGGCGAACCTCGGTCGGGAAGCGAGCCCCCGAAGTACGGTCCGTGATATTATTTTGATTTTACAAGGCTCGATATCAACCGAAGATAAACTTCATCGCAACCGACATAATGGAGGAAATGCCCGCGCCTGCACGGAGCGAACCCATCATTGCGATTGCCGAATAAATCTCGAGATTTCCGAGCTCTGCCTCAACGAGATAATCAAGTGCTATATCAGCGAATACGCTTGCAGACTCTGTAACGCCGTCGATATCCATCTCAATGTAATCAATCAGCTTGTAGCATTCAGCCAGAGCCCAGTAGATCTCATCGTCCGTCCTGTCCTCTTTCGCCATCACGGCTTCCAGAGCAACAACATTCTCTATAAATTCCTTAGAAGAACCTTCCGAAAGGTCTACCAGCACGGTATATTCATCGAATATCGCTATTCTATCTGCAACGCCCTCAACGTTAGCGTCAAGAGTGAAGTAGTATCCGTAAGCCAGATCGTAATAGTACTTAATGTCAGCGTACGTGTCCGAAAGCACCATGGTATCAACCAAAGACTTGAAGTAGTAAGCGTTCTGCACAAGGAGCTCGGCATAATCCTGCTCTCTGTATTCAAGCTCCTCGCGGTGGGTTTCGTATTCAACGAGCAGCATGGGAATATCGCCGTAAGTCAGGTCAACGTTGTTCTCCAAAAGGTATCTCTCGATGTATGAGCACAAGCCCATCTTTACTATATAAGCATCGTTTTCCGCTATCTTATCAAGTGTATCGCGGAGTACTGCGACGTGCTCATCCTGAAGACGACCGTAGAACCAATCTTCCATGGGAGCCAGAATCTCAAGAGCTTCCTGAACGCCCTCATAATCGGGGTTGTAGTTACCGCTCTTTACAACGTCGCGCAGAATCAGCACATAACGGTTAATGTAGTCGTAGTTTTCAATCCACTCGTCCTCGGTGGTGTAACCCGAGATGAAGCCCACGCACTTAACAATCTTGTTAGACTCTGCGTCGCGCTCCATTGAAGCAACGATGTTCAAAGCATCGTCGTAGGTCTCGTAAGCAGCAATGAAATCTGCGAACGTACCCAGTGCCTTTAGCTCATTGTATACATCGTCGTTCAAGGGATAAGTTTCATCCTCAACCAAAGCCTTTGCCTTTGCAAGATACTTCTGCTTGCCTCCGAGGGCGTCAACCATATTAAAGCGCTTCATTGCGTTAACGAAGCTCGCGGTATTGCTGTCAATTACCAGCTCCTTGTTCAGCTGCTGTGAAAAAATCGAGCTGGCTGCACCGAAAGCCTCATCCATGGTAATCTTGCCCGTGTTCGAAACAAGAAATTCGGAAATCCTGTTATATTCACGCTGTCTGTCCGCAATATTCGACGCAGAGCGATCCATATTGTCCAAGGCTGTTACCATTTCTATAAACGTATCTCTGTTGGTATTTGCAACGAGAAGCGCGATCTCGTCAGGGTCAACGGAGTTGTACTTATCAACTGCGGCAATTACCTCGGTATCCTCCGTAAGATAATCACCGTCTGCGTAGTACTTTCCTACAAGTGCGCTTGCAAGGTCGTAAGTCTGCGCTCTGCCCGAGGGATCTCTCTCCTCGTTCGTTGCGTACTCGGCGTAGTATATAAATTTTTCTTCATCGGTCATCTCGTCAAATCTGTCCGGATTACGGTAACCGCCGCCGACATAGATTGCCAGATCGTCAACGCAAACCTGACCGTCGGTGCCGCCCACGGAAATTCTGAAGCCGTGACCGGTGGAATCTGCGTAGTCAAAGGTGTTGTCTTTGTACTTAGCGGAGAAGGAGGTAAAGAACTGACCGTCAACGTATACGTGGATAGTAAAGTCGGATGGATCAAATTTGATAAGTAAATGTGTCCACGTGTCCTCTGACAAAGCACCGCCAATGGTCTTTCCGCTCGTGTCGTTCGAACCGCCCTTGATAACGCCTGCCGAGTCGATTTCCGCATAGTTGGTGGGGAAATAACGTGCAGAGTTGTCACCGTATCCGCCGGGCTCAATGTTGACTCTGGTCGGGTTAGTTCCGGTGCCCTTCAGCTTCATTTCAATTACGAAGCCGTTTTCGGCGGGTTTGCCCGCCATCTTGGAAAAGGCGTAGTAAATATACGTTGCGCCATTTTCCGCCTTTGAATGCATAAGGAGATATCCGTTGCCATCCTCTTCGGTCTTTGCAGTAAGAGTGGACGTTCCGTATATAACAGCACTTCCGATTTTACCGAAACCTCCGGCGAGAGAATCACCGTCTTTGTAGGACGAAAAATCTTCGCTTATCTCAAAATCGGTATCGTAAGCGCTTATATTGTTCTCATCGTCAAGAGTAGCGAGATTAACCTTGACCTTTGCAGCTATATCAGCCGTCAGAGCTTCAATATCGGAAATAAGCTCCTCGGCTCCGTCAAGCTCCATGTTCAAGGGATTAGCCGCAAGGAATGCTGAAAGAGTCTTTCTCTCCGCACCGGCAGTTGCCGTAGTCCACAAGCCGTCTTCACCCTTAACGAGTGCCGCCTTCGCGGAGTTCAAGCCTTTGGCGGCAACGGCGAGGGTCGCATTGTCAAGAGCCTCCGTCTTGTCCGTGCGTGCGTACTGGATTGCAAGTGCCTTTGCTACGGTGAGCGAGGAATAAGCATCGCCGATAGCCGTTGACTCCTCTGAAGCGGTTGCAACGTAAGCATCAATAAGCTCGGATACAAGCGCGTCGGCTTTTGCCCTGTACGCTACGTAATCTTCCGCTTCCTTATTAAACTCGGGGAACAAAGCTATTACTGCCTCTGCAGAGTCAAGTCCCTTTTTCTTGCTGTCAAGAGATGTGCCTTCTGCAAAGTTTATGTAATTGTCGGCACACATGACCGCAGCGGCATAAGCCTTACCCATAGCCGCGTCATAGCCTTCCGATGCAGGGTCGACGGGAGTGTTGGTAACGTAAGTCGCTATTGCCTTCGTTGCCTTCTCGATTTTTTTGTAATCAAGCGTCTCTGCGCCCGTCTCTGCGTCCAGCTTTTTAACCAGCTCGTTCAATTCTTCCATGGTACCGGTATAGTTCGTATCAGCTATAACGGCAAATACCGTACCCACGATAAGAAGTACCGCAAGACACATGGCAAGCAGAGCTTTCTTAAAGTTCTTCATAAATTCCTCCTGGTATTCAAATATTTTACTGTTGTAATTATATCACCCTCTTTTTATTTTATCAATAACGTGCGGGCGCATTTGAACACTTTGGATAAAAACTTCTACCTTTTGCACAAAAAAAGAAGGCAGGAAACCGGGGCGCGTTTTCGCCGTCTTTCTTGCCTTCGATTGCGATTTTTTGTTTATTATGCTATCTTTTGTTTACATTTTTGTTTCGGCCGTGCAATGAAAATTTGCGTTTTGATAAGCCGAATGCCGTAAATAACTCGACACGCCTATCCTCTCTTCCAATATTTACGGTCAAGTGAGCGATACATTATAGCCTCGGAGACGTGGTCGCTGTTTATCACTTCACAGCCGTCAAGATCAGCCACCGTCCTCGCCACTCTCAGCACTCTGTCGTGACCTCTGGCGGAGAGTCCCAGGCTGTCAAACGCCTCTCTCATAAGCTCGGACGCCTCACTGTCAAGCACGCAATGGCGGCGCATCATATCCGAGGACATATTTGCGTTCAGCGTACCTTCTTTGTCCCCCGCGGCCCTCAGACGCTCGTTCGTGAAGGCGCGGGCGGCGTTGACCCTCTTTCTTATTTCCTCGGAGGGCTCGCCCCGCTTACCCTTGCCGGAGATTTCATCGTAGGACACGGCAGGCAGCTCAATCTCTATATCTATTCTGTCAAGCAAAGGTCCCGAGACCTTTTCAAGATATTTTGCCACCGACTGGGGCGTACAGGTGCATTTGTGAGTCGGATCGCCGAAATAACCGCAGCGGCAGGGGTTCATAGCACAGACAAGCATAAATTTCGCGGGATAAGTCACCTTTGCGGCGGCTCTGGTAACGGTTACTACTCCGTCCTCCATAGGCTGGCGCAAAGACTCAGTGACGGTCTTTGAAAACTCGGGCAGCTCGTCAAGAAACAGCACTCCGTTGTGAGAAAGAGATATTTCTCCCGGTCTCGGATACACTCCTCCGCCTACCAAGCCGGGCATGCTGACGGTATGATGAGGCGAACGGAACGGTCGATGCGTAATAAGGCTCCCCGCTCGTAGCTTACCCGATACCGAGTGTATCTTCGTCGTCTCAAGTGCCTCCTCAAAATTCATATCGGGCAGAATTGTGAACAGTCTTTTTGCCAGCATGGACTTACCAGCGCCGGGAGGGCCTATCATCAGCACGTTGTGACCGCCTGCGGCGGCAACCTCCAGAGCGCGCTTGGCGCGAAGCTGTCCGCACACGTCGGCAAAATCCGGGACCCCCTTCTCCGCTCTTACCTCAAGATCGGGCATTATCGCCGGGGTCGGCACAATCAGCTCTTCGCCGCGCAGATGATTCACCAGCTGGCGGAAGTTCTTTACGCCGTATACGGTAATTCCGGAAACGACCGCAGCCTCCTCTGCACAATCGGCGGGAACGTATATCTCCCGCTTGCCGAGATCTCTGGCTGACACCGCCATGGGCAATACGCCTCTCACCGCTCTGACGTCACCCGACAGCGACAGCTCGCCTATTATGCACTTGTCCGAAAAATCAAGGCTGTGGGGTATAATTCCGTCGCATTGCAAAACCGACAGGAGTATTGCAAGGTCAAAGACCGTACCCTCTTTTTTTACGTCCGCAGGGGCAAGGTTTACCATTATATCCAAAGGAGGGAAAACGAAGCCGCTGTTCTCGCAGGCAGACTGTACCCTGTTCTTTGACTCCTTTACCGCCGCGTCGGGCAAGCCGACCAGCTCAAACCTCGGGACTCTGTCCCACGCGCTGCATTCCACGGTGACCTGAAAGCCCTCTATGCCCAGGACACCGGAGCTGTATATTCTGGATAACATTGAAACGTCCTTTCCGCACCCGTCAGAGGCGAAGCATCTCTTACGGTATCATTACGTGTTTTGTAAAAGCAGTGTTTCTCTTTACGTCAATTATACAATAAAGAAAAGGAAATTTCAACATCAGTCCCGGATTTTTTAATTGACTTTGACAAAGAGGCGTTGTATAATGAAGAAAAGACAAAAACAAAAGCGAAGGGAGATCATTATGAAAGCTTTAAAAAACGTTAATCTTTACGGCACGCTGACCGATATAGTTATCGATGGAGGAAAGATTATTTCAATCGGCAAGTGTGATATTGACGGCGAGGACTTCGGAGGCAATAAGATTTACCCCGGTCTTATCGACATACACATTCACGGCTGTCACGGCAACGACACCATGACCGGCGGTCTTGAAGAAATGGCGGACTGGCAGTTGGCGCACGGCATCACCACCTGGTATCCCACCACTATGACCATGAGCCTCGACGACTTAAAGAAGGCGACCGACGTGAATCTGGACTTCGGACACGGCGCAAATACCCCCGGCTTCCACCTGGAGGGTCCTTTCATCAACGTAAAATACAAGGGTGCGATGAACGCGGATTACATCGTTCCCCCGTCTATGGAGTTTTTCAATCAGCTGAAGAACATCAAGCTTCTGACCGTAGCTCCCGAGACCGAAGGCGCGCTTGAGTTCATCCGCGAATGTCCCGCCGTCGTGTGCATCGGACACACCGAATGTGACTACGAGCTGGCAAAGGCCGCAATTGAAGCCGGCGCAAAGTGCCTGACCCACACCTTCAACGTTATGCCCCCCATTCACCACAGAGCTCCGGGTCCTATCGGCGCAGGCTTTGACGGTGGCATTTACGCTCAGCTCATCACAGACGGAGTGCACATCCACCCCTCGGCAGTCAGAATGCTCGTGAGAATATACGGCTACGACAAGGTCGTTCTTATCAGCGACTCCATTCACGCCACGGACGTGGGCGACGGAGATTACATATTCGGAGGTCAGCCCATAACGGTCAAGAACGGCACGGCACGCACTCAGGGCGGCAATCTCGCCGGCTCCACCACCTGCCTTTTCGATTGTGTAAGACAGGCGATAAAGATGGGCATACCCGAGGAAGCGTGCGTGAAGATGGCAAGCGAGAACCCCGCAAAGCTCATGGGACTCAACAAGGGTAAAATCGAAGTCGGCTACGACGCTGATTTCATTATCGTTGACAAAGACTTCAACCTTGTACGCGCAATCGCCCGTGGAGAAATGTAAATAAAAGGTTACATATTTCAGGAATAAACGAATTGAATAAACAACCGCGTATATACAAATCATAACTGTACAAAATGAAAGAAGAAAGCATATACACCCGTACCGAAATGGTATTCGGCGAGGGGGGCGTGTCGAATTTACGTGCCTGTCATGTTGCGGTATTCGGCGTGGGAGGCGTCGGCGGCTTTGCCGTTGAGGCACTTGCAAGAGCCGGGGTCGGCAGACTGACACTCATTGACAGCGACACGGTCGCCCCCAGCAACCTGAACAGGCAGATAATAGCCACCCGCTCCACCCTCGGAAAATACAAAACCGAGGCGGCAAAAGACAGAATTCTCGATATTAACCCCGATTGCAGGGTCGAAGCCATCAATATCTTCTACGGTGAGGATACCGAGGGGCAGGTTGACCTGTGCCGGTTTGATTTTATCATTGACGCCATAGATTCGGTGCGCTCGAAGCTCTTGCTTATCAGGCGCGCTGTGGCGTCCGGTGTCAGAATCATATCCTCCATGGGTGCCGGCAACAAGCTGGACCCGACCCGCTTCCGTGTCACGGATATATCAAAAACTCACACGGACCCTCTCGCAAAGGTACTGCGCACCGAGCTGCGCCGGGTGGGAATAAATCACCTGCCTGTAGTCTTTTCCGACGAGCCGCCCCACAATCCGACGAAAAGCAGAACCCCCGGCAGCGTTTCCTTCGTGCCCTCGGTGGTAGGGCTTATTCTAGCAGGCGAGGTCATAAAAGAAATCGCGTCAGCCGGCACGGCGAAGGCAAGCGTAACCGAATAACCCGATTTTCCGCGCACGGGCAAAAAGCACCGCAGGCAATAACAATGTGTCAGTCGGCAATAATAAAGGAGCGCAAGCAAAACGACGTTACTACACCCGTTTTTTCCGCTTGCGCTTCTGCCCAAGTCAATTTTTGCAATCTTTTCTTATGGATTAAAGTATAATATTGCTTTTATTGCTCTTTTTGTGTCAAAGTCTTGCAAAATCTAAAGCATTATGATATAATAACCCTCGCTTTGAGAAAAGCCTATGCACCTCTAGCTCAGTTGGTAGAGCAACTGACTCTTAATCAGTGGGTCCAGGGTTCGAATCCCTGGAGGTGCACCAACATAAAGCACTTCCTAGGAAGTGCTTTTTTTATACAACGGGCTTTTGACGTAAACGTCTTGGAAAATAAGGCTTTTCTATACAATGGGCTTTTGATATAAGCGTCGGGTAAAGTAAGGCTTATCGGTATGGCTGACTTTCCGACCTTTGATTTCAAATATGCCGAACGCCGACGGCGCGAAAGGAGAGACAATGAACAAATTTCTTGCGGATTACCACACCCATACTACCTACTGCGACGGTCAGAACACACCCCGCGAGATGGCAGAACGCGCCTATGCTCTCGGCTTTGACGCTCTGGGCTTCTCAGGTCACGGCTATACACCCTTTGACGACTCCTATTGTATGACGGAAAGCGGCACGAAGCAGTACCTCGCCGAGATAGCGGAGCTGAAAAAGGAGTATGCGGGGAAAATGGAGATATTCGCCGGGACTGAAGCCGATATACACGCAAATATGCCCGACGGTGAATTTGATTACGTCATCGGCTCGTCACATTATATTAAGCTCGGAGAAAGCTATTACCCGATAGATAAAAGTCCCGAGGATTTCTCGGCGGTTTTGAAGGAGTGCTTCGGCGGCGACTTTGAAGCTATGGCAGAGCAGTATTTCTCGGAGCTTGCCTCACTGCCCGAACGTATCGACGCCGATATTATCGGTCACTTCGACCTTGTGACAAAGTACATAGATCGTTTGCCCCTGCAAAAGGGCGAGCGCTACTACCGCGCGGCGTTCAGCGCGGTTGACAGACTTCTCCTTGCGGGTAAGCCATTTGAGATAAACGTGGGCGCCATCAGCCGAGGCTATCGCACCTCTCCCTACCCCGACGAAAAGATACTTTCAAAAATAAAGTCGGGCGGCGGCAAGGTTATCCTCAGCGGCGACTGCCACAGTGCCGAAAATCTCGGCAAATTTCTCGACACGGGTATAGCCGTAGCAAAAAAATGCGGCTTCACTCACCGCCTCGTCCTCACGGAGGACGGATTCAGATCCATAGAGCTTTAAGCAAGAAATTGCTGTATTAAAACCCAAATCCACACCGAAAAGAGAGGAGGCTTTGACTTGAACAAAAAGAAAAATGAAAAAGCGGTAAGTCTTTTACCCGTTTTGTTTCTCACCTTTTTCAAAATCGGACTTTTCACCTTCGGCGGCGGTTATGCGATGATTGCCCTGCTCGAAAAGGAATTCGTCGAAAAGAAGAAGTGGATAGAGCACGAGGAATTTCTGGACGTGGTTGCCATTGCCGAGTCCACCCCCGGACCGATTGCCGTCAACTCTGCCACATACATAGGCTATCGGCTATGCGGCTTTCTCGGCGCGGCGGTATCCACTCTTGCCGTGTGCATCCCATCCTTCGTCATTATTTTCATCATATCCCTTTTCTTTGACGCCTTTTTACAGCTGGAATACGTGGCTTACGCATTCAAAGGGGTACAGGCGTGTATAGTTTTTCTCATACTTTCCGCAGGTCTGAAAATGTTTGCAAAGCTGAAAAAGAACGTACCCTCTCTCCTTCTTTTCGGGGCGACGCTTATATGCCTAGTTGCCTTTTCTCTCTTTGCTGTTAATTTCTCCTCTATTCTGTATATCCTCATCGGAGGTGCCGTCGGGCTTTTCCTCTACCTTATCACGCTTGCCCACGGCAGGCACAACCGAAAAAGCGAAAACGGCGACGGGGACAGTAAAGGAGGCGGCGGGCTATGATATACTGGCAACTGTTCCTGACCTTTCTGCAAATAGGCGCGGTTTCCTTCGGCGGCGGCTACGGTATGATCTCTCTCATCCGCGAGCAGTGTCTGTCATACGGCTGGCTTACGGAGGAGGAGCTGATGAACTTTATCGCCGTGTCGGAGTCCACCCCGGGTCCCATAGCCGTTAATATGGCGACCTTTATCGGCTCGTCTCAGGGCGGCTTTCCCGGAGCTTTATGCGCCACCCTCGGTGTTGTGCTCCCATCCTTTATAATAATTCTCATCATTGCCGCACTGGTACGCAACCTTCTGAAATTTGCAGGCACTCAGGCAGTCCTCGGCGGCGTGCGTCCCGTGATAGTCGGACTTATTGTCGGCACGGCGGCAACCATGCTTCTCAGCGTTGTTTTCTCGCTGAAAACTATACACGGGGGTGCCTCTTTCGACTGGCGCGCCCTCGTAATATTCGCACTTATTGCACTCATTTTCTTTCTGTATCGGCGTATACGCGGCAAGGAAATTTCACCGATTTTTCTGATTATGATTTCCGCCCTGCTCGGTATCGTCTTTTACGGGCTTATATGACGTCGCGGCAGGTGTGCGCGTTTTTTAAGTCCGATAATAGTGCAAAGCATAATGAGAGGAGAAAAATATGCCCGCTGTAACCGTGATGATAAAACCGGCATCCGCGCTGTGCAATCTGCGCTGTAAATACTGCTTTTACTCCGACGTGGCAGAGCACCGCTCGACGCGCTCCTTCGGTATAATGAGCGATCCGACTGCGGAGGCTCTGGTAAAGGGCGTATTTGACTACGCCGACCGAGGCGTCAGCTTCGTGTTTCAGGGCGGTGAGCCCACCCTTGCGGGTCTATCCTTTTTCCGCCGCTTCGGCGAGCTTGTGTCACGATATAACACCCGGTCACTGCCGGTGCATTACTCCCTGCAAACCAACGGAACGACCCTCGACGGTGCCTGGGCGGATTTTTTCAGAGAAAATAACTATCTGATCGGGTTGTCCCTGGACGGCACGAAGGAAGCCCACGACTCTCTGCGCATAGATGCCGAGGGCAGGGGTACGTATTCGACCGTGCTCCGCTCTGCCGAGCTATTGAGGACCCACGGTGTCAATTTCAATATTCTGTGCGTAGTCAATAATTTCGTTGCACGCTATCCGCGCCGTGTGTTTGAAAACCTGAAAAAATATAAGTATCTTCAGTTTATCCCCTGTATAGACCCCTTCGACGGCGGTCGGGAAATATATTCTCTCACCGCCGAGCGGTACACCCGTTTTCTCATTGAGACCTTTTTTCTGTACCGCGAATGCTTTGAGCGGAGCGAGCCTGTCAGCGTGCGAAGCTTTGACAATTATATCGGTATGCTCCTCGGCAGTCCTGCCGAAAACTGCGCCATGCAGGGAAATTGCTCCGCCTATTTCCTCGCCGAGGGCGACGGCAGTATATATCCCTGCGATTTCTACGTGCTCGACAGGTGGAGGCTGGGAAACGTACGGGAGAATTCCTTTGCCGAGATGGCACAGGGAGAGGTAATGCGACGGTTCCGGGAGGAATCGGTGCCTGTGCACGAAAAGTGCAGGAGCTGCCGTTACTTTGCGCTGTGCCGAGGGGGCTGTAAACGGGACAGAGAGCCTGTGACCTGCGGCACACCCTCCCTCAACCGCTTCTGCGACAGCTACTACGCCTTCTTTGAATATGCCTATCCCGAAATGCTGAAGATGGCTGAAAGGATAGCGCGCCTGCGCTCGGGGGCGCGAAAAAGTGATAAAAACCGCCAATAAATAGATACTCATTTCACAGAAGTTACATAAAACGGAGGTGTCCGCATGGGAAACAAGCATCCGAATATTTTATTCGTACTGACCGACCAGCACCGCAGGACGGCGATGAATTTCTGGAACAGAGAGCCATATCGCAGTCATATTTTCGGCGATGCTGACCCGGTTGTTACGCCGAACTTTGACGCCTTCGCCGAAGAGAGCGTGGTTTTCTCCCAGTCGGTATCCAACAGCCCCGTGTGCAGTCCCTACCGAGGGATGCTGTTCTCAGGACTTTTCAGCGGTCAGAACGGGGTATGGGGAAATTGCGCACCCGCAAGGGACAGCGAGCTGAAAGGCGACATCCCCACCTTTACCGATATTCTTGCCGATTCGGGGTACGACGTGGGCTACGTGGGTAAATGGCATCTGGAAAAGCCGAGACCCTTGTACGATGCCGAGGGGAACTATATAGGAGAGGACGCTGAATACACGGGGGAGCGTTATTTCCCCGACGGCTCGCCTAAAACCAATACCTCCTGCTGGGACTCGCTTATCCCGAAGGACCGAAACCGAAAAATCGGCTATATGTATATGTACAACACCTGCGACGTCTTCCGCGCCCGAGAGGATATGCCGGTATTGAAGCGTCCCCACTACTGGGACAACGGCTACCGCCGACACACACCGCCTGACGGAGTTTGGACGCCTGCTTTTGAGACAGACCTCGCCATTCGTTTTATCGAAAACAAAGGCGGTGAACGGGATGCCGAAAAGCCATTTGCCCTGTTCGTCTCCTACAATCCGCCTCACTCCCCCTATTACAGCCGAGAGGATACGGATTACGAAGCGTATGACAAATACTACAAAGGTCGCGACCTGCCCACGCGCCCAAACTACGGTTGCGGGGACGAAAACAACGGCGTCTACCCGAGGGGCAAGGCGACCCCCGTGTCGGGGGATATGCAGGAGCAGAGGCGCGTCTATTTTTCCCACGTCAGCGGTATTGACCGACAGTTCGGCAGGCTCCTCTCGGCACTCAGGGAGCAAGGGCTGGACGAGGACACCGTCGTCGTGTTCCACGCCGACCACGGCGAGATGCTGGGAAGCCACAAGCTCCGCGCCAAAAACGTACTGTTCGAGGAGGCACTGGGAATTCCCCTGCTTATCAGGTACGGAAAGAAGCTGCCACACCGCATCGAGGACGGAATAGTCAGCGGAGTCGATATTATGCCCACCGTGCTGGGGCTGTCCGGGCTTGGCGACAAGGCTCCGAAGAATTTGCACGGCAGGGATTACAGCAAAGCCCTTTTCGGCGGCACAGCTGAATGGGAAAAGTCGGCGTTCTATTGCCAGGAGCGGGAAAAGGGCGTGCGCACCGACAAATATTCCTTCGTTATTATCGAGAGTGAGAACGGCTCCTTTGCAACCCTGCTTTTCGACAACCCGAGCGACCCTTATCAGCTCAAAAATCTCTCCCTTTCGGATATCCCCCGCGCCGACCGTGAGTTTCTCCTTGAGCAGCTCGCCTTTTGGCTCAAAAAGACAAATGACCCATGGTATACCGAGGGGAAGCTTGAGAAGTGGAGAGCCGTCTTGTGAATTTATGCCCCGAAAAGTGTGAGAATGAAAACAAAACAAAAAGGTGAGGGGTAAAAACATACTTCCTCACCTTTTGCTGCTTCGAGATTTTCTGCCTGTCATTTTGGGAAGTGATGAAAAGTGCGTTGTGACTGCGCTTTAAGCCACTTCCTTAACCTGCTCACTCTTTCAGGGGATTTTGTGCTTATATTCGCTCTATAAGCTCGCTCGGTTTAATTGCCGTTACCTTGCTCTTGTTATAGTCTTTAATATTTCTCGTAATGATATAATTTGCTTTAATTCTGCTTGCTTGCGTACTTTGAATAGCGTCCTCGTAATCCTTAAAATCAAGGGTGCTTGCACGTTTCAGATCCTCCGCTTTTAAGTCCACAATTTCAAAAATCAAAGAGAGCCTTTCAAGAATTTCTTTGACCTTTTCCGTGTCCAATTCTTTACGCATTATATACACGATATTGGCAATAGACAAAGCGGAAATATATCCCGTGATTTTCTTAACCTCACAGAGCTTGAAAACCTTTGCAGAATCCTCTGCAAATTCCTTTCGGTTGCAAAGCACATCAAGAATGATATTCGTGTCAATCAGTACCTTCATACTTTCTCATTCGCTCCGCTTTGATACTTTCTTCGCTATAATCTCCTTTAAGCACACCAAGCAAAGAATCGGTAAGAAAAGACACGCTCTTATCGTGAGAAATCAATCTTGCAACTTCTTTTCCGTTACGCAAAATAATAACGTCATTTCCTGTTTGAACGTATTGCAAATACTTTCCAAAATTGTTTTGCAGTTCAGTTGCCGATACCGTAGTCATATTCGCACCTCCTTTGTTTATCTAATATTATTATACCCAATTTTAGATAATTTGTCAACGTTTTTTTAAGACTTTTATCTAAATACTTACTTGGAAGGTTTTTACTTTTATTTGAATTGCCGTGCAACGTGGGAAACAATTATTCGTTCTTCCCGGCGTATTTATCCATCTCCGAGAAGTCGAGAGCTACCTCTCTGCCCTCTTTCGCCGATTGCATAATGCCGGAGATTATAGCCTGATTGTAGATTATCTCGTCAATGGGGGCAGGGGTCGGCGTGCCCTTTGTAAAGGCGTCGAGAAATGCGCGTATTTTCATATCCCAGATATAAGGCTTGTCGCCGCCGCCCTCTTTGGCTTCGGGGATTACGGTCACCGTCTGCTTTCCGCCGACGGTGTGGTATATTTTCATAGGACCGCCAATGGTGCCGTTCCAGCACTCGGTCGAGGGGACGCGCAGACTGCCCTTTGTGCCGTAAAAAATCGTGTCGCCCGAGGTATCAAGGTTCATCGCCCAGGAAATTCGGAAGTCGATTACCAAACCGCCCTCCAGGCGTATAAAGCCTGCACCGAAGTCGTCAACCGTAAAGGTCTTTGCAAGCTGTTCGGGGTTGTCAAAGCCGTGATAATAATCCGGGCTTTTGCCGAAATAGTCGCTGACACAGCCTGTGACGGTCAGGGGCCTCGGATGCCCCAGCGCGTTCATTACCATATCGAGTGAGTAACAGCCGATGTCGCCCAGCGCACCGGTGCCTGCGGTGTCGTCTCGGATAAAGCTGGTTTTATTTCCTCGCACGGGAATGCCGTGGGATCTGCCGCCGCCGGTCTGGACGTAATAAACCTTGCCGAGAATTCCCGACTGCACGATGCGGCACAGGTCCTTCATATTCTCGTCAAAGCGGGGCTGGAAGCCCACCGACAGCACCTTTCCGCTGCCTTTAGCCGCGCGGTACAGCTCCCACGCCTCGTCCATGTCAACGCACAGCGGCTTTTCAAGCAGGACGTTCACACCTTTTTCCAGGGCGTATTTTGCGCATGGCACGTGCTGACGGTTGTAGGTGCAGACGCTGACCGCGTCCAGCATAAGGCTCTCGTCATCCAGCATCTCTATATGGTCGCGGTAGTCGCACTTGGCGTCAACGCCGAAGCTGTCCATAAATTCACGGGCGCGCCCGGGGACGATGTCACAGCCTGCCACTACCTCTACGTCGGGCATTTTGAGATAGGCTTTCATATGCATATTTGCGATACCGCCGCAGCCGATAATTCCCACGCGTATTTTTCTGTCATTCACTTCGCACATAATTATTTCCTTTTCCCTGTTTTTTCACCTTCGTGATGGAACAAAATCTTTGTTTTCTTATATTTTTGCTTATTTCAACGCACCGTCCAGAAGCTGAACGCACTTGGCGTACATACGCAGAGTGTGGAAGGGACCCTTGTATATAAAGCCCTTGATTTTCGTTTCATTGGGCACGCCATCACGGCGCAGGCTGGCATACCACTCGCCGTCGCCGTCGTCAAAGCGAGCGAAGGAATACTCCACAAGGTCGTCAAGAATTGCCTTGTACTTCCCGTCCTCGGTATGTAAGTAGAGCATAAGCGACGCGATGATAGCCTCGTTATGTACCCACCATATCTTCATATCCTGCTCGTAGGCTTCGACGGGAGCACCGAGAATGTCGCGGTTGTAGAGAATTCCGCCGTACACCTTGTCGTACCCCATCTCGTAAGCATCGTCAAAAATAACCTGCGCCAGCCTGCACATTTCCTCGTTGCCGAGGCGTTTGCCCTCCTCCAGCATAAACCAGGCGCACTCCATGTCGTGACCCGGATTGCACACGCGGCAGGTAGCGGAGTCGAGAACTATCTCGCCGTCAGCCGAGATTGCTTCCAACGTCGCGTGATACTCGTCCGAGTGGAATTTCGCCACGTCCTTGGCAAGCTCCGTAATATTTCGGTCGTAGGTCCCGGAGCGCTCCCTGTCCGTGCGACTCAGAACCGAGGACACATTCAGAAGAATCATAGGGCGTGCGAACGCCTGCAGTTGTCTTGACGAGCCGGTGCCGGTTGCGCTGACCTTGTATGGGTCGGTACAGGGATCGCGGTATATGCTCATAACCATGTCGTAATATTTACGAGCTTCGGCAAGATAGGAAGCATCGCCGGTGGCAAGATAATATTCGGCGCAAGCGATGATATGGAAGGTCTCGGAAAACCAGTCACCGCTCTTATCGAGAGGCTTGCCGTCTCTTGTCACCTTGACGAACATTCTGCCGTCGGTGTCTATGCAGTGCGCCTTTGCAAAATCGATACTGCTCTTTGCAATCTCAAGATATTTTTCATCGCGCTTAATGTAGTTGTACAGATAGGAGAAGGACCAGCCTGCTCTGCCCTGCATCCACACACCCTTGTCGGTTGAAAACAGCTTTCCGTCCTTGTCAAAGCAGTGAAGAATACCGCCGTATTCACGGTCAAGGCATCTTTCCGTCCAGAAGTCCACAGCCGAAGCCAGCTTCCCCGACATAAAGTCTCTCAGCTCCCGAAGCTCCATATTTTTTATTCTCCTTATTGTTGTTTATTCTCCGCCGTGCCGCTTCGTACCGCGGGGCTTTTTGTTTTTAATCTCAGAATATGATAAAATGTAAAGATTTATTGTCGTTTCAAGGCTTTCCCTCAGGGCGTGTCGCATTTTCTCGGGCATGGCACGGGACCTGCGGTACAGATGCAGAAGGTGCAATTCATCCTCGGACAGCTCCGAGGTATCGCGTGTGAGGGGCATATCCATCAGCTCGCCCACGTTCACCCTGAATCTTTCGGACAGCTCGGGCAGATATTTGATAAAGGAGGAGGATCTGCCGCGGCGCCAGTTGTTCACCGTCTTGTCGGGTATGCCCATGGCACGCTCAAAGGCAGCGTCGCTCTCAAACTCCGACTCGATAAGCGCCAGAATTCTCGC
Organism: uncultured Ruminococcus sp.; assembly: GCA_964494135.1. Taxonomy (GTDB): domain Bacteria; phylum Bacillota; class Clostridia; order Oscillospirales; family CAG-272; genus UBA1740. Next base: position 111,105 of record CAZBQN010000002.1, on the reverse strand, counting down.
TCTGATTTTCTCTGTGTTTTCGTTCTTCATCGGCTGTGACTACCCCCTTTTCTCGGCTTTGATTTTTTCTTTATATTGCCGTGTGCCGAGCTGCTTTTCGGCACTTCCGCCCTCTTTCTGTAAAGGGCGGATTTTTTCTCCGGATCGGTATATTTCTTTCCTTTCCGTGTCTTGGTGCTGAAGCCGAAGACTCCGACCTTGTCCCCCAGAGCAAAATACTCACCGTGGGCATAAGCCAACAGGTCTGCTCTGTCAAACCTGATCTTCCCCTCGCCGTCAATCACCGACTCGTCGCAGGATACGCTTACTATATCCGAGATAAATACGTCGTGAGTACCCATGGGAATTATCTCGACTACCCGACATTCCAGCGAAATCGGGCATTCTGCAATCGTCGGTGCCCCGACTTCCTTGCTCTTTTCTTTGGTAAAGCCGCATTCTTTGAATTTGTCTACCTTCGCGCCGGTATATATCCCCGCATAGTCAACCTCCCACGCCTGCGAGGCACGGGGCAGATTTATGACGAATTCTTTTTTCTCTTTCAAAACAGCGTACGAATGGCGGCTGGGTCTTACGGAAATATAAGTCCTCGGCGGTACGGTGGACAAAATACCCGTCCAGCCAATAGTCAGCACGTTTGAGTTTTCCATATCTCCCACAGTGACAAGTACTGGGGGCAAGGGAGATGTCAGGGCTCCCGGTTTAAAATTCTTTCTCATACATTTCTCCGGATAAAGCCGCAGGTGCGGCTTTTAACGTATTTTCTCGGCACGGGTACCGCCGAAAGGGTAAAGGACCGCCCGCACTCGGCAAGGCGCACGGTTACAGCACACATCACCGCACCTTTTCCGCCTCGGTCAATCCGGGCGGTTACAGTAAACCTCGAAGCACCCTTTCAACCTCGGACAATTCCGACGGTTACAGCAAACCTCGAAGCACCCTTTCCACCTCGGACAATTCCGACGGTTACAGCAAACCTCGAAGCACCCTTTCCAC
>CAZBQN010000002.1:50404-110009 GCA_964494135.1 uncultured Ruminococcus sp. | reverse complement strand
AAGCACCCTTTCCACCTCGGACAATTCCGACGGTTACAGCAAACCTCGAAGCACCTTTTCCACCTCGGACAATTCCGACGGTTACAGCAAACCTCGAAGCACCCTTTCCACCTCGGACAATTCCGACGGTTACAGTAAACCTCGAAGCACCTTTTCAACCTCGGAATAAAGAGCCGCCCTGTTGATTTCGGCACGAAGCGCGGCAGCTCCGGGGAAGGAGCGCAAATACATCGCAATCTGCTTTCTCGCCTCGGGCACGGCGCACCTCTCACCCTTATCCTCCACCGCCAGCCGCAGCTGCCACAGCGCGCACTCCACACGCTCAGAGAGCAGAGGCGAAGAAAACTCCTCGCCTGACAGAGCGCACCGTATCTCCTCAAAAATAAAGGGATTTCCAACCGCTCCGCGCCCGACAGCAATTCCGTCAGCGCCGGTATACTCCAGCATCGAAACCGCATCCGCGCCCGACTGTATATCGCCGTTTGCTATGACGGGTATATGCAAACTTTTCTTTACATCTTTTATAACATCTCTGTCGACCAGACCCGAGTACATCTGTACACGGGTCCTGCCATGGACGCATACAAGGTCTGCTCCGCCATCCTCGGCGGCAATTGCGCATTCCACCGCGTTTATCATGTCCGCAGTTATGCCCGCACGCAGCTTTACGCTGACCGGCAGAGGCGTGCTCTCCTTTATCGCACTGACAATTTCCCGAATTCTTGTCGGGTCAGCCATAAGTGCACTGCCCTCGCCGTTTGAAAAAATTTTATTTACCGGACAGCCCATATTTATGTCTATCCCCACCGGTGCCGTATAGCCCTCAGCCCCCACGCCCGGGGTCAAGGCTCTTGCCGCCCTCGCCATAATCTCAGGCTCTGAGCCGAAAATCTGCAGAGCCACCGGCCCCTCGTCCGGGCGGATAGCCGCCAGCTTCAAGGTCTTCTTGTCGCCGAAGGTCACAGCCTTGGCACTTATCATTTCGCTGACCGAATACTCTGCGCCCCACCTGTGGCAAACGGCGCGCATGGCACGGTCGGAAAAACCCGCCATGGGGGCAAGCATTATTCCGTATTTCAGCTCGGTATTACCGATTTTTACGCTCACCTGCGCCTCCAAATAAAAAGTTTATAAGTCTTTCAAATGCAGTCTGAAGTTATAACAGTCTTTCAAGTACGGTTATTTCCTCTATGCATGGCTCGTAGCCCTCGGAGGAAACAGACCCCAGCTTTACCGTCTTATTTCCGCCGTGATAGTCGCTTCCCGCGCTGATAAGCAAGCCCCGCGCCTTTGCCTCACGGCACAGGCTCTCCGCCTCTGCTCTCGTATATCTCGAATAGAAGCACTCCATACCGAGGACGCCCATTTCCGACAGGCGCGCGGCTCTTCTCGACAGCTCGTCCACCCTCAGATGCACGTCGCCCTCGCCTCCCAAAGGATGGGCAAAAATCGGCACGCCCCCCGACTTCAACACGGCAGAGATTGCCATTTCCGCATCTATTCTCTCGTCAGGCATCCGTCCGTAGTTCAGATATTTATCTATAGCCTCGTCGTTATTTGAAACCAAGCCGCGGGCTACCAAAAGCTCCGCAATATGCAGTCTTGCCGGGGCGTTCAGGGAATACAGCCATGCAATTTCATCTGCCGACAGCTCTATTCCGTATTCGGTGCGCAGGAAGCTTATTCTCCTATCCAGCTTCAGTCTGCGCTTTTTTATTCCCCACTCCACAGCCTCTTTTATATACGGCGAGTCGGGGTCAATGCCGTAGCCGAGAATATGGCACTGAAATCCGTCCTTACCCCGAACGGCACTTGACAGCTCTATTCCCGGAATAAGCGTCATCCCGGGCAAAAGCGCGTCCCTTGCCTCGGCTATACCGGCCACGGTATCGTGGTCGGTTACGGCTAATATATTTATCCCGAGACTGTGCGCCCTCGCCACAACCTGTGAAGGGCTGTCAGTACCGTCGGAGGCGGTGGTGTGTATATGCAGATCAACCGACATTCGCTTTTTCTCTCTTTCTATGGAAGGCTTCGCCCGGCTCTCAGAATACTCCCCGAAGTCCCGGCGCGCGCCCGAAATTCTGCACGATTTTTTCGTAATATCTTAGAAATTACGAATTTTATTTTATTATAAATCACACGTAAGAATTTGTCAAGAAATCTCTCGGTCTTCTGAGAAAAAACATCGTCACGTTCTTTACCGGGAAAGCAAAAAGCCGAGAGTCGGCTGTAATACCACTCTCGGTCTTTGCGAAATCATTTTCAACTTTCAATTTTCCATTCACTTCTTGCTTCTCTCGTAGATTTCCCTGAACTGTGCGACGCAGGAAGCGAAATCCTCAACGGCACTCTCCACAACCTCGGGCTTGGTCATATCGATTCCTGCCACAAGAAGGCTGTCAAGAGGCGACTTTGAGTCTCCGCACTTCAAGAAGTCGATGTACTTTGAAATATAGCTCTCGCCCTCGGTCTCGATGCGCTTTACGATAGCCGAAGCCGCAGAGATGCAGGTAGCGTACTTGTATACGTAGAAGGATGTGTAGAAGTGAGGTATACGCATCCACTCGCAGGCAATCTGCTTGTCGCAGACAACGTCCTTACCGAAGTAACGGCGCACAAGCCTGTAATACTTCTTGCTGATAAGGTCGGCGGTAAGAGGCTCGCCCTTCTCGCACAGGGCGTGCATATCCCTCTCGAACTCGGCAAACATGGTCTGGCGGTAGAGAGTGCCCTTGTAGGTTTCGAGAAGCTCGTTGAGAATGTACAGCTTCTCCTCGTCGCTGTTCGAGGATGCCAGCTTCTTGTGCGCCAATATCAACTCGTTTACGGTTGAAGCAACCTCTGCCACGAAGATGCGGTAGCCGGAGTTGTGAGGCTCGTTGCACTTATTGGAGAAATAGGTGTGCATGGAGTGACCCGACTCGTGAGCCAGCGTCGAAACGTCGTCAAAGGTCTCGGTGAAATTCAGAAGAATATAAGGCTCTGTGCCGGGCACGCCGGAGGAGAAGGCACCGCCCCGCTTGCCCTTGGTGGGATAGACGTCTACCCAACCCTTTTCGGTAAGTCCGCTTTTAAGCGTGTTGTAATACTCGTCGCCGAAAATCTTTACTGCGTCAAGAACCTCATCCACAGCCTCCTCGTAGGTGTACTTCTTGTTGAGCGAGCCGATAAGTGGCGCGTAAACGTCATACAGATGAAGCTTATCAACGCCGAGAATGTTCCTCTTCATCTCATAGTAGTCGTACAGAGGCTGAAGTCCCTTATGTACCGACTTGATAAGATTGTCGTAAATCACAGGTGTAACCTCGTCGTAGAAGGTAGAGGCGGTGATGGAATTCTTGTAATTTCTCACCTTTGCCATGGTGGTCTCTTCCTTGACGTGGCCGTTGTAAAGAGAAGCAAAGGTATTGCCGAACTGGCTGTAAGTCTTGTAAAGAGTGCGGAACGCCGCCTGTCTGACCTTTCTGTCAGAGCACATAAGGAAGGGGACGTAATTGGTATCGGTAAGCTCGACGCTCTTGCCCTCGGAGTCCTTGATCTTTCCGAACCTCAGGTCGGCGTTGGCAAACAGACCGCGGGTCTGACCCGACTGTCCCTGGAAATCAGCCAGCTTTGACATCAGCTGCTCGCACTCGTCGGAGAGAGTATGGGGCTTGGAACGAATATTTTTCTCAATCATTCTGCGGTAACTCTCAAGCTTCGGGAATTCTTTAAACCAAGCGTCCAGAGTCTTGTTGTCAAGGCGGAGCAGGTAAGGACCTACGAACCAGGAAACCGTGCCTGCCTTTACCGCAAGATTTCTCACCTTCTCGTTGAGTGCCTGAGCCTTGTTGTCGGCGGTATCTACGGCAAAGCTGAGGGAGGCGTACTGCCACAGCTTATCGATAACCGCTTCAATTTCGCTGACCTTGGACAGTACGGCGTAAAGCCCCTCTGCGCTCTTAAGCATACCGCCCTCAAGTGCCGTGAGCTCGCCGATAAGCCCCTCCGCGCGCTTGTAATCGGCGAAGAAGGCATCCTCGTCCTTGTAAATTACCGTCAGATCCCATTTGTATTTCGGGTCAATGTCTTTTCTTTCCAGCATTGCTGTTCTCCTTTTTATTTGTTTTTTAGTTTTCTTATTGTTTTCTAGCTTTTTGTTTCTTCCCCGTCATTTTCGCTTGCGTCGGGATGCGCCTGCCCCGACTTATGCTTTACAAAGGCGTTTCCGCCTATGATGCCGCCGATAGATATAACAGCCGTAAGCAGGAACACAGCTATCGTCAGAGCGTAATCTCCGCGCATAAAGCTGTCGCCGATAACCGTAGAGGTCACCACCGAGGGAATCCTCGCAAAAGTGGCGATAAGCATATACTTTACCGGATTTATACCGGTCAGGGGCACGATATAGGTCAAAACGTCCTTGGGCGTGCCGGGAATGAAAAACAGTATAAACACCGTTGTATCCAGCTTCACCGGATTTTCAAGGAACTTATACCGGCGCGAGTCCTTTTCGCCCACTATAAGGCTGACGAAGGGCTTACCCAGTGCGCGTGAGAGGAAGAAAATTATCAATGTGCCTATGAAGATACCTATAAGGCAGGTCAGAGTACCCAGCCATGGTCCCCACATAACGCCCATCATCAGCTCCACGGGCTCACCTGGGAGCACCGCGACAAGTATCTGCAAAATCTGTATTCCCAGCGTCACGAACCAACCGCCGACTCCCAAGCCGTCAATCATCAGCTTCAGCCCGGCTCTGCCCTCCTCTGTCCCGAGAGCCGTAATATAGTCCCAGCACAGAACCGAAACAACTGTCCCTACCGCCAGAAAAATGGCAATGCTCACAAGTCCTTTTATATACTCTTTTTTCACGGACTGTCTCCCAAAAAGTTTACTTTCTTAATTCTAACACATATTCTTCAAAAATAAAATAGCTTTTTAAAAATTTATGCCAAAGCGCGATAATTCAATTGTTTTTATCCCACGGAGCCCCAAAAACGCCGAGGCAGAAAAATCCCGTATTGATTTCGGACTTTATATATGCTACAATATTATCAATAAAAACGATAAGACAAGCTTCACCGAAGAGGAGCAGCCTATGCTTGAGATGAAATCAGTAACGAAAAAATACATAACCGCATCAGAGACGGTGGAAGCTCTCAGAGGCGTGTACCTCAGCTTCAGACAGGGGGAATTCGTCTCCGTGCTGGGGCCGTCGGGCTGCGGAAAAACGACGCTGCTCAATCTGATAGGCGGTCTTGACCGCTGTACGGACGGCGATATCGTCATCGACGGAGTCAGCACGAAGAATTATACAGAGGGGGAGCTTGACAGCTATCGAAACCACTCGGTGGGCTTTGTGTTTCAGAGCTACAATCTTATACCGCACCAGACAGTGCTTGAGAACGTGGAGCTGTCGCTTACCATAGGGGGCGTGTCGGGAAAAGAGCGCACCGAGAGAGCAAGACAGGCTCTTGACAGAGTGGGACTTGCGGGTCAGTACGATAAACTGCCGAAGGAGCTGTCCGGCGGTCAGTGTCAAAGGGTGGCTATCGCCAGAGCTCTGGTAAACGATCCAGGCATACTTCTGCTTGACGAGCCGACGGGAGCTCTGGACGGTGAGAACTCGGTGCGGATAATGGAGCTGCTATGCGAGCTGTCAGGCGACAGGCTGGTAATAATGGTAACGCACGACACCGCCCTTGCAAAAAGCTATTCTACCCGTATAATCCGCCTCGAAGACGGCAGAGTGGTGTCAGATACGCAGACAGAAGGCAGAAAAGGTGTACCCCGTGCTGAGTTTTCTTCCAAATCCGACTGCGGTGTGTCCGGCAAAGTGCGGGGGGCGAAAATGTCATTTGCAACCGCATTCAGGCTGTCACTCAGAAATCTATTGTCCAAGAAAGGCAGGACGCTTCTGGTCAGCCTTGCCAGCTCGGTGGGAATTATAGGAATTGCGCTGGTGCTGGCATTCTCTGCCGGAGTACGCGGATATATCTCCCACGTACAAAAGGATATGATGTCGGGCAACCCGATAACGGTGGCAACGTCGGTTTATAATCCCGAGGTTCTGACCGAGCTTCTGAATACAGACGGCGGTGCAAGCCTCCTGCGCTATCCCGACAGGGCGCATATAAACGGATATCTGGAATTTCTCATCCGCACCTCTTGTGACCTGTCGGAAAATCTGATATCGGAGAACAGGCTGACAGAGGATTATATAGAATACCTGCGTGCCATGAGTCCCGAGCTGTACGCTGACGTCGCCTTCGACTACGGCATAGAGCTTACGCCTAATCTCTACACCGAATACGAGTCCGGAGGCGAGCCGTCGACCCTTTCTCTGTCACGGATAACCGACACTCACGCCTCTATACTCAGCGGAAAGGGCAACACTACCCTTGCCATGCTGTTCTCAACTCTTTCGCCGAAGATGAAGGAGCTGCCGGGCAATCGGGAATACGTCGAATCACAGTATGATGTTCTCGCCGGAAAATACCCCGAGGGCATGGGTGAAATAGTACTCGTGCTTACAGGCGACGGCTCGGTAGACGATCTGCTTCTCGCAAATTTCGGGTATTTCACCTCCGAGGACTTCGCCGCTCTGATAGAGCGCGCTGAGGGTGAAGAGACGGGCGCGGTACAGACGATACCCTATTCCGACCTTTTGGGCAAGGTCTACACATATTACCCCACCGACAGTATTTTCAAGCGCACAGAGGGTGACAGCTTCTTCGGTCTGCCGTACGAATATCTGTCTGACAGCCGTAATATCACGGGCGAGGGTGTGACGCTCACCGTCGTGGGAATCGTTTCTCCTAAGGAAAGCATCTCATACGGCGCGCTGTCCTCCGGAATTTACTACACAAAAGAGCTGACCGAATGGATAATCGACGCCAATCGGGACTCGGAATTTATAAATGGTTTTTTGAAGGACGACGGCAATCTTCCGTTATTGAAAATATCCGACGGTATATACGGCGTACCTTATCAGTTCAGATATGAATACGGCGGTATTCCCGCGCTTGGCTCTGGTATCGTGACCTACACGGGCGAGCCCTTGGATTTAGTATCCGAGCAAATATCCTCAATGTTCAAGCCGGTCTCACCGAGAGAAAGGGTTGACCGTCTTATCAGCGCCCTCGGCGGCAGTGACAGTCTGTATTCGATAGCCATATATCCAAACAATACGGAGGGCAAGAGTGCCATAGTCGATTATCTTAACGAATGGAACAGTGAGGAAACTCTGACCCTGAACGGCAGGGAAATCCCGCCCGAGGAGCGCGAGCCCGTCACATACTCCGACTCTATGGAGCTGGTGCTGGGAATAATCGACGGAATCGTGAATACCGTCAGCGCGGCACTCATCGCCTTTACGTCAATCTCGCTTCTCGTCTCCACGGTTATGATAGGCATAATCACCTACGTTTCGGTAGTTGAGCGGACGAAGGAAATCGGAGTTATCCGTTCCCTCGGAGGCAGACGAAGGGACGTCGGCGCACTGTTCACGGCAGAAACGCTTATTATCGGTCTTTGCTCGGGTCTGTTCGGAATCTTCTGCGCGTATCTTGCGTCGTTCATAATCAATCCCATACTGGGCTCAGTGCTGAGCTACGGCGCAATATGCGCACTGCCAGTACCGTGGGCATTGCTTCTGGTGCTGGTCAGCGTGCTTCTGACACTTATATCCGGAGCACTGCCATCGGGCAGAGCGGCGCGTCTTGACCCTGCGGCGGCACTGCGAACAGAGTAGCCGTATGAGAGTCGAACAGGATAGGTTCTGAGAGGTAAATTCCCGTCCCAGATGCGTTAAATTTCTTGGAAATGCCAGCCGTTTTTAAGGATAAGGGGCGGCGTATCCGCCGAAAGCTGTTGACATAACGGGTCGGCTGTGATACAATTAAATACGGCAAACACGACGCCGTTTATGCAAAATACAATCTAAGGAAAAAGAAATGCCAACCAAAAAGAAAAAAGCCGCGCTTATAGCCGGAGGTACTCTGGCGGCAATATTGCTCTCTCCACTGCTTATTACCTGCTTTTTGCTCATTGTTTTATACACGCCCATCGACTTTTTGCGCTATCGTCTGTCAGCCTTTCGCCGCGACACGGGGCATAGATACAAATGGATAATCACAGCCGCCGGCACCTACCGTATATACAGGATAACCGCGAACGAGAATTTGTCCTTGAAGTATTACAAGGACAAGGAAAACGACGGAACGACCGGCTTCTTCGTCGCAGGCGACACGCTTCTTTGCTACGGTATCGCAAGAGGCTCGCTGACCTACGACTCCGACGTCGGCGCACTCGTTGCCTTCTGCTCTGACAAGTGGCAAAGGGTAGACGAATTTCTGACGGATGAAGTGACCAGATTTGAAAAGAAGTACGGAACGAGACCCGCGTCCGCCGCGGCTCTGTACAGCCTGAGCGGCTCCGACAATTCAGGGGGAGGCAATGACTCCGAGGAGCTTTACGGCATAGCCGACAGATCTGGTATGTTCTGTCTTTACGACGGCAGAAGATCGCTGTATGAAGCGCTGATAAGCTTTGATAAGGAAGCATCGAAAGCCAAGACGGATCAAGCATAAAGGATAAAAAGAGAAAAGAGCAGACCTTAAGGAATTCCCGTAAGGCTGTTTTTTTCTCTCGGAATAAATTTTTTGAAAGGAGAGGTCGGATGAAAAATATAGTGGTGGGAATTATCGCCCACGTTGACGCAGGTAAGACCACTCTCTCCGAGGCTATGCTATACTCGGCAGGTGCCGTCGACCGCGTCGGCAGAGTTGACAAGGGCGACTCGCATCTTGACAGCTATTCCCTGGAGCGGGAGCGCGGAATTACCATTTTTTCAAAGCAGGCGGTCTTTGACCTCTCCGACACCCACGTCACGCTGATAGATACGCCCGGACACGTAGATTTCTCCTGCGAGACCGAGCGATCGCTGTCTGTACAGGACTATGCAATTCTCGTCATCAGCGCAACCGACGGCGTTACTGCTCATACGAGGACGCTGTGGCAGCTGTTGAGCGCAAGGCGTATCCCGACCTTTATTTTTGTAAACAAGACGGATATTTCGACGAAGATACAAAAGGAGCTGCTTGACGAGGTGAAGTGTGCCCTGTCGCCTCACCTCGTGGATTTCACATACGGGGACAGAGCGAATTTTCACGAGGATGCGGCATCCTGCGACGAGGGACTGATGGCTGAATTTTTCGACACGGGCAGCCTCTCTCCGGACAAAATTGCCGAAGCAATAAGAATGCGCCATATTTTCCCCTGCTATTTCGGCTCCGCTCTGCGAGGCAAAGGCGTCAGAGAGCTGATGTCGGGCATTGAAAAATACACTGTTGCCCCCACGTACTCCGACAGCATCTTCGGCGCGCGCGTATACAAGATAATGAAGGACAAAAACGGACGGCGCATGGCGTTCGCCAAAATAACAGGCGGTAGTCTGAAGCCCAAGGATACGCTTGAAATAAAGGTCAAGGGAGGATGCCCCGTCACAGAAAAGATAGAAGAGCTGCGGCTGTGGTCGCTGGACAAGTCGCGCCCTCTGCGCGAGGCACTTCCCGGCACGATATGCGCTATCCTGGGACCCGTGTCAACTAAAGCGGGCATGGGTCTGGGCATTGAGGAGGATGATACGGGCACTCTGACCCCGCCATTGTCCTACCGGATACTCCTGCCCGACGGGGTAAGTCCCCACGAGGTTTACACAAAGCTGCTCGACCTTTCCGAGGAGGATCCCTCGCTCGGCATCAGCTGGGACGGCGAGCACTCCGAAATCAGAGTCAATCTGATGGGCGAGATACAGCTGGAGGTGCTGAAGAGGCTGATTAAGGAGCGGCTACAGCTGGACGTGAACTTCGACGAGGGAAGTATACTCTACCGAGAAACGATAGCAAGTGCCGTGCATGGTGCAGGACACTTTGAACCTTTGTGCCACTACGCGGAAGTGCACCTTGAGCTGACGCCTCTGCCCGAGGGAAGCGGTATTGTCGCCGACACAGAGTGTGAAACCGACAGACTCGCCCTTAACTGGCAAAGGCTGATACTTTCGCATATAGAAGAAAAGGTGCACAGAGGCAAGCTTATCGGCGCGCCGCTGACAGACGTGCGCATTACCTTGATTGCAGGACGGGCGCACCCCAAGCACACTGAGGGCGGCGACTTCCGTCAGGCAACCTACCGCGCCATAAGGCAGGCGGTCATGAAATCCGAGGCGGTGCTCCTGGAGCCTACCTTCGATTTCAGATGCGAGCTTCCCTCAGCCAATCTGGGCAGATTTCTCACCGATCTTACCAATATGTACGGAGAAGCCCACACCGCTGAAAACGACGGCGACCGGGCAACCGTTCTTGGAGTCTGTCCTGTAAGCACCATGCGCTCGTACGCCGGGACGTTGCGTGCGTATACAAAGGGATACGGAAGGCTGAACCTGACCGTTGGCGCATACGCCCCCTGCCATAATACCGACGAGGTTACGGCGGCATACGGCTACGACCCCGAGCTGGACGCGAGAAATCCGTCAGGCTCGGTATTCTGCAAAGGAGGCTCCGGCTACTTCGTACCCTGGTATGAAGCGGACGGGAAAATGCACCTTTCCATAGGCGAGGGCAATGCAGAAGAAAATTCGGAAAGCCCCGAAATTCCGACACGGGCACGTGCCTCGGTCTATCGGGGGACTGCCGCAGAGGACAAGGAGCTGATGCGCATTTTCGAGGCGACCTACGGCAAGGTCAAAGAAAGGCGCGTCGCAGAAAAGCAGGTCAACGAGGCAAAGCCGGAGCAAAGACGAAAGCCTCCGAAGCCCCAAAAGCGCGGCTGTGAATATCTGCTCGTAGACGGCTACAACGTCATACACGCCTGGGAGCACCTATCAAAGGCGGCAGAGCGGGACTTTGCATTAGCGCGTGATATGCTCATACGTGATTTGTGCAATTATACCGCATTCCACAAATGCAGAACGATTCTGGTCTTCGACGCATACGCCGTCAAGGACGGCACGGGAAGCATACAAAGGTGCGGAAACACCACGGTAGTCTACACCAAAGAGAAGCAGACCGCCGACGCCTATATTGAGAAGGCGACCTACGAAATTGCAAAGGACAATTACGTCCGTGTGGTAACCTCGGATATGGACGAGCAGTATATCATTCTCGGCAACGGTGCTTTGCGCGTCAGCCCCCGTGAATTTCTCGCCGAGCTTATAGCGAGCGACGAGGAGCTGAAGGAGTATATGTAGTACCTCGGTATAAAGCTGTAGTTTTCCCTTTTTCGGAGGCTGTCTGAATGAAACATCCGCTTGTTTTTTTATGAAGAGATAATTTCTTTGTCAAATTTTAATATTTATATAAAAAAGTATTTATTTTTTAATATTATTGTGTTATAATTACGGTATCTTGAAGGAAACTCCGAGAAAAAGACTGTTTTTGGAGAAAAATATGAAAAAACTATCACTACTGATAATCGCACTTTTACTTATTGTGTCGGTTTTGGCATCATGCAGTCAGCTTAATGATGTCTTGGGCAATAAACCCGGCAATGATGACACAAGCGATGACGGAACGCTTCCGGGCGGCGGCGAAAACACCGACGATCCCTCACAGGGCGGCGACAACACCGACGATCCCTCACAGGGCGGCGACAACACAGATGATCCCTCACAGGGCGGTGACAACACAGACGATCCCTCACAGGGCGGCGACAACACAGAGCATACCTACAACGACTTTACCGAGTCCGAAAAGGCAGATATTGCAGAACTGCTCGGCGAGGTTATCCCATTCATCCCCAACGATGAGTATTACGTTGAATTTTATACCGATGACGGCGAAAACGGAGTAAACTTCTATACCTTCGACAACACAGAGGCGGAGTTTGAAGCATATCTTGCACTTTTCGCAGCATACGCCGATGACGGAACCGACGTTGACGAATTCGGCGACACCTGGTATTTCTTCTCAAAGGGCGACTTCTATGTTGACCTCTCCTACTACGAAACGTACGACGGTTACGTCGTAGACGTTTACGCATATCTGTTAGATGAGTCGACAGACGAGCCCGGCGACGGTGACAACACAGAGCATACCTACAACGACTTTACCGAGTCCGAAAAGGCAGATATTGCAGAACTGCTCGGCGAGGTTATCCCATTCATCCCCAATGATGATTACTACGTTGAATTCTATTCGGAAAACGGCGAAAACGGAGTAAACTTTTATACCTTCGACAACACAGAGGCGGAGTTTGAAGCATATCTTGCACTCTTCGCGGCATACACCAATGACGGAACCGACGTTGACGAATACGGTGACACCTGGTATTTCTTCTCAAAGGGCGATTTCTACGTCGACCTCTCCTACTACGAATATGAAGGCTACTATGTCGTAGACGTCTACGCATATCTGTTAGATGAGTCGACAGACGAGCCCGGCGACGGTGACAACACAGAGCATACCTACAACGACTTTACCGAGTCCGAAAAGGCAGATATTGCCGAACTGCTCGGCGAGGTTATCCCCTTCATCCCCAACGATGAGTACTACGTTGAATTTTATACCGAAGACGGCGAAAACGGAGTACACTTCTATGCCTTCGACAACACAGAGGCGGAGTTTGAAGCATATCTTGCGCTCTTCGCAGCATACACCGATGACGGAACCGACGTTGACGAATACGGCGACACCTGGTACTTATTCTCAAAGGGCGACTTCTATGTTGACCTCTCCTACTACGAATATGAAGGTTACTATGTCGTAGACGTCTACGCATATCTGTTAGATGAGTCGACAGACGAACCCGGCGACAACCCCGGTGGAGATTCTACTCCCGATGCGGATATAATCACCAACGACGGCAAGGGCTTGCCCGAAGGTACGGACGGCGTATTTGATATTGATTTTACAGAAGCTACAAACGTCAAGGACGTAACCGACCAGGGATATTACCTGGACGGCTGTCCCACGGTCGGCACTCCCGGAGTATTGGTAATACCCGTTGATTTCTCTGACATAACCGCTGAAAGCAAAGGCTACGACATATCCGTTATCGAAAAGGCTTTCCTTAAAGACGGTGCCGCTGATTACTATTCGGTATTCGATTATTACTATATTTCAAGCTACGGAAAGCTGGAGCTTGATATCACGGTTCTTGACTTCTGGTTCAGACCCTCAAATACAAGCGAGTATTATAAAAACGCGACTATGTCGTATTATGGTACCGAAATTGACATTGGCGATCAGATGATACTCAACGAAGCGCTCGCATATCTTGATACGTTTATGGATCTGTCTGAATTTGATTCCGACGGCAACGGAATAATCGACGCGGTAGTGCTTATCAGCACCGTTGACGTAGGTGAAGACAATTTCAACTGGGCTTACAGATATTGGAATTTTTACACGGATGACAATGGCGAATATTATGAATACGACGGTGTATCTGCCAATGATTACCTCTGGGCATCCTATCAGTTCCTCAACGAGGGATATGACGAGGACGGAAACGTAGGCTATGATTACACAGACGCTGTAAATACATATACCTTTATCCACGAGTTCGGTCACATTCTCGGAGCGGACGATTACTATGACACCGCATACGTCGTAAGTCCGATGGGCGGATGCGACGTAATGGATTCCATGTCGGGCGACCATAACGCATATACCAAGTTCAATTTCGGCTGGATTACTTCATCACGCCTTGTAACGACTGACAGTCAGGTCACGCTTACGCTCGAGAGCTTCGAGGCGACCGGTGACACCATAATTATTGCAAACAACTGGGATCCCTCACTCGGTGCATATCAGGAATACTTTATAGTTGTGTATTATAAGTCCGAGGGACTTAATTCAGGTGACGGCGGATATTTTTCCCGCGATGGAATAATCGTCTACCACGTGAACGCATCGCTCTATAAAGAGGAATATGACGGTGAAGTATATTACGACGTCTATAACAACAACACGGATCCGTCCGATTCCTACGGCACGGAGGATAACCTGATCGAATACGTACTCTCCGCCGAGGAGCATTATACGTACGTAGCGGGTGAGAGCCTTCCCGAAACACATCTTGACAACGGTGAAGCACTCATTTATACGTTTACCGTCGATTCAATAGATGCGGATTCTGCTACTCTCACGTTTTCGGTAGCGGCATAATTCTTAGCGTCAGCCCGTCAAACGGGGTCGGTGCATCCCGGCGCAAGCGAAAATGACCGAAAAGAAATAAAAAAGCTTAAAAATCAAAAAACAAAAAGCGAGAAAGTTTATTTTAAAACCTTCTCGCTTTTTATTCGTTTATGCCCGAATTCTACTGCTCGGGATATTTGATATTTGCAAAGTTTTCAAGGATTTTATCAAGAGCGAACTCATAGTAAACGCTCTCGGTGAAATACTCCTCGCTGTAATACGTATCAAATGTTTTCTTGTGGTCAGCCTTTGCCTTCTCGTACTCCTCTACGGTGTCGTACTCGTCGGGAGTACATTCCTGACTTTCAAGATAGCTCTCAAAGGTTTCGTTGTACTCCTTCTCGTAGGCTGCGTCAAACTCCTCATCGCTCGGGATGAAGTTGCATTCCTGTGCAATATAGTACAGGGTCATCATTCTCTTCAGGGCGAGCTTCGCCTGTTCCTCAACCGCTGCCTGCCAATCGGTGAAGCCGGTGATGCCGTAATAGCCCTCAAGATATACCTCTGCGGCATCCTTTATCGAAGTGAAGCCGTAGCTGGACTTGTAATAATTATAGAAGGACTCGATCTCGGAAACCACGGCGTCGTACTGCTGCTTAACGTTGCCCATAGGGTACTTCTTCACAACCACTTTATCCATGTAGTGCTCCCACATTGCGGTAACGAACGCGCTGTAAATCTCATCGTCGTGCTCTTCCATCTTCTCCTCAAGAAGCTTTGCTCTGTACTTCTCGGTGAGAGTGTCGCCCTCGTAATCTGCAAGGTCCTCTGCGGTAACTTTAAGAGTCTCGGTGATAAACTCATCGTTAAACTCAGGAGTGCTGTAAAGCTGAGTGGTCATTATGAAAATCTCAAACTTAGCCTCCTTGCCTGCCAGCTCCTCGTTGCCGTAATTCAGCGGGAACTGCGCGTCAACCACAAGTATGGGTCTTTCCTCGGTCGCGGTAATTCTGATAATTTTCTCAACCTTTACGGAAGAGTAAATATCGGTTTCCTCAGAGCCGTCCTCACCGACTCTCGTATTCATATACAAGTCATCGATTTCAACGCCCGCTTCCTTGCCTATAATGTATTCTTTAAAGCCTTCGCCCCACTTCTCTGCGAGCTTGGGGTCTGACAGGTCAACTAATGAGTACTGATCCTTTTTGGACGTGCCGTTATACAGAATGGAATCGTAGGAAATATATACGATATCACCCTCTCGGACCGTATCTGCGGAGGAAATTCTCCGAAGTGTCGCCCAGTCCTTCATATTCTTGCCGATAAGACCGGTCTCGATACCGTCAATCATGCTGCCCGAGCCGATACCCAGTGAGGTGGGCTTATCGCTGCTTGCGGTGGAGCTTGCAAAGTTGCAGCCGCCGTCAAAGTAAATCTTGTCGCCGTCGTCGTTTATGTAATAACCGCGGTAGAAGATATTAGCTGTATCACCCAGATTTATCGTCTGATTCTTTATATTTTCCTTTGCGTGGTATTTGTCGTCCTCTATGCCGTCGCCGTTGAGGTCGTCGGTCTCAAAGTCCTCTCTGTGCTGATACAGGAGCTTCATTATTGCCAGGTCAATATCATGCTCGTCCGGGATATTAACGAGCATATTTACATCGAAGTTTTTGTAATCCTCGGGAGAAATATAAACGTAACCTGCCATATTTGACTTGTAGTCTACGAACTCGTTGTACTTGCTCGCGTCGATTGCCGCCGCGATTCCAACGCCGATGCCCACTATAACTCCAACGAGAGCAATAGAGGCAAATACCAAGAGAAATATTTTTGTGCGCTTCGCATTTTTAGCCGCCAGCCGTTCCTGCTCGGTGCGGCTCAGTTTCTTTACTTTTTTATTACCGTTCTGACTTCCCATCGGAACCTCCGCTTTTTTCTTTTGATAATTCTTTTATGAGAAAGAGTCTGCAAAAGCCGTCGCCAGCCTGTCGCATCTCTCATTGTAGGGATGGCCGTTGTGCCCCTTTACCCAAACGAAGCTGACCTTATGACGCTCGGTGAGCCGGTAGAGCCGCTCCCACAGGTCGGGGTTTTTAAGCTCGTCCTTTCCCTTGCGCCAGCCCTTCTCGCGCCAGCCGTAAATCCAGCCCTCGTTATAGGCATCGCACAGGTACTTTGAATCCGAGGTCAGGATAACCGAGCAAGGCTCCTTCAAGGCTTCAAGCCCCGATATTGCCGCCATAAGCTCCATGCGGTTGTTAGTCGTCTCGGGCTCACCGCCCGCAAGCTCTTTTTCGTGGACGCCATATACTAATATAGCTCCCCAGCCTCCCGGGCCGGGATTGCCTCGGCAAGCGCCGTCTGTGTATAAATAAACCTCTTTCATTTTCCTGCCACATTATAAAAGGGGCTGTAACGTTATTCGTATCGCACAGCCCCCCTGAATTGTCATTTATTACTCGGCGTCTTCCGAGGACTCCTCGTCGGTATCGCCGGACTCGATTACGTAATTGACACGCTTGAACACAACCGTAAGGTCGGTCTCGTCCTCGGCGCGCTCCTCAACCTCAAGAATGTAATCCATTACGTTGTCAAGAACCGCAGCGTGAATGAAATCGTCAAGAGTGGCATACCCCTCGCCGTAAATCATCTCGTAGATAGCGAGCATATTCTTAGCGGAATTCTTATCCTCCTCGGTAAGAGCAACGTCCTCACCGAACGCCTTGTACATAGAATACGTGAGGATAAGCTGTCTTGCGTTCTCCTCAGCCTCAGCGCCTATAACGTCATAGACCTGCTGCATGGTTGCGCTTGAGGTAAGTCCTACCTTAATCTTAAGGAAGGCGTTAAAGTCTCCGTTATACTGCTCATAGTTGGAAATATTGTTGGTAGTGGAATAGGTTCCGGTGTAGAAATCGTACTTGTACTTCTCGACAGAACGGTTGTAGAAGTCGTGTACGGAATCCCAGGGAAGCACGGGAGTACCGTCTTCGTTCTCCTTGTAGGTGATGCTCTTCTCTGCAAGCTCCCATACCTTGTAAGAAAGGTTCTTTGCAAGCTCTGCCTCGTATGCATCCTCCAGCGCGTCGTATACGGACTGAGTATATTCCTCAATAACCTTGGTATCAAGGTCTTCGCCGCAGCCGAGAAGCTTCTCTATCTGAGCGTCAACCTCAGCCTCAGCCTCGTCCTGCTTCTTTACAGCCTCGTCGTATTCCTTCTTGGCATTTTCAAGAGCGGTCTTCTGAGCATCGGTAGCGTTTTCACCCTTCTCGTCAACGGTCTTCTGCGCGCTGTCAAGAGTCTTCTTGGCAGCTGTGACAGCATCGATCTTCTCGTCGTACTCGGTGAGCAGCTCGTTGAGCTTGGTAACGATGTCGGCAATAGCCTCGTCGCCGTTCTTCAGATCCTCGTGAAGGAAGCTGAAGGTGCCGTACTCGTCCTTGCTGATTTCACCGTCGCCGTCGGAGTCCTTACCAACGGTAAGCGATCCGAGAAGCTCTTTGATTACCGAATAGGGGGTAATCTCCGCGTCAACGTCAAGGAAGTATACGGGGAGAATGTGATAGGTAAGCTCTACGTCCTTAAGATCGTAGGATTTGCCGTCCTCGGCAGTCTCTTTCTTAGTGCTTGTGTAGGTAGTATCGGTAACCGTGATCTCCGTGTTCATGGAGTCAACTACCCAGTGAATGTTTACGTCGGAATAGGTAACGTCGTAGCTCGTGCCGTTAAAATCCTCGGAAGCCTTGATGTCTGATGAAACCTTACCGGGTTTCTTGCCGAGAAGCTGCTGAACGAAGCTGAGAGCCGCCTCGATATTCTCAGGCAAATCTACCGCGGTCAGCACCTCGTACGCATGAGTCTCGTCGGCGTAGAGAGGATTGCCCTCCTCATCGGCCTTGAGGCTGCCGTCGGTGTTGAACTGGGGTACGCTCTTGGTGTAAGAAACGTAGAACTTGTCTCCTGCGGCGATAGCACGGGACGTATCGGTCTTATAGATATAATCCTCAATGTTCTTGCCGAGCATGATCTCGCTTATCTTCTCGTTAAGCTCGGAGGAATACTCGCTGAAGCCCAGCTGAAGCTTCGTTGCGCTTGCAGCGGCAAGCTTGCTCTTTGCGAAGAAGACGCGCTCAACGTCATTCTTGTCCGCGTCCTTTACGGTTGCGGTAACATAGTAGCTGTAATAGAGAATGTCGTACTTGGAGATTTCGCCCTCGTAAATCTTATCTTCCGTATTAACAGAGCTGCCAAGACTGGTGAAAATCTTGTCCTGCACCTTGTTGTTTCTTACAGCCTCGTCGGTACCGAAGTCGCCGTCGGCAATCTCAAGAGGGCTTGACACACTGAGAAGTGCGCTTACAAAAGCCTCTTTGTCAAACGTCGCATACTTGGTCAGGTCGTCGCTCTCATAGCTGTATCCGCAGCCGACAAGAGCACATACCGCCATTGCGACGACAAGAATCAAACTGATAATTCTCTTTTTCATTGTTGAATCCTCGTATATTTCTTTTTTTATCACGAATATTATCCGCCGCCGGCCTCACAGGTAGGCTCAAAATCAGCGTGCATATTATTATAGCATATAATTTTGGAAAATGCAAACATTTTTTCGTTTTTTCTTAAAATACTTTAAATCATAAGAAAACTGCCGTCAAAAATGCGGCAAAACCGCGGGGAGCAGAGGCAAATCCGCCCGAAAGACAGCTCCCGATTACCGATTTACCCTCACTCGTCGTAATATCCCGTTTCGTTTTCCAGAATTTCGGCGTTCAAAAGTCCCGTGAAGTTTGCCACCAGCTTTTTGAAAGCAAAGGTGGTGATATAAAATCCCGTTGCCTTCTCCGACTGGGGCGTGCCTGCGTGCGACGAAACGTACACGGTTACAGCCACGCGCCTGTCGCTGTACCTGTAAAACTCGTATGTGTAATATCCGTCAACGTCTTTAAGCTTGAGCTTCATGGTCATAAGAGGCGGGACTCCCGAATCCTTGATTGCCTGTTGCTCCTCTTCTGTGACCGCACCGGAATATCTGGTCAGCTGAAGGACGAAGAACGCCTCCTTGAAGTTTGCGACGCCCATTGAGTTGCCGTCTGCGTCAACCGTGATATCGGTACTGCCGCCCTTGTGCTCGTTCTGATACAGGGGAGTAATATTATAGGTAGTGCGGTTTCCGTTCAAATACTTTTCAAGCACCGTGTCCATACGGTCCTCTGAGCTGCCTTTTACGGTAATATCCACGTATGGTATTTCAACCTTGGTCGAGCCGTCGGGTCCCAAAACCTCGCTGAGATAGTAGTCAAATACGTAATCTCCGTACACGTCCTTCATATTGAAATCGAATTCAATCGATTTAAGGTTGGAAATATCCATAAGCACAAGATGCTTTCTCGCCCACAAATTCTCAAAGGATTTGTCAACGAAGTCAAGCTCCTCGTCGTACACCTTTGCGACCAGGTTGTACATATCCGAGCCCACGTATCTGAATCGGGTTCCGTCCTCGTCGTACCGAGGGTCGCTGATGTAAAGAGTAAAGCCGACGGTGCCCATCCACCTGTAATCGGTAAGCTCGTCCGGGTCCTCGTTATTTCCCTCGTCTGCCTCGGCTCTGATACCGCGGGGAAGCTCAAAATATATCGTATTCGCGTAAAGCCCGTACTTTTCCATAGCGTAGGTGTCAAGTCCCACGTGAACCGTCTCGCCCGCAAGACCGTTTGAAACGTTTCCGCTCTCACCGACGCCGCCCAGATACTTCACCAATGCCTCGCAAACAGAGGCGTTGATGCCGTAAATGCTCGCGGCACCGGGGAGAGTGTTCTTGTAATAGCTCTCACCATAGAAGGGGTCGCGCTCGGAGGCGTTGACGAATTTGAATGCGGCAACCGGCTCCGCGGTAATAAATCTGTCCACGGATGAAAGCGCGTAGCAGATGAATTCCCGCATTATCTCGTAGTAGCCGTCGTAACTGTAAACGGTCTTTTCGAGAACCGCGCCGCTTGACTTTCCGAGGAGAAATTCTCTGACCTTTTTATCTCTTTCGGAACTGTTCTCCGGATTTTCCGCCATATTGAGCGTTACGGTCTTCTTGTCGGTGCTTACCCCCTCTGTCACCTCGTAATAGGTGAAGGTGACGTAGCTGTCAGAGGCAACCTTGTCTGTCGCGTTGCCGTCTTTGTCGTACACGCCGACGATTGACGAAATAACCAGTCTGTCCTGAGAATACAAGGCATTCTCCTTGGTGTAGCTCACCGTGAAGGTCAGGAATTCGCCGACCTCCAGCTCTCCGACGGTCATGGAAGAAAGCGCAGCCGCGGTTTCCTCGGGTATCAGCCCGCTTGACAGGTCAAGCACCGCGTGGTGAGGCAGCGAATTGGCGTCCGTGCCGTTTATTTTGTAGTAATACGCAACCTTGATGAGATTGCCCTCGCTGACAGGCGTGCCGTCTGCGACAAGCTCCTCACACTCGGTAATAACCGACTCAATATCGATAATTGTATAGGTATATTCGACGCTGTCGCTCTCTGTGAAATCTATGACCTTTGACGTTCCTCCCTCGCACAGAACCATAAGCTGGGTAAGATACAGCCTATCGCTCATATACTCGCCAAGGGCGCCTACCTTTGCAACACCCTCGAGCATTTTTCTGAATCTTTCAAGGTCGGGATGTCCCTTAAGTGCTCCCGAAAGGTCGAAGCCCAAGATCCCTTGGGAATCGTATTCATAGCCGTCGTAATTTCCGCCCTCGGGGAGCTGATAGTCCGCACCCTCGTTTCTCGGTCTCATTGTGATACCGGTGGCAATAACGTTGGCACCTGCGGCTACGGTCTCTCCGACCGTGTCGTGAACCGTGTTCTTCCACAGCTTGAAGTCGGTGGTAAGGTGAGGGGACAGGAAGGCGTAAGGGCCGCTGGTGCTCTCGCAAATCAGATTGCCCTTTATGTAGGTTTCAACTCCGCAAAGAGCGTAGGCGAGATAATTGTTTCCCGAATAGTACACGTAGTCGTCGCGGTCGTCTACCATAAAGTAGTAGCCGACGCCTGAGATAGGCTGACCGCCGATTATTACGGCGTGTCCCTTTTCCACCGTAGGATATTTCCCGTTTTCATCGGGCTGTGCAGTCTTATCCTCCGCGGTATAGGTAACGCCTACCGCAGAGACGTTGTCGGAATCAAAGCCGTATCCGCGCAAGACCCTTGCCCTCTCGGTTTCATCCTCGGGGAGCTCTATGCGGTCGGAGAAATACAGAGAACCGAGAGCCACGCACAGATAGGTAATGTTCGGACCGCCTACGGCAGAGGATGAAGAATCCGAAAGCGCGTAGAGCGAATCGTAGGTATCTGTTCCTTCGGAATCGAGTATGGGAGGCGCGTATATCACACTTTCCCCGTCCTCGTCCTCGTACCAAATCGTAAGCAAGCCGGTAACCGGGTCGCGGACCAGCTCGAACGCGCCCTCTTCGTTTTTCACCGTCATATAGGTGACCGCCGAGGATGAGAAATAAGGATAGGCAACCGGCGTCGACAGGTGATAGTCCTCGCCCTCGATAAGGGGTATTTTATCCTTCTCTTCGCCGTCGTTCGCCGATATGATCGGCGCGATAACCGAATTTACGATAATCGAAGCTACAATAAAAACAAGAAGAAGGGCGGCAGAGGATATTATCGCGACGTGCTGTCTTTTCAGTCTGAATTTTTTGACTTCTTTCACTTCCCGTGCCTCCTTACAAAAACTTTCTCTTTATGAACACGGCAATTCCCAAAACGAGTACGGCAACGGGAATTGCGCATACGAACAGAGTTATACCCGCTCTTGCGCCGTCGGTTACGCCGTAGTTTATCTTAACGACTGTAACGAGGTCGGTGGTATCGGAGGTGTAAACCTTCTCGGTTTCCTCGCTGAGGGAGGTGCTGACGGTCTGCTTTCCTCCGTAGGACGGAGAGTTGCCGGACAGACCGCCGAGAATCATATCGGCAAAGCGGTCGGTTCTGGAAAGGTTGTTGATAACGGTAGACATAACGCTGTAATTCGCGTAAGCCTCATTGCCCAGCAGCTCGTTCGACAGGAAGTCTGCGGAGTTCGCACAGAAGAAATAGGAATTCGTAATGTCGGCGGTAACTGCGTCAAGGGAGCTTCTTACCGAAGCTGCGCACAGCGACATATAGCCCTCGTACGCAACGCCGGGTATATCCGTGCCGTAATCGTACGCCGACGCCTTGTCGGTCGTGCCTATGAAGGCGGCGTATTCGCGGCTGGCGTTCTCGGTTCCGGGCTCCTTTTCAATTTCGCCGTCCGGGAAAGAACAGCTGATAAAGCCGGTATTTGTGAATATCATCTGAGGCGCGCTGGAAAGGGCGCTGTAATCGCCGTAATAAGCGTAGCCGTAGGACTGCTCGTCTTTATCGTAGGTTGCGATTATCGCAGAGCCCTCCTCGCCGACACCCGTCAGGTATCTCTCCTCCTCTTTTACGAGGTAACCATTGAATTTAATTCCCCACTCGGAGGCGTATTCCTCAAAGTTGGGAAGGCTGACCGTGTAATCCTTGGTGAACAGCACCGAGCCTGCATGGCTGACGAGGTACCTGTCAATCTTCTCCGAATCCGAAATATAGCCGTAGCTGCCCGCCGCCTCGCTGTCGTACTGCAGGTCTGATACGGGATTGTTGAATATGAGCAGCACGCAGTCCTCGGGTATCGCATCAACCTCCGACAGCTTCAGCGTGCGTATCTCAAGACCGCAGTCGGTGAGCAGATCGGCAAGGGACGCGCATTTCAGACTGCTCTCGGACTCCGGATTTTCCGGGTCGTAATAAAGCTCGCCGTGGTCGGTGACGAAATACGCCTTAGGCTTGTTTACCGCCGTGAGCGAAGCCAGAGCTTCCACCATTCTGTACTCGCCGTTGTAGGAGAAATAATCGCTGGTCCACATAGACGTGCCGGACAGCACTCTGTACTTGTCGCCGTAGGCTACTATTACGTCGGTGGATTTTATCTTTTGGCGCGAGGTAGTCTTGTACCTGTCAACCGCCGTGGGATTCACGCTGAGGTTCACCGTCTTCACGCTGACGTTGGAAAATCTGTTCCGCAGCTGGAGCGCCATAAAATATGTAGGGCGCATATCCGGACTTGCAGCCAACACGTCCGGGTCGGCACAGAAGGTGATGTCAATCTGCTTCTTGTTGCCCTCTCCGTCCTCCGCGTCAAGTATATCCCTGCAGGCAGATACCATGTTATCCGTCATGGTGTAGAAGCCCTCGGGCGTCATGTCCCAAAACAGCTGATTCTGTCCGCACAAATACGTGAAGAGCATATTGACGCACAAAAGCAGAAGTATGGCAACTACCGTCACCGCGGTAAATATTTTCGTTCGGGTGCTTTTGCCCCTGAATAAACTTTTTTTCATTAACTTGTTACCTGTCGTTACCTGTTTTTTATCTGTGTTTACGCCTTATAAGCACGACCGCACCGACGGCGGCGATGACTACCGGAACCGTCAGAATGGCGGCAGTTATCCCCCTTGCCGTGCCCTGAGTCAAGCCCTCAAGCATGGTGGTAGAGGTCATAACGTTCTTGCATCCGTAGGGTGCTGATGAAGAGCCGAAAAGCACGCTCATCGTTGCGTATATGAAATTCTTGTTCGTATAGGTATTCGTGACCGTAGCCTCCGAGGAGGTGACGTAAATGTCGGGAATAACCGCTATTCTGGCGTATTTGCCGTCCGTACCCACAGCCACCGCGTTGTATGCCGCGACTGCGTAATTTCCGGATCTGTCGTATACCTCGCCGCCCGAGACGGCTACGGCATCGGAGGAGGACATGAGCAAGGGCTTCGCACCCTTTGACAGCTCAAGATACGCGCTTCTGCTGACCAGAACGCGGTTTCCTCCGTAGGCACTCATCACCGAGTTTATATCGGCTGCAACAATGTTTCCGTCGGTCGGTGCAGGCGACGCCACGAAGCTCATGCCGTCGGTGGTGATGGAAGCTCCGTTCTCTTTTACGAGGTATCTGGAGAAGCTGCCCGACTCGCTTACAACCGAGGGCATCTTAAAGCCGTATTCCTCAAGGAAGGCTTCAAATACCGGAAGCCTTTTTACCATCGGGTCGAACAGCACCAAGAGATTTCCGCCTCTGTCCATATAGTCGCTGAGTCTTTCGATCTCTGCACGCACGCCCGAGCCCTCCGCGCCACGCTCAAAGTCGGAAGTAGGCGCGGAAATGATAATCAGGTCGGCGTCGGAGGGAACCTCACTCTGTCTGAGATTTATCAGGTCTACGTAGTAGCCGGCACAGGACAGCACGGTGGTCAGGGACATATCGGCGGTCTCGCCGTGGTTCTGGGTCAGATAAGCCGTGCCGTGCTCTCTGTCGGGAGTCAGCACCCAGGCAATCATTGAGGCAAATACCTCCTCGCCGTTGTAGGCGTACACGTTTCCGCTCGAATCCAGGGTGTAGAACTGATAGAAGCCAGCCGTGGTGTAGGTGTCGGTGACAACCTTGTACTGCTCGCCGCACTCAAAAATAACGGTGGAGGAATTGACTGCGGTATCGTTACCGCGCATATCCTTCTGATATTTCGACAGGTCGACCCGGTTTCCCGACTGGTCAAGACCCGTGATTATGTTAATATATCTGATTTCTAGGAAATTATTGTCATTGTAACGATCTTGGAGCGCCTTGGCGGTCTGATAGACCAGAGAGCCGGTAGAGTGAGCCGACAGCTTGCTCTCATCCATACAGAAGGTGACGCGCACCTGCTCCCCGCCGGAAATAGCCTCTTTGAACATGGCGTCCGTATTTCCCGAAACCGTGTCCTCGGTGCTCGGGGAGTAAAAATACAGTCCAAAGGTATTCGTTACGGCATAGGCAAACACGTTCACCGCCACTATGGCGAAAATCAGAATCACCGTCAGCGTCACCGACAGCACGCTTCTGTTCTCCAGCAGCTCCCCTCGCTTAATTGATGGTTTCTTCATATATCTACCTTACTTCTTCACTATTCACTATTTACTTTTTCCCTTGCCTCAGCTGTATCTTCGGCGGTCAAAAACTCTTATTGTCAGCCATACGAACACAGCCGCCACCGACAGATAATAAAGCACGGTTGCGAAATCAAAGTACCCGTTTACGAAGGACTGAAATCTTGTGAGTATGGAGAGCCCGTCCAGAATAAATCTGATGAGGTAATCCGAGGGAAACAGCGAGCTGAGGATACCTACGCCGAGGAAGGCGAGCAGTATTCCGATAGTACCGATGGCGGCGGCAAGCTGATTTTCCGTAAGCGCGGACACGAAAATTCCTACGGCTATAAACACCAGACCTACCATAAGCATGGCAAGCACGTTCCCGAGAAGCACGGTAAACTGAAGCTGTGTAAAGGGTATGAGGAAAAGAAAATACAAGGAGGTGAGGATTATACACCCTGCAAAGATAACGTAGGAGGCAAGGAGCTTACCCAGCACCATTGAAGGCAGCGATACCGGAGAGGTGAGCAGGAGCTGCTCGGTCTTGGTCTTTCTCTCCTCGCTGAAGGATTTCATCGTAAGAATGGGCAGAGCCACGGCGGACAGCAGCAGCATAAAGGTATAAAAGGTCGTGACGTTGGAGCTCATTGAAAACAGGGTCAGAAAGGCGAACATTATACCCGCGACCGCAAGATATATAAACAGGAAGGCGTAGCCTACGGCACCGGTGAAATAGCCCTTCAGCTCTTTTTTGAATATGGCAAGCATTTTTTCTCTCCTTATGCGTTTTTGGATTCTTTACGGCTCTTCGTCTTTCTGCCGTCCTTTTGTACCACTCCGTCGGAGCGATCCACCAGCCGGATGAACACGGTTTCAAGATCGGTGCCCACCGGCTCCATGCCGATAATAGCCCAGCTGCGGGATGCGCAGAGATTGAAAACGGATTTTCTTACGTCAATGCCCTTGTTGCTGTCGATGACGAACGCGTAGGAATCCATATCCCTGTCGCCGGTCGACTCAACGTTCTTGACGCCGTTTATCTTGGACAGCAGAGATTCAACCTCCTTGACCGGACCGCAAATCTTCACGCGGTAGCGGTAGTCGTCCTCGATAGCCTTGACTATCTCGTCGGTGCGGCGGTCTGCGATAAGGTTGCCCTTGTTTATGATTATAACTCTCTCGCACACGGCCTGAACCTCTGCGAGAATGTGAGTTGACAGAATTACGGTGTGATTGCGCGCCAGGGTCCTCAGCAGGTTTCTTACCGCAAGTATCTGCTTCGGGTCAAGTCCTATGGTGGGCTCGTCGAATATCAGCACCTTGGGGTCGCCGACCAAGGCCTGAGCAATACCCACGCGCTGTTTGTTTCCCTTGGAGAGGTTGGCTATAAGACGGTTCTTAACCTCGCCCAGCTTGACTACTGATATTATCTCGTCAAGGTGCGCGTCTCTGTCCAGCTTACAGCCCTTAAGCTCGTAGACGAAGCGCAGATACTCCATTACCGTCATATCGCCGTAAACCGGAGGCTGCTCGGGCAGGAAGCCTATATTTCTCTTCGCGGTTATCGGATCTTCAAGTATATCGACGCCGTCTATGTACACCCGCCCTGAGGTGGAGGACAAATATCCCGTCAGTATATTCATGGCGGTACTCTTTCCCGCTCCGTTGGGACCCAGAAGTCCGACTATCTCCCCCTCGCCTATCTCAAAGGACACGTCGTTAAGGGCAAAATTCGAGCCGTATCTCTTAACCAGATTTTCGACTTTTATCATTTCAGTCACGCAGTCGGGATATCCGACTTCCTTTCGATTTGTTTTTCCGCATAGGCAGTCTGTTTTTTCGGCACGAAAACCAATAACGGCGGCCGATATTCACACAACTTGCCAGTTTGATATTATAGCACACAATTGTGAATAATTTATTAATAAAATAAATAATAAGAATGTAGAGTATGTAAACTTTCAGTTCTCAATTATCCCTCGGCTCTTGACTTTTGACACGGGCGAATGTATAATAAGAGCAAAAGTTACACCTGACACGGGAGAAAGACTGAAAATGGCAGATACAAACGACAAGAAAATAGTATTTTCCGGGGTTCAGCCCTCGGGAAATCTCACGATAGGAAACTATCTCGGAGCAATAAAGAATTTTACAAAATTCTCCGAGGAATACAAGACCTTTTACTGCGTAGTCGATCTGCACGCCATAACGGTAAGGCAGGTTCCGGCAGACCTTCGACGCAGAACCTACGAGACTCTGGCTCTCTATATGGCGTGCGGCCTTGACGAGAACAAAAACACCCTGTTCGTCCAGTCGCAGGTTCCCCAGCACGCGGAGCTGGGTTGGATTTTGGACTGCTATACCATGTTCGGCGAGCTGTCGAGAATGACCCAGTTCAAGGACAAGAGCGCGAAGAACGCGCAGAACATAAACGCGGGGCTTTTCACCTACCCGGCGCTTATGGCGGCGGATATTCTCCTGTATCAGACAGACATCGTGCCCGTAGGTATTGACCAGAAGCAGCACTTAGAGCTGGCGCGCGATGTGGCGGCGAGATTCAACCAGATTTATTCGGACACCTTCAAGATTCCCGAGGGCTATATCCCCGCCGACACCATGAAGATAATGTCCCTTGCCGACCCCACGGCAAAGATGTCGAAATCCGACCCTAACCCGGCAGGCGTCGTCTACATTCTCGACTCCAAGGACGAGGTTATGCGCAAGTTCAAGCGTGCCGTCACAGACTCGGAATCCTGCATCAGATACAGCGAAGAGAAGCCGGGCGTGTCGAATTTAATGACCATTTACCGTGCATTTACAGGCAAGAGCTTTGAGGAAATAGAGCGCGAATTCGACGGGGTCGGCTACGGCGACTTCAAGCTGGCGGTAGGTGAAGCCTGTGCAGACGGTCTTTTACCCGTGCGGGAGGAATACGCCCGTCTTATCAGCGACAAGGCGCATCTTGAGGACGTCATGCGCAAGGGTGCCGAGGAAGCCTCCTACTGCGCCCGCCGCACCATGTCCAAGGTAAGAAGAAAGATAGGATTTGTCGGTTAACAGGCTTCGCTACGCTCGCTGGGGCTCGACTCCGCTACGCGTGAAATAGCGGCAAAGCCGCTGTGAAATACGTCGTAGACGTGTGAAATCCTCACGATGTTCGGGTGAAATCGCTTCGCGGTGAAGGTTACAATTAAGGATGGCGATTAAGAATAATGCTTTGTCAGCGTAATTCGAAACGATTACCGCCCGGTAGGGGCTGTGCGCCTTGCAATCGAATGTAAAATAAGAAGACGGAGATTTTCCACCCGTATCGTAAGGGTATGTATCTCCGTCTTTTCTATTGCTGTTTATCTCTCTTTTTTCGGTACTCACCGCACCTTCTTATATCTCGTACTCCCTATACGGCTCCGCCGTCATCGCGTCCTCGAAATCGAACTCCTCGGGGTCAATAGAGTCAAACAGACCGTAATGTAACGGCACCGCCTTGTGCGCGCCAAGCTCGTATGCGAAATCCGCCGCGTCCTTTGCATTCATATTGTTGCCGACGCCGTTGATTGGAAGAAAGGCGTAATCCACGCCCGACTCAACCAGATCGAGCACGTCGTCAATAACGTCGTAGTTGTACAGTGTGTCGCCGGAGCAGTAGTACGTCTTCTCTCCGTCGTCAAGTATAACGCCGATGGCGGTTCTGTCCGAATGCTCAGCCTTTACCGAATAGAAGGTAATGCCGTTCTGATTCCATACGGTGTGAGGCGCGAAAAGAACGTAGTTGTGTCCGCCGCCCATCCCGCACACCTTTTCATACGCTTCCTCGGCGGCAAGGACGGTGATTTTCTTATCCGTGCGCACAAGGAATTTTTCAAGCGTCTTCGGGTCGGTGTGGTCAAGGTGGGAATGTGTGAGCACGATAACGTCGGGGGTGAGGTCAAAAAAACGCTCATCCACGGGAATTCTGCGGTGCTTATCCGGGTCAATCTCCCCCACGGAGTCGGAAAGATAGGGGTCAACCATAACCGTCACGTTCTCATTCTCAAACAGACAACCTGCCTGTGTCAACCATGTAAATTTCATTTTTAACTCCAATCTATATGTTAGCTTTTGTTTACAATATCACCGTTTTCAAGTCGGTACGTAGACGCTCAAGACTTCGCTACGCGGAAAACGCCAAGCCGACAAGGAGCATACCGACAGTGCCGAGAATACCTCCCATAGCCGCGCCTGCGATAACGTCGCGCAAGAAATGTTTAGCCAAAAGAACCCGACACGCCCCCACACCTACTGCCAAAACAAGCACCGCGATACCTGCTATCGGGTTGACAAAACAGAGGGATGAGCCGATAAGAAACGCCGACGCGACATGGCGCGATGGGAAGGATGAGCCGCGCTTCAAGCCCCGGCTGTCAAAAAACTCGGACAGGTCGTACAGCTCGTAAGGGCGAGGCGCATTAAAAAGCTTTCGGAACAGTGAAATTCCCGCGAATGGGATAACCGTCGATACCAGCACGCCGACAAGCTCGGGTATATTTTTTACAGCGCACCATACAAGTGCGGTAAAGTAAGCGGCGGCTGTCAGAAGCACCGCTGATTTATCAAATATTTTGAGAAAGGCGACAAGCCGGGGTCTGTTAAAAACCCGTGTGTAAAACCTCGGGAGCTTTGCAGCGTTTCCCGCTTTTTCCGCTGTCGCCTGCCTTTCTTTTAATTCATTCATTTTATTCTCCGGTCGGGAAGATGCAGTCCGCCATCCTCTCCGTACTGTACGGGCTTTGACGCCGCTTTCCCGACAGACCGTATATTTCGTTCCCGGCGCTTACGCCGTTTTTCTTTTTTCAACCCTGCCGATGACCAAAGAGCAAAGCTTCTCAATGGGTTTTCGCAAGGTCTGCATTATGAGAGTGAACAGGAAAGACGAAGCCATAATCACACAGAAGAACACGGGGTCGGAAAGCGCCGCCGCAAAATTAAACATGGGAGCACCGGCAAACAGAGTACTGTCCGCAAGCACGCCGAGGGGTATTGCGATAACCAGGAGAATTCCTATACCGCCTGCAACGAAGGCGCGCCATTTGGTAAAGGGTCGGCAAACGTAAACGAGATTTATATAGCCTATGAGAATTACCGCGCACATTGCCACCGAGTCGCAAACTCCGACATTTACGGCACCGGTCTTGCTGACTATGAGTATTGCCAGCGTGGGAAAGAACATAGCCATAGCCGAGGGAATGCTCTTTGTCAGCACGTGTCCGATAAAGGAGCCTTTTATGCGCTCCTCGTTAGGCTCAAGAGCCAGGGCAAAGGAAGCGATACCGATGACGAACAGCTCAAGGTACGCGAACTTCGACGGAGTGAAGGGATAACCGCTGACCGTCACGATGGCAAAGAAGGTGACCAGAATTGTGAAGATCGTCTTCATTATGAAGAGAGATGCGGACTGGCGCACGTTGTTTATGCACCGTCTTCCCTCCTTGACTACGTCGGGAAGAGTGGAGAAGTCGGAGTCAAGAAGAACTATCTGCGAGACCTTTCTAGCTACCTCCGAGCCTTCCGCCATGGCTATGGCGCAGTTGGATTCTTTCAGAGCCAGAGTATCGTTGACGCCGTCGCCGGTCATTGCCACGGTGTGCCCCTTCGCTTTCAGGGCTTTGACCAAAAGCACCTTCTGCTCGGGTGTCACCCTGCCGAATACGGCGTAATCGTCTACGGCGGCACGAAGCTCGTCATCACTTACGTTTTCACATGATATGTATTTATCCGCGTTTTTGATACCCACGCGCTTTGCGATTGCACTGACCGTGGCGGCGTGGTCGCCCGAAATCACCTTGACGGTAACATCGTTATCCTGGAAGCCTGCAATCGTCTGCTCGGCAGAGGGTCTTATTCTGTCGGCTATGGCGATAAGCGCCAGAGCCTCGCCCCGACTCTCGGTATTATCCATTTTCGCAAGCACCAGCACGCGCTCACCCAGGGCGGCGTGCTCCTCTATAATTTTCTCGCACTCGTCACAGATGTCACAGGGTACGAAATGGGGCGCGCCTACGGCAAAGCAGCCTACCTCGGAAACGTGGGCGGCGGAGTACTTGCGCGCTGAGGAAAAGGGCACGCGGTCAAGGACCGTTCCGCGCTTCGAGCCGAACCTTGAAAGCAGGGCGCGGGAGGTGGCGTTAATGCCTTCATCCTCGCCGTTTACGTATTCCATAATCCCCTCAATTTCCGACACGGATACCCCCCCGAGCGGTATTACGTCAACGACCTCCATCGTTCCGTCGGTTATGGTTCCGGTCTTGTCAAGGCAGACGACGTCTGCCGAGGCAAGCATCTCGATCGAGTACATATCCTGCACAAGCGTGCGCTTTCTGCCCAGGGTTATAACGCTCAGCGACAGAGCTAGAGTTACAAGCAGATACATTCCCGCGGGAATCATTCCCACCACCGAGCCGCACACCTTTTCCACTACCAGCTTTATATGCTCGTAGCTGCCGAAGGCAAAGCTGTCGGAGGCGTATGCGAACAGGTTGGATATAAACAGCACCACGGAAAAGGGAATTATAAACCAGCCGATAACCTTAATAATTCTGTTAAGGTCGCGGAACAGGTTTGACGCAGGTGCTTTAAAGGATTTTGCGGATTTTTCAAGGGAGGTGACGTAATTGTCGTTTCCAACCCTGTCAACCTCGGCGTACGCCACGCCGCTGACGATAAAGCTGCCTGCCAGGACCCTGTCGCCGGGCTGTTTCTTTACCGGCACGCTCTCGCCGGTCAGCATGCTTTCGTTTGCCTCGCACAGTCCCTCTGTCACTACGGCATCGGACAGCACCTGTCTGCCCATCTCCAATCTCATCAAATCACCGAGAACTATCTCCGTGGATTTGACGTCAACCTCCCTGCCGTCGCGGACAACCGTCGCCCTGGGGTCTGTGGTAACCGACAGCTTCTCAACCGTCGCCTTGGCGCGCCACTCCTGAATTATCGCAATCAGGACGTTCGGAATAACTACGGTGAGATATGTAAGATTGGAGAAGCTTCCGAAGGATATAAGTATAAGCGTTACCAGCGCATATATCAAATTGAAATAGGTGACGAGATTGCTTAAAACGATTTTGCCGTAGCTCTTGCCGGCTTTCACCTTGGATATATTGACCTTCCCCTCGGCGGTTCTCTTTTCAACCTCTGCTGAGCAAAGACCGCGCACCGCGGTTTTCTCCGAATCGGCAAGCACCTGTGTCACGCCTTCGGCACGGGGCTCGGTTATTTCATCTGTTTTTTCTTTCATCTACGGGTCCTCTGAGTATTTTCATAGTGCGAACAGCTTATCGTGTCGCAGTAATTTATATTTTTCCTATGTTATTTTATCAAACTTCGCACACGTTGTCAACAGCAAATCTTTACCCGCCGCGGCACTTTTTTCTTTATTTTTAAAAAATGCTTGACAATTAAGTAGAATTATTATAAAATACCTATATAATTTTAAAGACTGTGACGAAGACAGTAGCCGCGTGAAAAGGTTAACAGAGAGTCGGGGACGGTGAAAGCCCGATACCGAAGCCGGAAGGAAGACGAATAAGTATTTGCTTCTCTTTCGCATGCACGTGCCGTGAACATCACTTCCGAGTCGCGCGCCCCAAGGTGTATTCGTACAAGGCGCGACGGCAGCCCTCCGTAATACGGGCGCATATTGGCTGATATGTGAAATAGGTGGTTTTTCCGTTTCCATAGGGAACGGAATTTTTTTGTTAACAAAATCAATCATATATTCCGAGGTAGTAAATGGAGATTTACGAGAAGGTATCGACGAGCCTGAATTTCGTCGAGAGAGAAAAGGCGACCAGAAAATTCTGGGAGGACAACAAAATTTTCGAGCGCAGTATGGACGAGCGCGAGGGCTGTGAAATGTTCACGTTCTTCGACGGTCCCCCTACCGCCAACGGCAAGCCCCATATCGGTCACGTGCTGACCCGTGTCATCAAGGATATGTTCCCGAGATACAAGACCATGAAGGGCAAGCGCGTGCTGCGAAAGGCCGGCTGGGACACCCACGGTCTGCCCGTTGAGCTTGAAGTTGAGAAGAAGCTGGGCATTGACGGCAAGGAGCAGATCGAGGCATACGGTCTTGAGCCCTTTATTGCGCACTGCAAGGAGTCGGTCTGGAAGTATAAGGGTATGTGGGAGGATTTCTCCGGCACCGTAGGCTTCTGGGCTGATATGAAAAATCCTTATATCACCTATACCAACGACTTTATAGAGTCCGAGTGGTGGGCACTGAAGCAGATCTGGGACAAGGGACTGCTCTACAAGGGCTTCAAGATCGTTCCCTACTGTCCGCGCTGCGGCACTCCCCTTTCCAGCCACGAGGTGGCGCAAGGGTACAAGACGGTAAAGGAGCGTTCGGCTATCGCACGCTTCAAGTGCCGTGGGGAGGACGCATACTTCCTTGCATGGACGACTACTCCCTGGACCCTGCCCTCAAACGTAGCTCTCTGCGTTAACCCCGACGACACCTACTGCAAGGTGTCCTGCATCGACGGCAGAGTGTACTATATGGCAAAGGCTCTGCTTGACAAGGTTCTCTCACCGCTGGCAAAAGAGGGCGAGAAGGCTTATACAATTCTTGAAGAAATGCCCGGTAAGGCTCTTGAATACCGGGAATACGAGCCTCTGTTTGAGTGCTCGGGCAAGGAAGCGGCACGCCAGAATACCAAGGCTCACTACGTCACCTGCGACGGCTACGTTACGATGTCCGACGGTACCGGTA
This sequence comes from uncultured Ruminococcus sp., assembly GCA_964494135.1. Classification (GTDB taxonomy): domain Bacteria; phylum Bacillota; class Clostridia; order Oscillospirales; family CAG-272; genus UBA1740. Next base: position 76,176 of record CAZBQN010000002.1, on the reverse strand, counting down.
TCGTACACATTGCCCCCGCCTTCGGTGAGGACGACTCTCAGGTTGGTAAGAAGTACGGTCTACCCTTCGTCCAGTTCGTTAACGCAAAGGGCGAGATGACCGAGGAAACCCCTTATGCGGGTCTGTTCGTAAAGGATGCGGACCCGAAGGTGATAGCCGACCTTGACAGAGAGGGTAAGCTGTTCTCGGCACCCAAGTTCGAGCACGATTATCCACACTGCTGGAGATGTAATACTCCCCTCATTTATTACGCGCGCGACACCTGGTTCATCAAGATGACCGCGGTCCGCGAAAACCTTATCAAAAACAACAACACGGTAAACTGGATACCCGAGAGCATCGGCAAGGGACGCTTCGGCGACTGGCTGGAAAACGTCCAGGACTGGGGTCTGTCGAGAAACAGATACTGGGGTACGCCCCTGAACATCTGGGAGTGCTCCTGCGGACACCGCCATGCGGTCGGCTCTATTGCCGAGCTGAAAGAGATGTCGGACAACTGCCCGGATGACATTGAGCTCCACCGACCCTTCATTGACGCCGTCACCCTGAAGTGCCCTCACTGCGGCGGAGAAATGCACAGAGTCAGCGAGGTTATCGACTGCTGGTTTGACTCCGGCTCAATGCCCTTCGCGCAGTGGCACTACCCCTTTGAAAATCAGGAGAAGTTTAAGTCCCAGTTCCCTGCGGACTTCATCAGCGAGGCTGTAGACCAGACCCGCGGCTGGTTCTACTCGCTCATGGCGATCTCCACGCTTATATTCGACTGTGCGCCCTACAAGAACGTGCTTGTCCTCGGCCATGTGCTGGACAAGGACGGGCAGAAGATGTCAAAATCCAAGGGCAACGCCGTCGACCCCTTCGAGGCACTGAACGCCTACGGCGCAGACGCCATCCGTTGGTACTTCTGCTCTAACTCCGCCCCCTGGCTTCCCAACCGATTCTACGGCGAGGCGGTAGTTGAGGGACAGAGAAAGTTTATGGGTACACTCTGGAACACATACGCGTTCTACGTGCTCTATGCAAACATCGACGGCTTCGACCCCACGAAATACACCCTTGACAGGGACACTCTGTCGGTTATGGATAAGTGGATTTTGTCAAGACTGAACAGCACCGCCGCGGCGGTTGACTCCTATCTTGACGCGTACAAGATTACCGAATCCACCAGAGCTCTTGAAGACTTCGTCGACGACCTGTCAAACTGGTACGTCCGCCGCAGCCGTGAGAGATTTTGGGTCAAGGATATGCCCACCGACAAGGTCAATGCGTATATGACCCTCCACACAGCCCTGGTTACAGTAGCAAAGCTCGCGGCTCCCATAATCCCCTTTATGGCAGAGGATATTTACAGAAATCTCGTCGTTTCGGTTGATAAGTCGGCACCCGTGTCGGTTCATTTGTGCTATTACCCCACGTCTGACGACACTCTCGTAGACAGGGAGCTTGAGCGCGATATGAAAACAGTAGTTGACATTGTAGTGCTGGGCAGAGCCTGCCGTAACGCGGCGTCTATCAAGAACCGTCAGCCCGTCGCTACGATGTACGTCAAGTGCGACGTAGCCTTGCCCGAGGAGTTCACCGCGGTTATCCGCGACGAGCTGAACGTTAAGGAGGTTATCTTCACCGACAACGTCCGCGCCTTCACCACGTACAGCTTTAAGCCTCAGCTCCGCACCGTCGGACCTAAGTACGGCAAGTACTTAGGCGGTATCAAGGCGACCCTTTCAAGCCTTGACGGCAACGATGCCATGGATGCTCTTGAAGCCACAGGCGAGCTGTCCTTCGAGGTTCAGGGCGAGAAAATAGTCCTGACCCGTGACGACTTACTCATCGAAATGACGCAGAAATCGGGCTTTGAGTCCCTGTCCGACAGAGGTACGACAGTCGTCATTGACAAGAACCTGACCCCCGAGCTTATCGAGGAAGGCAACGTCCGTGAGATAATCTCCAAAATTCAGACCATGCGTAAGGACTCAGGCTTTGAGGTTATGGATAACATCAGAATTGCCCTTTGCGGCAATCCGGCAGTCGAAGCCATAGCACAGCGCAATTCCGAGGAAATCTGCGAGGAAACTCTGGCAAAAGAGCTGATCTTCGGTACCACCTTCGCCGGCAGTAAGGAATGGAACATCAACGGCGAGTGCGTTACCATTTCCGTGGAAAAGGTGTAATTTGAATTTTGCAAAAAAGGTTCAGTCCGACCTTCGAAAACAGGTTAAAATCGGAAAAATCCGATTTTAAAAATTCAATAACAGTCCAATATAATTGAATTCCCCGGCAGATTTTTCGGTCTGCCGGGGTTGTCGTTTTTATTTTGTAATATTTTTCGTCAGCGCATACCAGCCCCGTGAACCGCCGTCGATTATAAAACCGCCGTCATTTAAGGCAATGACAAAATACATTTGTAGGTATATGTTGCGCCGACAAAGCATTATTCTTAATCGACATCCTTATTCTAACCTTCACCGCGGAGCGATTTCACCCGAACATCGTGAGGATTTCACCCGTCGAAGACGGATTTCACATTGGCTTTGCCAATATTTCACTGCGCTATACAATCTCCGATTGCGTAGCGCCTCCCCCGTAACGGGTGATATTATTATTTTTGTCAATCCAAAGGACACGGATACCGCCGTCGGCAACGCCCGACGTGCAAATTTTATCGAGAAGCGCTCTTCCCTCCTCCTCGGTCATGCAAAACAGGGCTGTCGAGAGCGCATCGGCAATGGCGCCGTCCTTGCAAATTACCGTCACCGAGGCAAAATGCGCCGCGGGGAAAAGGGTGTCATTGTCAATAACGTGGTGGTATTTCACGCCGCCTACGGTGTAATACCTTTCATAATCGCCCGAAGTAACGCAGGAAACGTCGGACAGCTCCACCGTCGTTATTAACTGACTCTGCCCGGGCTCGGCTTTTTTTGGATTGGTGATACCGACCATGAAATCCGAGCGGTCCGGCTTTTTGCCTATTATGGCAATATTACCGCCAACGTTGAGAACACAGGATTTCACACCTGCCGATATAAGCCGTTGCCTCAGCTTTTCGGTTGCATAACCCTTTCCGACAGCTCCCACGTCAAGGCGGAGCAACGGGTCGGAGAAGTATACGGTTTTTGCCTCGCGGTCAATCACCAGACTGTCAATATCCGTGTGTCCTGCCGCCGAGGACAAAGCTGCCATTTCAGGTGTTTTAGCCGACACGGGGTCAGCCTCGGCAGCCTCACGGCAGTCGTGCCACAGCCTTGTAACCGCGCCGAGCGCAATATTCATCTCGCCCCCTGTGACGGTGTTCATATCCTTTGCGTAAAGGAGAAAGTCAATCAGCTTTTCGTCAACCTTAACCGGCGACACTCCGGCTTCCTTGTTTACCGTACACAAATTCGTAACGCCCGAATATTCAAGGTATATGTCAAACAGCTTGTGGTATTCTCCGAGAGTTTCGGTGACGATACTGAAGACCTCGTCAGCCCCTACATCTCCGCCGTCGTAAACCGAAACCGTGGTTTCGGTATTGAAGTATTCGTAATAGACCTTGGAGGTCGGCGCGCCGATATTCCCACAGCTGCAAATCAGGCACAACAGCAATGTACAAAGCAATATCAGACATACCGTTTTTTTCAGCATAATCGCAATCCTTTTTTTATAAACAGAGCGAGAACTCGACACGGGTGCGTATCTGTCTCGCTCAACATTGTATTCGTTATTTATCCGCGGCACTCTGTGCGGCGGACACCAATGCGGGCCTATAGCCTGCCACGTACATAGTGCAGCCTGCCACGTTGAATTCCGGAATGTTCGCAACCTCGTCGACTTTCTTGCCTATGGCGGTATTTGCATAGGTCTGTGCCTGGACGTACCACTCGGCAATCGCACCGGCGTACGCCACCATTCCGTAGTCGTCGCCCTGCTCGCCCTTCGTGCCCTGATAATCATAGCCGGGTGTTATACCCACGCCGTCCTCGTCACGGAAAGCACCGAAGGAGGCGACAAAGCTGTCAATGGCGGCACTCCTGACAACCTTATCATAGCCGAGAGCCACGGCACCTACGTTGACGCTGACACTTACCAGGGGCAAGCCGTCATTGCTGTAGGAAGGAGTCACCTCAGGCATATAGGACACGCCGACGGTAAAATCGTCACCCGAGCGAAAGTTCACGAACACATCGTTCAGAAGCGCGCGCTCAACCGCGCCCAGCATAGCATCCACCATAGGATGGCTCTCGTATTCGGTAAGGTCGTTTACGTCTTTGCCGAGCATTGCTTGAATATCCGCAAGCGTTTTGCCCTTTACCAAGGTCTCGACGTCTCCGACGATAGTGTTTTTGTGAGCATCATATTCGGTCACGGTCACGGTGGGTGCCGCAGCTGCTTCGTCGGAAAGATCAATTATCGGTGTATCAAATCCGCCGTCGGGTTCGGCGCCCTGACCGAACAATCCGTCGCAATAATATCCCTCGCCCCTGATCTCACAGCTGTGAACAGATCCGTCGCCCTCGGTAACAACCGCAGCGGTAAACACGTGCATACCGTCACGTCCGAAAGAAACCGACACGCCCACCCGCAGAGCACGTCTGCCGTAGGTCGAACAAGAGGACAAAATCGGAATGAACATAGCTACAAGCAGTAAAACTGCGAAAATTTTTCTTATTTTCATTTATCCTGTAAACTCCATTCTTTTCGGTTACAATAGAATTATTCCCGCCGACTGACAGCCGTCCCTCGTCGCCTTGTCCCATATACTGGACTGAACCTCGCCGATATGGGCACAGCCCATCATCAGCATACAGAGTCTTGACTGACCGATACCGCCGCCGATAGTCAGGGGTAATTCGCCGCGCAAAAGCATGCTGTGGAAGGGGAGCTTTGCTCTTTCCTCACAGCCCCGCTCCTTCAGCTGAGCGGCAAGCGACTTTTCGTCAACACGAATACCCATAGAGGATATTTCAAGAGCCGCGCCGAGAGTATCGTCATAGAACAAAATATCACCGTTGAGCTCCCAGTCGTCATAGTCGGGTGCTCTGCCGTCGTGAGGCTTGCCCGACTTCAGCTTACCGCCTATCTGCATAAGCAGTACGGTGCCGTGCTCACGGGTTATGGCATTCTCCCGCTCCTTGGGTGTCAGGTCGGGATAACGCTCCTCCAGCTCGCCTGCGGTTATCGCATACATTTCCCTTTTCAGCGAAACGTTAAGCTCCGGGAAATCAATCTTCAGAAGCTCCGAGGTATCGCAGACTACGTTAACTATTTTTTGCGCCGTCTCGCAAAGATATGCAAGACTTCTCTCCTCTCTCGTAATAACGCGCTCCCAGTCCCATTGGTCAACGTAAATGGAGTGGGTATTATCCAGCTCCTCGTCACGCCTGATGGCGTTCATATCGGTGTAAAGGCCGTTGCCGACGTAAAAACCGTACTCCTTGAGAGCCAGTCTTTTCCACTTCGCCAGCGAATGAACGACCTGACCGTTCTCGCCTACGTCGGGAATATCGAAGCTGACAGGGCGCTCGGTGCCGTTGAGGTTGTCGTTAAGTCCCGAGGCCTCGGTGACGAAAAGCGGTGCCGACACGCGCTTCAGATTCAAAGCGTCCGCGAGGCGCGTCTGAAAGGTCTGCTTTATGAAAGAAATCGCCTTTTGTTTACGGTACAAATCCATAGGGGACGAATACCCCTCGGGTATAAATAGCTTGCTCATTGAAATCTCCGATAAAATGTTTTTTTAAGAAATATTCGACGTGGAATTTTCCACTTTCCACTTTCCACTTTCCACTTTCAATTTTCCATTTTCAATTTTCCATTCCCCACTACTTCACACCCGTAGTGCTTCTCAGCATTACGTCGTGATAACCGCCTTCGACGATGCTCGTTGCGGAAACGAGGGTGATTTTCGCCTTTTCCTGAAGCTCGGGAATGGTAATTGCACCGCAGTTGCACATTGTGGACTTAACCTTATAGAGCGACTTTTCGACGTTGTCGTGCAGAGAGCCCGCATAGGTGACGTAGGAGTCGACGCCCTCTTCAAAGGACAGCTTTGCCTTACCCCCAAGGTCGTATCTCTGCCAGTTTCTCGCTCTGTTTGAGCCCTCGCCCCAATACTCCTTAACGTACTGACCGTTGACCATAATCTTCGGCGTGGGGGACTCGTCAAATCTTGCAAAATATCTGCCCAGCATCAAAAAGTCCGCGCCCATGGCAAGAGCCAGAGTCATGTGATAATCGTGTACGATACCGCCGTCGGAGCAGATGGGAATATAAATTCCCGTCTTCTTGAAATACTCGTCACGGGCTGCTGCTACCTCTATAACCGCGCTCGCCTGACCTCTGCCTATACCCTTCTGCTCTCTGGTGATACAGATAGAGCCGCCGCCGATACCTATCTTGATAAAGTCCGCGCCTGCCTCGGCAAGGAACATAAAGCCGTCTCTGTCAACCACGTTTCCTGCACCTACCTTGACGCTGTCACCGTACTTTGCGCGAATGAAATCGAGAGTCTTCTTCTGCCAAATCGTATAGCCCTCGGAGGAGTCTATGCAAAGCACGTCAGCCCCCGCCTCAACGAGAGCGGGAACACGCTTCTCGTAGTCGAGAGTGTTGATACCTGCGCCAACCATATATCTCTTGTGGTCGTCGAGAAGCTCCTGAGGATTTTCCTTATGCTGAGCGTAGTCCTTGCGGAATACGAAGTATTTGAGATTGCCGTCCTTATCGATAATCGGCAGGGAGTTCAGCTTGTGGTCCCATATAATATCGTTAGCTTCCTTAAGCGAGGTACCCTCGGGTGCCGTAACAAGCTTTTCGATAGGAGTCATAAATCCCGACACGCGCTCGTCCTCGGACATACGGCTGACTCTGTAATCTCTGCCGGTGACGATACCGAGCAGCTTGCCGTTTGCGGTGCCGTCGGCGGTAACAGCCATGGTGGAGTGACCCTTCTCTTCCACAAGCGCGAGAACGTCGGAAAGCGTGCTGTCGGGCGTCAGGTTGGAATCGCTGACAACGAAGCCTGCCTTGTAATTCTTGACACGGGCTACCATTGCCGCCTCGTCCTCAATAGACTGAGAGCCGTAAATGAAGGAAATTCCTCCGTCCTTTGCAAGAGCAATTGCCAGAGTATCGTTGGATACCGACTGCATAATTGCGCTGGTCAGGGGAATATTCAGAGTTATGGGGCACTCCTCCTCTCCGCGTCTGTACTTGACCAGAGGCGTTTTCAGAGTGACTTTTGCCGGAATACAGTTCTCATCGGTGTAACCGGGTATCAAGAGATACTCGCTGAAGGTGTGGGAAGGCTCGCTGAAATAGGTTGCCATTTTTTCGTCCTCGCTTTTATTTTATTTCTATATAATTTTCAATATTCTAGCATATAATCATATACTTGTCAATGCCTAAATCGGTCGGTCTTTATTTATACGCATTTTGAGATGAACAGCTCTATTGCCGTGTACCCCGAAACACCGCCGTATTTCGCGCCGGTGTCCACCCGTGTCAATTCCGAGAGTATATTTGCAAGCCCGGTAACGGTGAATTTTTTGGATGCCGCGGCTATTTTGCGCAGCTTGTATTCGTGTATCTTCGTCGCCGTCTGCACGTCTGCAATCCTCATACCGTCCGCCAGCATTGCACACACGTTTGCAAGCTCCGAATAGGTCTTCGCAATCATGCCGAATATCATAACCGGATCAAGGCGGCGGGACTTCATTTCTTCAAGCGCACGGTACGCCTCTTTTTTGCTTCTGTCAAGAATGGCGTTGGAGAGGGCAAAGGTATCCGACTCGGGGGTGGACGAGGCAACCTCGGTTATATCCCTCTCGTCTATCTCGCTCTTCCCGCGCGCTTTTGCGCAGGCAGAAAGCTTATCCACCTCGCTCGCCAGAACCGACATCGACCGCCCCGAGCGGAAAATCAAAGCGCGAAGAGTATCCGCACTCACCTTTATCCCCTCGGCATCAAAATGCTTTTTCAGCCATGAAAGCAGGGGAATATCCCCGGACTTCTCAAAAACGAGGATATTCATTTTCCCGTCAAACCGCTTGACGAGCTTACCCGGTCGCTTCTCGGTGCCGCAGTCGAAATCTCCCTCGTTTACCAAAAACGCAAGGACAGCCGTCCCTTGTTCATCTATCAGCTCAAGGGTCTTCTCCAAAGCCTCAAGCTCGCTCTCCTTCATTTTGTCGAAGCTCGCATATCGCCATTCAATATATCTGTACTCGCTCATCATCGGCGGTGCGGTTATCTCGTCGCGGAGGGCGGCAAAATTCACCTCCGCGCCCTCAAATATCACAGAATTGAAAGCCGAGAGCGTCTCGTCCGCGAGCACGGCGCGTTTAAGCTCCCCGAGGTAATACCGTTTCAGATAGTCCTCTTCGCCCGCGAACAGGTAACAGCCGCCAAGCTTGCCGCTTGCCAGCTTGGCTTTGAAATCGTTTATCTTCATATACGTAGGTTATTTCTCCGTTAGTTTCATTACCTTTTCACTCTGCGGTCAGCGTCAGGTGAGTGCGTCTGTCCTCGCCGCCGATATTCATAGAATAGGTCAGCTTTATCTTTATGGGCATTTCACCGACAGACAGCTCTGCCCTTTCGGTTCGCACAGTCATATCGAATTTATAAGGCGGAATCGAATAGACGGTGCGGCACTCCTCACCCGGGGAGAACAGTATGTCCGAAACTATACTTCCCCGCTGAGACAGCGACACCTTTCCGTCCCCGAAAGCTATAAGGTGGCATATTACCGAGCCGCCCTCCGCTTTTTGCGTGTATGAGAGATGAAGGTCGCCACCGTCGAAGCGCAGATTGGCGCGTGCCGATGCCGTGTTTATTTCCGGCTCGCCCTCAGGCTGTCCCGAGGCGTCGAGAGTCTCTATCACCGAATATATTTCCAACCTCGCGAGCATTTTCATCCCCCCTTGTTCTGCGTATTGAAAAGGGCTAGCTCAACGGTAATTTTGAACTAGCCTGTTTTATTCCGAGAAGCACGCCGAGGAAATTGGCGCAAGGTCCCGGACTCGGGTGGCGTCGCGCAAGCTCAGACACGCCCCGCTTTCTTTTTTCTGTTGTATTCGCTGCGCGGATTTATAAGGTCGCGCCAGTTAAGGTCGCCGTTTCCTATCGCGTTGACGAGAGTCTCGGCAGTGGCAATATTCGTAGCCAGAGGAATGTTATAAACGTCGCAAAGGCGCAGCAAATTCAAATCCGGCTCGTAGTGCTCATGCTCGGGGTTCGTGCTTCTGAAAAAGAAGACCGCGTCTATCTCGTTGTATGAAATCATGGACGCTATCTGCTCGGTTCCTCCGGAGGTGCCGGACAGCACGGTTTCTATCTCAAGATTCGTGGCATCCGAGATATACTTGCCCGTAATATGGGTAGCATAAAGATTATGCTTCGAGAGAATACCGCTGTACGCTATACAAAACTGAGCCATAAGCTCTTTCTTGTTGTCATCTGCAATAATTGCTATAAACATTTTCTACCCACTCCTTCTTGACCGTTTTTATTCCCGACAATCTGTCTTGCGTGCGTTTTTTCCAAATCCATCCGCACATTAAAAAATTTTCCTGATTGATTATACCACGGCAAACGGCAATTGTCAATCTCGCGGCAAAATATTTTTTGACTTTTTTGCACACACACGCACACGTATGTACAAATCGCACAAACCGAGAGCTTTCCGACCGTTGTATTTAGCCAAAAAGAATAGTTGAAAAAATCAAAAACTTGTGGTAGAATATATTTAATAATAATTAAGATTTCGTCAGGGGTTTCCCCGGCACTTCGGAGGTAAAGATATGAAGGAATTCAAGAGAATAGGAGTCCTGACCTCAGGCGGCGACGCGCCCGGAATGAACGCGGCAATCAGAGCTGTCGTGCGTACCGCGCTGTCACACAACGTCGAGGTTATGGGAATATACCGCGGTTATTCGGGACTTATAGACGGAGATATAAAGAAATTTGAATTCCGTGACGTTTCCAACATCATCAACAAGGGCGGTACGATACTCTACTCCGACCGTTGCCCCGAGTTCAAGACTCCCGAGGGCATGGCTAAGGCTGTGGCAACCTGCAAGGAGTTCGGCATCGACGGCATTATCGCCATTGGCGGCGACGGCACCTTCAGAGGCGCAACCGAGCTTACCGCGCACGGTATCCCCTGCATAGGTCTGCCCGGCACTATCGATAACGACATCGCTTCCACTGATAATACCATAGGCTTCGACACCGCAATGAATACGGTTATCGAGCTGGTAGATAAGCTCCGCGACACCTGCGAGTCCCACGCCAGATGCAACGTCGTTGAGGTTATGGGCAGGGGAGCCGGTGACATCGCTCTGCAGACCGGCATCGCTTCGGGCGCGACGGCAGTCGTTATTCCCGAATTTCACTTTGACGCAAACCTGCTTATCGAGCAGATCCATATGGCAAGAAAGCTGGGTAAGCGAAACTTCATCATTATCGTCTCCGAGGGCGTAGGCTCCGAGGTCGGTCCCGCACTTACCAAGAAAATTCAGGACGAGACCGGTGTTGAAACGAAATTTGCAAGGCTTGCACACGTTGTCAGAGGCGGTAACCCCAACCTCAGAGACAGAATTCTCGCCAGCACCATGGGCGCCATCGCGGTCGAGGAGCTGCTCAAAGGTAATTCCAACCTGGTTATGTGCGACAAGAAGGGCAGGATAGTTGCAGTAGATATCAACTACGCTCTTATTCTTGACAGAATGTACAAAAATAAACTCAAGGACGGTGACCTTGACGCCTTCTCCGAGGAAGAAATCGCGCGCATGAAGCAGGAAATCAAGGACAGACAGGCGAGCATGGCAAGGCTGTACGGAATCAGCAAGACCATTAACCTGTAAAAAACAGAGCTGAGTCAAATTAAAAAAATTGATTTTCTCCCATACAAAAGCAAGAAAAACCAAGGTCAAACAAAACGATTGGCCTTGGTTTTTTGTTATGGCGGCAACCGACGGCGGCGCAGAGCGCCATATGCAATCTTCGATAGCAAATGGCGCAGTGAAATCGTGGCTATGCCACGGTGAAATCCGTCTTCGACGGATGAAATCTCCGCTCCCGGGAGGTGAAATCGCTTCGCGGTGAAAGATTGATTAAAGCCGTCGGTTATATAAAAATCCGTGTCTGTGCAATTCGAAATGACACGCATAAATCCGGTAGGGGCTGTGCGCCATGCAATCTTCGATTGCTACAGCCCGAGCAGAGTGAAATGTTCTTTTAAAGGCTTCGTCATCGCAACATATACCTATAAAGGCAATTTGTCATTGCCTTAAATGACGGCTATTTTATAATCGACGGCGGTTCACTTGTTCATGCTATGAAGCAGCCCTTTGAATTTTTCAATCAATATTTAACGGTAAACGCGGCGTCCATTGCTTCGTGAACGGCACTTTCAAGCCGGAAGCTCGTAACTCCGTCAGACACCGTAAAAGCTATCTCTTTTCCCGAGAAGGTTATCTTCGAGGGAGCTTTTCCATGGATTTCCACCGTCATATCCCCCTGGGACTGCATCGGGCTTATTTTCGGAATGGAATTTCTGACGATATCGTGTCCGTTATCCGGTCTGCCCTCAAAGCCGCCCTCCCGGCGGAATACGACCAAATCAAAGCCGTCGGGCGAGGTGTTTTCCATTTTTATCTTCGTCACCGCGCACCCGCCTGACTGATAATCGAAGGTAAAGCCGTCATCCTCGTAAAGCGTGAAGGAGTCGTCGGCGCCGGGATACACGCTGATAATATAATCGTGCTGTTTTTCGAGAATATATTTCTGCGGCTTCATGGTGACGAGGACGCTGCCTTCCTTTACGAAAAGCGCGCCGCCCCGTCCCGCGGGGATGTCGTAGGTTATGTCCCTGCCGCCTTCGAAAATCTCGCCCGTAAAATAGTCGACCCATCTGCCCTCGGGCAGCTTCAGGTTCATATCAAAAGCGCCGACGTACAGCTTGTCGCCCAGCATATATGCGTTGGTCGTACCGTCAAAGCGGTCGGTCCCCTCGTACACGAGGGGCAGAGGTCTCAGCACCGGTATGCCCGTTTCATAGGCGTTGTGCGCCAGAGTATACAGGTAGGGCACAAAAGAGGAGCGCAGTCTGGAATAGAAGCGTATCATTTCCTCTTTCTCAGGTCCCAGGAACCAGGGATATCTCCAGTTTGCCCAGCAGAAATACTGTGACCAGGGGGTGAGGAAGCCGTAATGGATTGACCTCGGGTCGGTGGGATCTATATCGCAGGCGGTGTTGGAATGTCCGCACATTGCGTAATTCATCATCGAAACGAGGGTTCCCTGACCTCCGCCGGTGTCGCCCGACCATGTGGCGGCATACTGCTGTGTGCCGAGAAACGCTCCTGCGGTGTAAAGAAGAAGCCTGCGTCCGGTATGCTCGGCAAAGCCTTTATACAGCTGCTTCACCAGCACGACGGGGTACAGGTTGTGTATTTCGGCATCGGTGTATTTCCTGCACCAGAATCTGTCCGGGTGGGAGTTCACCTGATATGCAGCGTCAAGCTTGAACGCCGCCGCGCCGTTGTCGACAAATTTCTTTAAATGGTCGAACCAAGGGATATCGGGGTCTGTAATGGGGTCAAGTCTTATGGGAGATGACAAATGCTCGTCAATGATAACCGCGCCGGACGTATTTTCAGCCTTTTCATCCCCGCTTTCCCGTTCCGACTTCTCGGCAACCTGTCTCTCCTCCTCGTAGAACAGGTCGTAGTCGTTGCAGAGCCAGAGGCTGAGATTCATTCCCATCTCGCGCATGGGGTAAAACATGGTGAAGTCCTCCGAGGAATTCTCGGGGTACCACGAGGGGATGGGGAAAAGCTTTTGATTCCATTTTTTATGTATAGATGTGTCGTAATGCTTTTCCATCCATGCAGGCTCAAGTCCCATGGTGTCACAGGGAATATCCAGATCCCGCAGTCTTCGGATATCGCTGAGCAGATCCCTGGCGTCAATATCCTCGTTTTGAACGAAGGTCAAGCCGTAAGCAAACTTTGGCAAAAGCGCGGGTCTGCCCGTCACCGTCGTAACAAGGGATATAAGCTCCTTCAGCGAGCCGGCACGGAAAAGGAAAAGGCTGACCTTGCCGCCTGCGGTGTCGATATTTACGGCATCCGGATCGCACTTTGCGCAGTCGATAATACTGCGGTAGGTGCAGTCGAGCACCATAGCCCAACCGCTGTCACTGAGAATTACAGCCATAGGCCCGTAGGACGCGATATTTTCCACGGTCATATCCGCCCGTGTGCCCCGTATCATTACGCTCTCTCTGGTAGCGTCGCCGAGACCGAAAAGGCGCTCCTTTTTCTCCAGCGGTATGCGGATATGATACCCACGGTCTTCACGGTAGGAAATCGCAAATTCGACCTTTCGCTTTGCATGGAGGTATACGGTTGAGCCTTCCTCGCCCTCTGCAAGCTCGGCACCGCCGTCATTTTCCGACTCGGTCCCTAAATTCAATATTCCGTAGCGGTCAAGCAGGGAGGCTTCCGGCTTTCCGTCAAATACGCGGTAAATGTTTTCTCCGCTTTTGATAAGACGCATTGATACGTCCTCCTTTTTAGATGAAATGGGGTTGCTTTTTGTTTACCTAATGCCGAGGGAGAGCGTTTAAATTCTCCCGCGGTCCTTAAATATATTTTAGCATACCGATATGATACAGTCAATAAAAACGGTCCAAATTTTCGTCTTGCATCCGGAGGTTTTGGTTATATTTTTCAAGCGGATACCTCTGTGAGCCTCAATCCGATTGTTATAGCCGGACAATTGAATACGCCAAACTTTACCTTATTTTTCAATTTCCAATTGACAAATATACTTTGTTGTGCTATAATACAAAAGAAGTTGACAGGTAAACTTTATAAATCCCCCTACCCGTGCAGGATTTCGGGGCGTTTTTTATAAAATTTGCCGTCCTGTTGGGCAGAGCTTGCCCGGGAGAGGAGTTGATAAAAAACAGTGGAGAACGCCAGATTCAAGAAATTCATCATGTTAATAGACGGCGTGCATAAATGTATAGGAAGAATAAAAAACGACATTGCGCCAACGTTGGGCGTAAAGAGCGTGCATCTTTTGTGGTGCTACGATTTATACAAGCATCCCGAAGGGCTGACCTCCGCAGAGCTTGCCGCGATCAATATGATAGACCGCTCGCTGGTTTCGAGGGAGCTGTCCGTGCTTTTAAAAGGCGGATATGCCGAGATTGAAGGAAGCGGAACGAAGCGAGGCTACAACGCGCGAATTCTGCTGACCGACAAGGGCAGAGAGCTGGCGGCAAAGGTAGAGAAATACGCCGAGGATTTCAGGAGCGCGGTGAGCGAAGGAACGTCAGAGGAAGAAATCGCCTCATTTTACGCGACGCTTGAAAAATTCCATACAAATCTGTGGCGCATACAAAAGAGCGAGGGAGGTTAAGCTCCCGAAAAACCGTGAACTCGGTTTTCATTCTGCAAAATCGGTTTATTATCCGGTCTTTGACCGATTATATTTTCGCCGTAAAGCGAATAATTACATTCTTGTTTTAATAGAAAGGAAAGAAACACAATGAAAAAATATCAGATTCACGAATACCGAACCGTTGAGAACATCCGCGCTTTCGTAGAGGATATTGGAGACAGATATAAAGGCAAAAACGCTTACAGCTTCCGCGAAAACCCCCGCGACAAGGAAGCGACGAGAATAACCTACGATAGGCTCCGCGACGACATCAGAGCCCTCGCGTCCTCCTTCATCAAAAGAGGTATGGCAGGCAAGCACGTCGTCCTCGTCAGCAAGCTGACCTACAACTGGGTGCTGGTCTACTACGCCACGATGGCTGTCGGCTCGGTGCTCGTTCCCCTTGACGCGGAGTGGCACGCCCCCGACCTTGCCGACACAGCAGTGCGCTCGGACGTGGATTTCGTCATCTGCGACCCTAAGATTGCGGAAAAAGGGCAGGCGATCTCCGAGGCAGCAGGTATCCCCGCTCCCATATTCCTTGACGGCGAGGGCGAGAATACGGTAACCGGTATGCTGGAGGAGGGCAGAGCTCTGTTTGCCTCCGACCCCGCACCCTATTACAACACCCCCATTGACCCGAACGCGCTGGGTCTGCTCGTATTCACCTCCGGCACCACGGGCAAAGGCAAGGGCGTTATGCTTACCCAGAGAAACTTTATGTCCTGCCTTGAGGACGTCGTTCCCTATATTGACTTTGCTTACAAGACCATGGCTGTGCTTCCCCCTCACCACACCTACGGCTCCAGCGTTTGTCTGTTCGGACACAACTTTCTCGGCGTTGAGGTATACCTCAGCGGCGGTCTTAAATACATTATGACAGAACTCAAGGCAGAGAAGCCCGGACATCTGATTCTCGTTCCTCTGTATCTTGAAACCTTCTACCGTAAGATAACCCAGAGCATCAAGGAACAGGGTATGGAGAAGAAGGTTGGACTGGTTATGAAGGTGACCAAAATCTTCGGCAAGAAGCTTGGCACCAAGATCCGCCGCAAGCTCCTTTCGAAAATTCTCGCAGCCTTCGGCGGAGAGCTGAAAATGGTTATCTCCGGCGGCGCGCCCATTAACCACGATATCATCAAATTCTTTGAGGGTCTCGGCATATCCGTGCTGAACGGCTACGGCATCACCGAATGTGCGCCCATCATCTCCGTAAATTACAGCCGAAACGTTGTACACGGCAGCGTCGGCAACGTCCTCGACTGCAACACCGTCAAGATTTCCGAGCCTAACGAGGACGGCGAGGGCGAGATCTGCGTCAAGGGCACGAACGTAATGCTCGGCTACTACAAGGACGAGAAGAACACCTCCGAGGCGTTCGACGAAGAAGGCTATTTCAAGACCGGCGACTACGGAAAACTCGACACGCATGGTACCCTTTACATTACGGGAAGGAAGAAAAACTTGATAATTCTCTCCAACGGCAAGAACGTCTACCCCGAGGAAATAGAGAGCGAATTCGTAGCGATACCGGGTCTTCTCGACATCATAATCTACGAGGGACAGAGCAAGAGAGGCATCGAAGAAAATAAGATCGTTGCCGAGATTTTCCCCGACTACGACCTTCTCGGGAAAAACGGCGTGGAAGACCCCAAGGCATATTTCCAGAGCTATATCAACGATTACAACCGCACGGCAATCTCCTACAAGAAGATAGGCGTCTTGAAAATCAGAACCGAGGACTTCCCCAAGAACACCCTCAGAAAGATCATGCGCTTCAAGCTCGATATGACTATCGACTAAACGCATATCCGATAAATAAACAATTCACGGCTGTCGGCGGCAGGTTGCGCCGACAGCCTTTTGTACGCCGCGCCGTTTTGAATTGCGCTGACACGGCTGTTTTATAATCCGCGTTTCTTTTGTTAATTTCATCGCGTATCGATATCATCTGAACGCCGTGAGGATGGGTCTGGCGCATCCCGGCGCAAGCGAAAATGACCGAAAAATAAATTAAGCAGTTAAAAAATCAATAAATGAGCAAAGGATTTACTGTAAATGTTGAAATTCTATGAATTTCTCCGGTAAAACGAGGTCATTTTCTATCTTCGTCTTCGCCCTCTCGACGTACACTCGTACGCCTTCGGAGCGAAGAACGAAGATTTTCGCTCGGGACCCCCATAGCCCCTTGATGCGGGAGAGGCTAGGCAAATCCGAGATATGATTGCGAGCAATACAACTTTCCCTTACATACTTGACAAACCTCATATAAATAATATATAATTATTTCGTTAATAATATCTCTGACAAAAAACAGAGGTCGCGCGCGGACTGAAAAAGGGTATCTCCTCGGTTTTGTGCGCTATTTTATTGACGGGATTATTTCACTCCGTGCCGTCTGTCATGCGGACGGTGCTGCTCCCGGCGTTTTTTCGCCGATAATACAACGAATACTTCTGAAAGGAAAGAATATGTTTGGATTAGGATTTTTGGGCAAGACTCATATCCCCCACCGCAAGAATACCGCAGATATGTCTTCGGTGAGAATTACGCCCCCCTCAGAGGTGCTCCTTCCTCTGTCACAGCACATCGGCGCGCCTGCAAAGCTGATCGTAAAGCCGGGCGACGAGGTCAAGGTGGGACAGAAGCTTGCCGAAGCTGACGGCTACGTTTCCTCACCCGTCTACGCCACGGTTTCGGGCAAGGTTACGAAGACGGAGGATTACCTTCGCCCCGACGGCAGAAAGGTAGTTGCCGTGCGTATTACAAGCGACGGTCTTATGACACGGGACGAAAGCATCAAGCCCCCGACGGTTACCGACCTTGACAGCTTTATCTCGGCTGTACGCGAATCGGGTCTTGTAGGTCTGGGAGGCGCGGGCTTCCCCACCGCGGTCAAAATGGACGCCGTCAAAAAGGGACTCATCAACAGGGTGGTCATCAACGGTGCCGAGTGCGAGCCTTACATTACCAGCGACACCAGAACAATGCTTGACAAAACCGACTCTATAAAAAGAGGAGTTGAGCTTTTGGAAACATTCATTCCGGGCGCCGTGGAAATAATCTTCGGCATTGAGAAGAACAAGCCCGAATGTATTTCGAAGCTGAGCGGGCTTTTCTCCTCCGACAGCAGGGTAAGAATTCAGCCCCTGCCCTCCACCTACCCCCAGGGCGCGGAAAAGGTTATAATCTACAATACGACGGGGCGCAGAGTTCCCGAGGGAAAGCTGCCTGCCGACGTAGGCGTTCTGGTGCTGAACGTCACCACCCTGTCAACCCTTGCGGAATATATTGACACGGGTATGCCCTTAGTTGAGAAGTGCGTTACGGTTGACGGCTCTGCGGTCAGCGAACCGAAGAACCTGACAGCCCCAATCGGCACTCCGATCCGTGAGCTTTTGAAATACACCGGCGGTGTATCCGAGGATATCGGAAAAGTACTGTACGGCGGTCCCATGATGGGCATTTGCGTAAGCTCGCTTGACGAGCCGGTGCTGAAGAACACCAACGGCATCACCGTCCTTAACAAACGAGACTCGCTGAAGGCGGAGTCTACTGCCTGCATCCACTGCGGCAGATGCGTCGCCGCCTGTCCTCTGAGCCTCAATCCCACCGCCTACTCCAAGGCTCTGAACATTGAGTCGAGAGAGGAAAAGGTGGCAAGGCTTGAGGAATACAAAATAAATCTGTGCATGGAGTGCGGCTGCTGCTCTTACGTCTGCCCTGCGCGCCGTCCCCTGGTACAGAACAACAGACTTGCAAAAGCTACGGTGCGTGAGTACAAGGCTCACATGGCATCCATGAAGCAATAAGGAGGAGAAAATGGAAAAGCTTATAGTATCTACCTCTCCCCACCTCGGCACCCGCAACACCACGGGAAAAATAATGGCGGACGTGCTCATCGCCCTGTCCCCCTGCGCTGTTGCCGCTCTGGTTTATTACGGCTGGCACTCGCTTCTCATAATGGCGGTTTCGGTTGCCACCGCGGTGCTGTCGGAATTTCTTTTCAATATCATCACAAGGCGCACGCAGACGGTAGGCGACCTGTCCGCGGTTGTCACGGGACTTATACTTGCCCTGTGTCTGCCCGTGCCCGACCAGACTAAATTCACAATCTGGGAAACCGTATGGCCCTGTATCGTGGGCGCGGTGTTCGCGATAATCGTGACGAAGTGTCTGTTCGGCGGTATCGGCTGTAATTTTGCAAACCCCGCCGCCACAGGCAGAGTGGTGCTTTTCGTTGCATTCCCGGCTATTATCGGCAGCGCGTCTTCCACCCTGCTGACCTCGCTGGCTGACGTGCCGAACTATGCCGACATCGTGGCAGGCGCAACGCCCATGGCTGTAATCAAGGGCGAGGTTCGCCTGTTGCCCTCGCTGTTCGATATGTTCGTCGGCAACCGTTCGGGTGCCATCGGCGAGAGCTGTATTTTCGCTATTATCCTCGGCTTTATCTATCTTGTGGCAAGACGCGTCATCAGTTGGACCGTTCCCACGGTGTTCGTCGGCACGGTTGCCCTGTTCTCGCTTATTTACTACGGTGCTACCGGTCAGGACCTGAGCCTCGTTTTGTATCAGCTGATGGGCGGCGGTCTTATGTTCGGCGCGGTCTATATGGCTACCGACTACGTTACCTCGCCTATCAACAAATGGGGCAAGATAGTCTTCGCCTTCGGCTGCGGTATTATAACCTGCCTCATCCGCTTCTTCGGCAGTTATCCCGAGGGTGTGTCCTTCGCGATACTGTTTATGAACATCCTGTCGCCGTACATTGAAAAATGGTGTGCGCCAAGACCCTTTGGAGGTGTGAAAAATGAAAAATAAAATTCTTCCTACCGTCACCCTCTCGGCAATATGTCTGGTCGTTGCGCTCTTGCTGGCTGTTATAAACATTGTCACAGCTCCCGTCATACGGGAGGCTTTGGAAAAAAAGCAGAATGAGGCTCTGTTTGAAATCCTCGGCGAGGACCCGGGAACCGCTACTGCTCCGAAGCAGATCGAAGACCTGTCCGCCTACTCGCTCCCATCGGAGATTACGGCGGTATTTCACAGAGAATCCGACGGTGTTTACGTGTTTCAAATGACCGTATCCGGTAAAAGCTCGGGTATGATAATCATGTGCGCCATTGACGGCGAGGGCAAGGTTATCGGCACCAAGTGCATAGACAATCAGGAGACCCCCGGTTACGCGGCACCGGTGTTTGAAAAAACCGAGAACGAACAGGCATACAAGGATATGACCCTGGGCGGCTTCGGCGAAATTCTCGTCGGCGGCTCAACCCTGACCTCAAAGGGCTATGCGAGAGCAGTAAAAGCCGCACTTGAAGCAAGAGAAATCATGACAGGAGGCAGAGGCAATGAGTAATGAAGTAAAGACCAATAAGCTGTCAATTCTGCTCCGCGGAATTATCGCGGAAAACCCGGTTCTGATTCTCGTGCTGGGCACCTGTCCCACGCTGGCTACCACGGGAAATATTATTTCCGCGTTCAGTATGGGCATTGCCGCCACCATAGTTCTCGTATGCTCCAATATCGTTATTTCCGCACTCCGTAAGGTTATTCCCGACACGGTACGTATCCCCTGCTATATCGTAATCATTGCCGGCTTCGTCACGGCGGTGCAAATGCTGCTGCAAGCATTTCTGCCCTCGATTTACGAAATGCTGGGCGTATATCTCGCCTTGATAGTCGTCAACTGCATTATCCTCGGCAGAGCAGAGATGTTTGCAAGAAAGCACGGAGTTATAGACTCCGCTCTTGACGGCGCGGGTATGGGTATCGGATTTTTGCTGGCACTTCTTCTTATGGCGTTTATCCGTGAGGTATTCGGCGCAGGCAGCTTTGCCGGAATTGAAATTCCTTTTATGCAGTATATAAAAATCCCCGTGCTGAAGGAAGCTCCCGGCGGATTTCTCGTATTCGGTATTCTCATCGCCGTAATGAACAGAATTACCGCAAAGCGGGGCGGCGTAAAGCGCAAATCCTTTGACTGTGAGGGCTGTCCCTCGGCGTCTATATGTAACAAGACCTCCTGCACCGAGCTCACCGAGCTAGCGGCAGACGTAGGCGGCACCCCCATTCAGTCGTCTCCCGAGGCGGCGGCAAACAATACCGACGCGCCCTCAAACGTTATTCCCGAAAAGCAGGAAACCAAAGAAAAGGAGGGCAATGAATAATGGATATCAAAGCTCTCATTCTCATTCTGATGACCGGCGTGCTCGCCAACAACTACGTTCTTCAGCAGTTCCTGGGCATTTGCCCCTTCCTCGGTGTTTCAAAGAAATTCAATCAGGCGAGCGGTATGGGTATCGCCGTCACCTTCGTTATGCTCTGCGCCACGGCGGTGACCTGGCCCATTTACACCTATCTGCTCCTGCCCTTCCAGCTTGAATACCTCCAGACCATAGTATTCATTCTCGTTATCGCCTCGCTGGTACAGTTCGTCGAGATAGTGCTCAAGAGGTTTATCCCCGCGCTTCACAAATCCCTCGGCGTTTACCTGCCTCTGATAACCACCAACTGCGCCGTGCTCGGCGTTGCTCTTAACAATATCACCGCGGGCTACAATTTCGTCCAGTCGGTATTCTCCTCTCTGGGCGTAGGTCTCGGCTTCCTTCTTGCAATGGTGCTGTTCGCCGGCGTCCGTTCGAGAATAGAAAACTGCCCGGCACCCAAGGTGTTCCGCGGTATTCCCATTACCCTCGTTGCCGCTTCTATCGTCGCCCTGTCCTTCTTCGGCTTCAGCGGCGTTATAGAAAATATGCTCGGTTAAGGAGGGCGAAAGTATATGGAAGTTTTAATACCCATCCTGATTTTAATAGCGGTAGCAATACTCTGCGCCGTTCTTCTGACGCTGGCGTCGGTGTTCTTCGCCGTAAAAGAGGACGAAAAAGCTATTGCCCTGCGCGACTGCCTGCCCG
The DNA here is from genome assembly GCA_964494135.1 of uncultured Ruminococcus sp. Classification (GTDB taxonomy): domain Bacteria; phylum Bacillota; class Clostridia; order Oscillospirales; family CAG-272; genus UBA1740. The sequence continues at coordinate 54,823 of CAZBQN010000002.1, read as the reverse complement.
GTGCCAACTGCGGTGCCTGCGGCTATTCCGGATGTGACGGCTATGCAAAGGCTCTCTCCGAGGGCAAGGAAACACGTACCAACCTCTGCGTTCCCGGCGGTGACGGCACGGCTCAGGCAATTGCCGGAACTCTCGGCGTTGAGGCAGCGGACGTAATTGAAAAGGTGGCTTACGTCGCCTGCAACGGAAAATGTGACGTTGTAAGCAAAAAGTACGATTACGTGGGTCAGAAGACCTGCCGCACCGCAAATTTGTCCTATTCGGGTGACAGAGTGTGCAACTTCGCCTGCCTGGGCTACGGCGACTGCGTTAACGTCTGCCCCGAAAATGCCATAAGAATTGAAGACGGCGTCGCAAGAGTCAATCCGAGAAAGTGTATCGGCTGCGGAATTTGCACGCGCATTTGTCCCAACAATATCATTCATCTGATAAACGACACCTCCCGCGTCGTTGTGGAATGCTCAAACCACGATAAAGGCGCGGTAACCCGCAAGGCGTGCACCAACGGCTGTATCGCCTGCATGAAGTGCGAGAAAACCTGCCCTCACGGCGCAATCTCCGTCAAGGACAATCTGGCAACCATAGACTACGAGAAATGTACCGGCTGCGGCGCATGCGCCGAGGTCTGCCCCGTGCATTGCATACACATCGGCAATTTCATCTGCGGCGCGCATTTCTGATAATTGATATCTCGATTTTTTCTAAAAAAGTATGGGTCGTTGTCGTCCGTAAGCGATGACGACCCATAAATCACTGTCGCAGCAAATATAGTTTTGTCAACGAATATTTGAAGCGATTACCACTTTGCGGCATTGCCGCAAAACATCACTGCAACGAAGTTGTTACATCGCTGTGCGAAGCACTACATCACTTTGCGGCAGCGTAGCAAAACATCACATATCACTCCTTTCCCCTCGGAGTCTGCCAATGAAAAAAAACTCTCTCACCTTCAACCTCATATTTATCACGACCGCAATTGCCGTCGTGCTGATAATAACCGCCGTCGCCCTCTTGAACCGTGTGGAGGGTGCTTTTGCCGTGGTATCGGTGGAGGGCGAGGTTGTGGGGGAATACCCGCTGTCCTGTGACGGTGAATACCTGCTGAACGGAGGGAGCAATGTCCTCGTCATTGAGGGAGGCGAGGCGTATATGAAAAGCGCGGATTGCCCCGACAAGACCTGTGTCAAAAGCGGAAGAATACGCTACGTAGGCGAGAGTATCACCTGCCTGCCGAACAAGATAAACGTGCGCATAGTGGGCAATGACGGCGTTGATATTGTTAGCTGACACGGAGCGTCAGTTTAGTGAAATACGTCTTCGACGTGTGAAATCCTCGCTCCGCTCGGGTGAATCGCTACGCGGTGAATAATAGATAAAAAATCAAGGAAGGAAGGAACAGCCGCCGTGAAAATCAACACGAAAAGACTTGCAACGTTATCGGTAATTGTCGCCACGGCGATTATCCTTTCCTTCGTTGAGAGCAGAATTCCCGCATTCGTCGCCATACCCGGCGTAAAGGTGGGTCTTGCGAACATAGCGGTAATATTCGCTCTGTACAAGCTGGGGATCCGGGATGCCGTATGTGTGTCGCTGGTCAGAGTGGTGCTGATATCCCTGCTGTTCGGCTCGGTTATGAGCCTGTGGTACAGTCTGGGGGGAGCCGTGTTGAGTTTTTCAGCAATGCTGGCAATGAAATACCTGACTCCCGCAAACACCGTTTCGGTAAGTCTTACGGGAGGCGTGGCTCACAATATCGGTCAGATACTGGTAGCATGTCTTGTGCTCGATACGAATGTTCTCTTCTATTACCTGCCCTTTTTGCTCCTGTCGGGAGTTATAGCAGGCATCGCCGTTGGTCTTGCCTCGGCGCTCCTCATAAAAAGAATAAAAATCTGACACGGAAAGAGAATTATGAAGGTAGATCTTTTACGCGGAGATATTAAAAAAATATTCTTTATCCTGCTTGCCTCTGCCATAGGAAGCTCGGTAATATCAACTATATATTCCACGGTGGATATGATATGCGTAGGTCAGTACTGCAAGCATATCGGCACGGCGGCACTGTCCTGCATCAATCCCATGTGGCCGCTGATGATTTCGGTGGGCTATCTTGCAGGCGTCGGCGGCTCGGTTATGATGGCGAACAGACGGGGAGCCGGAGACCGCGGCACCGGCAATCAGTACTTCACCGTAGCTGTGATAATGTCTCTGGTTTGGTCGGCTGTCGTCCTTGTGGCGATGACGGTGTTTGACGACGAGCTTCTCACGCTCTTCGGGGCAAAGGACCCGGAAATTCTCGCCTATGCGAAAGAGTATCTGAAAAGTCTTGCTTTCGCATCCCCGACCTTTACCATGTGCGGCTGCCTTGCCACCTTTGAGAGGAACGACGGCGAGGCTGTCATTCCCGTGGTGGGCACGGTAATCGGCGGTGTTACCAATATAATTCTCGATATACTTCTCGTCTTCGACTTCGGCGCAGGGCTGGGTATGGCGGGTGCAGGAATTGCCACCTCTGTCGGTCAGGCAATTTCCTTCCTTATTATTCTATCCTATTTCTTCACGAAAAAATGTAATGTTAAGTTTGCATTTCCCACAAAAATTCCGAGGAAGCTGTGGCGCATTATTACAGTCGGATTTTCCGCCTTCCTGCTCGAAGTATCCTTCGGCGCGGTGACGACCGTATTCAACAACATAATATCCGCGAACCTGACGTCCACGCATCTCGCCGTCTACGGCACCGTGTCGACGGTTGTTGTTCTTTTCTGCTGTCTGTTGAACGGCGTGGGCACGGCACTCCAACCGATAGCCGCCTCCAATTTCGGTGCAGGAGCCCATACCCGTGTCAAAAAATCGCTGATAATTGCCATTATAACCGCCGCCGCTTTAGGCACTTGTTTCTTTTCCGTCGTAATAATATTTCCCGAGTTAATTCTGAAAATGTACATCGACGTATCCGAAAATCCCGAGATACTGAAGATAGGTCCCGGCATCCTTCGCGCCTACGGTGCCGCCCTGCCGATTACGGGAATTACAATCGTCAGTACCTTCTATTTCCAGTCGGTCTTAAAGCAGCCGGTATCGGTTACGCTTTCACTGCTGCGAGGCTTGGCACTTCCCTACCTCTTTGTCTTTCTGTTGCCTGTCCTTTTCGGCGGTAACTACGAGCTTATTTGGTGGAGCATACCGCTGACCGAGCTCGTCACCTTTGCCGTAGCGGTAATTTGCCTTGTCAAAGCCTTCGGCAGTGGGAAGAAAGCAGGGGCTTGATTTTCATTTTCGAATTCAACGCATACTGTATTGACAGGCAAAAAAGGGCTCTGCTATTCGCAGGAAAGGTGTAAATAAGAATTCTCACCGAATACCGAGGTTTTGAAGTCATATTTTGCGCGGTTTTTTCGCGGTTTTTCATAGACAATTTTACTATTTTTCCAAAAATACTTGACAAAACTGATTTCTTTTGATATAATGGTCTGCGTCACGAGGAAATATCCTTTGACAATGCTGCTATGGCTCAGTTGGTAGAGCACATCCTTGGTAAGGATGAGGTCCCCGGTCCGAATCCGGGTAGCAGCTCCAGACACCCCCGAGGCAATAGCCTCGGGGCTTTGGTTTTTGAGGGAGCTTTGCGCTCCCTTTTTCCTTTAGCTTGCGGACGCACTTTGTACAAAGTGTCTGGAGCTGCTACCCCTTTCGGACCGGCTCGCCGAGAGTGCGGGTCTCCGTTGCCGTCGACCCGCAACTCTGCTCTGTGCGTCCTTTTCAGCTCTTTTTTCGCCTTTCCTCGGCGAATCCGGTTCGCAACACAGACAATTCTCGTAGCACTTTTTCCCGTCTTCTTTTCTTTTTTCCACGAGAATTGTCTGAATCCGGGTATCGACCATCGGTCGACTTTGCTCCAGACACCCCCGAGGCAATAGCCTCGGGGCTTTGGTTTTTGAGGGGGCTTTGCGCTCCCTTTTTCCTTTAGCCTGCGGACGCACTTTGCGAGGGGGTGTCGGGAGCTACTACTCCCTACTTCGTACCGGCTCGCCGAGAGTGCAGGTCTCCGTTGCCGTCGACCCGTACCTCTGCTCTGTGCGTCCCTCTCATTATAAACTTACACCTGTCCCTCGGCGAATCCGGTTCGTAGCCCAGCTTATTAAAGGTCAGTGGCATTAACATAAAAGGTAACTTTACACTTTCAAAACTCTGCTCCGTGCATATTCGCTGACCTTTAATAAGCTGAATCCGGGTGTCGACCATCGGTCGACTTTGCTCCAGACACCCCCGAGGCAATAGCCTCGGGGCTTTGGTTTTTCAAGGGGGCTTTGCGCTCCCTTTTTCCTTTAGCCTGCGGACGCACTTTGTACAAAGTGTCTGGAGTTGCTACCCCTTTCGGACCGGCTCGCCGAGAGTGCGGGTCTCCGTTGCCGTCGACCC
>CAZBQN010000002.1:0-50304 GCA_964494135.1 uncultured Ruminococcus sp. | reverse complement strand
CTGAATCCGGGTGTCGACCATCGGTCGACTTTGCTCCAGACACCCCCGAGGCAATAGCCTCGGGGCTTTGGTTTTTCAAGGGAGCTTTGCGCTCCCTTTTTCCTTTAGCTTGCGGACAGCCGTCGGTTACGAATAATGGTATGTCAGCAAAAATTTGAAGCGGTTACCGCCCGGTAGGGTTTGTGCGTGCCTTTTCACGGTGAGTTGACACGGCTCTTTATATAACCGACGGCTTTATCAATCTTTCACCGCGGAGCGATTTCACCCGAACATCGTGAGGATTTCACACGTCTGTTACGTATTTCACATTGGCAACGCCAATATTTCACTGCGCCATGCAATCACGGATTGCATATAGCGCCCTGCCCCGGCTTTTCGCTCCTTATTTTCTCCTCCGTGAAATCGGCAAAAAAGCCGACACTCTGAAAATAACCCCAAAGATATATTACAAAAGCTATTTTTTATTTTTTTCCGGTTATTGCTCTTGATTTAACAATTTTCTTTCAAAAAATATTTAAACCACTTGAATAAAAAAACGCGGTGTAGTATGATATACAGGAATTCATACAACAGCTCTTACCGTCTGTTGTCGAAAGAAAATATTGAGTATCTCAGGAGAAGAAAATGAAAGAACGATATGAATGGATAAATACCTGGTCGGATGAAACGACAAAAAAGGATTTACCGCGTATTGCGCTGATAGGAGATTCAATAACGCGCGGTTATCAATCCTACGTCAGAGAGCTGTTGCGCGGAAAATGCTACGTAGATTATCTGGCTACCTCTTATGCAATTGATACGGCGATTTATAATACGCTGGTTGAAGCTTTTATTTTGGATAATCATTATGATATTATACATTTCAATCATGGATTGCACGGAAAGCATATGGATGAGGAGACGTATAGAGAAAAAATGTCATGCTTGTTGCAGAATATCAGCAGCAAAACAGGATGCAAAGTGATTTTAGCAACGACAACGGCAGTCAGAGAGCAGAACAAAAACGTTTTTGACGCTTCGTGGATGGAAAAGGTGACGGAGCGGAATAAGGTCGTTGAGGAGCTGGCGCAAAAGTATTCATATAATATCGATAATTTGTATGAATTGAGTATAAAAATGCCGGAGGAATATCGGGAGAAAGACGGATTTCACTATACCTCTGACGGATATGCACGATTGGCAGATAAGGTTGTTAAATCTGTTACAATCATTCAGGATAATTAAACAAGACTTTTCTTGAAAAGCACTTGCTTTTTACTTTCTTTTCCCTTATAATAAGCGCAGGGGGTAAACAACCCTCAAAACATTAAACTCAGGAGGGGCAAAAATGTCCACATACGTAAGAAGAAAAACCGCCGGCGACACCGAATGGTTCGTGCACGACCGCTTCGGAATGTTCATCCATTTCGGTCTGTACGCACTGCCCGCAAGACACGAATGGATAAAAAGCAGAGAGAAAATATCCGAGGATAAGTATCAAAAATACTTTGATCACTTCAACCCGGATCTTTTTGATGCAAAGGAGTGGGCAAAGGCGGCTCGGGAAGCAGGCATGAAATACGCAGTCCTTACCACAAAGCACCACGAGGGCTTCTGCCTGTTCGACACAAAATATACCGACTACAAAATTACGAATACAAAGTTTGGCAGAGACTTGGTTCGGGAATACGTTGACGCCTTTCGCGCAGAGGGCCTTAAGGTTGGCTTCTACTACTCGCTCATCGACTGGCATCACCCGGATTTCACACTTGACTGCAACCATCCGCGCCGTGACGACCCCGACGCCCTTCAGCAGAACGAGGGCAGAGATATGAGACGTTACGCAAAGTATATGCGCGACCAGGTCACGGAGCTATTGACGAATTACGGCAAGATAGATATTCTCTGGTTTGACTTCTCCTACCCGGACGCAAAATATGAAAAATGTCCCTGGATGAAGGGAAAAGGCAAGGACGACTGGGAGGCGGAAGAGCTTATCGCTCTTGTGCGCAAGCTCCAGCCCCACATCATCATCGACAACCGCACGGGAGTTGAGGGCGATCTTTGCACACCCGAGCAGTATCAGGTCACGAAGTGGCCCACCCATCCGGAAACCGGAGAACTGGTTACCTGGGAGGCGTGTCAGACATTCTCCGGCTCTTGGGGCTACCACAGAGACGAGATGACCTGGAAATCCCCCGATCTTCTCATCCGTATGCTTATCACCACCGTGGCATGCGGCGGAAACCTGCTTATGAACGTAGGTCCCACCTCGCGCGGATATTTTGACAAGCGCGCGCTGTCGGCACTGTCCGTATACGGGGAATGGATGAAGTACAACAGCCGTTCCATTTACGGATGTACGCAGGCTGAGCCGGAGCTTTTGAAAACTCAGCCCTTCGGCTGCCGTTACACCCAGTCCGAGGACGGAGAGCGGCTGTATATACACGTCTTTGACTACCCGTTCATCCTCCTTGAAATCAAGGGTCTGGCAGGCAAGGTAGAGTATGCGCAGCTTCTGCACGACGGCTCCGAGGTGCTCTTCACCGAGGGCGACTCCATGCACTTCTCCGAGGGCAAGACAATTGACCCCGAAACTATATTCTTCAGACTCCCCGAAGTCAAGCCCGATGTTATCGTGCCGGTTATCGAGGTGTTTTTAAAGAAGTGAAGAAGGCAAATGATGCCATGACTCTCTCGGAGGAGGCTATCCGTGCCGAGTTATCGGCACAAATGAGCGAAAAAATCAAGCTTCATCTGTACCGCACAACCGACTCCACGAACATACGCTCAAAGGAGTTTGCAAAGAGCTGTTCTGAGGATGAAAAGAAATATATACATATTTTCATAGCCGAAGAGCAGACAGCCGGAAGAGGCAGACTGGGCAAGAGCTTTGACTCTAAGGGCGGCTGCGGTCTCTATATGAGTATCCTCAACCACCGTAACGTTTTCGCGGCAGACGGAGTAGCAATAACGGCGTATACAGCCGTAGCGGTCTGCCGTGCGCTCTGCCGCATGACGCCTCTTTCGCCGAGGATAAAATGGGTCAACGACATCTATATCGGAAGAAAAAAACTGTGCGGAATTCTGGTAGAGGGCAGTGCCGACCCGACCACGGGAAAGCTCAGATATTCCGTCACGGGCATAGGCCTGAACCTGCTTCGGCGTGATTTCGGCGAGCTTTCAGACATCGCCACGGATATTGAGTCCGAGTGCGGCACGGCTCTGCCCGTCAGCCGCGTTGCCGCTGAAATAGCCCGTGAGTTTATATCAAAGCTCGACACCGCTGGTACCGCCGAATGTGTAGCCGAATACCGCCGTCTGTCAATGCTTGTCGGCGAGCGCGTTCGGGTAATAAAGCCCTCGGGAGCCTACCCGGGGACAGTGCTTGGCATCACCGACAAATGCGAATTGCTCATTGTACGTGACGACGGCACCGAGGAAGCTCTCTCGTCAGGCGAGGTCAGTCTAAAGCTGAATTGAATATTTTTGTTACCGATTTTTACCGAAAGGAAAGTAAAATGAAAAAGCTTATTTCAATGTTAATCGTAACCGCACTCCTTTTGTCCGCAATACTTCTTCTCTCGTCATGCGGAAACAGGCAGATGTTCGACGCCACCTACACCTTCAACTACGCCTACGTAGTATGGCCTGACGGCAGAGCAGAGAAGCTGGAGATCCAGTCCTGGACCGACTACGAGGGCGAGCAAATTCAAATAAGGCTGGTGACCGGAGAAACCTATCTGTTCCACGCGTCAAACTGCGTGTTGGCATCCGAATAAGCGTGTGCAAGCCAAAAACCGCTTTATTTACAAATCCGTCGTAGCGGCTTTTATACAAAAGAAAAAATATAAGTAATAAGGAGAATGACATGCCACTGGGAATTAAAGATTATCACAAGGACATTAAAACTCTGCACCTCGGCACCGAAGCGCCGAGAGCCTACTACGTCCCCGCCGGAGACCGCGAGGAGGCACTCTTAAAAAAGAGAGATTACAGCTCCTGCTTCAAGACCCTGTGCGGCGAGTGGAAATTCAAATTCTTCGACAGCGTAGAGCGGCTGCCGAAGGAAATACAGGACCTCTCGGGACTCAGAGGCTTAATGGAGAATTCGGACAAAATCACCGTCCCCATGAGCTGGCAGAACAACCTTGGCAGAGGGTATGACTGCCCAAATTACACTAACGTAAACTACCCCTTCCCCGTTGACCCGCCCCACGTACCGAACGACAATCCCGCAGGACTGTACGAGCGGAGCTTTACCGTACCCGACGGCTGGGACGGAAAGGATATAATGCTGAACTTTGAAGGCGTTGACTCCTGCTTCTACCTGTTCATCAACGGCTCCTTCGTCGGATACAGTCAGGTCAGCCATATGACATCCGAGTTCAACGTAACGCCCTTTTTAAAGAAAGGCGAAAACGTAATTCACGTCCTCGTGTTGAAATGGTGCGACGGCTCATATCTTGAGGACCAGGACAAATACCGCTCCTCCGGCATCATCCGCGAGGTGTATCTGCTTGCACGTGAGCACGGACATATTCATAACGTTTTCGTCAAGTGGGATATTCGGGACGACTTCAAGGAGGCGGCACCGATAGTCGAGCTGACGTCCTCTTCACCCGTAAGCACCACTCTGACCCTTCTCTCCCCCGACGGCAAGGAGATATCAAAAACGACAACAATTGTTGACAAAGAAGCAGCTGTCACCCTACCCGTGCTGAAAAATCCCGAGTTGTGGTCTGATGAAATCCCGAGTCTGTACACGCTTCTTATCGAGTATTCGGGCGAAGCAATCGCACTCCGCACGGGCGTACGCAGGATCGAGATAAAAGACAAGGTCATTTACATAAACGGCAAGAAGGTTAAGGCAAAGGGCGTCAACCGCCACGACAGCCATCCGCTGCTCGGCAGTGCAACACCCTTTGAGCATATACTCCGCGACGTTATGATAATGAAGGCTCACAACGTAAACATGGTGAGGACAAGCCATTACCCCAACGACCCGCGCTTTTACGAGCTGTGCGACGAGTACGGTCTGTACGTCGTTGACGAGGCTGACATAGAGTGCCACGGTGTGGGTATATACGATCCGTACACCCCTCTGACTACCGACCCCGAATGGACCGAGGCTTACGTTGACCGGGCGCGTCTGATGCTGGAGCGGGACAAAAACCACCCCTCCGTCATTATATGGAGCGTAGGAAACGAGAGCGGCGCGGGACTTAACCACAAGGCGGAGATCGAGTTCTTCAAGAGCCGCGACCCCTCAAGACTGGTGCACGCCGAGGACGAAACCAGACACGCCTGCCCCGGTGTAAGAAAAGGACACTACCGCGAGGGTGTTGACCCTGATGCCGAATTTTATCTTTCCTACACCGAAATCAACAGCAGAATGTACCCCTCCATCGGTCAGATACAGGACGAATATATCGGCAAAAAGGCGACTAAGCCCTTCTTTATGTGCGAATACTCCCACGCTATGGGCAACGGCCCCGGCGACCTGAAGGCATACTGGGATCTGATATATGCGAACGACTCCTTCTTCGGCGGCTGCGTCTGGGAGTTTACCGACCACTCCGTCGATATAAGCGACAACCCCCATCTCAGTCACAAATACACCTACGGCGGCGACTTCGGCGATTATCCCAACGACGGCAACTTCTGCGTCGACGGTCTTGTTTACCCCGACAGACGTCCGCACACCGGACTTTTGGAGCTTAAGCAGGCTATCAAGCCCTTCAGAGCAACCCTTGACGGTAACTTACTCAAAATCAAATCCTTGCGCTTCTTCAAGGATATGTCCGACCTGACAGCCGACCTGACGGTTTCCCGAAACGGCGATGTTATATGGGCGCACAGCCTCGGTATTCTCGGCTTGAAGCCAGGCGCAACGAAGACGGTGAGACTGCCCGAATTTGACACGGCAGGCTACATGACCCTTGATTTGACGGTACGTCAGGCGGTGCCGACCGCTTACGCGCCTCTTGGGCACGAGGTAGGCTTTTCGCAGTTTATACTGTTTGACGGTCTCACACTCACCCCTCCGACGGCTTCCGCAGGCAACGCTTATGAGACCGAGGACAGCTATATTCTCGCCTATGGCAGCACCCGTGTCGAGATTAGCCGTGCAACCGGTCTTATCGACAGCATAAATCACGAGGGCAGAGAAATGCTGGTGTCCCCTGTCACGCCTACTATGTGGCGCGCACCTACCGACAACGACAGAAATATACGTAACAAGTGGCAGGCGCAGGGGCTTGACAGACTTGACGTTCATTGCTACTCCGTAGAGCTTACGACCGAGGAAAACCTGACACGGGTCGTATCCAAGCTCTCTCTCGGTGCAAAAGCTCTCTCGCCTTCGGCTTATCTGACAGTCACCTATACCCTCTCCCCGGACGAGGGAATTACGGTACACACCGATGCGAAAATCAGCGACGGGGTAACCTATCTCCCCCGCTTCGGCTACCGCTTTACTCTTCCTTCGGGCTTTGAGGACGTGCGCTATTTCGGCTACGGCCCTCACGAGGCATACGAGGACAAAAAGCTCTCGGCGCGTATGGGACTTTATCGCACCACCGCCACGGCAAACTTTGAGCCGTACGTCCGTCCCCAGGAGAACAGTGCCCATTATAACACGAAATGGGCTGACGTTACCGACATCGGCGGTCAGGGTATGTATTTCTCTGCCGACAGCTTCTCCCTGTCCGTCTCCCACTTCTCGCCCGAAAATCTCACTCGCACCGCCCACGACTACGAGCTGATCCCCGAGCCCGAAACTACGGTAATTATCGACTACCGCAACAGCGCCGTCGGCTCCAACTCCTGCGGTCCCGAGCTTGACCCCGCCCTTCGCATCAGTGAGAAGGAGTTTTCCTTCACCTTCAAGGTAAAGCCCGTGTTCTCCGGAAATATTCTGCCTTTCTATGAGATGTAATCTTTGAGATTGCATCGTATAGACGTGATTTTCAAAAGTAGCAGTTCCCCATACAAGAAAAAGCACTTTTCAGGTAGCATTTTGCCTTTTTCTCGGATGCGATTTAAAGGTGGCATTTACCGTCCGGGGGCAATGTAGCATATAAATTGCCCCCCTAAAAAACAAAAATCAAATGATTCCCTCGCGCGCGTGGGCGCGCGCATATAAAGGAGCATATCCCGGCTGTGGGATATGCTCTTTTTCTTTGTGCATAATATATAAATTTTTAAAACAAAACATCTGCTTTTTTTGTAACCGGACTATACTTACTTTTAAAACTTTGCGTGCTAAAATGAAGCCAAAGCTTTTAAAAACATACGCAAAACCGGTTTATGCAAGAAAGGATTTTTATGAACACGGCACACCCCTTAGGCTGCGGATTTATCGTTTACGACTTTTTCGCGAGGGAGCTGGATCTGACACCTGTAGAACAGCTTATTTTCGGAATTATTCTCTCGTTCACAAAGAACGGCGGAGACTTCAACGGCTCGCAGAGCTATCTCGCGCAGCGGATAAACGTCAGCGAGCGCACGGTGAGAACTGCTCTGTCCTCGCTTTTAAAGAGAAAACTCATTTTAAAATTTAAGAGTACATCTGCCCACAGCACTGTTCTTTACAGAGTAAATTTCAAAATTATCTCCGACGCCTCGAAAAATGAAAATATTTCCGGCGGAAAAAAATACCTCGACCGAGCGCAAAAATTGCAACCGGAAGGGGAAATGATTTCCGACAATAATAAAGAGATAAATAAATCTATAATAAAGAACAACAACAACCACAACAAGAATGCGCTTACGCGCGGAAATTCCCCTTCGGGTGTTTTTGAAGGTAGGAAGGAACGGGGCAAAGCCGAAACCGAGGTGCGTGACCCGGAGGACGAAATCTTTTATATCGGCAAGGACAGGATAGTAAATATGACCTACAAGCAATACAACGCGCTATCCTGCCTTGTGGGCGAAGAAATCCTCGAAGACTACCTTGCCAGAGCCGAGTTTTATGCCACCGAGGGCATAAAGCAAGGCAAGCACGTGTTCAGCTTCTACAACACCATCCGCAAGTGGCTGAGGGAGGATTACGGGGTTTAGAATGGCAAGGCACCGTGCAAAATGTTGCACGGTGCAGTGAAATATTGGCTCCGCCAATGTGAAATACGTCATAGATGTGTGAAATCTCCGCTCCGCGGAGGTGAAATCGCGGCACAGCCGCGGTGAAAAATTGATTAAAGCCGTCAATTATATAAAAAGCCGTGTCTGCGCAATCCAAAACGACACGCACAGCCCCTACCGGGCGAAAAAATCGTTTCGCATTCTGTCGATACAATATGCTTTCGCTGCGCTCAAGCTCGATATATTGTCGCTTTGCGCCAATTCGATATGAGATAAATCCCTCGTTTGCAAGGCAAACATATCGCGCCGCAGGCATATCGTGTTGCGTCACAGGCATATCGAAAATCCCGAAAGGGATTTATCTCGCCCGGGCTGTCGAAGTCGACAGCCCCTTCTCTCCGGCTTCCATGGAAAGGATATTCTTCAGCACCTCGATACTGCGGCGGTAGTTCTCCTCACTCTCGGCGTCGTTTACCACCGAGGTAAAGCCGCTTCTGAAGCGCAGGCAAAGCACGGTGTCCTCGGGCAGATTGCACAGACCTGCCATCCTTGAGAATTCCAGAGAATTCAGCTTTACCGCGTTGTTGTACTCGCCGTAATACTCAACGTCCGCTCCCTCGGGCATATATTCCGAAAGGTCAACGAAGAACAGACCTCTGCCGCCCATGTCGCCGTCAAACTTCTTCATACAGTCGTCGTACACCTCGGTTGAGAGAATACACAGATAGTATTCGCTGTAAAGCATACGGTCGTACAAATCCTTGCGGTCAGAGGTAACGAGTGCCTCGCTGACGTAGTCGCCGGCGGCATACAGCTCGTCGCGCTTCGCCTCCGACATCACACGGTGGGTGGCTAAGGAAATGCTTATTTCCCCGTTTCCGTCAAAGTCCCCACTCACCTGCTTGAAGGACGAAAGGAAGGTGTTGTATTCGGGAAGCGAACCGTCCTCGGTCTGAGTGCGGTCGATGTTGTAGTAGCCGGCGTACAGGATATGAACGTCGTAGGACGGCTTTGAGCAAAGCTGAAAGGTGCATATAACCGTGATAAGTATAGCGAAAAGCGCAATCAAAGTGTGCCATTTATAGTGATACCAGAAGTTGTCCAGCTTTTTGAGTGCGGGAGAGGACATTTTCACGTCCGAGCCGATTTTGCCGTCGGGCGGCGTGCCTTCCCTCTCAACATCTTTTTCTTCCATTGGTTTCGGATTCTCCTTTTTGTTTCTCTACGTCGTAAACAGCCGAAGATTGTACAGCACACGAACCGCCGTCGATAAAAATGTTTGTTTTAACAAAACAATATCATTCATCGACGGCTTTAATCAATCTTTCACCGCGAAGCGATTTCATCCGAGCGGAGCGAGGATTTCACCCGTCGAAGACGGATTTCACATGTCGAAGACATATTTCACTGCGCTATTCAATCCCCGATTGCATATGGCGCACAGCCCCTACCGGGCAAAATCTTCGTCTTTCTTTCTGTCGATATGTCACCTTCGGTGACTCGATATGCTTTCGCTGTGCTCAAGCTCGATATATTGTCGCTTCGCGCCAATTCGATATGAGATAAATCCCTCGTTTGCAGGGCAAACATATCGCGCCGCAGGCATATCGTGTTGCGTCAGCAATATATCGAAAATCCCGAAAGGGATTTATCTCGCCCGGGCTGTCGAAGGCGACAGCCCCCCGCCGCTCAGGTAAATCAGCAAAACGCTGACGTCGGCAGGGTTGACTCCGCTGATACGGGATGCCTGCCCTATGTTCATCGGGCGGATTTTCGACAGCTTCTCCGCCGCCTCAAGGCGAAGACCGAGGATTTTCGTGTAGTCTATGTCGGGGGGCAGGAGCTTTTCTTCAAGCTTTCTCTGCTTGGCAACCTCGCCGAGCTCTCTTTTGATATAGCCCTCGTATTTTATTTCAATCTCCGCAGTTGTCCTGACTCCCCGTGGCAAATCCGGGCGGTCAGTATCCAGCTCCCCGAGCATATCGTAATTAAGCTCCGGACGGCGCAAAAGCTCTGCCATGGTGGTACCCGTGCTGATTTTTGACGAATTATGAGCCTCAAGAAAGGCGTTGACCTCGGAGCGGGGAGTTACCGTCGCGCGGCAGAGGCGCTCTTTCTCCCGAGCTATCATTTCTTTCTTACGGAGGAAGTCCCCGTACCTTACCTCATTGATCAGCCCCACTCTGTAGCCTATCGGGGTCAGGCGCATATCGGCATTATCCTGTCGGAGAATGAGCCTGTATTCCGAGCGCGAGGTCATCATACGGTAGGGCTCCTCTGCCCCCTTCGTAACGAGGTCGTCTATCAGCGTGCCGATATAAGAAGAGTCACGGGAGAGCACCATCGGCTCCTCGCCCTTTACCGCCAGTGCGCTGTTTATACCTGCCACAAGCCCCTGAGCCGCCGCTTCCTCATAGCCCGAGGTACCGTTGAACTGCCCCGCGCCGTAAAGTCCTCCGACGCTCTTGAATTCCAGAGTCGGGAGCATTTCTGTGGGGTCGACGCAGTCGTACTCGATAGCGTAAGCGTAGCGCATGATTTCCGCGTGCTCAAAGCCGGGCAGAGAGCGAAGCATATCGTACTGAACGTCGGTAGGCATAGAGGTGGAGAAGCCCTGAATATACATTTCCTCGGTGTCCGCACCGCAGGGCTCAATGAAAAGCTGATGTCTTTCCTTGTCGCGAAATCTCAGGAGCTTCGTCTCGATTGAAGGGCAGTAGCGGGGACCCGTGCCGACTATATTGCCCGAATAGAGGGCAGAGCGGTCAAGATTGTCAAGTATTATCTTATGAGTTTTCGCGTTCGTGTAGACGATGTGACAAAAGACGCGGTTGACCTCGTCCGCCCGGTATTCCGCGGTATGATAGGAGAAGGGCACGGGAGCTTCCTCGCCCTGCTGTTTCTCCAGCTTGTCAAGGTCAATTGAACGGCGGTGGACTCTGGCAGGCGTGCCGGTCTTGAAACGGCGGAGGGACAGCCCCAGCTTTCTCAGCGACTGTGACAGCCCGGTCGCCGGGAGCATACCGTCAGGACCTGAGGAATAGACCTTGTCCCCTACGAACACCTGCGCGTCCAGAAAGGTACCTGCGCAAATAACCGCGCGTTCGCACTCCCACCGCTCGCCGAGGGACGTGAGCACGCCGACAACGGTCCTCTTACCGTCCCGCTCCTCGGTGAGGATATCCACGATCTCGCTTTGCACCAGCCGCAGGCGCGGCTCCTTTTCAAGAGTCTTTTTCATTATTTTCTTGTATTCGTTTCGGTCCGCCTGCACGCGCTTCGAATGAACGGCGGCACCCTTGCCCAAATTCAGCGTTCGGGACTGCAAGGTCGCTCTGTCTGCACAATAGCCCATCTCGCCGCCCAGGGCGTCTATCTCAAATACCAGATGCCCCTTCGCGCTTCCGCCGACCGAGGGGTTGCATGGCATATTGCCCACAGCATCCAGATTGGTTGTAAAGAGCACCGTGTCAACACCCATACGCGCCGAGGCAAGAGCCGCCTCTATACCTGCGTGTCCTGCGCCGATTACGGCAATTTGCGTTTTATACATAGTAAAACCCTTTTTAAGTGGAAAATTGAAAATTGAAAGTTGAAAGTTATTTGATTTTTACTCTCTCCGTCTTCGTCACCTTTCCCGTGTCGGTGTCGAGAGTGAAAATCACGCCGTCTGCCTCGGGTGCGCCCGGTGCCGGAGCGAATCCGTCGCCGAATCTCGTGCGCATTTTTCTGACGACGCCCGTCGGCTCCATGCCGAGCACTCCGCCGGACTCACCGCACATTCCGAGGTCGGTGACGTAGCCTGTGCCCTTAGGCAGTATCATACAGTCGGCAGTGGGTACGTGGGTATGGGTGCCGAAAATTATATTGATTATGCCGTCGTAGGCGTATCCGATTGCCAGCTTTTCACCTGTCGCCTCGGCGTGAACGTCCAGAATTGCAAAATCGTATCTGCCCGCCTCTCTGGCAAGGGCGCGGTCTATATACCCGTAAGGGTTATCGAGGCAGGGCTCCATGTGCAGGTTTCCCATAGCGTTGATAACCATTATGCGGTAGCCCATACAGTCGAGGATACAGTACCCCGAGCCGGGTGCCTCGGCAGGAAAATTTATAGGCCGTAGCATGGCGGGGCTGTCGTCCATATAGGAGTAGGCGGCTTTGTTTCTGAGCGTGTGATTTCCGCCGGTCAGGCAGTCGGCACCCGCCGCAAAAAGTCTGTCGGCAATATCTGCCGATGCGCCTGTTATAAAGGAAGCGTTCTCCGCGTTCACGACGCAAAAATCAATACCGGCAGCTTTCCTGAACTGCCAAAGCTTAGTACAGAGCAGTTCAACTCCGCCCTTTCCGGTCACGTCTCCTATTGCAAGTACTTTCATTAAGAATATCTCTTTCTATCCGCAAAGCGGAAAATGTAAACAAAAGTTGAAAATTGAAAATGGAAAATTGAAAATGAATGTTGATACTCGGGGGTACAAAAAAGGCATATCCCGTGGGGCGTGTCGGGTTTTCGGCATAAAGGAGCATTATTTCATCGGCAGTCCCGTTGCCAGCTCACCCATGTGTCTGTCATTGGAATAGGACATGGGTATCAGCCTTCTGCCGTCATATATAAGCACGGTGAACTATCCACATACAAATTGACAATTGAAAATTGAAAGTTGAAAATGAGATTAGTTGATACAGGGGTACAAAAACTGGCATATCCCGTGGGGCGTGTCGGGTTTTCGGCATAAAGGAGCATTATTTCATCGGCAGTCCCGTTGCCAGCTCACCCATGTGTCTGTCATTGGAATAGGACATGGGTATCAGCCTTCTGCCGTCATATATAAGCACGGTGAACTATCCACATACAAATTGACAATTGAAAATTGAAAGTTGAAAATGAGATTAGTTGATACAGGGGTACAAAAACTGGCATATCCCGTGGGGCGTGTCGGGTTTTCGGCATAAAGGAGCATTATTTCATCGGCAGTCCCGTTGCCAGCTCACCCATGTGCCTGTCATTGGAATAGGACATGGGTATCAGTCCTTTGCCGTCATATATAAGCACGCTGAATGAAGCGTTAGAGGGAAAAGGGACGAAGTCAGCGTACTCCTCGGGGCTCTTGCCCGAAAGTCTGCCCCAAAGCGCTCTGATAAGCGCGGCGTGCGAAACGACTGCGACGGCACCGCCGAGGTGCGCCTCGGCAATATCCGAAAGAGCCTTTTCCGCACGGGCGGCACAGTGAACGACGCTCTCGCCCTTCGGTGCCGTAAAGGTGCCGAAATTCTTTCTCCACCCGACGGTAAACATCTCACCGTAGGTTTCGGTAAGAAAATCAACGTACCGGTTTTCCCAGTCACCGAAGTAGAGTTCACGCAAGCCTTCTACCCCCGTAACACTAAGTCCTCGCATAAGCGCATTAGGCTCCGCGGTCTGAAGGGCACGAATCAAATCGCTGGAATACACGGCGTCAATATCGACAAGGGAAAGTGCTTTTGCGGTTTTCTCAGCCTGTTCCCTTCCCTTTTCCGTAAGGCCCAGATCGGTATGACCGAGACAAATCCTTTTCAGATTTCCCTCGCTCTCGCCGTGCCTTATAAGATATACAACAGTTTTCCCGACTTCCTTCGCGGGGAAGGAATAACCGAAACCGTTTTCACAATTCATTTTTAACCAACCTTTTTGAATTTAAATCTTCGGCATACCTTGTTGAAGCTAAACGCCGAGCCTGATACAAAAAGCATATAAATCGATAAATAATGCATATTTATACAATCCGGCAAACGGCAAGAAGAGAAAATTAGATAGCGTAAATGCGTAGGATTGTGACTCGGTCAGGGCATACCGGCCCCCGTGTACGCTTTCCCATCGCTTGATATTTGCCGACGCGAAAAAACGCATATAAAGAAAACGTGACGTTTGAAGTAAGCGCGGCGTTTCCCGGATTTTACGCTTACAAGGCACGCCTTAGGGGAATTCAATAAGAGTATCCAAAACAGAAGGCACCGACCTCCTGAGTATAGCTTCATAAAAGACAAAAGAAAAAGCTTGCATATATGAAAACGTAAAATCTTTTATACTTAAATATAACACATCTTCAATCCGAAATCAAGTACAACACCGTAAAAGTCATAAAGTGTTAACAAGCACTTTCACTTAAGTGCAGAAAGAATGAAGCCCGCTTTTTTGCGTCGATTTATAAGAGAGGTAAAAGCTAGGTTTTACTATATGTTCACTGTTTAAAAATCTATGCATATTTATTCACCAAAAAACGATTATTCATATTCGTATTTTTTACGATATGTATGATAATAAACAGCCTGAAAACAGTAGAATAAAACGGATTATAAGCACGATATTTATGACACTTCGCACAATTTACGCCTAAAATATTCAAAAACATAAAAATCCACGCATAAATCACCCGAGCAGTTAAAAATATTACATATTTTGCCATTTTTCGCGTCAAAAAGCATAATGCATAAAAAACAGCAAAAGTCTTTCTTTCCGCAAAATAAGGAAACCGAATGTGAGAACGTTAAAACAAAGAAGCAAAAGTAGAAAATCAAGTCTTTAAGCTTATGGATAATACATTCATCTCTGCTCTATCAGTCATATTGTTATACCGCTTTCCGTGGTATTTGCGCTTTTTACATACTATTTTGAGCCATAAAAACAGAAAATATGGCTCAGAAAGCCACTTTTTCAATATTAAAATGGTATTTTGCCATAAAACACCACTAATTAAGCCAAAAAGCTGTTTTTTACGAATAAGAACAGGTTACATAATTCTCCGTTCTTATTATTGCGCACAGCATAGTTCTAAGCTATATTAAAAAATATATAACTGCCCCCCCTCCGAAGGGGCGTTTTTTGATTTCTTTAACAACTTAAGGCGAATTGGTATTTGAAAAAGAAAATGTTTCACGTGAAACAACGCTTTTTGCATAAAAGACCGGGGGAGTATAATCGTAAAGGCAATAAAAAGCACCACTCAGTGCAAAAAAAAAGCGATTTAACAGTTTAATCTAATAAAAGCCGTTAAACAACTTGTTTAACGTGAAACAAAAGCAAATTTTGAGCAAAAAAAGCGCATCTATGTGACCGATTAGCACTTCTTGTTTGATATATTATATATTTTTGACAGTATAGGTCTATGATTGGTATAGAAGTTATTTAGTGCATAGAAATATTCACTTTAATGTAGCCGGTAATGAAAAGGCATTGCAATCAGGTTCATAACTTCATGGAAATTGCTCTGCAATTATAAGAAAAAGCGTATTTTTGGCAGTTTGCACATTGTTTCACGTGAAACATTGTAAACATCGAATTGTTTTCCTTAAATATGCCTATTTAAACAGCATAAATCCTATCTAAAAGTCCAACAGAGGTACAAAATCATATTTATTTTTAGTAACGAGCTTGAATATACACCCGAATTAATTGTTTCACGTGAAACATTGCTAAAAGCTCATTCATTATATTTTATTTAATATTTCAACAAAAACCGCCACTGTTGCCGCTTTACCATGCTATTGTTATCTATACTTATGTCATCATTTATAATATAAGCTTTAAAGATTTTTGTTTCACGTGAAACAACCATGACATTATAAACTTTATGCTTGATTTTTAAACATAGATTGCTTTTGATATCTAAAAAGATCTTTTTTGCAGTAAATAAAAATCTGATATTTTTAATAAAGAACCGGATATTTTATAGATATTATTGACTTTTTACCTGATAAATGGTATACTTTAAATGATAAATGTTAGGAACAGAAGGGTAGCCTAAAAAGGTAATTACCGCGGTAAAAGCGATCAAAGCACAGCAGGGTACAGATTTCGGCTAAAGAGCACTTTTTAAGTGTGGAAGTATACATATTTCCTGCTAAACAAAGCCTTTTGAATCTGAAAGAGGGTTGATTCTGTGCTAAACAAAGTCTTTTGAGCTTGTAAGAGGCTGATTCTATGCTAAACAGAGCTTTTGAATCGTAAGAGACGCAAAATCTGTGCTAAATAAGGTTTTTGAAGCGTAAGAAGCGCAAATTCTGTACTGAATAAGCTTTTTGAAGCGTAGAAGCGCAAATTCCGTACTGAATAAGGTTTTTGAAGCGCAGAGGTGCACAGATTCCGAGGCAAACAGAGCTTTTGAAGCGCAGGAATATAATAAAATTTGTAATATATTTATTTGATTTTGCGGCTTTGATTAGGCAATCACAAGTATTGACTGTATAATTTAATGATTTAATAATTTAATTATTTAATGATTTAATGATTTAATGATTTAATTATCAAATTATTTCAGGATTGCACAGCGGACTAGTCATACATTACTTACCGTTATACGTTTATATTGGTTTTTGATTTTAGTAAAAATTCAAAGAAGAGGGAATACAAAGCGAAAGATGGGAAAGATAGTATCATTTTCTAACCAAAAAGGCGGCGTGGGGAAGACAACGTCCTGCGTTAATATAGCCGCGCAAATAGCGAAAAAAGGCAAAAACGTTCTGATGATAGACATGGATCCTCAGGGCAATGCTACAAGCGGTTTGGGACTGCCGAAGGCTAAGATTAAAAAGACGATTTACGACGTTATTATAGGCAAGTGCGACATTTCAGAGACTATTATCAAGACAAAATTCAAGAATTTGTCCGTCGTACCGGCAAATATCGACTTGGCAGGAGCAGAGCTTGAGCTTTACGATATGGAAGAGGACGAAAACTTCGCAAAGCTTGCCGTTGACAGCGTGAAGGACAAGTACGACTACATATTTATCGATTGTCCGCCGTCCCTGGGTATGCTGACGGTAAAGGCTCTATCAATTTCCGACGGCGTCGTTATTCCGATGCAGTGCGAATTTTACTCTCTGGAGGGTATGACGCAGCTGTTTAATACGGTTAAAAAGATAAAGCAGATGTACAATCCCGAGCTGCAGATAGTGGGAATTCTGCTCACAATGTACAACAGCAGACTGACTCTGACAAATCAGGTGGTGGCAGAGCTTAAAAAATACTATTCCGAAAAACTCTTTAAGGTTCCGATTTCCCGTACCGTGCGCATTTCGGAAGCTCCCGGCTACGGTGAGCCTATATGCTATCATGACCCATACGGCAAAGGCTCGCTTGAATATGCCGCAGTAGCAAAAGAATTGATGCTGAGAATTTAAAAATCCACGTCCGGACTTCAAAGAAATTAACGCTTTGAACTAAAAAAACCGACGTTTGAAAGTGTAAAAACCGATGCTCAGAATATAAAAAAACAAAGGAGTGGTAAATAATGGCAAAAAAGAACAGTGGTCTCGGCAGAGGCCTTGATGCAATATTCCTTGATAACAGCCAGGAAAACAGCGAAAAGAATGAAAATCAGGTACAGTTTTTAAGAATGTCACTGGTTGACCCCAAAGGCGACCAGCCGAGAAAATATTTTGACAAAGAAGCACTGGAGGACCTCGCCGAATCTATCAAAGAAAACGGTCTTTTACAGCCCATTCTCGTGCGCGAATACGGCGACGGAAGATATCAGATAATTGCCGGAGAGCGCAGATACAGAGCCTGCAAAATGGCAGGTCTTGCGGAAATTCCCGCAATGGTGCTTGACAGAGACGATAAATCCGTCGCACAGCTGGCTCTCATAGAGAACATTCAGCGTGAGGATCTTAATCCGATAGAGGAGGCGAGAGCTTTCAAGGCTTTGGCAGAGGACTACGACATGACTCAGGAGGAGCTGTCCTTCAAGGTGGGCAAGAGCCGTAGCGCGATAGCAAACTCCATGCGTCTTCTGGAGCTTCCGGACGAAATTCTGACCATGGTAGCCGCGCGCGAGCTTTCCGCAGGACACGCAAGAACATTGCTCGGCGTAAAGGACAAGGACGATATGATAATGCTGGCGGAAATCGCCGCAGAGTCGGAAATGTCTGTGCGTCAGCTGGAAGCCGAGGTCAAGAAAATCAACCGTCCAAAGAAGGTAACCGAAACTCTCACACCGCCCCTGGTGGATTATCTGCACGAGTTGGAGCTGAAAATTCAAAGAGAGCTGGGAAGAAAGGCGAAAATCGTCGACAAGGGCAAGAAGAAGACCTTGACCCTCTACTATGAGGACAACGAGGATTTGGACGAGCTGCTCAAGACTATTTGCGGCGCAGGCTTCGGCGACGAGGAGTGAAGAGGGAACTGTGCAATCGTAAATTGCACAGCGCAGTGAAATATTGGCAATGCCAATATGAAATCCGTCTTCGACGGGTGAAATCCTCGCTCTGCTCGGGTGAAATCGCTTCGCGGTGAAATACACAATTATGATGTCAATGACGAATAATGTTACGTCAGCGATAATCCGTAAAAAATCGCACCCGCGGTCGGCAACACGACATTCTTTGGATGTCAACTGCCAAAAGAACCGCCGTCTGTTTTATAAAAAGCCGTCATTTATTACAATAACAAACACTTTTACATATTATATTGCGCTGACGAAACCTTTAAAAGAACATTTCGCTCCGCTCGGGCTGTAGCAATCGAAGATTGCATGGCGCACAGCCCCTACGGAATTTCACTTTGCGGCATCGCCGCAATACATCACCACAACGAAGTTGTTACATCACTGTGCGGAGCACTACATCACTTTACGGCATCGCCGCAATACATCACTGCGCCTTGCAATCTCCGATTGCATACGGCGCCCGGGTTTTCCGCTGTTTCAAAAAAACAAATCAGCACCAACGAAAAAAATGCTTGACTTTTTCGGGCAAAGGTTATAAAATAATGCTGTCAATGAGTGGTCTTTTGAGCCGATAGGAAGTGTTAACCTCGGCTCTTGCCGGCTGTAAAAGTCATTTTCGCAGCTTGCATAACGGGCGTAAATCCGATTGAGGATTTACGCCCGCTTCTTTTTCTATTCGTTGATTTGCTTACACTGTTAAGCTTGCGGCTCGGCTGTGAGGCTATGGCTTGGCTGTGGGGCTGTATTTGATTTTAAACTATTTTTGTGAGGAGATTTTATGCATTCGGAACAGACGAAAAGAGAACGAAACAACAAAATGGCGACGGCGGCTGTCGGCAAAATGATTGTAAAAATGGGCTTGCCCATGATAGTTTCAATGATACTTCAAGCGGTGTACAACATCGTTGACACGGCTTTCGTAATCAACATGGGAGAGGCAGGCATTGACGGCAATCTGGCACTGACCTACGCTTTTCCCATACAGCTTTTGATAATTGCCCTGGGAGTCGGCACGGGTGTGGGCATTAACGCTCTGCTTTCAAAATCCTTGGGTGAGGGTAAGAGCGAAAAAGCCGACCGCACGGTCGGCAACGGGATTTTCCTCGGGCTATGCATTTATGCGGTATTTTTGGCGTTCGGACTGTTCGGCGCAGAGCAGTTCATTTCGGTACAGGCATCAGGCAACGGGCGCGTCACGGAAATGGGGACGGAGTACCTCAGAATCTGCTGTTGCCTTTCTTTCGGCTCAATCGGTTTTACCGTGTACGAGAGGTTTTTACAGAGCACGGGTAGGACCCTTTACTCCACTATTGCCCAAATTTCAGGCGCATTAACCAATATCATTCTCGACTACGTTTTCATTTATCCCTTGGGAATGGGCGTCGCAGGCGCGGCATGGGCTACGGTTATCGGACAGTTCATTTCGCTTGCCATGGCGATGGTCTTTCACTTTTCGGTTAACAAGGAGTTAGGCAACAACGTAAGAAACATCGCGCCGAGCGGTAAGGTAATAAAAGAAATATACCACATAGGCGTGTCTGCCGCGCTGATGCAGGGGCTGCTCTCGGTAATGATGCTGGGGGTAAATCTGATTTTAGGCAGCACGGGTCAGGGGGCAGAGCTGTTGCAGGGCAGCTTCGGCATTTACTACAAGATTATGCAATTCGCCCTGTTCGCCTGCTTCGGAATGTCCAACACGATTATTTCCGCATTGGCCTTCAACTTCGGTCTCGGCGACAGGCGGCGCGCCGTCGCCTGCGTAAAATGGGGCATTGCCGACTCGCTGGTCCTCTGTGCGGCAATTACACTTTTGTTTCAGCTTTTTGCAGAGTCCTTGGCAGGGCTGTTCGGCATGGCGGGCGGCGTCGGCGGCGAGGAGATCAAGGACGCGGTGGTAGCGGCTATACGCATTGCAAGTCTCGGATACCTCTTCATGGGCTTCTCGGTTGCGGTGCAGGGCGTGCTGCAAGCACTGGGCTACGCCCTGAAGCCTCTGATAATCTCCGCGCTCAGGCTGTCGGTCATTGTTTTCCCCGCGGTTTGGCTCCTTACGCTGACCGGCGCGCCTGCCGTCACGGTATGGTGGGCGTTTCCCATAGCCGAGGTTGTTACAGCCGGCGTTTCCGCGCTTTTTCTGTGGCAAGCGTGTAAGAAAATTGAAAAATTATAACTAAAAATTCGTAAGTATAATATAGATGTATAAGTGCACGATTTGCGCCAACGAGATATTTTGAGTGCAAATTTTGCACTTTTTTATTGACAAAAAGATGCAAATATAGTATTATTTAAGCAAAAGGAGATGATGGAATGTCTGCTCTTAAAGAATTACGAATTTCAAAAAAATTGACACAGGAAAAAGCCAGTAAATTGCTTGGCGTATCTTTGCGCTCGTATAAAACTTACGAGAACGACGAGAGCAAAATCGGAACACTAAAGTATAACTATATGGTAGAAGAGCTCGGAAAATATATTTCGCTCGATGAAGACCACGGTTTGTTAACGCTCGACGATATAAAAACCGCGTGTAAAAGTGTGCTCGACGATTATTCGGTAAAATACTGCATTCTTTTCGGTTCTTACGCAAAGGGAAAAGCAACAGAAAAAAGTGACGTTGATTTGTTGATTTCAACCGACACAACAGGACTACGCTTTTTCGGAATAGCGGAACGGTTGAGAAATGCGTTGAAGAAAAAGGTTGACCTTTTGGATTTAAAGCAATTGAACGATAATTCCGAATTGATTGATGAAATATTGAAGGACGGTATAAAAATATATGAACAGTCCGAAAAATGACGAATACTTGATATGAAAGATTTTGACCGATTTGCGTTTTATGCAGAGCATACAAAGGGGATTACCGTCAAGGAACTCGGGAAAATGAGATTCTTCTCGACTCTATGTCCTTCCGTCTGATTCAAATACAGGAAAATGCAAAAAAGCTCACCGATGAGTATAAAGCGGCACACAAAAACATACCTTGGATAGATATTGCAGGTCTACGCAACCGTATCGTTCATGACTATGGCAACGTTGATTTGAAGATTATTTTTTCAACTTTAACCGATGACGTACCGTGGTTGATATCCGAGCTTGAAAGCAAATAAACAGAGATATACGCTAATATTGGAGAAAGAAAATGTTTGGTGAAATCAAGAAAAATTTTGGCTTCGGCTGTATGCGCCTGCCTATGAAGGACGGCGAGGTCGACAGCGCACAGTTTTGCCGGATGATTGACGAATTTCTGGCATGCGGCTTCAATTATTTTGACACGGCTCATGGGTATTTGCAGGGAAAGAGCGAAACAGCCATCCGCGAGTGCCTTGTAAAACGGTATCCGCGCGAGAAATTTATTTTGACCGATAAGCTGACAAACGGCTATTTTGAAACCGAGGCGGACATTCGCCCCTTCTTTGAAAGTCAGCTGGAAGCCTGCGGTGTAGACTATTTTGACTTTTATCTTATGCACGCGCAAAACAAAGAAATATTTACAAAATTTAAGAGTCTCTGTGCATACGAGACCGCGCTGGAGCTGAAAAAAGAGGGCAAAATCCGACACTTCGGCATCTCTTTTCACGACACGGCTGCCGTCCTCGACGAGATTTTGACCGAATATCCACAGATTGAAGCTGTTCAAATCCAGCTCAATTACATAGACTTTGACGACCCGTCGGTACAGTCAAGGGAGTGTATGGAGGTGTGCAACAGGCACGGCAAGCCTATCATCGTCATGGAGCCTGTAAAGGGCGGTATGCTTGTCAATCTGCCGGACGCGGCGAAGGCTTATTTTGACAGACTCGGCGGCGGGAGCTACGCCGGCTATGCCATCCGCTTTGCCGCCGGCTGTCCCGGAGTGTTCATGACCCTGTCTGGCATGAGCAATATAGAGCAGATGCGTGACAATCTCTCCTATATGCAGGATTTCCGTCCGCTGAGTGACGGGGAGCGGGAGGCGGTGGACGGCGTTTGCCGTGTGTTCAGAGCGCAGAATATTATTAAATGCACCGCTTGCCGTTATTGCACGGACGGATGTCCTATGCACATCTCCATTCCCGACCTGTTCGCCTGCCTGAATTCAAAGAGCATTTATCAGGGCTGGAACGCGGATTTCTATTACAACGAGGTACATACCAAGCGCGGCGGCAAGGCGTCGTCTTGCATCGGTTGCGGTAAGTGCGAGGCGGCTTGTCCCCAGCATTTGCCGATACGGGCACTGCTGAAGGACGTAGCGAAAACCTTTGAGAAATGATAAGTAACCCAGACCCGTGTTAAAAAATATACCCCTTTAGAGCAGAGACTTGAAAAAACGAAAAGATTTCAAGGCTGCAATAAGGGGTATATCACATTACGAGAAAGTGAGCTTTTTGAATTATATTATATTGTTTGGGTTGTAAAATGTGATATTTCGGATTTCAGAAATTCAACGCGCTCTGTGGCGACATAAGAAAATCTTGCAACGAAAGCATCAATATACCTTTTTCGTTATATCCGCTTAATATTGGCTGATTAACTATGATAATCTTTCTGAAAGCGTCGTTTATGGAAAGAAGAGACGCTTGCTCCTGCTTCATCTTTTCTTCCGATAAGATATTATATGCGGATTGAATATAGTACCTGCGGTTGCCGATATTCACGACAAAATCCACTTCCAAATTTTTTCTGGTGGATTTGCCGTCTTTTTTTTCGGTAATTTCCACCAGGCCTACGTCAACGGAATATCCGCGCAGGCGCAACTCGTTATAAATTACGTTCTCCATAATGTGCGAATATTCCTGCTGACGGAAAGAAATACGGGCATTTCTGAGGCCCATATCAACAAAATAATATTTCGCCGGGGTGTTGATATACTTTTTACCCTTAATATCATATCGGACAGCCTTTTCAATGAGAAAGGCATCCTGTAAAAAGTCCAGGTAATTCGCAATCGTGTTTGCGGATAGCTTCACGTTCTTTGTGCTTGCAAAGGTGTTTGACAGCTTCAATGGGTTAGTCAAGGAGCCGACGGAGGATGCCAGAATATCGGTCAATTCATTTATTTCCGAATTTCCGCGTAACCGGTTTCGGTTAATTATGTCGGTAAGATAGGTCGTTCCCATAAGATTGGTCAAATACTTCGCCTTATCCTCTTCGGTTTCCATGGCAAGGCACAGCGGCATACCGCCATAGTTACAATACATAAGCCACGCCTTGTCAAAGTCTGTACCATAGACCGAATAAAATTCCGAAAAGCACAGCGGATAAACACGGATTTCATCACCGCGGCCGCGGAACTCGGTCAGAATATCGCTTGACAAAAATTTTGAATTACTGCCCGTAACGTATATATCGGCGTTGGGAATATGCATAAAACCGTTAATCACGCTCTCGAAATCAGGCACTAACTGTATTTCATCAAGAATGATATAGTATTCATTATCGTCGGACATACTGCTTTTTACGTACTTATACAATTCATCCGGATTGCGTAGTTCTTTGTTTCCGTAGTCGTCCAAAGCCACGGCAATAATATGATCGGACGTAACGCCGCTTTCGATTAAGTGATCCCGGAACAGTTTAAAAAGCAGATAGGACTTACCGCACCGCCTGATTCCGGTTACGACCTTTACCAAGCCGTTTTTCTTGTGTTTAATCAGTTTATTCAAATAAAAGTCGCGTTTAATCTCCATAGGTTACTCCCGAATATACTTACGAAATATATGTTTACTGTATACAGTATACCCACGTTCAGGCGAAAAGTCAACACTCTACTTAAAATTTTTGCAGATTTCTACATTTTTTATAAATAGCGCAATGTGTTCCCCTCGCGGAAGAACGGAAAAAGCAAAAAAACTCAATATGCCTTACGTATGATATAAGAAACAAGGACGTGAGCTTTTTGAATTATATTATAGTGCTTAAAGCCCGCCCGTGTCAGTTCTTCAGCGAATGGATGTGGGCGGGAATTCTGCCGCCGCGGCAAGCGAGGTGTGTAAGGATTTGTGCTCAAAGCCCTCCCGCGTCAGTTCTTCAGCGAATGGATGGGAGCCGGAATTCTGCCGCCTCGCTTAATGAACCGTTCGCAGGACTCGCCGTGCAGGGGCATAATGGGAGCGTAGCCCAGAAGTCCGCCGAATTCGGCAGATTCGCCCACGCCCTTGCCCCATACGGGAATAACGCGGACGGCGGTGGTTTTTGTATTGACGACGCCTATGGAAATCTCGTCGGCGATAATGCCTGAAATCGTTGAGGCGGGCGTGTCGCCGGGAATGGCTATCATATCAAGTCCGACCGAGCAGACTGCCGTCATTGCCTCCAGCTTTTCAAGAGAGAGTGCGCCTGCCTTCACCGCTTCAATCATTCCTCTGTCCTCGGACACGGGAATAAAGGCGCCGGAAAGCCCACCCACGTGGCTGGACGCCATAACGCCGCCCTTCTTTACCGCATCGTTAAGGAGCGCGAGGGCGCAGGTCGTGCCGTGAGTGCCGCAGCGTTCAAGACCCATATTCTCAAGAATTTCGGCAACCGAGTCGCCCTGTGCAGGAGTGGGTGCCAAGGACAGGTCTACGACGCCGTAGGGAATACCGAGCCTGCTTGCCGCCTCTGCGGCGATAAGCTGACCAACTCTGGTAATCTTGAAGGCTATCTTCTTTACCGTGTCGGCAAGAGCCGAGAAATCGCAGTCGCCAGCCTCCTTCACGGCGGCGGCAACGACGCCGGGGCCGGAAACGCCCACGTTGATAACCTTATCCGGCTCGCCTATGCCGTGGAGCGCACCTGCCATGAAGGGGTTGTCCTCCGGAATGTTGGCGAAGACCACCAGCTTTGCGCAGCCGATGGAATCCTTGTCACGGGTCAGGTATGCGGTATCCTTGATTATCTG
This sequence comes from uncultured Ruminococcus sp., assembly GCA_964494135.1. Lineage (GTDB taxonomy): Bacteria > Bacillota > Clostridia > Oscillospirales > CAG-272 > UBA1740. The sequence continues at coordinate 25,185 of CAZBQN010000002.1, read as the reverse complement.
TCCCATTCTGGCAACGGCGTCCATATTTATGCCCGCCTTACTGGTAGCAACGTTGACCGAGGAGCAGACGTTGTCGGTTTCGGACAGTGCCTGGGGGATGGACTCAATAAGAGCCGCCGCTCCGGGAATTGCTCCCTTTTGCACGTGGGCGGAATAACCGCCGATAAAGTTAACGCCCAGGGTGTCCGCGGCGCGCTGAAGCATTTTTGCCAGACGGACGAAGCCGTCGGGACCAAGTCCCGAGCCTACGTAGGATATGGGAGTGACGGAAATGCGCTTGTTGACGATCGGGATACCGTAGGTTGCCTCAAGCTGTTCGCACACCGACACAAGATTCTGTGCCGAGCGGGTGATTTTGTCGTATATCTTCTGCTCAAGACGGGCAGGGTCGTCGGATATACAGTCGAACAGGGATATGCCCATGGTGACCGTCCGGATATCCAGATTTTCCTCCCTTATCATCTTGATGGTTTCGAGAATGTCCTGTGTATTAAGCATTTTATATCTTGTGCATGCTGTTGAAAATGTCCTCGTGCATTACGCGGATGTCAACACCGCACTCTCCTCCTGCTTTCTCCATGCTCTTTGCGAAGGCACTGAAATCGGTGGATATGCCGTCGATTTCAACGAGCATTATCATCGCAAAATAATCCTTCATAACGGTCTGCGAAATGTCGATAATATTCGCGCCGTGCTTTGCGCACTCCGCGCCGGCTTTGGCTATAATACCGACCTTGTCCTTGCCGATGACGGTAACAACTGCTTTCATCTGTTTTCCCCTTTTAATGTTATTACGTCTTTTATTTTACTATAAAACGTTGGCATAATCAAGGGATTTAGACAAATCCGGGCTTTTTTTGCAGTATTATACACAGGAAGGCAAAAATCAATTGTTTTTTTCGTTATCTTGTGTTAAAATAGGAGAAAGAAGGCACTATGCAATCGGAGATTGCATAGTGCGGTGGTGTTTTGCGACACTGTCGCAAAGTGATGTTGTTCTCCGCACAGTGATTTAACAACTTCGTTGCAGTGATATATTGCGACGCTGTCGCAAAGTGGTGGAGTGAAACCCGGTAGTGGTCGTTGCACTGACATAACCACAACCACAGCCAAAACCATATATTCAAACGACAAGACTGAAAAGGGCGTTACAATGAACGATTGCAAAAACTCCCCCACGGGGCTGATAATCATAAATAAGGACGAGGGGATTTCCTCGCAGGCTGTTGTCAACCGGGTGAAAAAGCTGCTCGGTGCAAAGAAGGCGGGGCACACCGGCACTCTTGACCCACTGGCGACCGGGGTTTTGCCCGTGCTGGTAGGCAGGGCGGTTAAGGCGAGCGAATTTATGCTGACCTCTGACAAGCATTACGGCGCGACCCTGCTGCTCGGCATTACCACCGACACCGAGGATATTACGGGCAAGGTGCTGAGCGAATGTGCCACCGTGCCGAAAGAGTGTGAGGTCAGGGCGGCTATTGACCGAATGATCGGCAAAATACGTCAGACACCTCCTATGTATTCCGCCCTGAAGGTCGGGGGAAAGAAGCTGTACGAGCTTGCCCGCTCCGGCATTGAGATCGAGCGTGAGCCACGCGAGATAACGGTGTATGACATACGCACGCAAAGGCTGGGCGAGCGGGAGTACTATCTCGCCGTCACCTGCTCTGCGGGGACCTACATACGCACCCTTTGCGCCGACATCGGCGCATCCCTCGGCTGCGGCGGAGTGATGAAAAAACTGACACGCCTCACCGCCTCGGGCTATCCTTTATCGGCGGCGCACACCCTCGGCGAGCTGGAAGAAATGACAGAGAGCGAGCGGACGGCACTGATTATTCCCACCGAGGATATTTTCAAAAAGCACCCGGCTGTTATACTTTCCGACTTCTTCTCCCGCCTCGCGCACTCGGGGCTGGAAATATATCAGGCGAAGATCAAAACCGACTTTCCCACGGGGAGCCTTGTCCGTCTTTCGGACAAAAACGGATTTTTCGCCCTCGGCGAGGTCAGAGAGTACGAGGCAGGCTCGGCTATTAAGCCGATAAGGCAGTTCTGAAAATCTTTATATCGGATGCTTTTTAATTTTTTCAACTTTTATTTCACGGGAGGCTGTTATGTCCGAAGAAAAAAAGACGGATAATTATACCGATGGGCAAAGACTTGCCATAAATACTCAGGACAAGACTCTTTTGATCTCCGCCGCGGCAGGCTCGGGCAAAACCTTTACCCTGATTGGGAGAATTGTAAAGTCGGTTTTCTATTCCGAAAACCCTTTGAATATAGAGGACATGCTTATTGTCACCTTCACCCGCGCGGCGGCAGAGGAGCTCCGAGGCAGGCTTAAAAAGAAATTCGCCAAGGTAATAGACAGTCTTCCGAAAAGTGAGCGCAACGAGCGGCAGCTCGTAATGCTGGGCTGTGCGAAGATATGCACGATTGACTCCTTTTGCTCGGATTTTCTGCGCTCCAACTGCGAGAAATTCGACCTGACCCCCGGTTTTCGCGTACCCGACGAGGCGGAGATCTCCGTCCTTGCCGAGAACCTGCTTAGCGGAATGTTCTCCGAAATATACGAGGGCAATATGCCCGACGTGGCAAGTCCGGAGGAGCTGTTCGAGCTGTGCGACTGCCTGACAGACACGGGCAGGCAGAACGACTTAGAAGCAATAATATTCAAAATATACGACGACACGCAAAGCTCCGAGGAGGGCGTTACGTCCCTCGACCGGCTGGTTGAGGAATACAATCCGGAAAAATTCAGCTCGGTGGAGAAGACCTTTTTCGGCTCCTACTGCATCGAAAGAGTAAAGGAAATTGTCAGCCACTATCTGCCGATATTCAGGAGCATCACCGAGGAGCTGGCTCTCTCTGACAATCCGAAGCTGGACGCCCTTGCCGCGCAGACAGGGGAGTCCCTGTCGCTTCTTTACTCACTGGAAAAAGAGACGGAATACGTGAAAATCCGAGAGCTTATCCTAGGCGCGGACTTCTCGGCTAAGGCGGTGTCTGTCCGCGACAAAACCCTGCCTCCGACGACGAAGCTGAGAAATTCTCTTAAAGCGGATATTGAAAATATGAAGGAGAATTTCTTTATATACACCGAGGAGGACTGGCGTCTGGCATACAAGGGGCTTTACAGAGTGCTGGGCGTACTGCTGAGAATCGTGAAAAAATACGACGCGGTATTCCGCGCGGAGAAAAGGCGGCGGGGAATATGCGAATATTCGGATATTGAGAGATACACCTACGAGGCTCTGTGGCAGGACGGCGAGCTTACAGACGCTGCCCTGTCCGAGCGAGCAAAATACTCCGCTGTCTACATCGACGAATATCAGGACGTAAACAATCTTCAAAACAAAATTTTTGAAGCCATAGCCTCGGATACAAACCGCTTTATGGTTGGAGATATAAAGCAGAGCATATACCGCTTCCGCTCGGCAAACCCGGATATTTTCGCGGGAATGAAAAGGCAATTTCCGCCTATCGAAAACGCGGAAAACTCGACACGGGCGTCTATCTTTATGTCCGAGAACTTCCGCTGTGACAAAGGAATCGTCGATTTCGTCAACATAATTTTCAACAAGCTCTTCGGCATATTGAAGGACTCGGTGGGCTATACAGAAAAGGACGCCCTGATTTTTGCGAAGAAGCCGAAGGAGGGCTGTCCCGAGCCGGAATACAGAGAGCCGGAAATATGTCTTATCGACTCCTCGGGCTTGAAGGCGGATTACGCCAAATGCGAAGCGGAGCTTGACGACAGGCTCCTGACGCCGCAGCTTGTGGCAGAGAAGATACGTGAGCTGAAAGCCACGGCAAAAAACGACGAGGGACAAGAGCTGAAATACGGCGACTTCGCCATACTGATGCGAAGCGCAAAGGGCAGGAGCCTCGAATACAAAAAGGCTCTTGAGGACTTAGGCATTCCCTGCGAGCTTTCCGAGATGTCCGCCTTCTTCGACGGGCCGGAAATCAGGCTGGCACTGTGCCTTTTGAACACGGTTGACAACCCTTACAAGGATATATATCTTTCGGGGCTTATGCTGTCGCCCCTGTATTCCTTTACGCCCGACGAGCTGATACTGATACGGCAGTCGGAGGGGGAGAAGCTTTACACCTCTTTGCAGAACTACTTACAGGAGCACCCGGAATTTACAAAAGGCAGAAAATTCATCGACGCCATTGAAAAATACCGTATGCTGGCAGAGGGTACTCCCACCGACAGACTTATCCTGCGTCTGTATCACGAGACCGGTCTTTTAGCTCTGGGCGCAAGGCTCGGGCAGAGGCAAAAGCTGATACAGCTGTATGAGTTTGCGAGAAGCTATGAAAGCTCCTCCTTCCACGGTCTGTACAGCTTCATTCACTACGTAAACAATATCACCGACCGCAAGCACTCTTTTGATAAAAGAGAGTCGCACCCCAGCGAAAACGCGGTGAATATAATGACCGCACATGCGTCAAAGGGCTTGGAATTTGCGGTTGTTTTCCTCGTTGATTCGGAGAAGCCTTTCGGCGGGGAAAAGGGTTCACCGCCTCGGTATGAGTACGCCGAGGGCTTCGGCTTCGGTATGATGCTCCGCACTCCGTCGGGGCTGTCTGCGGTCGACAATCCGACACGGGCAATAATCAGGGACTACCGAAGACGCAGAAATATTGAAGAAGAGGTCAGAGTTTTGTACGTCGCCCTGACCCGTGCAAGAGAAAGGCTGTACGTGGTTTCAACGGCAGGTAAAAAGATTGATTCCTTGCAGGATGACGTGAATTTCCTGCGCGAGTACATTTCACCCCACACGGTCTATTCCGCAAAATTCATGCTTCCTTTGATGCTGGCAGCTCACGACTTCAAATACACGGACCCCTGTGATTTCGTCACCGAGCTGCCGCCTCTGTTAAAGGCTCCCTTGGATTTGCAAAAATCCGACACGCCTACGGGGTATTTCCCTGAAAACGGCAGTCCTGCCGAAAATTCGGAAAAAGAAGAATTCGACCTTTGCGGTGCGAAAGCGGAATGGAACACGCAGGATTTACCCATGGCGTCAGAGCCTTATTCCGAGCCGTGCGCAGAGTCAGTAACGGTGTCAGTTTCCGTACAGAGAGAGTTTTGCGAGGATAATCCCGCGGAGAAAAAACCGACCGTCGACAGGGAGGTGCTTTTGTCACGCTTCAACTTTGAATACCCCGACAAAGCCATGACCGTGCTGCCCGAAAAGCTGTCGGTCTCGGTGCTCTACCCGGAGGTACTTGACGGCACCGAAGCGGAGGTAGCCGAGGCAGACGAGCTTAAGCGCGACCGCGCAACTCTCAAGCTGTCCTCCCTCGGCGTCCTTCCGAAATTCATAACCGAGGACGAAAAGCCCACAGCCGCGGAGCGGGGCACGGCGACCCATACGTTTATGCAGTTCGCGGATTATGAGGGGCTGTTGAAAAACGGCGCGAGGGCAGAGCTTGACCGTCTGATAAAAGAAAAATTCATAAGCGAGAAGGACGGGAAGATCATTCGTCTTTCCGAGCTGGAAGTCTTTGCGAAATCCGAGCTAATCCGCGATATGACATCGGCAAAGAAGGTGTGGCGTGAGCTTCGCTTCAACGTCAGACTGCCGGCAGAGCTGTTCACCTCGGATGAGGAAATGAAAGCCGAACTTTCGGGGAAGGGGCTTTTGGTTCAGGGCGTCATCGACTGCCTGATTGAGAACGCGGACGGAAGACTTCGCCTCATAGACTACAAGACCGACAGATTTACGAAAGAGGAAAAAGAGAACCCCGTCCTCGCCGAGGAAAAGCTCAGACGGGCGCACGCAAGACAGCTGTATTACTACGCCTTGGCGGTGGAGCAGATGTTCGGAAGATTGCCCGACACCTGCGAGGTATACGCCACGGCACTGGGTACGTGCTTTAAAATGTGATGCAAAGAGGGCGCCAGAGGCGCAGTGAAATATTGGCGCCCGCCAATGTGAAATACGTCATAGACGTGTGAAATCCTCGCTCCGCTCGGGTGAAATCGCGGCACAGCCGCGGTGAAGGTTAGAGTATTGGTGTAGGATTTTGAATGTTGCTTTGTCAGTGCATTGAGAAACGACGCGCACAAACCCGGTATGGGCTGGCGCCTTCGACAGCCCGAGCAGAGTCATCAATCACGAATATTTTTATGTCAACGAAGATTTGAAGCGGTTACCACCTGGTAGGGGCTGGGTCGCCATGCAATCTTCGATTGCGACAGCCCGTGTAGAGCCGTCGATTACAAAAATCGTTATGTCAACCGAATGCGAAACAATTTTTGCCCGGTAGGGGGCGGCGCCCTCGACGCCCCGAGCAGAGCCGTCGGTTCAGAAATGGTTGTGTCAGCGCAACATATACCTATAAATGCAATTTGTTATTGTCATAAATGACAGCTGTTTTATAAACGACGGCGGTTCTCGGGCTGTCGAGGGCGCCAGCCCCTACCGGGATTTAATCTTTTCTCTTTGCGCTTATCTTCACTTTTATTTAAATTTTTATATATTGAAAGTATGACAGGTTTTCAACTTTCAATTTTCAATTTTCAACTTCTTGTCCATTTTCAACTTTTTGTCCATTTTCAATTTTCAAAAATTCCAAAATACGAAAAAAACTTGACTAAATATTTTATATATGTTATAATCGGTAGTCAGTAAAAATAATACATTTTTCTTTCGGAGGAAAGTCACGATGAAGTGGACTTCACTTAACGATTTGAGAGAGAGCTTTCTCTCCTTCTTTGAGAGCAAGGGTCATCTGAGGCTCAAGAGCTTCTCGCTTATTCCCAATAACGACAAATCCCTGCTCCTGATAAACTCGGGTATGGCACCTATGAAAAAGTTTTTCACAGGTGAGGAAAAGCCCCCGCGCAACCGGGTCTGCACCTGTCAGAAGTGTATCAGAACTCCCGACCTTGACAGAGTAGGACACACCGCGCGCCACGGCACTTACTTTGAAATGCTGGGAAACTTCTCCTTTGGAGATTATTTCAAGAACGAGGCTATTCCGTGGGCGTGGGAGTTTTTAACCAAAACTCTTGAAATTCCCACAGACCTGCTCTGGCCCTCGGTATACGAACAGGACGACGAGGCTTACTCTATCTGGCGCGACAAGATAGGCGTGCCCGAGGAGCACATCGTAAAGCTGGGAAAGGCCGACAACTTCTGGGAGCACGGCTCGGGTCCGTGCGGTCCCTGCTCGGAGATATACTTCGACCGGGGCGAGAAGTACGGCTGCGGCTCTGTCGACTGCAAGCCCGGCTGTGACTGCGACCGCTTTATGGAGATATGGAACAACGTGTTCTCCCAGTTCAACAATGACGGTAACGGCAATTACACCGAGCTGAAGCAGAAAAATATCGACACGGGTATGGGTCTTGAACGTCTTGCCTGCGTTATGCAGGGCGTGGACAACCTGTTTGAGGTCGACACGGTGAGAAAAATTCTGGACACCGTCTGTGAAATTTCCGGCAAAAAGTACGGCGAGGACAAGGAGAACGACATCTCCATCCGCGTCGTTACCGACCATATAAGAAGCGCGACCTTTATGATAAGCGACGGCGTTATTCCCTCAAACGAGGGCAGGGGCTACGTGCTCCGCAGAATTCTGCGCCGTGCCTGCCGTCACGGAAAGCTGTTGGGCATCAACAGGATGTTCCTTGAAGAGCTGTGCCGTGTCGTTATCTCTCAGAACGAAGGGGCATACCCCGAGCTTGTTGAAAAGCAGGATTTCGTTCTTAAAGTAATTCACCTTGAAGAGGAGCGGTTCAACGCGACTATCGACGCAGGTCTCGGAATTCTGTCCGGAATTATCGACAGCCTCACCGAAAAGGGTGAGAAGGTTATTTCCGGTGAGGACGCCTTCAAGCTCTACGACACCTTCGGCTTCCCCATAGATCTGACCCGCGAGATTGCGGAGGAAAAGGGCTTCTCCATTGACGAGGACGCTTTTCACGTCCTGATGAACGAGCAGAGGCAGAGAGCCAGAGCCGCAAGAGGTAACATCTCCGGTTGGGCTGACAACTCCCGGAAGCTTTTGTCGGGAATTTCCGCTACCGAATTTCAGGGCTACGAAAATGACACCTGTCGGGGCAAGGTTCTTGCAATTATCACCGACGACGAGTCGGCAGAGGAGGTCTCCGAGGGCGAATGCTCGGTTATCTTCGATAAAACCGTATTTTACGGCGAGGGCGGCGGTCAGGTCGGCGACACGGGTGTAATCTTCGGCGACGGCGTAAGCCTCACCGTGCTTGATACCAAAAAGACGAGCGGCATATATATTCACGAGGTAAGAGTCGACACGGGTGTCCTGAAGGTGGGAGATACCCTCACACTGGAAATAGACAAGGAACGCCGCGCGGCAATAAAGAGAAACCACTCCGCCTGCCATCTGCTTCAGGCGGCACTGCGTCAGGTTCTCGGCTCTCACGTCGAGCAGTCCGGCTCCTACGTTGACGAGCACAGGGTTCGCTTCGACTTCACGCATCTGTCGGCTCTCTCCCACGAGGAGCTGACCCGTGTCGAGAATATTGTAAACAAAAATATACTTCTTGCGGAAAGTGCCGACACCGTCGTCACCGATATTCAGACCGCAAAAAGAATGGGCGCTATGGCTCTGTTCTCGGAGAAGTACGGAGATACGGTAAGAGTCGTCAGCATCGGCTCATCCTCAAAGGAGCTGTGCGGCGGTACTCACGTTTCCTCTACCGGTGAAATAGGTCTTTTCAAGATTATATCCGAGAGCTCGGTTGCCGCAGGTGTCAGAAGAATTGAGGGCACTACCGGTCTTGGCGTGCTTGCTCTTATGTCGGAGAAGGAGAATATTATCTCCGAGTGCCGTACGGCTCTGAAGGCACCCAGCGAGCAGGGACTGTCCGCAAAGGCGCGGGGCTTGCAGGACGAAATAAAGGAGCTGCGCCGTGAGCTGGAGCAAGCGAACGCTAAGCTGTCCGAGATAAAGACGGCAAGCCTGCTTGACAATATCGAAACGGTAGGAAAATTCCGCCTCGTCACGGGCAAGGTTGACGTAAAGCCCGACGCGGCAAGAACGCTTACGGATACCGTGAAATCCAAATACCCCGACGGCGTTGCGGTGTTTGCGGTAATTTGTGACGGAAGGCTGAATTTCGTTGCGGGCGCAGGCAAGGATGCCGTTGCAAACGGCGCGCACGCGGGAAATATTCTGAAGGAGGTTTCCTCTATCACAGGCGGTAAGGGCGGCGGCCGCCCCGACAGCGCAATGAGCGGCGGTAAGGACGTTGACAAGGTCGATGAGGCTCTTTTAAAGGTTCGTGAAATTCTTGCGTCCTTGAGTTGATATATTTAATTAAAAGTTGATATATAATTAAAAAATGAAGAAAAAAAGACAGCATATAAAGCAAATCGCTCTGTATGTTGTCTTTTTTCTTCATATATATTTTTCAAGAAATTTATCGAGCACGCCTGTCAGGTCAAAAATCATAGACGACAGACAGAAGACACAGCCGAAAATTCCGATAATCAATCCCCAGAGCGCGATGCCGTCAAAAAAGCCGAGCAACCGTCTTGAAAGCAGGGACGTACCGACGGACAGCACGGCGAGAATTATTCCCGCCTGCCAGATGGGGCACAGAAGCGCGGAAAGTATAGCCAACGTTAAAGACAGAACGGACCATATTCTCGTTCTGGCGCGCTCGGATGAGGGAAGTCTGTAATATTCGTCGTCGGCGTCCCGTATTCCGTCATTCCAGCCGCCCTCATCAGGCCTTTCTTCTTCCGGGGTGAACTCTATGGGGCTGACGTTTTTGTTTTCATCGTAGCTCATTTCCGTTTCTCCTTTTATTAAAAGAATTTCTTGTTTTTCAATCTAAAAACAAAAACCTTTTTCTTATATTATAGCCTCAAACGATGAATAAATCAAGGCGAATGAGGAAAATCCGGGCGAATATTTCGGAAAAAAGCAGAAATAATAAGAATAAAATACCCTTTTTGGGAGGTGTTTTCGTTGAAAAACAAAAATCAGGATATTGATATAACCACGGTCAAGGGTAAAAAGGCTCTTATAAAAAAGCATTCGGGAAGGTCTAAGCTTTTCCGTGACTGCGCGCTGGCTTTTATCGGAGGCGGAATTATCTGCGCCATCGGCGAAGGGCTCAGGCAATTGTACCTTTATCTCGGCGCAGATGACAAGCTGTCGCTGACTCTTGTCAGCATAACCATGGTGGCACTTGCCGCAATTCTCACCGCCCTCGGCATATTCGACAGAATTGCAAAACACGTGGGCGGAGGCACGCTGGTGCCAATAACCGGATTTTCAAATGCCGTCGTTTCCGAGGCAATTGACGCAAAGAGCGAGGGCTACGTCCTCGGCGTGGGAGCGAAGATCTTCACCGTCGCAGGTCCGGTCATTCTGTTCGGTATCGCCTCGGGCGTGCTGTACGGAATCGTTTATTATATAGCGACGATGATTTCATAGGTTGAAAACCGAAAGCCGAAAACGTTATAAAACCGAGGGAAAACAGTAAATATTTGTTTTCAAAAAGCGGCGTTTTTATTTTAAAATCTCGTTTTTTTGACAAAATAAAAGTAAATAATTGTTTTCAAAAAAGCAATGGCAAAAATTCAAAAAATAAAATTGTAAAAAGGCTTGTTTTTATATGAAAAGAGTAATGAAACTCTCCACGCCCCCGCGCTTTATCTCTTACGCGGCGGTAGGAGGAAGAGAGGAAGCGAACGGTCCCTACGGCTCACTGTTCGACCTCTGCGACCCGTCCGATAAATTCGGACAAAAGACCTGGGAGCTGTCCGAAGGGGAGATGGGCAGATGTGCTCTCAATCTGGCACTTTCAAAGTCCGGGCTTTCTCACGAGGTGCCCGAGCTTATTATAGCCGGAGATTTGCAAAACCAGTGTGTGGCAAGCTCGGTGGGTCTTGACAGCTTTGGCATACCTTACCTCGGAATATACGGTGCCTGCTCAACCTGTACCGAGGCTTTGCTGATTATGTCAGCCATGCTGTCCCTCGGCGAGATAAAAACCGGAGCCACCGTTACCACCTCTCACAACGCCGCCTCGGAGCGTCAGTTCAGAACTCCTCTTGAATACGGCGGTCAGCGTTCTCCCACGGCACAGTGGACTGCGACGGCAGGGGGCGCGTTTATAATCTCAAACGATGAAAATCTGATAAGCTCTTCCGAAAACGGACACGTTGAAATCGCCGATATTATGGCGGGAAAAATCGTCGACGGCGCCATAACCGACGCTACAAACATGGGCGGTGCCATGGCTTTTTCGGCAATTGACAGTATACTGACCTATTTTGAACAGTCCGGGTACAGCCCCCGTGACTTTGACTATATAGTCACGGGAGATCTCGGAAAGGTGGGGTCGGGAATTTTACGGGACGTTCTCGATAAAAAGCTGCCAGAGGCGGCGGTCAGGCACCGTGACTGCGGTATGCTGCTCTACGACATGGAGCGGTCCGACGTTCATTCGGGTGCCAGCGGCTGCGGCGCCTCCGCCTCGCTGCTCGCCTGCTATTTTCTTCCCATGCTGGAAAGGGGAGATATAAAAAATATGCTTCTGCTCTCCACAGGCGCGCTTATGTCCCCCTCGTCGGTCTTGCAGGGCAGTCCCATAAAGGGCATAACCCCTGCAATTCATCTGCGCTATGCGGAAAAACCGTCGTCACAGAACGGCACGCCCGCCGCCGGACAGAATAATTCGGTAAGTGAGAGCGGAACTTCAAATTCAAATAGCGGCACGGAGGGTGTTTAATATGGAAATGTGGTATACTTTTCTTCTTGCCTTCGTCGGCGGAGGAGTGCTTTGTATGTTGGCACAGCTGCTGATTGACCTGACGAAGCTTACGCCTGCGAGAATTCTCGTAATGTACGTCTGCCTCGGCGTGCTGCTTTACGCCGTGGACGTTTACGATCCCCTGTTCTCTATTTTCGGCGAGGGTGTGAGTCTGCCCCTCATCGGCTTCGGCGCGGTTATCGGCAAGGGTGTGAAAACCGCCATTGAGACCGAGGGAATGATAGGTATTCTGACCGGCGGTCTTACCGCCTCCGCGGCAGGTATTACGGCGGCATTGGTGCTGGGATTACTCTTCTCTCTTATTTGTAAGGGTAAGCCGAAAAGATTTTGATGTGATAAATGGGGAAAGGTGATGTTGCGTAGGGGCTGTGCGTACCGTTTCGTATCGCGCTGACACGGCTTTTTATATAACCGACAGCGGTTCACGGGCTGTGTCAATCGCAGATTGCAAGGTGCACAGCCCCGGGCAAAAAATCGTTTCTATTTGCGCTCACCTTCTCTCCATTCATTATTCATTTTCCATTTTCAATTTTCCATTTTCAATTTTCCATTTTCAATTTTCACATCTCCCCTTGCAATTAAAATATTTATATGTTATAATATTGGCGTGATATTATATTTAACGCGTGTGCGTGAGAAAATATTTTAAAATAATCGGAAAATTAAACTCCGAAATATGTTTTCAAGCACATTCAGATTTCAGAAAGGACAGAATATGGACGAGCTTTCCGCCATTATGTCAGCCATTCTCGGTGAGGTTGAGAACAGGCTGTCCACAGCGCCGGCAATATTCAAGCTTTGGTTTGGGGATTTGGAGCTTATTTCCTTCAACGAGACAAAAGCAACCTTTTGCACCGGCACGAAGCTGAAAAAGAAAATTCTTCTCACAAAATACATAAATATTCTGAAGGAGTCGATACAGGAGGTTATAGGCTTCCCTCTCGACATTGAAATATACCACAAGGACGAGCTTATAAACGGCAAGGACGAGGACAAGAAGGAAGAGGTCCCCTACGATATTCCCACCTATAAGCAGGACGAGGGTCTTTATATCAAGGAAGAGCAGAAAATCGCCGACATAATAAACACTCCCAGCTACAAGCCGTCTTTACTCGACGACTACACCTTTGACAACTTCGTCGAGGGCTCGTCAAACAAGTTTGCGAAAGCGGTGTGCTACGCGGTGGCAAGAGAGCCGAATACCTACAATCCGCTTTTCATTTACGGCAACTCGGGACTCGGAAAAACCCATCTTCTTTACGCCATAATAAACTATATGAAGAAGAACCACCCGAATCTCAATCTGGTATATAAAAAGTGCGAGACCTTCCTTGACGAGCTGGTAAAGGCTCTGAAATCCGGCTCTACCGCCGCTTTTAAGGAGAAATACCGCACGGCTGACGTGCTTCTTATCGACGACGTCCAGTTTCTCGCGGGTAAGGAATCGACCCAGGAGGAATTCTTCCACACCTTCTCGGCACTTTACGAGGCGGACAAGCAGATCATTCTCACCTCCGACCGCCCTCCCCGTGAGATAAAGCCCTTGGAGGACAGACTGCGCACCAGATTTGAGGGCGGACTTCTCGCCGACGTACAGCCTCCGAACTTTGAACTCAGAATAGCCATTATCTCAAAGAAATCCGACGCCATGGGTCTGAAAATTTCAAACGACCTTATCGAATATATGGCGGAAAGGCTGCAGAACAATATCCGTCAGATCGAGGGCGTGCTGAAAAGGCTGTACGCCATATATTCCTTCACCTCCGCGGAGATTACGAAGGAGAGCATCGACGAGGTAATTTCCATCATCGACCCGGACAACATTCCCACGGACGCGCTGATAGAGCGTATTCTCTCTGCCGTCAGCAAGAATTACGGCGTGTCCGTTGAGAGCATGAAGTCGAAGAAGAAGACCGACAATATTTCAAACGCCCGTCAGATTGCTATCTACATTATAAGAAATATGACCGAGCTGACGTATAAGGAAATCGGAGCCATCTTCGACAGAAATTACTCTACCGTCATTGCGTCCGTTGACAAGGTTGAGGTGAATATCAAGACCGTAAACAACTTCGAAACGGAGATAAATAACCTCATAAAGGAAATAAAAGGTAAATAATTTCTAAAAATTTTTGACAAAACGGTGTTGAAAAGTTGAAAATTTAATGTGATCTTCCTGTTCAAAACTATGTTTTATTTTCACAACATTTTCTTAACATCGGAAAACAGTTTTTTTGTTGAGAAAAAAAGCGAATAAAGCTCATGCATTTCAAGGCAAAATCGAGGTTATCAACATTTTCAACAGTACTACAACAATTATTACAACAACCTAAATACACAATAAAATAATAAAACGCCTCGGGCGGACAGGAAAGAGTACCTTTTGCCGAGTGCTGAAAAACATTTTCAAGGTTTATAAGGAGATAGGGTATATATGAAATTTACAGTAACAAAAAACGAGCTGTTAAAAAAGCTGACCCCCGCTATGGGAAGCGTTGCCACCAAGGACACCGTACCTTCCATTGAAGGCGTGCTTCTTGAAACGATGAGTAACGGCACGGTGCAGCTTACCACTTATAATATGAACAGAGGCTTTCGCTCCTTCGTTCCCGCGGTGGAAATCGAGCGGGAGGGAAAATACATAATAAACGCTCAGCGTCTTTACCAGACGGTAAGAGTATTGCCCGACGACGATATTACCTTTGATATAAACGACAAGCTGAACTGCACCATATCCTCGGGCAGGTCGGTGTTCAATATGAGTGCGTCAAGAGGCGCGGATTTTCCCAATATTCCCGACCTGGTTACCGAAAAGGGCTTCACCGTCGGTGCGTCAAATCTTCATAAGATGATAGCGAAGGTTTCTCACTCAATAGCCGTCGCGGATAACAGACCCATGCTGTGCGGTGCGTATTTCAAGGTTTCAAATAACGGTCTTGAGGTCGTTTCCTGCGACTCCTTCCGCCTTTCCAGATGCACTATGAACTGTGAGATAAGCTCCTTCTCCGACGATGAGGTAAATAACTTCTCCTTTATCATTCCCGGCACGTCCTTGGTCGAGCTGTCAAAGGTGCTCGCTGACGGCGAGGACGAGAAGGTGAAGATATATCTGTCGAGAAAACACGCCATTCTCAACAAGGACGACGTAATTTTCTTCACCAGACTTACCGACACCGAGTATATAGACTATCAGAGAATTATTCCAAAGGACAACGATATTTGCGTAACCGTCGACAGAGAAAGACTGCTTTCCGGTCTTGAGCGTGCCAATATTATAGCAGAGGAAAAAATTCAGGGCTCCGGCAGAAGCTACGTAAAGCTCGCCGTTGACAGCCATTACCTTGACCTTACCAGTATTTCGGTAAACGGCGGCGTAAACGACGAGATGGACTGCGTACACGATGGCGGACCTATCGAGATAGGCTTCAACTGCCGCTACCTCATAGACGCGGTAAAGGTGGCAGAGGGGGAGAATATTCTGATGAAGTTCAAGACCGCCTCAAGTCCGGTAACCATAGAGCCTGTTGAAAAAGCCGACGACTTCGATTACTTCTATATGGTGCTCCCGGTCAGGATGAACGACGCGAGATGAAAGTAATTGAAAATGGAAAATTGAAAATTGAAAATGGAAAATGAAAAGTGGAAAATAAGGAAAGCTTTAGCTGATGATTTTGAAACGCTTTAAGGCTGAAAATTTCAGGAATATAGAAAAGTGCGACATTGAGTTTTCGCCCGGTGTAAACCTGTTCTACGGCAAGAACGCCCAGGGGAAGACGAATGCAGTGGAGGGAATATATCTTTTTTCGAGAGGGAGATCCTTTCGCGCTCAGGACGACAGAGAACTGACCTCCTTCGGCAAAGAGGGCTTTCGCGTGTCTATCGAATACGACAGCCTTGACGGGGCGGGGAGCCTGGAGTACGCCTCCTTCGGACGGGAGAAGCTGCGAAAAAAGAACGGCTACAAGCTAGGGAAGGTCTCCGAGATGATAGGGAGCTTTCGCTCGGTGCTTTTTTACCCGGACAATCTGGGGCTGGTAAAGGACGGACCCGAGGAGAGAAGAAGCTTTCTGAACGTGGCAATATCCCAGTGTTATCCGTCATACATAGCCGAGTATTCAAGATTTAAAAACGCGCTGGAGAACAGAAACAGCCTTTTAAAGAATTTTTCAAAGGGGCTGTACTCCGACGAGGGCGAGCTTCTTGCCTGGTCGGAGTCCTTGGCTGAGTATTCCTCCTACGTGTACGAATACCGCAGGGATTACGTAAACCGGCTTTCCGGGCACGTGAGGAGAATAGGACTGGAACTTTCGGACGGCAAGGACGAGCTTTCCATAGCTTTAAAGAGCGATATTGAGTCGGACTTTAAAGAAAGAAGCAGAATAAAGGAAGAATATCTGTCGGTATATACTGCGGGGCTTGAAAAAGAACGCATCCTGGGAAGCTCGCTGTACGGGCCTCACAGAGATGATATGACGGTTGAAATAAACGGCGTCTCGGCGAGAAATTTCGGCTCTCAGGGACAGCAGAGGTCTGCGGTGCTCGCCTTGAAGCTGGCAGAGGGTGAGGTCATAAAGGAGATATTCGGGGAATATCCTGTATTTCTCTTCGACGACGTGCTGTCAGAGCTTGACGAGAAAAGACGGAGCTTCGTTATAAACGGAATGGCTGACAGACAGGTTATAATTACCTCCTGCGAGAGGGACAGCCTTTTCGGGACGGCTGAGGCGGTATTTACCGTAGAGGATGGAAAATATTCTTCCTCACACGGGTAGTCGGTATTAGTGGGGAGGTTAAAGAATATGTTTCTTCACATAGGTAAAGGCGAGTCGGTAAGGAAAAAGGACGTAATAGGAATATTCGACCTTGACACCGCCACCGTTTCAAGGATAACCAAGGATTTTATAAACGAAAGTCAGAAAAAAGGAAAGATAATATACAAGGATAACGACCTGCCGAGAACCTTTATTCTCCTTGACGGCAAGGACGGGTGCGAGGTAAGGCTGTCCAGAATATCGCCGGCAGGACTGAAAATCAGAGGCGAAAACGATTTTTCGGAAGAATGAGAAAACAGTGAGACATAAAAGGAGAAAAGATTGTGTCTGAAGAAATAAAAGAAGTAAAGGGCTATGACGACAGCCAGATACAGGTGCTTGAAGGACTTGAGGCTGTAAGAAAAAGACCTGGTATGTACATCGGTACTACCTCAATAAGGGGCTTGCATCACTTAGTGTACGAGATAGTGGATAACTCAATAGACGAGGCTCTTGCCGGAGAATGCGACGCCATAACCGTTACGATACACGAGGATAACAGCGTGTCCGTACAGGACGACGGACGCGGAATTCCCTCTGGTATGAACGAGAAGCTGGGTCTTCCCACCCTTGAGGTCGTATATACGGTGCTTCACGCAGGCGGAAAGTTCGGCGGTGAGGGCTATAAAATTGCAGGCGGTCTGCACGGCGTAGGCGCGTCGGTAGTCAATGCGCTGTCCGAGTGGGTCGAGGTAGAGAACTGCCGTGACGGCAAAAGATATACCGAGAGATTTGAAAGAGGAGCTGTCGCCAGACCCTTTAAGTGCGAGGGCACGTCCGAGGGCAGACACGGTCTGTACGTCAGATTCAAGCCCGATCCCACCATCTTTGAGGAAACCGTCTTCGACTACGAAATTCTCCTGACGAGAATGCGGGAGCAGGCTTTTCTCAATGCAGGTGTAAAAATAATACTGAAGGACGAAAGACCGGGCAAGGAGAGGGAGGAAATACTCCACTACGAGGGCGGTATCGTTTCCTTTGTGGAATTTCTCAACAATGAAAAGCGCGGCACACCGGTTCATCCCCAGGTCATTTATATGAAGGGGGAGAAGAACGGCTCCATTGCCGAGGTGGCAATGCAGTACAACGACAGCTATAACGAGACTATTATCTCCTTTGCCAACAATATGGCTACGATTGAGGGCGGTACTCACGAGACCGGCTTCAAATCGGCTCTTACCAAGGCTATCAACGACTACGCGAGAAAGATAGGGGCCATAAAGGGCGACGACAAGGGTCTGTCCGGCGACGACGTGCGCGAGGGACTTGTGGCTGTCATTTCGGTAAAGCTGACCGACGCGCAGTTTGAGAGCCAGACTAAGGCGAAGCTTGGAAACAGCGAGATGAGAACGCTGGTTGACAATATCGTTTCAAGCAAGCTGGAGGAGTACTTAGAGGAAAATCCCGCGGCAGGTAAGATAATCATAGAAAAGGCGATGGCTGCCAACCGTGCCAGAGAGGCGGCGAGAAAGGCGAGGGAGCTGACCAGACGTAAGAACGTCCTTGAGGTCTCCACCCTGCCAGGCAAGCTCTCCGACTGCAACGAGCGGGACGCACGGCTTACCGAGGTGTATCTCGTCGAGGGAGATTCCGCGGGAGGCTCCGCAAAGGGCTGCCGCGACAGCCGTTTCCAGGCTATTCTGCCCCTTCGCGGTAAGGTTCTTAACGTAGAAAAATCAAGACTTGACAAGGTTTACGCAAATACCTCGCTGATTCCCATTATTCAGGCTCTTGGGTGCGGTATAGGCGAGGACTTTGATATAAACAAGCTCCGCTACGGCAAGATAATTATAATGGCGGATGCGGACGTTGACGGCTCGCATATCCGGATTTTGCTTCTGACCTTCTTCTTCAGACATATGCGCCCTCTTATTGAGGAAGGTCATATATATCTTGCTCAGCCGCCTCTTTATAAGATTCATAAGGGCAAGGTAATGAAATACGCCTTCTCGGACGCCGAGAGGGATAAGTATATCGAGGAGCTGGGCACGAAGGGCGTCGAGTCGGAGAGATACAAGGGTCTTGGTGAGATGGACCCCGAACAGCTCTGGGAGACTACCATGGACCCCGAGACGAGAACGCTTCTGCGCGTGTCGGTGGAGGACGCCATCGCCTGTGACGAAATGTTCTCGGTGCTGATGGGCGATATGGTTGAGCCCCGCCGTGAGTTTATATCAAAGAACGCGAAGTTCGTGCAGAATCTTGATATTTAAGGAGTATTGTAAATGGACCATAATTATAAAAGCGCGGACATAGAATTTCCCTCGCAGAAGATAGAGCTTCGGGATATGCGCCGCGAGGTGGAGACCTCGTTTATCGAGTATTCCATGAGTGTTATTACCTCCCGCGCCCTGCCCGACGTAAGAGACGGAATGAAGCCGGGTCAGAGAAGAATTCTGTACGCTATGTACGAGGACAATCTTACTCACGACAAGCCCTTCCGTAAGTCGGCGACCACGGTAGGTAACGTGCTGGGTCGATACCATCCCCACGGCGACTCTGCCGTATACGGCACTATGGTAAGAATGGCTCAGGATTTCTCGCTCAGATACACGCTTGTGGAGGGTCACGGTAACTTTGGAAGCGTGGACGGCGACCCGCCCGCGGCATACCGTTATACCGAGGCGAGAATGAGCAGAATTGCCGACTATATGATGAGCGATATTGAGAAGAAGGTCGTGCCAATGACCAGAAACTTCGACAATACCCGTGACGAGCCTACCGTTTTGCCCTCCAGATTTCCCAATCTTTTGGTAAACGGCTCTGTGGGTATCGCCGTCGGTATGGCTACCAATATCCCACCTCACAACCTCTCTGAGGTCGTAGACGGCGTAGTTTACAGAATTGACAATCCGGAGTGCTCTGTGGACGAGCTGATGGAGTTTATCAAGGGTCCCGATTTTCCCACCGCCGCGATCATCTACGGCTCCCGCGGCATCCGCGAGGCGTACGAAACCGGTAAGGGAAAGATATACATACGTGCCAGAGGCACCGTTGACGAGGAGCACAGACGTATAGTATTTACCGAAATTCCCTATATGGTAAACAAGTCAATGCTTATCGAGAGCATGGCAAATCTGGTAAAGGATAAGAAGATTGACGGAATTACCGCCCTCCGTGACGAGTCGGGCAGAGGCGGTATGAGAATAGTCGTCGAGTACCGCAAGGACGCAAACGGCGAGGTTATTCTCAATCAGCTTTACAAGTATACTCAGCTCCAGGATACCTGCTCGGTTAATATGCTGGTAATTGACGGCGGAGAGCCGAAAATTCTCTCGCTGCCCGCAATCCTTGACAGATATATTGAATTCCAGAAGAGTATTATAGTAAACAGAACTCAGTTTGACCTTGACAAGGCTCTTCGTGAGATGCATATTCTCGAGGGCTACAAGATAGCTATCGACAACATCGACGAGGTTATAAAAACCATAAAAGAGAGCGAGTCTATTCCAAACGCAAAGGAAAAGCTGATCGAAAGATTTGAGCTTACCGAAACCCAGGCGCAGGCAATAGTCGAGATGACCCTCGGAAAGCTCTCCGGACTTGAAAGACAGAAGGTGGAGGACAGACTGGCGAAGCTGTGCGAGATAGTCGAGGAGCTGCGCGGTATTCTCGCGGACGAGGAAAAGATAAAGAATATAGTAAAGCGCGAGCTTACCGAGATAAAGGACAGGTTCGGCGATGCCCGCCGCTCCGAGCTGGTCGAGGCTACGGAGGAGATTGACCTTGAGGATCTTATCGAAAGACACACCTGCGTTATCACCGTCAGCCACACCGGCTATATCAAGCGTCAGCGCGCCGACGTCTACACGGCGCAGAACAGAGGAGGCAAGGGCATTATCGGTATGACTACCAAGGAGGACGACTTCGTCGAGGACGTTATCGTCGCGAATTCTCACGCGTACCTGATGTTCTTTACCAACAAGGGCAGAGTTTACGCAAAGAAGGCGTACAGAATTCCCGAGGCGGGCAGAACAGCAAAGGGCACGAACCTGGTCAATATAATTGAACTGCAGGACGGCGAGTACGTCACCGCTATTATTCCGATTACCGAATTTTCCGACGGCGAGTACCTGACAATGGTAACTAAGTTCGGCGTTATAAAGAGAACCTTCTTGAAGGAATTTGAGTATCAGCGCAAGGGCGGTAAGATAGCGATAAACCTTGACGAGGACGACGAGCTTATCTTCGTGCGCCACACCAAGGGAGGCGAGAGCCTTATAATCGCAACCCGTGAGGGACTGGCGGTTAAATTCGATGAGAACAACGTCCGCTCCATGGGAAGAGCCGCAAGAGGCGTAAAGGGTATAACTCTGACGGGTGACGACTACGTCGTAGGAGTTGCCGTAGTTGACGAGTCGAAAACTCTGCTTACCGTCACCGAGCGCGGTATGGGCAAGCGCACCGGCTTCGAGGACTTCAGACTGATGAAGCACAGAGGCGGTAAGGGTGTATGCTGTCACAATATCAGCGAGAAGACGGGTAAGCTGGCGACTATTATCACCGTTGCCGAGGACGACGATATAATGATGATAACCAACGACGGTACTATTATAAGAACCAACGTCTCCGGTATCAACGTATATTCCAGAACCGCCTCCGGCGTAATACTTATGCGTCTGTCTGAGGGCTCCTATATAAACAACGTCGCAAGACTTGAAAGATGCGAGGATATTGAAAGGGAGAGCCGCGAGATTGACGAGGAGATTGAAAAAGCTCCGAAGGCAGAGACGGAGCATATTCCCGAAAGAGAGGCTCTTGACTCCGAGGAGGAATCCTTTTAATGAGGAATAAAATCATTTTGAAATGTACAGTATTGTTTGCATTGTTAATGTATACGGTACTGCCCGTGATGACTTTTACTTCCTGTAAATACAACAGAGAGTATGATGAAGAGGAGGTCATTGCCGAAGCAAAGAAGCTCCTGCCCCGTGCGGAAATACTGAACGGTATATACTACGGCGAGGGTATCGCGACGATGGATTACGGAAATCAGAACGGAGCTTATTATCAGGCTGACCCTTTACATCTTGCAAAGCTGGGGATTGAGACCCTGGACGACCTGTGCGTTCTGACGGAGCGCACCTTCACGTCAAGATACAGTCAGAATATCTATTCCACAATTCTTGCCTCCGTGTCCGTGGACGGAACCTTCGTCACCATGTCGAGATATTATCAGAAATACGTTGACGACGACGAGGAGAAGGGCGTGTGCGAATGCATTATGGTATATAAGGATTACGACCGCCTTTTTACCGACACCATGGTTTTTGACTACACTACGCTGAAGGTGCTGGGCTCTGACGGCGATTACGTCAATCTTGAGATCACCGCTTACGTCGTAA
This sequence comes from uncultured Ruminococcus sp., assembly GCA_964494135.1. Lineage (GTDB taxonomy): Bacteria > Bacillota > Clostridia > Oscillospirales > CAG-272 > UBA1740. The sequence goes on along the minus strand of CAZBQN010000002.1, from coordinate 3,238 downwards.
ACAGTGAGGGTGAGGGACAGTATCAGACTGTAGAGCTGTCCTTATACGAGGAGGTCGGCGGCTGGCGCATTGATACGCCTACGTATGCAAACTACAACCCTTATCAGGATTACTACGAGGAGCTTGAAGAAAGCTTTTAACATCCAAAGCAATTTAAAAAACTTTTGAATTAAAGGAGAAAAAGAAATGACCTTCAATGAAAAGCTTGTGAAACTGAGAAAACTGAAAGGAATAACCCAGGATGAATTGGCAAGCGCGGTCGGAGTATCGAGACAGGCGGTTTATAAGTGGGAATCAGGTCAGTCTTATCCCGAAGTACCTAAGCTCATTGAGATAAAGCTCCTGTTCGGCATCAGCATAGATGACCTGCTTGACGAGTCCTACGAGGTCATGCTTCCCGAAAAGAAGGTAAGAAAAAAGAGAGCTCCGAAGAACGCAAGCGCAGAGGAAAATGCAGCCGTAAAAGAATCCGTGTCTGTCCTCACGAAAGAAGACAGCGCACCCGTGTCGGATTTCTCGGCACAGGAGCCTGCCTTAGACGCCGAAGTTTCAAGGAATGCAGAGAGCGAACCCGTAAAGGCGCGGGAGGAGTCCGCAGCAGTTTCCGAAGAAGAAAAGACGGAACCCTCAACGGAAATTAAGGAAGAAAACGCCGCGTCGGATAAGATCTCCGAAGCTAAGGGCGGTGCCGAGGAGAAAACCGAAGAAAAGGCAGAGAAGAAGACCGAGGAGAAGAAGCGCGGCTTCTTTGCTAGAATTTTCGGAAGATAAAGGTTGAGCTTTTCGGAATAAAAGTGCGAAACTTTGACTACAATCCAAATGTCACGTAAATAGGGATACTTTTGTTAAAGTATTAAATCGGAAAAGAAGGATTGTAAAATGGTCAGAGGATACCAAAAGAGAGTTATTTTTGTAAAAAACACCGGCTCGCGGATTTTTGACGAGGCGTATTTTGTGCTGTCCGAGCGCGAGTCGGGTAAAAGAGAAAAGGCTGATATGATAGCCGAGGCGAACCGTATTATAGAGGAGAACGAGGGACTTTGCAAAAAGAGAAGCAGGCTGCCGGGGATACTTTTGCGCCTGTTCATTCCCTTCCTGATAGGAGCCGCGTCGGCTGTTGCCGTTTGCCTTGCCGTCTTTATTTGACGGATTTTTTCAGCAGAGTAGATTTAAATTTAAACCCATTGATTTTAACTTGGATAAGAAAGGTAATGAGCCGAAAGGCTCGGTGACATAAATGAAGAAAGAATACAGAAAGGGAGCAAGAGGAAAAGGGCAGAAGCTTCGCGTTACCTGCCTCGGCGGTCTTCAGGAAATAGGTAAGAATATGACCGTTCTTGAATACGGCGACGACATTATCGTCATCGACTGCGGTATGGGCTTTCCCGACGACGATATGCCCGGAGTTGATTTGGTAATTCCGGATATCAGCTATCTTCAGGCAAACGCCCACAAGATACGCGGCATACTTATTACTCACGGTCATGAGGACCATATCGGCGCTGTGCCCTACGTGCTCCAGCAGTTGAACGTTCCGATTTACGGAACGCGGCTGTCCCTCGGAATTATCGAGGGAAAATTAGAGGAAAATCCCCCGCCCACAGAGCCTGAGCTGTACACGGTTGACGCGGGCGACGTCATCAATCTCGGAGTTTTCAAGGCGGAGTTCATTCACGTGAACCACTCGATAGCAGACGCCTGTGCCATTGCGGTGCGCACGCCGGTAGGTCTTGTTTATCACACGGGGGATTTTAAAATTGACGTATCTCCCATCGACGGTCAGATTATTGATTTAGCGAGAATAGGAGAGCTGGGCAAAGAGGGCGTGACTTTGCTCCTTTGCGAGTCGACCAATGCGGAGCGCGCAGGCTTTACTCCCTCGGAGAGAACCGTAGGTTCTTCTCTTGAGCGTATTTTTGCGCAGTATGAGAACAACAGGCTGATAATAGCCACCTTCTCCTCAAATATTCACAGAGTACAGCAGATAATAAATACCAGCTACCGCCACGGCAGAAAGGTTGCCGTCCTCGGAAGAAGTATGGTAAACGTTATCGGTGCCGCCGCGGAGTTAGGCTATATGGATCTGCCCGACGGCGTGCTGATAGACGTTAACGAGATAAAGAAATACAAGCCCGGTGAGATAACCCTCATTACGACGGGAAGCCAGGGCGAGCCCATGTCGGCACTGTACAGAATAGCATTTTCCGAGCACGACAAGGTTAAGCTGTCGCCAAACGACGTAGTAGTTCTGTCCTCCAGCGCAATTCCCGGCAACGAGAAGCTGGTCGGCAGAATAATTAACGCTCTGATAAGAAGCGGAGTTAAGGTCGTAAACGATTCGGTTGAGGACGTTCACGTTTCCGGGCACGCCTGCCGTGAGGAAATCAAGCTTTTGATGGGACTATTGAAGCCGAAGTATCTTATGCCGATACACGGCGAGTACAGGCATCTGTACGCCAACAAGGAGATAGGCGAGTTTATGGGAATCCCCTCCGAGAATATTTTTATTTCGGAAGTGGGAAGGGTGCTTGAGGTCGACCGCAAGTCGGCAGGCTTTAACGGCGAGGTCACAGCAGGCAAGGTGTTGGTTGACGGCGCAGGCGTCGGAGATATAGGAAGCGTAGTTCTGCGCGACAGAAAACACCTGGCAGAGGACGGTCTGGTGGTGGTCGTTGCCACCGTCGAGGACGGAATGATAATTTCAGGTCCGGACATCGTTTCCCGAGGCTTCGTTTACGTTAAGGAGTCGGAGGAGCTTGTCCGACAGGTAAGACGTATAGCTCAGGAGGCCCTTGAGCGCGCGATGTCAGGCAAGACCTACGATTGGCAGCACGTTAAAGGGGTAATCAGGGACAGTCTTGCAAAATATATATTCAAAGAGACTAAGCGCAAGCCGATGATACTGCCCATAATAATGGAGCTGTAGATGTAAAAAAAGGCATGGGCACTGCGTTCTCTCCGTCGGCGTATGAAAATACGCCCTCCGTCGAGAGCCACGCACCCCTGCTCTTTTTTTACTATCTACAGGAAATGTGAAAAGGCATGGGCACTGCCAAAAAAATCCGTACACGCAGGTGTGCGGATTTTTTCAAGGTTATAAGTAATAGTGAAGAGTGGAGAGGGGAATGGAAAGTGGAAAGTGGAAAGTTGAAAATGAAAAGTGGAAAGTGTGCGAATTTTTACTTCAACTTGTAGTGTACCCACCGAAGTGGACAAAATATAAAAATGTAAAATGAAA
>CAZBQN010000001.1:0-182054 GCA_964494135.1 uncultured Ruminococcus sp. | reverse complement strand
ACCCGAAGGGGTGTCCTTATTTCATGCATTGTGACCCGGTAAGAATCGAACCGCCTGCAGGGTCTCGCTGTGCGAGACCGAAAAGTGACGGCTTCGTATCGGCTTTATGCTATCGTCAAAGCTTAGGCTTTCTCAAAAGCTATCAGCAGGCGGATTCCGCTGCGAGTCACCGGAAATTGTCCCATTTTTATGCGTTTTTTGACCGTTATACCAAAAATTCGAGTGCGAAGTAAACAGTAGATGCCACACCACAGTTTGCACAGGACTTGAACGGGCGATACCTTAAAAATATGGTTACCTTAAAAAATGGTCATATATTGCATTTTATGATAAAAGCGAGTATAATGAATATACAAAAAAATTTTGGAGCCAGGTGAACTATGAAAAGCTATTGGATATGGAATTACGGTGATTATGAGATATTTCATTCAAATCTTGTTAATGCGCGCAGACAGGAATTCGGAGTGGATTATCCTACTTTCTGGAGATACTATGATGTTGATAGAAACGTAAGATTTTACGCGGAAATCGAAAACGAAAAGGATGGATGTTTTAAGCTGTATTTAAACGGCAAGGGATATATATTTGTTGATGAACAGCAGTACGGAGCCGAAACGGATATATCTCTGAAAAAAGGAAAGCATAAGCTTGAAATTGCGGTTGTGAACCTGACGGGACTTCCTTCGGCATATATAGAAAGTGACGTATGCTCAACGAACAGTGAATGGTACACGTTAGAAGACGGTGCAAGAAAGCAAGTAGGCTATGATATTTATTATGATTGCAGAGAAAAAAATCCCGAGTTTTTCCCGTTTGCGTATGAAAAAAAGTATCCTGTATCCATAAAGAAACAATATAAAGGTATTTTATACGAATTTGAAAAAGAGATTTTTGGATTTTTGTATATAAATGGCGTTAAAGAATACGAGAATATTCATGTAAGCTACGGTGAATCTTCAGAAGAAGCGTTAGACGTTGAAAACTCAATACTGTTTGAAGATGTATCAGGTGAGAATTCCTATAAGCTGAGGCAACGGGCGTTTCGGTACATATATATAACGGGTACGGAAAATCCGAAAGTTTATGCGGAGCTTGAATATTTACCTATTGAGTATAAGGGCAGCTTCAGATGTGATGATGAGAATGTAAATAAAATCTGGGATATGTGTGCATACACATTACATCTTAATATGCGTGAAGTATTAACCGAAGCAATAAAACGGGACAGATGGCTTTGGGGCGGAGATGCATACCAAGCCTTTAAAATGAATAATTATTTGTTCTATGATAAAGAAATCATCAAGCGTTCAACTATCGCGTTACGCGGTAAGGAGCCGATTTATGAGCATATAAATACTATTACGGATTACAGCTTATATTGGGTTATAGGCTTATATGAGTATTACATTACATACGGAGATATCGAGTTCATAAAGAATATTTACGACAAGGCTGTTTCGTTGATGGAATTTTGTAAAAAGCGTGAAGATGAAAAAGGCTTTATTGTCAAGAAGAATAATGACTGGATATTTGTCGATTGGTCCGATATAGATAAAGACGGTGCAGTTTGTGCGGAGCAAATGCTGTATATTGCCGCAAATCAAACAATGGTCGAGCTGTCAAAGCTTGTGGGAGCAAGCCCTGCCGTCTACGAGGAAAAGAGGAATAAGCTAACAGAACTAACTAATAAGTTTTTCTGGAAGGAGGAAAAAGGCGCATATATTGACTGCTACGAGTCGGGAAAAAACCATATATCCCGACACGCAAATATATTTGCGATTTTATACGGAATTGCAAGCGAAGCTCAACAAACTAAAATCGTTGAAAATGTGTTGGATAACGATGAAATCACAAAGATAAAAACACCGTATTTTGAGGGCTACGAGCTTGACGTTATGGGCAAAATCGGACGGTTTGATTACATTGAAAGCATGATAAAAACATATTGGAAAGGTATGCTGGATTTAGGAGCGACAACCGTATGGGAGGAATATAATCCAAGCTTGAGCGGAACACAGCACTATGAAATGTATGGCAAAAAATATGGCAAGTCCTTGTGCCACGCCTGGGGAGCATCTCCCATATATCTGCTCGGCAAGTATTATCTCGGTGTTACACCTACTTCAAGCGGATATGAGACATTTGAAGTTAAACCTTATTTGGGCGGTTTCAAATTTATAGATGGTGTTGTACCTATTAAAGACGGAAGCGTAAGCGTGAAAATAACCGAAGACAGATTAAGCGTTACGGCGACAAGAAACGGTGGAAAGCTTGTGTGGAAAGATAAGTCGTATACGTTGGAAGCTAATAAAGAATTTAATTTGAGCATTTAAACTGTTCGGATATTGCTTGAACAAACGCCTGAAAAGGTGAAATCAGCATAGGTCTATTTAAAACACGTTAACAAACAGCCTTGCTACAACCGGGTTTGAACAAAAAGTTCGTTGGTGCAAAATAGGATAAAATTTTGTAGGATCTATTTCGTACACGGAAGCCAAAGGGCTAGCTCAAATTCAAAAACTTGAGTTAGCCTCTCCCGCATCAAGGGGATAGGGGGATCCCGAGCGAAAATCTTCGTTCTTCGCTCCGAAGGCGTACGAGTGTACGTCGAGAGGGCGAAAACGGAGATAGAAAATGACCTCGTTTTACCGGAGAAATTCGTAGAATTTCAACCTTGTACAGTAAATTCTCAGCTCATTTTTTATGGTATAATGTAAAAAATGCTTTTTTTGAGTCAGGATAACATATCACCACGCGAAGCGAAAGACCGGGGTCGCAAATTCCCGGTATATCCTTGCTTTATATTTACAGTCAGATCTCGACAGACCTGAAAAACGATTTGGAATAAAAGGAGAACGATTATGAAAAAAATCACAAAAGCAATTTTGCTTTGCTGCATTACGGCACTTCTTGCTTTGACGTTCGCCGCTTGCTCTTTCGAAGCACCCGAAGCCGACGTCACGGTAGAAGAGCTGAAGGCGGCAAACGATATACATAGTATAGCCGAAGAATACGGCAATCTGTATATTCAGGATAGCTTGACGGAAGGAGATGCCGTACTGTATACGACGAAAAAGCTGTTTTCATCCGGTGATAACGGAATCGTAGCAAATTGCGTTTCCGAAGATGCGGAAGGCAACATTGAAACTTATACAACGTATATGAACGGAATGAGCTATATTTACACTGCCGACGGCAGCTATCTTGCGGGGGTAATCAGCGATTATGCCGGAGAGCTTACCGATTTTGCCAAGCTGGATATGAAAAGCGCGCATGGCACTCCCATAATCAAGGACGGAAAAATAGTGCTTGAGTCCACGTATACCGGGGAAGACGGGTCGGAGTATTGCGACACGTACCGTTTTAATCCCGAAACACTCCTGCTTGAAAGCTTTAGCTCCAAGCATACCGGCGGGGATGAGAACAATCCTTTTGACAGCTTATACGAGGCAACCTATACCTATGGCTCTGACTATGCTCCGGCTATGACTGCGTACGATGCTCATACGAATGCCGAGAATAAATGGAGCTTTGAAATCGTCAGAGCTCCCGGTACGGAGAACGAAGAAATCATCGAATACACGGTAGCTGCAGAGTCCCGGATTTTCGTGGCTGACAGCGACTGCGCTCTGTATGAAAACCTTTCCTGCACTCGTGAAATAGAAAGTGAGGAAATGGCTGAGCTCATTCAGGATTTTGAATTTCCTATATTCTACTTAGGCAAAACGAAAACGGAAGCGTTGAGCTTTGAGTATTCCTTTACACAGGCAGACGCGGATGAATTCAACGCGCTGCTTGCGGAATTCGAATCGCTTGTGCTTGATGACACCGCGGCGTCTCTTTATGATATGCAGTTGGCGTACGAGCGTATGGCTGATAAATTCGATTACATCGAAGCTCAGACGCTGATCGGAAAAGTGATATACGACAAGGATAACACCCCGGACTCTGCGTGGGAAAACTATATGGCGGCGTATGATGCGTATCAGAACGCGTACAATGCTTATTTGGAAACGTTAAGACGGCTTTATACGGCTGATACGGAGTTTAACCGAATTCTGTTCGACGGTTGGACTCAGGAGGATATCGACGAGCTGATGGGCACAGATTCGGAAACGGACGAAAAGCTGGCAGAGCTTAATCTTCAAAACGAAGAGATTGAAAAAGAGCTTCTGGAGCTGCCTTTTGATGATAACTGGAACGACCTTGCCGTCGAACTGTATGAAAAGTTGGTCGCCAACAATCAACAGATTGCACGTCTGAGAGGCTATGCAAACTATTATGAATACGCGCAAAAAGAGATTTATTCAAGAGATTGGGACCCCGAGGAGATAGCAGATTACAGAGGGTATGTAAAAGAGTACATAGTGCCGCTCTACGATCAGCTGTATGACAGACTGTACAGCCTTATGAACGAGCTGGGATACAGCAAGATCAACAAGGCACAGTCTGCGCTTGAAGAAACGAAATACGGAAGTCTTAAACCCAACTACGTTTCGATGTACTTTGATTCCTTTGAGGGAGAGCTGGGCGACAGGTTCCGCGCTATGTTCGAGAAGAACGCTTTGGTTTTTGCTGAAGGCGAAAACGGCAGTGAAACGGCGTATACCAACTATCTCAGTTACTACGGTGAACCCTATTGCGTGTTCGGCTCGGGTGTTTATTACCAGAACGCGTACTCGGTAGTACACGAGGTCGGCCACTATGCAAGCTTTTACAGCTTCAATTTGAGCACGCTGAGCAACGACCTGGCTGAGACCCATTCCCAGGCAAACGAGTTCTTGTTCCTGTCCTATATGAAAAATCATTTTGACAAGAGTATACACGAGTACCTCGTCGTTTCGAAAGCCCTCGACACGGTGTGGACCATAATTCTCACGTCTATTATTAACGATTTTGAATATGAGCTTTACAGTGCGGAAGCACCCTATACGGCTTCTGATTACGTAGGAATAATCGAACGTTTGTGCGGGGAGTACGGAGTCGAAACGCTAAAAGATATTGCAACCCAATATACTCTTTACGTAGCGACGCTTTCACCCGTGTATTACATAAGCTACGGCGTTTCTCTCGTTGCCTGCCTTGATCTGTTCGCAACTGCTCTTTCGGATTATGAGGCGGCGCAGGAGTGCTATCGCATACTTCAGAGCGATGCGGCTGATACCGACGGCTTCGTGTCGGCTCTTGAGCTTGCCGGAATAGGCAATCCCTTCGAGGAGCAGACCTTTATAAAAATCGTCGACGCCCTCGGCACGGGCACCGCTGAAAATAATACCGCCATGGCAGACGAAGTCTATGCAAATGTCGGCGGAATCGGCAGTTCGGCTTCGCTATCAAACAGCGGCGAGGGTGCGGCTTGGTATTCCGAGGGGGATAAGGTTCTGCTTTTGCTCCCCGTGAATTTTTACAGAGCCGGACGTTAATTCTGATGACAGCCTGACCGGCGGTACGTCATCCTCATAATCGTAAAAACAATCAAACACCAAATTGGGGAATGTATATATGAGCATACTGTTTATCAATGCATGCGTACGGGATAATTCCAGAACGGCGGAGCTGGCTAAGGTTCTTCTTGACGGACTGGGCGGCGAGGTGCGTGAAATCGATTTACGGAATGAAATAATACAACCGCTGGATGCCGAATCCTTGTCGCTCCGCGACAGCCTTGTTATGGAGCATAACACGGAGCATCCGATGCTGAGGTATGCTGGGGATTTTGCAGAAGCGGATACCGTCGTAATCGCCGCACCTTTCTGGGATTTGTCATTTCCGTCACTGCTTAAAATTTACCTTGAAGCGGTGACGGTTGTGGGCATTACCTTCCGTTATGAAAACAATGCTCCACTGGGGCTGTGCCGTTCAGACAGATTGTTCTACGTCACAACCGCAGGCGGTCCTATATTCAAAGACTTCGGCTTTTCATACGTCAAAGAGCTTGCCGAAAGTCTTTACGGAATAAAACAGACTAAGTGCTTCCGTGCGGAGGGGCTTGATATTGTCGGTGCGGACGTTGACGGTATAATGAAAAAGGCAAAGAGCGAAATAAAAGAATGGTTGATGATGAATAATAAGAATTAACCTACGGGGAGAAGCTGTAAAATAAAACGGCTTCTCCTTGATTTTACCCCCGACCCGTGTTATAATAAAAGCAAAGGTTTGCTGATTTTAGGAGCAAATCAAAAATTGCGGTGTGGTATTTTGCTTTTATAAGGGGATGATACATTGGTATACGAACTGAAAGACACATCAAAGGTGGAAGAATTATTTTCAGGCTGGCAGGAAACGCTGATATATTCCTGCTTGCAGGGTGTTATGGGCAGGATATATGTTACCGACAAGGTACACCCCGTGTCGGCTTTTGCCTTTGTCGGCTGCTTCGGATTCTATGCCGGCGAGCCTGACAGAGAGCTGGTACTTAGCAAGCCCGACGGCTTTGTGATAATGGTGCCGCAAAACGAGGACTGGTCACGATTGATTGAAGAATGTTATCCCTTTGCAAAGAGGCCAGTCAGATATGCTATAAAAAAGGACACGAAATTCGACACGGGTAGGCTGCGAGAGGAAATAAGCCGGCTTCCGCAGGGGTATGAGCTCAGGAAGATTGATTCGAATCTTTACGACAAGTGCCTTGAAAGCCCGATAACCGCAGATTTTGTTTCGGCATTTGAAAGCAAGGAGAAGTATCTGAAGATCGGGAAAGGCTGGGTTATCATAAAAGACGGTGAAATCGTTTCCGGGGCTTCTTCATATTCCCGCTATAACGAAGGCATCGAGATAGAGGTGGATACGGTAGAATCCGAGCGGAGAAAGCATCTGGCAACCGTCGCCTGTTCCGCTCTGATACTGGAATGCCTGAGCGAGGGGCTGTATCCAAGCTGGGACGCTCAAAATATTTACTCCGTCCGTCTGGCTGAAGGGCTCGGTTATGAATTTGACCGAGAGTATATAGTCTATGAAGTTGAGTAAGGGTAGGGGCGTGTTAAAAGACACGATAAACTGAACAGACTATGTATGTGCTCAATGACGTGAATAATGTAAATATAAATTTACTTTGCATTTATTCAGTGCCTGCGGCGTTGAGGATGTCGTAAATCTTCCCGACGGGCTTACTGTCCGAACGATAATTGAGTAGAGGGTTAATTATCGCCTTAAAAAATCACAGAGAGGTTTTTGGTTTATGAAGGGGAAAATACTCGGTGTGTCAATAACTGCCTTGACGGTTGTATTGATAATTATTTTGGTTATAACCTTTTCGATAGGTCTTCCCATATACGTCCGCCCGTTTTACTACGTACAGATAAACGCGCTCGATATGCCGGACAGAACGGGATATGACTATGATACGATTAAAGAGGCTTACGACGAGGTTCTGGACTATCTGACCCTGCCGGGGCGGGAATTCGGCACGGGCAAGCTTGCCTATTCCCAAGTCGGAGAGGGGCACTTCGCCGACTGTAAGGTGCTGTTCGACCTTAATATATGGGTTTTCTTTATATCGCTGATACTGCTTGCCGTTATTTTCGTTCTGGTACGACGGCGGATAGTGGATCTTCGCTCACCCTTTGGGCTGAACGTGGGATTCTGGTCGGGTTCCGTTACACTGTCGGTATTCGCCCTCTTGGGAATCCTGGTTTCTTTGGATTTTGACACGGCGTTTGTTGTCTTCCACGCAGTGTTTTTCCCCGGCAAGGATAACTGGATATTCGACCCCCGGTATGACGAAATAATCAAGGTTATGCCCGAGGAGTTCTTTATGAACTGCGCAATCCTCATCGCCTCGTCAATAATTCTGATATCGCTGGTAATGATAGCTCTCGGCGTTGCGAAGCGGAGAAAAAGCAGACGTGGCTAAGGCGGGAGTCCCCACACGTGCTAAGAAAATCCACCGAGGCGGTAAAAAAGAAGCAGAGCTGATATCGGATTATTGCGTGGCGTTCGGTATCAATCGACATCTTTATTTGTAACTTTCACCGCGAAGCGATTCCACCCGAGCGGAGCGAGGATTTCACACGTCAAAGACGTATTTCACATTGGCGAAGCCAATATTTCACTGCTCCCTGCAATCTGTGATTGCCGGGAGCTCCCCCCCTACCCGTGCCGAGAAAACAGAATAAAAAAGACTGCACCGAGCCGGAAGGTGCAGTCTTTTTACCGATTGGAACCGGCTTTTTTATTTTGTTTTGCAAATTATGTTTTGACCAGCGTGCGGTGTATGTATTTCGCCCGGTCAGCCCTTCTTGATGAAGTTGGTGTAAACCTTATTTTCCTTTTCGGGCAGAGGAATGGTTGCCTTTGCCAGCTTTATCGCCTTGATGAGAAACGCCATGTTTTTGCCCAGCATGCGCATGGTGTGCATGCCTTCAAGGTCCTGTTCGGCATCCTCGGCACAGCTGCCGTGCACCTGATTCCAGTAGTAGGAGCTGACGATGGGCATACCGCTGATTGTGAAATATTTATTGAGAACGTCAAAGCTTGCCGTACAGCCGCCGCGTCTTGCCGCAACAACGGATGCGCCGACCTTCATTGATTTGTCAAAGCGCGAGCTGTAAAACAGTCTGTCGCAGAGTGCAAGAAACGCACCGCTCGGCGAAGCGTAGTAGACCGGTGAGGCGAGAACGACGCCGTCTGCCTTCCGCAGCTTTTCGGCAAGCTCGTTTACGATGTCGTCTATGACGCATTTTTTAAGCTCCCCGCAGGCGTAACAGCCTCGGCAACCGACAGCTCCGGTATTTCCGGCGTCGATTATCTCGGTTTCCATGCCCTCGGCTTCCAGAGCATTTGCCAGCTCCTTTACCGCCCTTTTCGTCGTTCCGCTTTTGTGAGGGCTTCCGCACAAAATCAGTACCTTTCCTTCTTTGGCTGTGGATTGTTGGGTTGACATAAAAATATCTCCTTTGTATTTTCGTGTGTGTAGCACTTGGAAAGCAAAATGCCGTCAAAATCTATTCGGTTCGACTCCTGTACGGCTAGCCGATTGTACGAGTTAATGACTTCGGTTAAAATCCGTTTTTTCGGCGGCTTTACGGGCGAGAAAACACATTTAAGACGAGCAGTGCGCGCCCGCTTTACTGTTTTATTGTATACCAAAGCAGTGAAAAATGCAACATAAAAAGACAAAAAGGTTTTAAACTTACCGATTTTTCCTATTGCTATTATTTTTAAGTTGTGATACAATATATTTTGGTAAAGTATACGATAATAATATACGGTGGATTATATGGAACACAAATACATAAGCCTTTTATATCCGACTGAGGAGTTATACGACCTGCATCAGAGTGCCTCGGGCAGGCCGAATATTTCGGACGAGGTATGTGACGAGCTGGGGCTTAGCGAGCTGTTCTCGCTGAAAAGCACTTCGCTTTCTGATTTCTTTTCGAGCGACCCTCGGGTTCTCGGATACAGACAGCAGATTTTCCGCGACCTGACACAGATACCCGAGCTGCTTGAAACATTGCTCTCGGTCTGTCCTATTCTGGACGACATCAGGGAGCTTCGCAGACTTGATAACGAGAATATCACCTCTGCTGACTCCTACCTTTACAGCATTACCGAAATTGAGCTGTACATCAGCTGTCTTGACGGACTGAAGCGGGGCTTTGCCGGCACTTCTGACAGAATTCGCTCTGAAGCGCTTACTATGCTTTCAGATTTTGTAAAAGAGGTGTGCGAATCCGAATACTACGCTGAGCTTAATAAAAAGCTGGAGGCTCTAGCCGACCGGGTCCACGAGGTGCGCAGCGTTACGATAGGCGTCAATCTTGACAGGGAGCTGCGCCCGGAGTCAGCCGGCGTGCTGTCAGTGAATTCCGAGAAATTCAAGTCGGGCAAGGTGCTTGACAAAATACTGCGTCTGTCCTTCAAGAACGACGCTTTTACCTGTATCGCGCCTCTTTCACCCTTCGGAAAGGGGCAGAGCGAAAACAAGCAGGATGCGCTTATCGGAGCCTTTCACTCCGCTATTGAGGACGTGTTCCGCTCCTCGGTCAAGGGGTGGCGCAGCATCGTTGCGGATTACGTGATCGAGAACACCGATTTTCTCTTGAAGCTGCTCCCCGAGATAGAATTTATTTCCCGCTCTGCCGAGCTTATAAAAAAGCTGGGGACAAAGGACGGATGCGGTATTACCTACCCGGAGATAGCCGAGGCGGAGGAGCACGCCTTCCGTGCAAAGGGGCTGTACAACCCCCGCGTCGCGCTGGCGATAGAGGACGAGATTGTAAAGAACGACTTTGCCTTTGACGAGAGCGCGCAGATATACGTTCTGACAGGACCGAACAGGGGCGGAAAGTCGGTTATTACCGTCGCGGTAGGCGCGGCTCAGGCGATGCTTCAGCTGGGGCTTCCCGTATGTGCCGACAGCGCGCGCATTTCTCCCTGCGACGGCATATTTACTCATTTCCCCGAGGGCGCGGATGACACCATAGACAAGGGGCGTCTGGGCGAGGAGTGCGCAAGGCTTAAGGAGATTTTCGACGCCAGCACCAAGGACAGCATGATACTTCTTGACGAATCGCTCTCATCTACAGGTGCTTACGAGGCGTCCTATATAGCCTCGGAGATATTGACAGCCTTTGCGGTTATGGGCACCAGGGGAATTTTCTCCACCCACCTTCACGAGCTGGCTGCCGCAGTCCCCGAGATAAACGAACGCTCCGTGTCCGAGGGCGGAATTAAAATAGACACTCTGGTTGCCGGAATAGAGGAGGGCAGGCGGTCCTTCAAAATATACAGAATGAAGCCTGACGGACGGTCCTATGCCCGTGATATCGCGGACAGATACGGTCTGTCCTTTGAGAACCTTATGAAGCGCGGCGGAATGGGCGGAAAGTGAGACCAAAATGAACAGTAATATAGTCATTGGAATAGATATAGGCGGCAGTACGACAAAGATCGTCGGCTTTGAAAACACCGAGGGTGGCAGACGGCTGATAACGCCTCAGTTCGTCCGTGCCAACGACCCCCTTACCGCTACCTACGGTGCATTCGGAAAATTCACGGATGAAAATCATATCGCAATATCCGAAATAAGCAAGGTTTATATGACCGGAGTGGGATCATCCTTCATAAAGCGCAGCTTGTACGGCATAGACTGTGTTACGGTGCCGGAGTTCAACTGTATCGGCAAGGGCGGACTTTTCCTCTCCGGGCTTGACAGCGCGCTGGTAGTCAGCATGGGCACGGGAACCGCTCTCGTGCACGCGGTGCGGGACGGGAAAATGGAATATCTCGGCGGTACGGGTGTCGGCGGAGGCACCCTGATAGGACTGTCGAAGCTGCTTATCGGAGCCGAGGGAATTGACCATATCGTGGAATACGCCGAAGGCGGCGACCTGGGCAACATAGACCTGAGAATCAAGGATATGACCGCGAAGAATATGAAAAGCGATCTTCAGGCTGATATGACCGCATCGAACTTCGGCAACGTGTCGGATGTGGCGTCAAAGAGCGATATCGCGCTCGGAATTATGAATATGGTTTTCGAGACGGTGGCAATGGTATCCGTCTTTGCCGCAAGGTACAGCGGTGTATCTGACATCGTGCTGACGGGAAATCTGTCCAGTGTTACCGGCTGTGAGGCGAAATTTGAGGAGCTGAACAGAATGAATTACGGCGTACGCTTCACCATACCGAAATACGCTCGGTATTCGACCGTAATAGGCTGCGCGTTGGGATAATGTGCTGCGCGCGAGGCGCAGCACGGTGAAACAATTAAAAAGATAGTTTCGGAGAAATTTATGAATATTTTGCGCTTCATCATTCCGAAGAGCTTAGTTGAGTATATCACCTCTGAGAGCACTGTGAGACAGGGACTTGAAAAAATGAAATATCACAGATACGCGGCAATCCCCGTCTTGGACGGCGAGGGACGTTACATAGGAACTCTGCGCAACGACGATATTCTCAAGTTCTTTCTTGAGGCAGGCGCGGTTGATTTCAGGTTTGCCGAGAGGGCGTCCGTTATGGAGATTATCGGCGGGCACAGCCCTAAGCCTTTGTTGCACAGCGCCGGCTTTGACGAGCTGTTCGATATGGTGAGGGAGCATAACTTCGTATCTGTTGTCGACGACCGCGGCTGCTTTATGGGGTTGATACTTCGCCGCGACGTTATGAATTATTTGTGGAAGCATTACAAGAAGTCCGATAATTGACGGACGGGGAGGAATTGTGGCAGACGAGACCTTAAAACCGAATATACCCGACGTCTCGGATGCCGCACCCGGTAACGCGGATGCAGAGACGAAGGAAAAAGACGGCAGAATAATAATTGAACTCGACGGGACGGATGCGGATTTTCTGATCTTTCCTTCGGTAAAGCTCGCGGATCTGAAGCTCGACGATTCCGGCAATATAACCGTTATGACGGATCCCGCGCCGAAAGCCGAGGAGTCAAAGGAAAAAGCAAAGCTTGGCAACACGTCGGCAGGCGGCGTTCTGACTCCCTTTGACAGAGATATTTTTTGTAAAAAAACCGGCACGGGTGGCGGGGAAAACCTGTTAGACCCTCTTCCCGAGAACGTTTTCCGCTATAATACGAACCGCACAGGCGGCATCCACGCACCCGTGTGTATGTCCGGAATGACAACAATTATTTACGGGGATAAGCCTGATAACAGTGAAAGAGACGGCGGCGTCGATATGCCGACGGACACAGATGCCATAGGGGACGACCCGAGCGGTGAAACCGATCCCGGTGATTCGTACGACCCCGTAAAATACGGTGCGAACGACGGCATGGCTCAGGGAGAGTCTGCCGAAGGACCGTCGGCGTACGGCATGAACGGCGGCATGGCTCAGGGAGAGTCCGTTGAAGGACCGTCGGCGTATAGCTTGACCGATGACCACGCGCCGTTTACCTCCTATGCCGCGCCGGAGCTTTATCCCATAGACGGTGAGCTTTCGGTTAACGTCGAAGAGAACATCGTTCCGTTGCAGGCTTCGGATGACGGCAATCAGCTATACGTTACAGACGAAATTCCGAAGACGGACGGCGATATGGCAGGCGAGGATCTGCAAAAAGCGGACGAGCTGTATTATCTTCTCCGTTCCTCCGACAGGCGGCAGGCAGGGCGAAATGCGCCGGGAGAGCCTTTTTCGGAGCCTGTGCCGGAGCTGTCTTGCGACCCCGATACCGAGATTTCGGGCGGTGAGGGAGACGAGCCGGCGGAAGACGAGCGCACGAAAAGGTTAAAGCGCGCAGGGCGGGAGCCTGATTTCAAATTGGCTGACGGCTATGTTCTGACGAAGAAGACCGACAGACGCACTCTTGACAGACAGCGCAGCAACGACGTCAGATGCGAGGTGAGCAGAGCCGAGGCGCATAAGTACCGCGCGGAGCTTGCGCTCCTTGAGTCGGAGCTGTCCTTCGGTAAAAAATACGCCTCGGCTACGGATAAAGCCTTACTGCGCGCGCGGCGCGCGGAGCTTAAAGCCATACGGAAAGAGCTGAAGCTCGCCCGAAAGTCGGCATCGTCGAAAAACAACAGATACTTCAAGCCGATTCTCAAAGCGTCGGACATAGCCGCGTCTTCGCTGAATTCGGAGGCTACCATGCTGCTCATTGACAGGCTGGAGGTGCTCTTGGCAAGACGTGACGAGATAAACGAACGGCTCTGCGAGCTGTATACCCGTACGCAAAAAAAGAAGCGCGGCAGTCTGAAGGGTAAAACGGAGTATGTCAAAAAGCACCTCAGGCGTGCCCGTAAGAAACAGCTTCGTCTGGCAAAGGCAATAGGTAAAAATTCGGTACCGAAAGCCGACAGTGTGCGCTTGTACGAGCTTATGGACAAATACGTCCGTCTGTCCGGACGCATAAAAGGAATAGAATATTCTCTTGGCAAAGAGAGGGCTTTCGGAGCTTCGGCAAGGGAGCTTCGCCGCGATCACAAGGCTCTTTGCGGAGAATTGAAGGCACTCTCAAAGGAGATTAACCGCGTCGAGATAGAAACGATACGCCGCGCCAGGGCAAACAACCGCAAAAGCCGCGGTATGCTCATAGGCTGGAGCATAGTAGTTCTTCTCGCTGTCCTGGCGGCGGCTGTGTACGTCTTCCGCGAGCCGCTGTGGGAGCTCATCCGCGGATGGATAAACTGGCTTTTCGACATTCTGGGATGGACTCATTTCGGAAGACTGTAAATCGGCGGGACAAGATTGTAAGGAGGCAGTATGGCTGAAAAAAACAATAAGCTTTATAAAGGGCGTATCGCCTCTATGACCGAAGGTGAAATTCAGGCACAGATACAGACACTTGAGGTGGAGCGCGAAAAAACCGAGCGCGAGATCGAGCGTATTCTCTCGGAAATCGCGGGACAGACGGGAATGAGCGAGCTTAAGCCTAAGGTCGGAAAGGGAAACGTTCTGCCCTGAAGAATAAAAAATTAACTTTTTTTGATAAAATTTTTGATAAAACTATTGATTTTTTCGGAATATGTGGTATAATACGTTACGATGAATATGTGATAAAGGAGAGTGACCTGCGGGCCACTCTCTGTTTATTGTAAGTGGGAAAGAGGAGGACGTATGAAGAAAAATATCAGAGAAACGGTTATGGAAGCCATATCGCCCACGGTCTCGGAGCTGGGTTACAGAATATGGGACGTCACCTATTCCAAGATAGGAGCCGATTACCATCTGGAGATAACAATTGACAGCGACGGGGGAATAAACATCGACGACTGTGAGAAGGTGCACAGAGCCATAGACCCGATTCTTGACGAGTGCGACCCTATCGAGGGCTTCTATTATCTTGAGGTGTCATCCCCCGGACTTGAGCGCGAGATACGCACGGAGGAGCATATACGGCATTGCATGGGAATGGCGGTGGAGGCGAAGCTCTTTACAGCAAAGGACGGACGCAAGACCGTGTCCGGCACGCTATCGTCGTATGAGGACGGAATAATCACGATTTCCTGCGAGGGTGGGGAGGTAAAGCTCTCACGCCCGGAAATATCAAAGTTCAATACCGTGTTTACGGAGATTTGAGCCGGAAAACAGTTTAATAAAAAATAAAAATAGAAAGGGCCGTATTTAATACGGTCGGTAAATGGGAAAAATGAATGCAGATCTTTTCAACTCTCTTGACCTGCTGGAAAAGGAGAGTGGCATATCCAAAGAGTATATGCTGGTCAAAATCGAGGAGGCGTTGGCAAACGCCTGCAAAAAAGAGGTGGGTGCCACCGCGGTTATCAGAGTCAATCTTGACCCCGAGAAGTGTGACATGAAGGTGTATCAGAGAAGAGAGGTAGTGCCTGACGGCGAGGTCACAGACCCCGTATGTCAGATTTCTCTGTCCGATGCCAAGGCACAGAGCCGCCGTCACAAGCTGGGAGGCGTCGTCGAGACCGAGCTGAAAACCAAGAACTTCCGCCGTTTCTCCGCGCAGACGGGTAAGCAGATGATCATTCAGGCTATCCGTACCGCCGAGCGCGAAAGACAGACGCGGGAGTACGAGGAGAAGAAGGAGGAGATCATCACCGCGGTCGTCGATAAGGTCGATACCACTACCGGTAACCTTATTCTTGACACGGGTACAGGCTACGCGACTCTGCTCAAATCCGAGCAGATACCCGGAGAGGTTCACGACGTCGGCGACAGAATAAAGGTATTCGTCTCCGAGGTTAAAACGGGAGAGACCCGCGGACCTATCGTCACGCTGTCGAGAGTTCACTCTCATTTCGTAAAGAGACTGTTTGAGTTTGAGATACCCGAAATTCAGGACGGCACCATACTTATCAAGGGCGTGTCCCGTGAGGCGGGCTCACGTACGAAGATTGCGGTTCAGTCAAGAGACGAGAACGTAGACGCGGTAGGCTCATGCATCGGTAAGAACGGTATGAGAATAAACGCCATTCTTAAAGAGCTGGGCGGCGAGAAGGTTGATATTATCAAATACAGCGACGTTATGGAGGAGTACGTGGCAGCGGCTCTTTCCCCTGCAAAGGTTCAGTCCGTGGTAATGGACGGCGAGCGTTCCTGCAGAGTAACCGTCGCTCCGGATCAGCTGTCGCTGGCTATCGGCAAGGAAGGACAGAACGCAAAGCTGGTTGCCAGACTTACAGGCTGTAAGATAGACATTAAGTGCTGATATGAAAAACGGAAAACAGACCGAAAGAAAGGTGCCCATTAGGCGTTGTACGGGCTGCGGCGAGCATTTTCCGAAGAGCTCGCTCATCAGAGTTCTGAGAACGCCCGAGGGAGAAATAGTGCTTGACCAAACGGGAAAGAAATCGGGCAGAGGCGCATATCTTTGTAAGAGCCTTTCGTGCCTTAAAAAAGCGCGAAAGTCGGGAAGGATAGAGAGCTCTCTCGAATGTTCGGTTTCCGATGAGGTCTGGGACAGAATGGAAGAAGAAATAACAGGTGAATAAGCAGAGATTTTCCGGTATGCTCGGCTTCGCAATGAGAGCCGGACGGGTGATTATCGGATTTGAGCAGGTGACAGCCATGCTCTCCAAGAAAAACAAAATTCATTTGGTCATAGTTTCCGGGGATGCCTCGGAGGCTACGAGGAAAAGACTTCTTTCAAAAAGTGACTTTTACGGCATAAGATCCATCGAGGCTGACGTCACCTCAGACGAGCTCGGCAGACTTCTCGGCAAGAGCTACGCTCCCGTATGTCTGGGAGTGGCTGACGAGGGATTTGCGCGCGAGCTTATCAAGGCGGCGGCAGACGACGAAATAACACGAAAGGAAGTTTCTCTTCCGGAGGAACGGTGAATAATATGGCAAAGGCGATGAAGATTTCCGAGATATCCAAGGATTTTGCTATGAAGTCCAAGGATGTAATCGAAACATTCAAGGCTATAAATATTGAAAAAAATACGGGCGCATCGGTGTCCGACGTTGAGTTTGAGATTTTTATGCAGCAAATTACCTCTGCTCATCAGATTAAGAACATAGACGACTACCTTGAGGGCAAGGTTATAATTACAGCGGAAAAAGCCGAAACGGCAGCTCCCAAGACGGCTCCCGCAGAGGAGCAGCCTGCTGCAAAGGCTCCCGAAAAGCCTGCGGAAAAACCAGCCGAAAAGACCGCTGAGAAGCCGGTCGAAAAAGCGGCAGAGAAGCCTGCACAAAGCAAGCCGGCGCAGAGCGCTCCGCGCGCAGACGAGCGTCAGGACAGACAGCCCCGAGGCACGCAAAAACCCGAGGGCAGAGCCGCTCAGGGGGCAAATCAGGGCGGCTTCGGCAACCGTCAGGGTGCCGGTGCTCAGCGTCAGGACGGTCAGCGTCCCTTTGACAGAAATAATCAGAGCGCACGTCAAGGCGGTCAGAGATTTGACGGTCAGCGTCAGGATGCCACACGTCAGAACGACCGAAACGGTCAGGGCAGAAATCAGAGATATTCGGATACTCCCTTTGACCCGTTTGCAAAGAAGCGCGAGGCTATGAGCAGGAATGCGGACGGCTTCAGACGCACCCCCGGAGGCACGGTTCCCGCACAGGGGCAGAAGCCCATGGGTGCGCAAGAAAAGCCCGCGGCTGCAACGGCGTCAAGACCTGCAGGGGTAGCTGAGGCGGCAAAGGCGGCGTCGACTCTTCGCCCGGCACAGCAGGCTCAGCAGGCACAGCTGGAGAAGAAGCAGAAGCAGGCAGAGGCACCACGCCCCGTGGCTCAGGCTCCCAAAAAAGAGGAGAAAAAGGCGCAGAAGCAGCAGTTCAAAACCATCACACCAATTATCGATAAGAGCAACGTTCAGGGCGGCGTAAATCTTGACGTTATCAGGGAGGACAACGGCGGTAAGAGAGTCGTTGATATGAGAGGCTCAAACGTTGACCTGTCCAAGTTCGACGACCGCTACAACGACCATTACTACGCAATGGCGCGCGGCGTTGACAACGCCAGCTCCAAGACCAAGCTGAAGAAGCAGGACAACAGAGGACAGAACTCCAAGAGCGCCAAGGATAAGGAAAGAGCCGCTCAGGAGAAGATGCGCAGAATGGAGCTTGAGCGCGCAAAGGCTAAGCCGTTGGAGATAACCGTAGGCGATGAAATCACCGTTTCCGAGCTGGCCTCCAGAATGAAGAAGACCGCCGCGGAGCTCATCAAAAAGCTGATGATGATGGGCGAGATGAAGGGACTCAACGACGTGCTTGATTTCGACACCGCGGCACTTATCGCCGACGAGTTCGGAGTAAAGGTAGAGCGCGAGGTCGTCGTCACCATCGAGGAGCGTCTGTTCACCGAAGCGGATGACAACGAGGAGGATCTGGTAGAGCGCGCGCCCGTCGTATGCGTCATGGGTCACGTCGACCACGGTAAGACCTCTATCCTTGACGCTATAAGACATACCAACGTCACCAAGGGCGAGGCAGGCGGTATCACTCAGGCAATAGGCGCATACCGTGTCAAGATAAACGACAAGGATATCACCTTCCTTGACACTCCCGGTCACGAAGCGTTTACCGCCATGCGTATGAGAGGTGCGAAGAGCACGGATATCGCAATTCTCGTAGTTGCGGCAGACGACGGCGTTATGCCCCAGACAATTGAGGCAATAAACCACGCAAAGGCGGCAGGCATTGATATTATCGTTGCGATAAACAAGATGGATAAACCCCACGCAAACCCCGACAACGTGCTTAACCAGCTCACTCAGTACGAGCTTGTTCCCGAGGCATGGGGCGGTGACGTTATCACCGTGCCCGTTTCCGCACTTACCGGTATGGGCATTGAGGACCTCCTTGAGAGCGTACTGCTCGTCGCGGAGGTAAAGGAGCTTCGCGCCAACCCCACCAAGCGTGCAAAGGGTATCGTTATCGAGTCCAAGCTGGATAAGGGCAGAGGACCTGTTGCCACCGTCCTCGTTCAGAACGGTACTCTCCGCCAGGGCGATTACGTAATCGTAGGTACCGCCACCGGAAGAGTAAGAGCCATGGTAGACGACAAGGGCAGAACCGTCAAGAGCGCAGGACCTTCCGTTCCCGTTGAGATTATCGGTCTTGACGACGTTCCTCAGGCAGGCGATGAAATGAATGCGGTAGAGGACGAGAAGATGGCGAGAACGCTCGCCGAGCAGAGACGGGAGAAGCAGAGACAGGATATTCTCGCCGCAAATGCAAGAGTTAACCTTGACGAGCTGTTCAGTCGTATCTCCGAGGGTGTTCAAAATCTTAATATTATCGTCAAGGCTGACGTCGCAGGCTCTGCAGAGGCTGTAAAGTCCTCACTGCTCAAGCTGACCAACGACGAGGTAAAGGTCAATGTCATCCACTCCGCAGTCGGCGGAATTACCGAGAGCGACGTTATGCTGGCTTCCGCATCCGATGCGATTATCGTCGGCTTCAACGTCCGTCCCGACAGAAACGCCCTTGACTCCGCGGAGAAGGCAGGCGTCGACATCCGTACCCACCGCATTATCTACGAGATAATCGATGAGATTGAGGCGGCAATGAAGGGTATGCTCGCTCCCGAGTTCCGCGAGGTTCTCCAGGGGCACGCCGAGGTTCGCCAGACCATCAAGGTTCCCGGCGTCGGCATTATCGCCGGCTGTTACGTCCAGGACGGCAAGATTACGCGCCAGTCCTCCATCCGTATCGTCCGTGACGGCATCGTTATCTTTGAGGATAAGATTTCCTCGCTCCGCCGCTTCAAGGACGACGTTAAGGAAGTAAACTCCGGCTACGAGTGCGGCGTGGGCATCGAGAAGTTCAACGACATCCGAGAGGGCGATACCCTTGAGGCGTTCATTATGGAGGAGGTTGCGAGATAATGCGCTTCGCGCAGCTATAAGGTGCGTCCCGCATTTTCACCACCTCGCATAGCGATGTTCCGTCAGGAATTTTCCGATTTCAATCGAGTAGGAGGCTGACAGTTATTTGACCGGTCGACCTCTCACACCACCGTGCGTAACGTTCGGTACACGGCGGTGGGGTCGTAAATAGTGCAGAGACTTGTATGCTTCGGATATATCGTAATATCCATGGCGTGCAAGTCTTTTGTTTTGGTGCCTAATACCGGATAAATGTACATCGAAAAGCACTTTTTCTTGTGACAACATAAAGATTTTCTCTGTTTTTTCCGTTCTTGTGAATAAAAACCGCCGGAATATTGACAATAAAAGAAGATATCGTTTATAATATCCACAGGAAGGTCCCGACATCTATCTGTGAGAACGTCTGATGGAATATTAAAAAGCCGTTCACGCGTATTGCCCGTATGGGCTTTTCTCCTTCGTCTGCTATCTCTGCGCGGCGGCGTTAAACTCAAAAAACGGAGGAGAAGAAATGCGTACGGTTTTAAATTGGAATGAGGGCTGGACCTTTTACAAGGGGGTCAGCGACATCAACGTCAAGCGGGGCGGCGTCAGCGTGACTCTGCCGCACACGTGGAATAACAAGGACGGTCAGGACGGCGGAAACGATTATTTTCGCGGCACTTGCATTTACAGAAAGACCCTTTTCCGCACCGACCTGCCCGAGGGAAAGGTGTGCTATCTTGAAATAAAAGGCGCGAATTCCTCGGCACGGGTATACCTTAACGGCAAGGAGATCGGCAGTCACGATGGCGGTTATTCTACCTGGCGCGTGAAGCTGACGGGGCTTTTGGATCAGGACAATGAGATAGTTATCGCCGTGGACAACTCGGAAAGAGATGAGGTTTATCCCACCATGGCGGACTTCACGTTTTACGGCGGTCTTTACCGCGACGTGAATTTGATTCTTGTGGAGCCCACTCACTTTGATTTGGACTATTACGGCGGCAGGGGAGTTATCGTCACACCGACCGTTGACGGCAAGCGTGCCGTCGTGCATATAAAAAGCTTCGTGACGGAAAAACAGCCCGAGGACGAGCTGGTATTCACCGTTTACGACATGAGCGGAAAGCTGGTAAGACAGGTAAAAACTAAGGACGAGAGCACTTATCTTGAATTTGACAATCCCGTGCTTTGGCATGGCAGGAAGAACCCCTACCTCTACGAGCTTGATTCGGAGATTGTCCGCGGGGGCAGGGTAATTGATTCGCTCAGCGTGCGCTTTGGCTGCCGCAGCTTCCGTATTGACCCGGATAAGGGCTTTATTCTCAACGGCGAGGAGTATCCCCTCAGGGGCGTGTCAAGACATCAGGACAGATGGGGCTTCGGAAACGCGCTTCTGCCCGAGCATCACGGGGAGGATATAGACCTGATATGTGAGGTCGGTGCCACGACGGTGCGTCTGGCTCACTATCAGCACGACGAGTATTTCTACGACCTGTGCGACGAGCGCGGTCTTGTGGTCTGGGCGGAAATACCATATATTTCAAAGCACAATCCAGAGGGTAGGGAAAACACGCTGAATCAGATGCGCGAGCTGATAATACAGAATTACAATCACCCCTCAATAGTCGTCTGGGGACTGTCCAATGAGATTACGATTGGCGGCGAGAGCGAGGATCTCATCGACAATCACAGAGAGCTGAACAGGCTCGCCCACGAGCTCGACAAGACCAGACCCACCGTTATTGCCTGCGTGTCGATGCTTGATACGGACAGTCCGCTTTTGAAAATTCCGGACGCGGTTTCTTACAATCATTACTTTGGCTGGTACGGCGGAGAGACGGATATGAACGGACCTTGGTTTGACCGCTTCCACGAGAAGCACCCGACCATACCGATTGGCTGTTCCGAGTACGGCTGTGAGGCACTCAACTGGCATACCTCAAGACCGGTGCAGGGCGACTACACCGAGGAATACCAGGCGTACTACCACGAGGAGCTGATAAAACAGCTGTTTTCAAGAAAATATCTGTGGGCGACCCATGTCTGGAATATGTTTGACTTCGGTGCGGATGCCAGAGCCGAGGGCGGTGAGAACGGGCAGAATCACAAGGGGCTGGTAACGATTGACCGCCGTTATAAGAAGGATGCTTTCTATGCTTACAAGGCGTGGCTGTCTGACGAGCCCTTCGTCCATCTGTGCGGAAAAAGGTATGTTGACAGGGTGGAAAACCCGACACGGGTCACGGTATATTCCAATTTGCCCGAGGTTGAGCTGTTCGTAAACGGAAAGAGCGTAGGAAAAAAGCGAGCTCCCGACCACTTCTTCCGCTTCGATGTGAAGAACGAGGGAGACAGCCGCATCGTTGCCGTAGCGGGGCAGTGCCGTGACGAGGGAGAGCTGCGCCGTGTCAGCGAGCCTAATCAGAATTATATTCTCCGCGAGAAGGGCGCGGTGCTGAATTGGTTTGACGTAGATGCACCCGAGGGCAGATTTTCGCTTAACGATAAAATTTCGGATATTATTCACTCTCCCGAGGGCAGACGCTGGTTTGAAAAAATAGTGCTGAAGCTGAGCGAAGGCGCGGAAAAGAAAAAGGGCGCGTTTCAGCTCAGTCCCGAAATGCTGGAGATGATGGGCGGCTTTACCCTTTTGCGTATGACGTCGATGGCGAGTATGATGAACGTGGAGTTTACGAAGGAAGAGCTGCTTAGAATGAACAGGGAGCTGAACGAGATAAAAAAGACGTAAACGGTTTCCGGCTTATGAGCGACGGCTCAAATAAAGTAAAAAAATATTGGCTGCGAATACTTTTGCAGCCTTTACATAATAAAGTATTTTGAATTTTTAAGCCGTGCGAAGCTGATAACTTGACACGGGGTATCCTCAGGAGGTGAAAAATGGGAATAAAACGCTGGCTCGCAGAGAACACAGAGTCACTGGCAGGAAAGACGGTTGCCATAAGCGGCTCAACGGGAGGACTTGGCAGAGAGCTTGCAAAATATCTGGCGGGGCTTGGAGCTGAGCTGATATTGGTTGACAGAAACAGGGGAAGGTCGGAGCACTTTCGGGACGAGCTGATACGGGATTTCGGCGTGAGCGTTACGTGCGTGCCCTGCGACCTTGCCGAAATGCAGTCTGTCAGGGGAGCTGTGAAAGAGCTTCTGGCACTTGAGCCTGATATATTCATACATAACGCCGGAGCGTACGATATTCCGAGATACAAGTGCGACACGGGCTATGACAACGTTTTTCAGATTAACTTCATATCCCCCTACTACATAATAAAAGAGCTTTTACCCACCCTTCGAGGGAAAGAGGGGCGCGTAGTTGTCGTCGGCAGTATTGCTCACAACTACTCACAGACGGATGAAAATGATATTGATTTCTCGACACGGGGGCGTGCTTCACGCGTTTACGGCAATGCAAAACGGTATTTGATGTTCTCTATGTATGAGCTGTTTTCATCCGAGCCGTCTGTTTCCGTTTCGGTCACTCACCCCGGCATAAGTGCCACGGGAATAACGGCGCATTACCCGAAAATCATCTACGCGTTGATAAAATATCCGATGAAGCTGATATTCATGCACCCGCGGCGCGCCTGCCTTTCGGTTTTGAGGGGAGTTTTCGACAGGACGGACACCGACGAGTGGATAGGTCCTTGGATTTTCGGAATATGGGGTATGCCTAAGAAGAGCCGCCTTCATACCGTAACTGCCGAGGAGCGGAAAAGAATCGGAAAAAAAGCAGAAGAAATATACAACAGGCTGAAAGGAGAAGAATAATGTTATACGATTTTACCTTTTACAATCCCACGCGTATTCATTTCGGCAAGGATGCCATGTCCCACCTTGAGGAGGAGCTGTCGCAGTACGGCGAAAACGTGCTTCTCGTCTACGGTAAGGCTTCAATAAAGAAAAACGGAATTTACGACAAGGTCATAAATGCACTGGAAAACACGGGTAAGCGCGTAGTTGAACTGTCGGGAATAAAGTCAAATCCAACCTATCTTCAAATGATGAATGGCGCGCGTCTGGTACGCGAGAACAACGTTGATCTGATACTTGCCGTAGGCGGAGGCTCGGTAGTTGACGTGTCGAAGGGAATTTCCGTTTCCGCATACTGCGAGGGGGACCCGTGGCAGAAATACTGGGTGGATTTCAAGCCTCTCTCAAACAAAACCGTGCCGGTCGGTGCGGTTCTGACCATGGTAGGCACGGCGTCTGAGATGAACGGCGGCTCGGTCATAAGCAACGAGGCACAGATGATAAAAGAGGGCAGGGTATTTCCGCCCGAGGTTAACCCGAAGTTCTCCATACTTAACCCCGAATTTACATATTCCGTGCCGAAAATTCAGATGGTCAGCGGCATTTACGACGTAATGTCCCACCTGTGCGAGCAGTATTTCTCAGGCGAAGACGACAATACTACCGATTATATTATCGAGGCGGTTATGAAGTCGCTGATCAAAAGCTCGCGCATAGCGATAACCGACCCCACAAATTACGAGGCGCGCAGTAACATAATGTGGTGCGCTACTATGGGGCTGAACAGAATTACCGGGCTTTCCAAGACACAGGACTGGGAGGTTCACGATATTGAGCATCAGGTAGGGGCGTACACCGACTGTCCTCACGGCGTGGGGCTGGCAATCGTTTCGATACCCTATTACAGAATGATATACAAATACGGTATCGGCAAGTTCGTCCGCTTTGCCACCGAGGTGTGGGGTGTAAATCCAGAGGGTAAGAGCGAAGACGAGATTGCGAATGCAGGCATTGACGCTCTTTTGGGCTATATCAAGGAGCTGGGAATTCCCACGACTCTGCGCGAGATAGGTGCCACCGAGGAGATGCTCCCTGCCATTGCAAATTCCGCGGGCGAGGGCGGTGGCTACAAAAAGGTGACCCACGCGGACATTCTGGAAATACTGAAGGCTTGCTTTTGAGAGGTGAAAAATGGATTTCAGAGAAATAGCCGAGGCAAGGCAGTCCTGCCGCTCGTTTGACCCAGAAAGGCAGGTCGAGGAGGAAAAGCTCACGGCAATACTTGAGGTCGCGCGCCTCTCCCCATCTGCCTGCAACGGTCAGCCCTATCACATTACGGTATGCCGGGGCGAGGAGGCGAGGGAGGCGGCGCTGACTGCGCAAAGCCGCGGCATGAACAAGTTTTCCTCATCTGCGCCGATAATCCTCGTCGTTTCCGAGGAGCCGTACGTGGAGTCAGCCGCCTTCGGTGCCCGCGTTTTGGACAACGACTACCGATCCATGGACATCGGGATAATGACGGCGCATATCACCCTACAGGCGCAGTGCCTGGGGCTGGGGAGTTGCATTATCGGCTGGTTCGACGACACCCGTGTCAGAAAAATCACGGGCAGAGAGGGCAAAGTGCGGCTGCTGATTGCCATAGGTTATCCGACGGAGGACTATCCGCACCGCCCGAAGAAACGCAAGGAAATCAGCGAGCTTGTCAGCTTCGTTGGGTGAAATAACACAGAAACAAAGGAGCGAAGGCGCACGTTTGCCTTCGCTCTTTTTCGAAAAGAATTTATTCCTTATAAAAACCTCGTTTTCGCACTCGTACGCGGAGAGCTTCCGGCGTTTTTGCCGAATGCCGTTATTTCGCATTAACTCTGACAACATCTCTCGCATTCCGGTCAAATCTCATTTTTGCACTTTCCCGATGAGAACAGCTCCGTCAGGTTGTTAACCGTAGTTTCGGCAATGTTTTCGAGAGCCTCCTCGGTGAGAAACGCCTGGTGCGAGGTTACGATGACGTTGGGCATTGAAATCAGACGCGCCAGCGTGTCGTCTTCAAGTATATGGCCTGAATTGTCCTTGAAGAACAAGTCCGATTCTTCCTCGTAAACATCAAGGCACGCCGCGCCCACCTTCCGTGATTTTATTCCCTCGAGCAATGCTTCCGCATCAACCAACGCGCCTCTTGAGGTGTTAAGGATAACGACGCCCTTTTTGCACGTATCCAGTGCCTCTCTGTCTATCAGGTGGTAGGTGCCGTCGGTGAGAGGACAGTGCAGGGAAATGATGTCGCTGTTCTTAAACAGCTCGGGCAGCTCTGCGTAGCGCACCGTGTCTCCGTTGTCGATCTCCGCTTTTGGAAACCTGTCGTATGCCAGAACACGCATACCGAAGCCGCGGCATATATCAATGAACACTCTGCCGATGCGACCGGTTCCGATAACGCCCACGGTCTTGCCGTGCAGGTCAAAGCCGGTGAGCCCGGACAGGCTGAAGTTGAAATCGCGGGATCTTATATAAGCCTTGTGAATTCTGCGTATGGAGGTGAGAAGCAATGCCATCGTATGCTCCGCTACCGCGTAGGGGGAGTATGCGGGAACGCGGAGAATACGGATTTTGCCACGTGCGTATTCCACATCAACGTTGTTGAAGCCGGCGCACCTCAGCGCAATCGCCATCACATCCATGGCGTGAAGGCGGTCAATAACCGCTTTGTCAACCGTGTCGCTGACGAAAACGCACACCGCGTCGTACCCCTCGGCAAGACCCACGGTGTCAAGATTCAGCTTCGCCTCGTAATATTTGAACTCTATACCGTTTTCCCTGCCGCACCGCTCAAAGGCGGGTACGTCGTAGGGCTTCGTGTCAAAAAATGCAACTCTCATTACTTCTCCTTACTTTTGTTTCTTATTATAATTTGGTTGAAAACCGTATTGAATATTCGGCATAAGAAGGAAAAATTAAAAACCGGGAAAAGGAACGATCCTCATCCCGGTCACGGAGGCGGGGTTAAACCTTGCCGTTTTCGATATTTCTGATATAGTGAAATATGTATTGCTGAGCTATACCTGCGTATTCGCCAAACGACGTCGGGTCCAGCTTTCCTCCGAAGTATTCGTCAATGGCGCGCTTCATCCATACGTCAATCGGAAACGCCTCCAGATTGGCAAAGGCAAAAAGCGCGACGCAGGAGGCGACCTTGTCGCCGACTCCCTTGATTTTTTTCAGCTCCTCTACGGTGTATTCATAGCTGTGAGCCTCCGAGATAGCCTCAAGGTCGCAGCTGCCGTCTGCAACCCTTTTGCAGGCGTCAAGTATGTATCCGTATCTGAACCCGGGCTTGGAGGGCAGCAGCTTCTCCGGCTCGGCGAGGATCTCTACGGCTGTGGGGAAGGTGTAGCATCTGCCACACTTTCGGCAGTTTTCTTCACACGGGGTACCGCTAATCAAGCTGAGCGGACATTTTTTGCTTTCGTTTTGTAAACAAATATTTACTCCGTATGCCCCGCAGATTTCCCTGACGATTTTTCTTATACGGGGTATGTTGTTGTTTTGAGAGATAATGAAAGATATGAGTGTCTCAAAGGGGTCTTGACGAAGAATAGCCACCCCCTCCGCTTCCTCCGCGGCGCGCTTCAGCCACTCCGAGTCTGTCCTTTCGGCGATTTTCTCCTTAACCTCGTGAAGGTCGCGGTCAAGTGAAAAATACGGGACGGCAAGACAGTCAAACTCTTCGTCGGAAAGGTCGAAGAATATCAGCTCGCCTACCTCTCTTTGCGCTACGTGAAAAAGCGTATTCCCGACGACCGTTTGAAATTCGGAGAGATATTCGCCGCGGGGAAGCTCCTCGAAGCGGAAGCACTGACCGCAAAGCATAGTGTCACGAAGATTGTATTTGCCGAGCCCGCTTACGAGTATTGCCTCGCCAAGGTCGGTCATCAGCCTGCTTTTTTTGTACATTTTTCCTTTATACCTCTTGAAATTGAGCGTGATATATTATATAATAAATTTATAGCACTATTTTAGCACACTCTGAACCCGAAATCAAGAGTAAAATGCTCAGAGAGGTGATTTTGATGGAACAAATTTATATGATACCCGTAAACGGGGCGTTTGACGCCTGCGGTGCCGACCCGGAGTGCGGCTGTCCTTTGTGCAGGCTTTATAAAAAGCTGCAGGAGGACGAACTGGATATTATTCTCGGCGCATCCATGATGGAGCCGGACATCAGAATAAAGACCAACGAGCAGGGCTTTTGCCTGACCCACTACAATCTGATGCTGGGCAGGAAGCGTATGCTGGGTATGGGACTGATGCTGCAGTCGCATCTCACGGAGGTGGACAAGAGGCTGAAAGGACCCTCGGTGCTCAACAGGCGCGGCTCTTCTCTTTCCGCCCTATACGAGCTTGAAGAGAGCTGCTACGTTTGCAAAAGAACCGAGAAGAATATGCATTCCATGATTGCCACGGTGGTTTATCTTTGGGAGTCGGACCATGAGGGATTCAGAAAAAAGTTGGATAAGCAGCCCTGGTTCTGCCTGCCTCACTACCGCGCGTTGCTCGATTACGCGTCCCGTAAGATGAGCAAGAAGCTGTACCCGGATTTCCACGACGCGGTTTATGCGGTCAACAAAGCGTACATAGACAAGCTGGAGGGGGACGTCAGTCTGTTCTGCAAGTCCTTTGATTACGGATACGACAAGGAACTGATGGGCGAGCCGCCGAAGGATGCGGTAAAGAGAGCCGTGCGCTTTCTCGGAGGCTGCTTCGGCGAGGAAGAACAGCCTGCAAAACGGCAGACAAATTAACCAACAATCTGAGGAGTTTGATGTATGATTATTGAGAAAATAGATATTGGGAGCTTCGGCGTGCTGCGGGATCTGACTATGGATTTATCCGATACGGTGAACGTCATAGAGGGACCTAACGAGTCGGGTAAGAGCACCATAGCCGCTTTCATCAAATATATGCTGTTCGGCTTTGAGACCGACCCGGAAAAGGAATCGGCAAAGGCGCTCGGCGACAGGCAGAAATACATAAACTGGACTACCGGCAAGGCGGAGGGCTCGATGATAATCCGCGTCGGCGACAAGCGGTATCACGTTTTCCGCTCCACCGTGCCCGTCACGGGCGAGGGGGGGAAGCTGACCTATAAAGAGGACAGTGCCATTACCGATTTGCAGACCAGTGCCAACAGCTACGGCAAGATGAGCGCGGGATACGTGTTTCTCGGCGGTACGGGCGAACTGTACGAGAATACCGCCTTCGTCGGGCAGATAGGCGATTCTGCCATAAACGGCGGCTCTGTGCAGGAGTCTATCGAGAATATTCTGTTCTCTCTCAAGGAGACCAACAATAACAGGCAGGCGGCTGAGCGCATAGGCGAGAGAATGGAGACGCTGATGCACCGTGGCGGCCACGGCGGTATCATTCACGACCTTATGAGAAAGAGCGAGTCCCTGGGCGACGAGCTTGGGCGCATCAACGAGGATACGAAGCAGATTCTTGCCAAGGAGTCCGAGCTTCATTCCCTCCGCACCAGCCGCGCTCAGGCTATGGAAAAGCTGGATAACTACTACGAATGTGACAACAGCTATAAGAACTGGATGCTCATACAGACCTTTGACCGCCTGCACGAGCTGGAACAGACCAGCGTACAAAAGAGCGGGGCGTACGACGCCTTTATAGAGGAGAACAGGCGCAACGGCTACGTTCCCACGGAGGAGTATCTGTCCGACCTTATCTATTCGCGCAGGAAGGTCAACGAGAGCTATCTCGCGCTCAAAGACAGCGAGGCTAAGCTGCAGAAGGAAAGAAGCGCGGTCGGAATAACCGCCGAGGTTGAGAATATCATCTCGGTTTCGGACGGTCTCGGCGGCGAGGAAAAGATAAAAGCGGAGTGTAAGAGCCTTCACGGCGGTATCCTTAAGCGCATCGTGCTGGGAATTCTGTCCGCTCTCGGCATCGTTGCCGGCGCGGTTATGGAAATCGTGGCGTCCGGCTCCTTCGAGCTGATACTGCGCATCGCCGGCGCATTGCTCTGCGCCCTTGGAGCCGTCGGCGGAATTTGGTCGCTGGTCGGCATTGTGAAAAGACAGAAGCGGTTTAAGGACAGACTGTCGCGGTTCAGCGTTTCCACGCTCCGCGAGCTTGTGGAGAAGCTGGATATCGTCACCGAGTCGAGAATAAAGCGTGACAGTATACGCAACGCCGTTGAAAGCGCGTCGGTTGAGCTTGAAAACGCAAGAGAGGAGTACGAGAATTCGAAGCTCGCGCTTACTAAGCTTATAGTGCGCTGGGGCGAGGAGCCTCCGACCTCGGAGCTTAATTCCTTCCTTGACACCCTGGAGCGCAAGGTCGCGTCCTTCCTTGAACACAAGAGAGTGCTTCTGGAAGAGAAGAGCACGCTGGAGCTTACGGTCAAGGAAATAAGACAGTCGCTGGCGGACACCAACGAGATAGACGTCCGCGCTCAGGTAAAGCCGCTCAGAAGAAAGTCGCTTGAAGCCCTGAACCACAATACGATAATCACCGGCATATCCGAGGAAAAGGCAAAAATAAACGAGCTTGACAGAGCCGCCTACACCGTTGAAAACGAGCTGATGGCGCTCAAGAGCAACGGTCTTGACCCTGCGGGCACCTACTCCAGAATACGCGACGTCGATAAGCGCATCGACGAGCTGAAGGAAAAGCATAAGGCGTATTTCATAGCAAAGATGGCTATCGAGAGTGCCTCCGACCAGCTTCGCGCGGGAATATCTCCGAGACTGGGTGAGTACGCCGCCAACCTGGTGGGTATAATGACTGATAGAAAATATACCGATTTCAGCGTTACGAACGGACTTCGTGTCAGCTTTAAGGATGCGGAGGGCGTAAACCGCGACGTGGACTTCCTGTCTGGAGGTACGAGAGACCTTGCATACGTGGCTGTCAGATGCGCGCTGATAGATATGCTCTACCGCGAGTGTCCTCCCCTGTGCTTTGACGAGACCTTTGCGCATCAGGACAATCTCCGCGCCAGGGGTATGATGAAGGCACTGGTGCATCTGTCCGAGGAGGGCTATCAGAGCTTCATTTTCACCTGCCGTCAGAGAGAGGCGGATATGGCAAAGGAGCTGACGGATAGCGCAGCCGTGTTCTCGCTCTCGGAAAAATAAGAGTGCCTGCCGACCTTTCGGCAGTGCGGAATCAAAACAATCAGATAAAGAGGAGCTATCCTTAATGGACAGAAAAAAGATATTGGTAATAGGCAGCTCAAACATGGATCTGTCTATGAATATGTACAGAATACCCGAGGCGGGCGAAACGCTTATTGACGACGGCGGCGTAGCCTACGTTCCGGGCGGCAAGGGGGCAAACGCGGCGGTAGCCTTCGCAAAGCTGGGTGCTGACGTAAAGCTCTGTTCAAGGCTGGGTGCCGACGTTCACGGGCAGAGGCTGTACCAATTCTACCGGGAGTGCGGAATAGATACGTCTTACATCAAGGCTGACAGAGATAATCCCACGGGACTTGCCGTGGTGATGAAGGAGAGCGACGGGGCAAACCGTATCGTAGTTTATCCCGGTGCCAATTCTCATCTGTCGGCGGAAAATATTTCGGAGGCTTTTGACTGCAATCCCGACGCGGTGTATATCGGCTTCGAGATACCCTTCGGCGTGGCTTTGGCGGCGGCAAAGCAGGCGGCGGCGCGCGGTATTCCCGTGTTCCTTGACCCGGCACCTGCCGATAAGGATATACCGCTTGAAAGCCTGCCTATGATAGAAGTGTTCTCGCCCAACGAGACCGAGACCTTTACCTATACCGGCATCACGCCCATGGGCGCAGAGTCCTCGCTCCGTGCGGCTCTCGCCCTTTACAAGCGCGTGAAGTGCAAATATATCGTTATCAAGCAGGGAGAGCGCGGCGCGTTCTTCTACGACGGAAGACACCACAATTTCGTACCGGCGATAAGAGCGGGAAAGACGGTGGATACCACCGCGGCAGGCGATGCGTTTACCGCCGCCATGACGCTGAAGTACCTTGAAAACTGCGGAGAAATATATACCGCTGTCAGGTTCGGAAACGCCGCAGGCGCTCTGACCGTTACCAGACGGGGCGCTTCAAGCGCAATTCCCGACAGAGCGGAGGTTGAGGAGCTGCTCGGCAAGAGCACTTTTTGAAAAAGAGCAATCTTCGTGATAAAGTGATTTCAGAATAAAAGCGTTTTTCAAAAAACGAAAAAGCTTTTCGCCGGCTTCCGCTCAGGCTTTACGGCTTGAATTTGCCAATTAAAAAATGAAAAAATCGGCACGGGAGGTATCTTAATGGGCTTTGAGCATACAGAGCTTCGTTTTCCGTCAAGCGACGGAGTGCATAACATATACGCCGAACTTTACGTTCCGAAGGACATAGAGCCGAAAGGAATAATCCAGCTCGTCCACGGAATGGTTGACCATACGGGCAGATACGGAGAGCTCGCAGAGTATATGTGCGATGAGGGCTATATCTTCGCGGGTCACCACCATCTTGGCCACGGTAAAAGTGTGGACAGCGAGGAGGATTTCGGCTTCTTCGCAGACAAGGGGGGAAAGGAGCTTGTTGTCGAGGACGTCCGTAATATGAACAGACTCCTGCACGAGAGATTTCCCACTCTCCCAATCGTTATTTTAGGGCACAGCATGGGCTCTTTTATCACCAGGCTTTATCTTACTAAATACCCGGATACCGTAAAGGCTGCGGTCATACACGGCACTGCCGGTCCGAACAGAATTTTGCCGCTGGGCAAGGCTCTCGGATGGGCAAATAAGCTGTTTATGGGTAAACGGCACAGGAGCCGTCTTCTCTACTTGCTGACTACGGGCGGATACAGTAAGAAGTTTCCGAAGGAAGAGGGCGAGCGCGCCTGGCTCAGCAGCGACATCGACGCGGTAAGCGGAGATGACCCTCTGACGTCCTTCACATTCACGTCCTCGGCGTATTGCGATCTTTTCTCAATGCTGGGTGAATGTAACGGCAGACGCTGGTTTCGGGAGTACCCGAAGGAGCTGCCCACTCTTATCGTAAGCGGTGACTGTGATCCTGTGGGAGCTTTCGGACGCGGACCGGGATACGTGTATAAGAAGCTCTCTCTTGCCGGCTGTAATCGGGTGACGCTGAAAATGTACGAAGGCGCAAGACACGAGCTGTTCAATGAGAAATGCAGGCGCGAGGTCTTTGAGTATCTTTCCGCTTGGATAGGCGGTGCCGTTAAGTGAAAAGAACGGCGCTTGCGATAACGGGACCTACCGCCTCGGGCAAGACCGCGCTTTCCCTGTCGGTGGCAGAGACGCTGGACTGTGAGATCGTGTGCTGTGACTCCATGCAGATATACAAGGAAATGGATATAGGCACGGCAAAGCCGACTCCTGCGGAGCGCGAGCGGGTGCCCCATCATATACTGGATTTTCTGAATCCTTGCGAGCCGTTCAGCGCAGAGGATTACCGAGCGCGCGCTCTGCCCGTGTGCGACGGAATTTTGTCGAGAGGGAAGACTCCGATGTTCGTCGGCGGAACGGGTCTGTATATCGACACGGTAATACGCGGCTCGTCACCGATATCTCCGCCCTCGGACTCTGAGCTTACAAACAGGCTCATCTCTCTTGCGGACAGCGAGGAAGGCAGGGCAAGACTGTGGCAAAGACTGAAGGAAGTCGACCCCGTATCTGCGGAAAAGACCCATATGAATAACGTCAGGCGCGTGGCACGTGCCATTGAGATATACGAGCTGACAGGCGTGCCGAAGAGCGAGCTTGACAGACGGTCAAGGGAAGTCCCGGCTGATATTGCCGTGGGTATGATAACCCTTGATTTTCACAACAGAGAAAATCTGTATTCTCGGGTCGACGCCCGCGTTGACGAGATGATGAGGCAGGGGCTGCCCGAGGAGGTGCGCTCGCTGTATGAGCGGGGCTTGCTTGACCCGTCGTATACCTCGGCTCAGGCAATAGGATACAAGGAGATGCTGGGCTGGATCCGGGGAGAGATGAGCTTCTCCGATGCGATAGAGAGCCTGAAGCTTGCGACGCGCAGGTACGCGAAACGGCAGCTGACCTGGTTTCGGAACAAGGCTGACGCGTACACCCTCTACGTTGACCGCGAGGGGGGAGCTATGCGCCCCGCCTCCGAGCTTGAGGACGAGGCGGTCGCGGCGGCGTCGGAACTGATTGAAAAATTAAAACTCGGCTCGGCTGCCGAATCGAAAACGGCAGCCGACGGCAATAAACATTAAAAATTTCAGGGAGCAGTAAATGAACGCTAAAGAGTTAAAGGCGTGCCTTTCGCAGGGCGCATTGAAAAAGTATTCGGATATCTATCCGAATATTGAAGCACAGACCGAGCGGCTTATTGCCGCCGTCGACTCCTTCACCGAGCTTTTCGGCGATGATGAAAGGGAGCTTTGTATTTTTTCCGTACCGGGCAGAAGCGAAATTCTCGGCAATCACACTGACCACAACCGGGGCACGGTGCTGGCAGGTGCCATAGACAGAGATATTATCGCGGTTGCAGCAAAGAATGATGACGGTGTCATCAACTTCCATTCCGAGGGATATACACCGAACAAAATAATTATTTCCGATACAAAGGACCCCGAAGCCTTTGAGAAATACACCTCGTCGGCTCTCATTGCCGGCATTACTCACGGATTTACGCTTCATGGATATTCTGTGGGCGGTTTCGACGCTTACTCCAATACCGAGGTTCTGAAGGGAAGCGGTATTTCCTCCTCTGCGGCGTTCGAGGTTATGATAGGAAATATTATGAACCACCTGTATAACGGCGGTAATATAGATAATCAGGAGATAGCGAAGCTGGCGCAATATTCGGAGAACGTGTTTTTCGGCAAGCCCTGCGGTCTTATGGACCAGATGGCGTGCGCCGTCGGCGGCTTCGTTTACATCGACTTTGAGGACAAGGAGAGCCCTTTGGTTGAACCTATTGATTTCTCGCTTGACTCTGCGGGCTACGCACTCTGTATAATCAACACGGGAGGCAATCACGCAGATCTCAACGAGGATTACGCATCGGTTCCCCGAGAGATGAAGGCGGTTGCCTCAGCCCTCGGCAAGGACGTGCTTCGCGGTATAACCGAGGAGGAGCTGACGGCGGCTATTCCGTGTCTTCGCGGCAAGGTCGGCGACAGAGCGATACTTCGTTCTCTTCATTTCCTGCGTGAGTGCGAGCGCGTGCGCGAGGGGAAAGAGGCTTTGAAAAGCGGTGAGCTTGACAAATTCTTCTCTGTCGTCAGAGCGTCGGGCGCATCCTCGTTCCAGTATTTGCAGAACGTCTATACCGTCATCAACGTAAAGGAGCAGGGCTTGTCCCTGGCTCTGTGCCTGGCGGACGGCTTTCTCGGCGGCGAGGGGGCTATGCGTGTTCACGGCGGCGGCTTCGCGGGTACGGTGCAGGTGTTCCTGAAGAAGGAGCACATAGGCGCGCTGTCAACACTTATGAATTCGGTGTTCGGCGAGGGAGCGGCAATGCCTCTTAACATCAGACCCCTGGGGGCGTGCAGACTTTTGTAAAGGAAAAAGAAAAAGGAGATATAATAATGGCAGCAAAGAAAAATCAGGAAAAGACAGTAGAGAAGCTTACCGGCAACGATAAGCGCGCGGCACTTGAAACGGTAATATCGAGAATAGAAAGAGAATGCGGAAAAGGCTCGATCATGCGCCTTGGCGAGAGCACTACGCTGAACGTATCGGCGGTGTCCACCGGCTCGCTGTCGCTGGATTTTGCTCTTGGCGTCGGCGGTATTCCGAGAGGAAGAATTACCGAAATATACGGTCCTGAGTCTTCGGGTAAGACCACTATCGCGCTCCATGTTATAGCGGAGGTGCAAAGACAGGGAGGAGAGGCGGCGTTTATAGACGCGGAGCACGCGCTTGACCCCATATACGCGAAGCAGCTGGGCGTTGACATCAACAATCTTTTGGTCTCCCAGCCCGACTGCGGCGAGCAGGCACTTGAAATAGCCGAAACACTTGTTAATTCGGGTGCTGTCGATATTATAGTTATAGACTCGGTTGCGGCTCTCGTTCCCCGTCAGGAGATAGAGGGAGATATGGGTGCCAGCCACGTTGGCGTGCAGGCGAGACTTATGTCCCAGGCTATGCGTAAGCTCTCCGGCTCTATCGCAAAGTCGAACTGCATAGTTATCTTTACCAACCAGCTGCGTGAGAAGGTGGGCGTAATGTACGGCAACCCCGAGGTTACCCCGGGCGGTAAGGCTCTGAAATTCTACGCTTCCGTCCGTATCGACGTCAGACGCGCAGATTCCTTGAAGAACGGCAGTGAGGTTTACGGTGCGCATACCAAGTGCAAGGTCGTAAAGAATAAGGTTGCACCCCCCTTCAAGGTAGCTGAATTCGATATTCTTTACGGTACGGGTATTTCCAAGTCCTCGGAAATTATTGATATGGCAATACAGCTGGGCATCATTGAGAAGAGTGGAGCATGGTTCTACTACGAGGGCGACAGACTCGGACAGGGTAAGGACAACGTCCGTAAGTTTATCGAGAGCGACAAGGAGCTTATGGATAAGCTGGAGGGTCAAATCAGAGAAAAGGTGCAAAATAGAGGTGCGCAGGACGCACCCCTTGACGAAGAGGACTTCGAGCTTGGCGGCTTTGACGAGGAAATATAACTCTCTCTCCGTGTGAGTACATAATCTTGATTTTGAAAAGGCATGAGGCGACCCGTGTCGTATTATTGGGTGCCTCATGCCGAAATTTTTTGAAAAGCTGTGGTGAAAATGTATACAGTTATTTACGTAAAGCTGTCGCGCGGTATATATACCGTCGGCATCTGTGCCGAGGGGGAGTGCGTCGGCTATTCGCTCTCGGAGGCGGAGTATATGGCACTGGGCGCACCGGTGAAGGGGATGACAGTCGGTGAAGATACCCTCTGTGAGCTTCGATGTATTGACGAGCGCAGACGGGCATTAAAGCGCGCGCTGTCCCTGCTTTCAAATTCGGACAAGAACCGCAGGGGGATGCTTCTGCGCCTTCGCGAATGCGGTTTTTCCTCGGAGGCTGCCGAATTTGCAACGGAGGAATGTCTGCGGCTCGGGTATATCGACGAGCGACGTCAGCTCTTTCGGCTTATAGCAAAGGAAGTTAATGTCTCCCTGCACGGTGACAGGCTCGTCAGGGCAAAGCTGTCATCGCAGGGCTATAAAGTATCCGATATTGACGAGGTTATGGCAGAGCTTTTGTCGGAGGGCGAGATAGATTTCGGAGCAAGCTTTGACAAGCTCTGCAAAAAGCAGGGTGTAAGCACAAAAGAGGATAGAAGAGCACTTGCGTATAAGCGTGGATTTTCTTCAAGGTACATAAAATAAGGCGTAGCGCCACGGGTGGCGCGTGACCGCACCGTCATATAATAACAGACCGTTTCGGCTTATCAACCGAAAAGAAAAAGCGAAGAGCATCGAAAACTCTGCACGGGTATCGGTGTTCTTCGCCTTTTTATTTGATCTTTAAATTCTGAAGGTAATATCTCCGTAGGTCGGCATGGGCCACGCTTTGCGTGAGGTCAGTACCTCCATCTCGTCGACGACCTTTCGCAGAGCGTCCATCTTAGGTATAACTGTGTCCTTGTAATAGAAGGACGCGTCTTCGTCCGAGGTCTTTTTCACAGCGTTCTGCTCTGTGCGCAACAGCTCGTTATACGCCGTATAGGTACGTTCAAGGAGCGAGGTCAGCTTTTCTATATGCTCGCGCTCGTGGGCGCAGTCCAGACTCGGAAGCACCGAGGCCTTCGCGGCGAGGCTCGCCGACAGCTCGCCTATGTAGGAGGACACCGCGGGAATAATATCGCGCATCGTCATCTCCAGCATGGTTCTGGCTTCCACATTCTTGACCTTGCGGTAGGTTTCAAAGAAAATCTCGCGGCGGGAGTTCATTTCGGTCTCGCTCATTACGCCGAATTTCCCGAACAGCTTCACGTTCTTATCGTCCGTAAAGTGGGCGTACGCCTCGGGCGAGGTCCTGAAATTGGAGAGTCCGCGCTCAGCCGCCTCCGCCACCCACTCCTTGGAGTAGGAGTTACCCGAGAAGAGTATACGGCGGTGCTTGCGGAAGGTATCGGCAATCAGCTTACCTATTGCCGAATCAAGGTCGGAGGCTCCCTCCAGTACATCTGCAAATTCTGTCAGCGAGTTGGCTACGGCGGTGTTGATGACCGTGTTTGCAAGAGCAATATTCTGCGACGCGCCCACCATTCTGAACTCAAATTTATTGCCCGTAAATGCAAAGGGCGATGTTCTGTTCCTGTCTGTGGTATCCTGACGGATGGTGGGGAGGGCGGCAATACCGAGGGACATATAATTACGCTTTGTCTCGCCTATCGAGCCGCCGTCTATCAGAGAGTTTACAACAGCGTCGAGCTCGTCGCCGAGATACACCGAGATTATCGAGGGCGGTGCCTCGCCGCCGCCGAGACGGCAGTCGTTTCCTGCCGTTGCCGCGGAAATGCGTAAAAGATCCTGGTATTCGTCAACCGCCTTGACCACAGCCGCCAGCATAAGCATAAAGGGCTTGTTCTGCCCGGGGTTCTTGCCCGGCTTCAATAAATTCACGCCGGTATCCGTGCCTATGGACCAGTTGTTGTGCTTTCCCGAGCCGTTAACGCCTGCAAAGGGCTTTTCGGAGAGAATACACGCCATGCCGAATTTGGGTGCCAGCTTTCGCATACATTCCATAGTCAGAAGGTTGTTATCGGTGGCAATGTTGGCGGTGCAGTATATAGGTGCCAGCTCGTGCTGAGCGGGAGCCGCCTCGTTGTGCTTCGTCTTCGCGCTGATACCCAGCCTCCACAGCTCCAGGTCAAGCTCGTGCATAAATGCGGAGACTTTGGGCGGCAGTGAGCCGAAATAGTGGTCGTCCATCTCCTGCCCCTTGACCGCAGGCGCGCCGAACAGCGTCCGACCGCAGTAGAACAGGTCCCGCCTTTTCTTGTAATCCTCCTCGTCAATGAGGAAGTACTCCTGCTCGGCACCCACGGTTGTTATGACCCGCTGTGCTGTTGTGTCGCCGAGGAGCCTCAGGAGTCTGAGACCTGCCGCCGAAATTGCGTCCATGGAGCGGAGCAGGGGTGTTTTCGAGTCCAGGGCATCACCCGTGTACGAGCAAAAGGCGGTGGGAATGTAAAGCGAGCCGTCGCGGACAAAGGCGTAAGACGCCGGGTCCCAGGCGGTATAGCCTCTTGCCTCAAAGGTGGCGCGTAGACCCCCCGAGGGGAAGGAGGAGGCGTCAGGCTCGCCTTTTATCAGCTCCTTGCCGGAAAATTCCATAATCGCCTTGCCGTGCCCGACGGGGGACAGGAAGGCGTCGTGCTTCTCCGCCGTTACGCCTGTCAGAGGCTGAAACCAATGGGTGTAGTGGGTTGCGCCGTGCTCGATAGCCCAGTCCTTCATCGCACCGGCGACGACGTCCGCAATCGACGCGTCCAGCCCTGTGCCGGTAGCCATGGTGTTGAGCAGGGATTTGCATACGTCCTTCGGCAGTCTTTCGCGCATCACGTCCTCGGAAAAAACCTGGGACGCAAATATGTCGGATATGCGCTCTGTCTTCTCCATTTCTTTAAACCTCCGCACTGTCTTGCTTTTTGCAATATTTTTCACTCTACATTATATATCATTTTTCAACCTGTGTCAAGTTTTTTCGCCCGCGGCTCGGATTTGCCCCTAACGTACTTGACTTTTATTTTTCTTTTATATATAATTATACTGGATGATAATGTGTAAAGGACGGACAAATGTATTATATAACCCTTGATTTGGAGTGGAATCAGGCTTACGCACAAAAAGCCATGGCTGTGCAAAGACAGCTTTCCTCCCGTCTTCGCGGCGAGGTTATACAGATAGGTGCGGTTAAGATGGATAAGAATATGAATATCTGCGGCTCCTATCAGATAATCGTCAAGCCGAAATATTATAAAAAATTACATAAACACGTCAGCGAGCTGACCGGAATTACACAGGAGCAGATGGATATGGGCACACCGCTCATCGATGCGGCGGCGCGCTTTCTCAGGTGGTGTGGCGATGATTTCGCTTTTCTGACCTGGGGGCCTGACGACATCCCGATGCTGAAGGAGAATTTCCATGTCAACGGCATCGAGTCGGATATGCTGTCCTGCGTCTTTGACCTTCAGAGAATATTTAATTCCCAGACCGACGGCGGTTCCAAGCAACGCTCGCTGGAGTACGCCATGGAATACTTTGAAATACCTCAGACACTGCCTGCTCACGATGCTTTGAACGA
Source organism: uncultured Ruminococcus sp. (assembly GCA_964494135.1). Lineage (GTDB taxonomy): Bacteria > Bacillota > Clostridia > Oscillospirales > CAG-272 > UBA1740. The sequence goes on along the minus strand of CAZBQN010000001.1, from coordinate 142,311 downwards.
TGCGTATTTTACCGCGCTCGTGGCGCAGAAGCTCAACGTTCCCGAGGGAATTCTGGCGTACAGCGAGTCGGGCGGAGAGTATCTTGAAAGCTCGGTTATCGGCGACGCTGATGCCGGGGATGACGGCTACGTTACCATAGGCGAGATGCTGGAGGACGACGTTGTCGCAAAGCCAGTGTGTCCGCTGTGCGGCAAGGCGCTTGAATTGCCTGACCCCACCTTACATTCCAAGGGACAGAAGTACACCTTCCACCTTCGCTGTAAAACCGACGGAGATATGCTCATGGTATTGAAGCTGCACCGCAATTTCAACGATACCTGGCGTGCAAAGCGCACCGTTGCGGCTGCAGGGGAAGAGGAGCTGGAGGAGTTCAGGCGCGGTCTTGAACGCTCCTCGGCAAGAAGAAAAATCCGTCAGCGCAAATCCCGTTCCCCTCACAGACAAAGACAGGACGGCAGAAGCTGACAGTATTGTTTTTTCGTGAAATCCGGGTACATTGACGGCAGTGTGCCCGATCACTTCCGATTTTGAAAAGCACATACGAAAAGCCAAGTTCGAAAAAACTTAAAAAACTATTGCAATTTAAAAAATACTGTGTTATAATGAAGATGCAATCAAACAGACTTTCTATTTCATATAACACATACGGAGGTTTTTTATGAAATATGAAGTTCCTGTATGCGAGATGATTAAGCTATGTATCGATGATGTTATCACAACCAGTGTTCCCTTTACTCCGGGTGAGGGCGAAGTTCCTCCCTACGGTGACGGACCTATTGGTGATATCGATAGCACAACCGGCGGCACAGCTTACTAATCTGCGCGAGGTATTCGCTCCCCCCCAGAGCGGATACCTCTTTTTTTGCAAAAAAAGAAAAAGGGTCGGCAGAAAGCGCAGTTCCAATATGGATTATTTCAGACGACATAAAAGGCTGACGAAAAATTTTCGTCAGCCTTTTCCTCTTGCCTTGTAAAACACACGACTTTGCCTGCAAAGTTAGTGTGCTACACTTTTAAAATATTTTTCCACATAACACAACGGTTCGGTAAATTGGAATTTGTTTTATTCTCTATTAAGTTCATCTGTCATTATCTTATCGTATTCGTGATATTGACGAGAAAGTGCTATTGGTCTGCCCTCGGCATTCACAAAGCAATGATGGCTCTTACCAACAAACACGACCTCATCGGTTTTAGTGCTATACATCGTATATGACACAGTGAGCTTGAGTCTTTTGTACTCTGTAATCTCAACATGGATGCGGATCTCATCGTTAAAGGTTGTTGGGCGCTTATATTCGCACTCGATGCCAATAACAGGAGAAATGATGCCGTCCTTCTCCCATTTATCGTAACCACAACCAATCTCTTCCAAATAGTTTATTCGAGCTTCCTCCATAAAACGAACGTAGTTTGAATGATGGGTAATTCCCATTTTATCGGTTTCGTAATAATTTATCTTTCTTACATAATCTTTCATTTTGTTATCTCCTTACAGTGTATCTTCATTTTCCATACAATTCGCCAAATTCTTATTTATCGTTGAGTTTATTATATCAAAAAAACATGTATAACGCAAGTTGTTTTTACGTGAGTAAAAGAAAACTCGACTCATCAAAAGTCGAGTTTAATAATTTGTACAATCAAAATTCCTATGGAAACTGCGGTAAGTGCGGACCCGTGTCGGTTTCCTGGGAATGTTTTGCCTTTTTGAGCTTTTCTCTCCGTATCGTATTGATTGTTTTTTGAATTTACTCTTTGGAGTTTTCCCTGAGAGCGGCGTATGCGAAAACGCCGATGCCTATTATAAGGGCGAGGGCGGTAACGATACCTACTGCCAGCCATTTAACGTCTGCAAGACCTGCAAAGTCGAAGGAGCCGGTTTCCGGATTCTGGAGGAAGGGTGTGATGAGAACCACGTCGGCGATAAGACCGCCAAGCAGGGTGATGCCGGATGTGAGATAGAGCATGGACGTCTCGGGGGCGTGCGCGCGTCTTTTAATACGCTCGGGAACCTCTTTGGTAAAGTCAACGGTATCGCACAGATAATATGCAACTGCGGCGAGAATTATTGTCTCGGGAATCATATACGTCGCATTGTAGCCTACGGAATACCAGAAAGCGGCGGAGTCGGGAATTGACAGACCTGCCCATACGGTACAGCCGGCGATAACGTGGCATACGTAGCGGATAAAGCTCGTGCAAACAGCACCGAGGACAACGGCTGTGGACTGACGCTTTACAACCCTGCGGAACATACCGCCAAGACCCAAAACGGCAAAGGCGATAATGTAGTCCAAAAGGATTACCGCAATGATAGATTCGGGGGTGGTGAAGTAGGACAGATTCTTCAGTCCCAGCAGCTGCTGAATAACAGCGTAGACGACAGCGCCGCCCATACCCCAGCCTAAGCCGTTACGGTAGGAGAGGATGATGATGGGGAGCATGGATGCCAGGGTGACCGAGCCGCCGTAAGGCATGTCAACCACCTTGATAAGGCTAAGTACGGTTGCCAGAGCAACCATCAGTGCAGCTTCAATGAGCTTCTTTGTGTTTGTCCGTTTCATAAAAACGAACCTCCTTAAATAAAATTACCGCGCAGAGACAGACTCCGTGCGGTATGATTTAAGGTCATAAAATCCAAATCTCCCTACGACGGCATTATCCGTATCAGGTTAAAGGGTCCAGCGTATGCTGTCTCAGCCTTTCGGCGCCCCTGATCTATTCTGCTTGGCGAGGATATTGTAGCACAATGTTTTTTCTTTGTCAAGTGCTTTCGTGAGTAATTTGATATTTACACCTGATACATAAGGAGCAGCGCGCCGTCCCTGACGGAGATTTTACACTCTGTATCGGTGAAAGAATTTGACACGCCTAAGGGGTAGTCCGGGGTAAGAGTGATATCCTTTGCCTCGTACTTTGCGCCGGCTATGCTGACTCCTTGAGCTTCGCCCCCGACTGCGAACACCGACAGATGCTCTCCCGGATTGCCAAAGAGGGTAATAGTGCCGTCCTTTATAACTCTGTATACCCAGCCGTCTGAGTGAAGAGTAGCTTCGTGACCGGCGAGGGCGGCGTGGTGCAGAAGACATATATTCGCAAAGGTGTGGTCGCCTCTGCCTCCGGTGCCTCCGTATATACGAAAGCGGGTATAACCCCGTTCTACACCCAGCTTGTAGGCGAGAAAGGTGTCGGTATCGTCCTTTTCCACAGGGTATTTGACGGTTTCGAGCTGTGCCGCGGGGGGAAGCTCCGACAGCGAGTCAAAGTCGCCTATCAGCAGGTCACACCGTACCACGTGTCGAATTAACGCCTCGTATCCGCCGTCTGCGGCTATGACGAAATCATCCTCATTCGGCTCGGGGCATCCCGAGAAATCTCCGGCTCCTACAATATAACAGGTCTTCATTTTTCATCCTCTGTCAACTGTTGTGAATGTTTTGCGTTTAAACACTTTATGTAAATAAATATTGTCATTTGCTTGGAGATAGATCCAGCATTTCGTCCAGCGCGCGCATAACGCCAAGCTTGCCGTAGTCGTAGGACAGCCCTCCCTGCATATATGCGGTGTAAGGCTCGCATACCGGACCGTCGCAGGACAGCTCGTTCGTCGCGCCTGTGACAAAGGTACCTGCCGCCATTATCTCTTCGTGAGGATAGCCCGGCATCTCGCCCGGCTCGGGCACAGCGTAGGATTCGACCGGTGAGCCCATCTGTATACCCTTACAGAACTTAATCAGCTTGTCCGCCGAATGAAAGTCTATCGTCTGTACGATGTCGGTGCGCTTCTCGTCGTATCCGGGGCTGACGTCCGAGTAGCCTGCCAGCTCCAAGAGGCGTGCGGCAAAGGACATGGATTTCAGCGTAGCCGCCACGGTGGTAGGAGCCATGAATATGCCCTTGAAGAAGGAGGCGAGCTGATTGAAGTTGGCACCCAGAGATTTACCGATACAGGGTGAGGTCAGCCTCTCCGCAATATCCTCGATAATATCCGATTTTCCTACGCAGTAGCCGCCGCTGACGGCAAATCCTGCGCCGAGGTTCTTCATCATCGAGCCGACGAAAACGTCCGCACCGACCTCGGAGGGCTCTCTGTCCTCGGTGAATTCGCCGTAGCAGTTGTCTACCATTACCACCGTCTTTTGGCAGGCGTCCTTCACCGTCTTGATAGCCTCGGAAATCTTGTCTATCGTCAGGCTCTTTCTCTGCGAGTAGCCGCGGCTACGCTGTATTGCCGCCACCTTTACGTCACCCTTTGCCACGCGCTCCCGTATTGCGGTAAGGTCGAAGTCGTTTCCTATAAGGTCGATTTCCTCGTACTTAACACCATATTTTATCAAGGAATTCCGACTCTCACCCGCCGTTCCGATAACGCTCTTCAGGGTGTCGTAGGGCTCGCCCGTAATATAGAGCAGTGTGTCGCCGGGCTTCAGAAGCGCGCCGAGGGTTACCCACAGGGCGTGAGTTCCAGACATCAGCTGCGGGCGTACCAAAGCGTCCTCAGCCCCGAAGATTTCGGCGTATATTTTCTCCAGCTTGTCTCTGCCGCCGTCGTAGTAGCCGTAGCCGGTCACCTCCAGAAAATCCGCGGATGATACCCTGCACTTCTGGAAAGCACTCAGCACCTTTGCCGACCAGCCTAGGGCATTCTCATCAATTTTCCTGAACACCTCGGCACAGTCAGCCTCCGCCCGACGCGCCAGATCTGCCGTATAGTCGCTTATGTTGTAGCCGTAATACATTTTCTTTTTCCTTTATCAAGCTTTAATTACATTTTTAATCGCTATGTTTTAACTGCTTTTGCTATGTTGCTTTTTTGATTTTTACTGCCTGCTTGTCCGCTTTTTATTTTATTGATTTGATTACTCTCTCCGTTATCTCGGACAGCCTTTCTATTTGAAAATCCGGGATTATATTGCCACATAGCGGCTTCTTTCGAGGATTAAATAAGCACGTGTACATTCCTACGCTCATACCTGCCGGTATATCTGCGCTCATGCTGTCTCCTACTATTAAGGATTCCTTCGGCAGAACACCCGTCAGTCCGCATAAAACCCTGTCGAAGAATTCCTTAGCCGGCTTCTCACAGCCCACATCCTCCGATATGAATATTTTTTCAAAATATTTATCCAGCCCTGCGCGGTTTATTCTGGAGCGTTGAACGGCAGACACACCGTTAGACACGACGAACAGACGGTATTTTTTTACAAGCTCCTCTAAAATCTCCAAAGCTCCGACCGTCCTGCTCCCGTTTTCCGCAAGCCTGCGCTCGTATTCCTTACGCGCTGTCATCGGGTCAGCCTGTATACCAAGCTCGGAAAAGAAAAATACAAAGCGATTAGTCAGTACCTCTTCTTTTGTATATTCCTTTCGCTCCAGCTTCAGCCAGCATTCCTTATTTATTTTGCTGTATAAATCGAGAATTTCGTCACCGTGGGGAATACCCATTGCCCCAAGTGCGCCGATAAGCGACTCTCGCTCCGCCCGCTTGAAATCAAGGAGCGTGTCGTCAAGGTCAAAAAACACGTTTTTTATCATACGTTCTCCAAAAGAAAAACTACGTATGCTATTCTATCACAAAAGCGACGTTATTGCAAGTCAAAATGAAAGAAAAAGCCTCAATACCGCCCCGCCTTCGCCTGTACCGCCGTTTTTCTCGTATGCAAAAGCCTCCTGCCACAGATTACACTCTGAACAAGAGGCTTTTTATTCGTCTTTTAATTTCTGCCGCGGCAGGGCAGGTGCGCACCTGCCGTCAAATTCTTTTCCGAAGACAAAAGGTCTGTGCCGGTAAATCGCAAATCGGAAAAAGTCTGTAACAACCGGTTTTAAACGAAAAAGACTGTTACGTCAAATCCGAAAAAAAAAGGTCTGTGACAGCAAAGAGCACAAGACCTTTCCGTTGTTTTTGCAAAAATTGTTATCTGAGTATTACTGTGACTGAAACACCTTGAAATCGGGCTCAACCCAGAACATCCTGTCATATTCGATTTTCACCTGATAGGATGAGGTAATCGGTGAGCAGGTCTTCGCACATACGTAGTGCTCCTTTGCAGCTCCCTCGGCTACCGTGTAGAATTTTGAGCCGTCAAAGGCGGAAATTCTGTACGAGCCGCCCGAATGCCCTCCAAAGAAGCAGACCGTGTCAAATGAATAGATGCCGCCGAAATTTATCACGGCGGTTTTCCCGTCCTCGGAAATGACGGTCTCGGCAGAAGACAGTGCCGCAAGATTGCCCTCGGTCATCTGCTTTGCTTCCTCCGAGGTGTCCTCGTCGTATATGCCGATCGCGAGGGTGCGCAGAGTGAGAGGCGCCATCGCACCGGTTACGGTAAGGCGCAGCCTTTTGTATTTGCCTTTTTCAAATCTCATCGCGCGGAAATAGCCGACCGAGGTACCCGTGCAGAGTTTTTTCGGCTCGGCACCGTCGAGAGCTTCAAGCGTGAATGAGGTTATCCTCTCTCCAAGCTCCACCTTCTCCCCCAGGGTCAGCACGTTTACGGGCGGCACGTCCTCAGGTAGGGTGATATCTATAACCGCACGGCTCTTATCGGGGGCGGACGCGTAGAATTGCCCGTCGCCTGTAAGTGTTGCGTTGCCTATTCCGCACTCGGGGCAGTATACGCTGTCGGCTTCGATTTGTGCGCCTCTCAGCATATTGACGGAGAGCATTTTTTTCATTCTTCTGTCCGATTCGGTAGCGTTTTCCACGTCACGGGGGTCCAGCTTTCCCTCTCTGTCCGGCGGGAAGTTCAGGAGCATAATCGCGTTGTTGCCCACCGAATTGAACCATATTTCGTCAAGCCTGCGGGCGGATTTTCCCATGCCGTCCTGATCCTTGTGATAGAACCAGCCCGGCTTTATGGAGACGTCAACCTCGGCAGGTATGTAACGCTCGCCGCCGAGCTTTCCGGTGTTCAGCTCATAGTTGTTCTCAACCGTAAGCGAGCTCTCATCTATGGATGCATAGTGGGTTGTTCCCGTCAGACCCGCCTCGTTTCCTACCCATCTCATTTCTACGTAGGGGGTAGCACCCATTGAGCCGAATATTACCGCCTCGGGCTGATGCTTCCTTATGAGCCCTGCCCACTTTTCCCAGTCGTATCGCGTATCCTGACTGCCTGCACCGTCCCACCAGATCTCGTCAATTCTGCCGTATCCCGTGAGAATTTCCTCCAGCTGCTTTGCGTAGTAGTCGCTGTATTCGTCACTGCCCCAAAAGGGCGAATTTCTGTCCCAGGGAGAGAGATAGAGCCCGGCTCTGACGTTAAACTCACGGCAGGCGTCGGTAAATTCCTTGACAATGTCCCCCTTACCGCCTTTATAGGGACTGTTCCTGATAGAATGCTCGGTGAATTTTGACGGCCAGAGGCAGAAGCCGTCGTGATGCTTTGCGGTGAGTATCGCCAGCTCAAAGCCTGCTTCCTTTATATCTCTTATCCATCCGCGAACGTCGATGTCTTCCGGATTGAACAGCTTTTCTGTTTCGGTGCCGTCGCCCCATTCCTTATCGCTGAAGGTGTTTACTCCAAAGTGGAAGAACGCCTTTTTTCCCATTTTCAAATGGTTCAGCTGTCTTGAAGACGGGGTTGCGCCGAAGGGCTTTATTCCGAATAGCTTGCTTTCCATAAAAACCTCTTCTGGATTTCTTCCGTCTCAGTCTTCCATAAAAACTCGCTTCACAGCTTCAAGGTAGCCGTAGCCGTACAGGTCGTCGGGCTCAAGATAGGAGCTCTCCGTCCATTCGTTCCAGGAGTTTATCGTAATCAGTGCGGGACGCTCGGGGTGCTTCTTCAGCATACGGTCGGTGTAGTCCTTTGCGTCGCGGAGCGCCTTTTCGATATTCTCGGGGGTATTGTTCCTTAAAATCCCGGGGCGGAATTTCTTGAAGCGGGGGTTGTTGTCCCAGCCGAGAGAAACGTGGGCAAAGTAGGGAATACCGTAGGTATCCTCCGCGGACTCCCAGATGCGTTTTATGTCCTTCATTACCTCGTTATAGTCGCGGTCAATGTCGGTGATATGCACGTATTGGTAGTGTGAAAAGCTGTCGATACCGAGAGCCTCCATAACCGTTTTGGAGTCGATAACCCGACCGCCGTCAACCCCCGACAGATTTAAAGTCTCACCGCTTCTGCCGGTGATCTGCAGGTGCAGACCGGGGAAGCCTTTTTCCTTGACACGCCCCTTCAGCCAGGCAAGAGCCTCGGCGGTTTCCGGGACGCCGCCCAGCCCCTCAACGAGGGTCGACAGCTCGTATATCATAAACACGGGACAGCCGTCTATCGTGTAGTAATTCGGCAGTCCGAAATACTTGTCGATAAGTCTGTCGCACATTTCCCGGAAGCCCTGCATGTCAATACCGCCCTGCCAGATGACCGTCTCCGAGCACTCGGTGTCGGACAGCTCTCTGTTCCACAGGTGATTGGCGTTGTGGTTTGCCCACATTATATAGAACTTCATTTTGTCCTTGTTCCCAGCGCCGAGGAAGCCGTTATTCAGACAGCACTCCAGAAAGGGACGGCGGTCGAACCAGTACCAGTCGTATATGAACACGTTGACGCCGTGCTCCGTGGCACAGTCTATCTGCTTTTCCATGACCTCAGGATCAGCCTCGTTGACGTAGCCCCACAGGGGTTTTCTCGGCCAATTGTGACCCTCAAATTTCGCCCCTGCACGCTTGACGGTCTGCCATTCGCCGATGCCCTCGGGCCAGAACATCCGGGAGCGAAGCTCGTCCCCGGTATATGACGGCCATACGTAAGCCGCAATATCGTATTTACTCATTTTCGTTCCTCAAACAGCTTTATCACTTGGTGTAAACAGCGGTGATAACTACCGGCACTTCCGTACCCGCCATATCCGCCGAGTAGGACAGCACCAGCGAGTCGATACCCTCCGTGCCTACGGTGAATTCAACCGTAACGTCGGTGGGGCAGGCAAAGCCGAGAGCAGCCTCGGTGTCCTCAGCCTTTACGGTAAGCGTTATCTTATTTGCCTCGGTAGATGCGACGGCGTTTTCTGCCGTAAAGTTGAATTTGAGGCTACCCGTGTTGAGTATTTGCAGTGTAACGCCGCCGGTTATACTACCGTCCTTGTCCACTGATGCCACGCCTTCAACCGTTTCATACGGGTCTTGTGAGTCAATCCAATCTTCCGAGCCTGTGAACTGCTCGTAGGAGTAGACTATACTTACCGTGCCGTCGGCGTTAAAGGTCAGCGTGTACTCACCGCACATAGGCTCATTCGCAAGTCCGGTGTCAAGGGAGGTAGTAACAAAGGAGGATGAGAGCGAAGAATTCTTGATCAACTCTTTGATAACGTTTACGCCGTCATCGTATCCGCACACGGTGCAAATACCGCCCGTCAGCGTGTGAGCGCCGAAGTCCGAAGTCTCCTCCTCGTGACCGCAATTTGATGCGTGCCAGTGGTTGCTCCCGTCATAGCTCCACGCCTCGTCGAAGCTGTGGGGAGCGTATTCAAAGGAAGCGTAAAGCGTGATGTTTCCGCCTTCTGAGCAGTCGATTTCGGTTACTGCCTCGGTCAGCTCCTCGTCGGTAAACCAGCCGAGGAATCTGTAGTGTGACCGCGAGAGCTCGGTGAGCGTAATATCCGCCGTGATTACCGTATATGTTTTGGGAAGAGAGATTGTCAACCCCTCGCAGTTTTCGTATGTAATGGTATATTCAATCGGACTCCACTCGGCGTACAGTCTGACGTTTTCACCCCTTGAGGTGTCCAGCTCCGTGATGATTTCACCGCTCATCGCTCCGTAGTGCCAGCCTATGAACCTGTAATGCTCACGGTCGGGCACGGGCAAAATAATCTCGTCGCCTACAATGTAAGTGGTGGGCGCATTCGGGTCGGGGTCGGGCCAGTTGAGATAGCTGATCGTACCTCCGGACCACTTGGCATACACGGTGACGTCCTTGCATACCGAAGTGTCAATGGCGGTTATCTGACGGGTGAAGTCGGCGTCCTCGTACCAGCCGAGGAACTGACAGCCGTCCCGCTCGGGGTTCTCGGGGAGAGTATAGCTTCCGTCGTCAATTGTAAAAGTCTTTTTGTCGGGGAGTGTGACACCTTCGCAGTTTTCAAAGGTGACTGTGTATTCGATAGCCTCCCATTTGGCGACGAGGGTTACGTTCTCGGTCACCTTCGTGTTTTCAAAGTCGAACTTCTCACCTCGAAGCTCCCAACAGATAAACCTGTATCCTGCACGTATCGGAGCATCCGGCTCTTTGACGTAACCGTCTGACAGTGTTTGCGAGCTTACCTCGGAGCCGCCGTTTGACTGAAAGCTGACGACCGTTTTGCCGCCACAGCTGCCCAGCGTGAAAATTAACGATAGAATAAGTACCAGAGCGGCGAACAAAAAAGCAATTCTGCGGTTCATACGTTACTCCTTTTCATTTTCATTCTTCGATAAGAAAATTATTGGTAGGGAAATCCTGTGTCTGAGTCGGTGCGGCTCAAAGCAGGTCGGCAGCATTCAGTCGGCTGAGCGCGCGCTTCAGCTTAGCCTCGGCGAGTCCCAGCTCCCGCGCGTCCTTGGCGTCCTGAATTCTCGCCTCGGCATCGGCTTTTGCCCTTTCGGCTCGTTTTACGTCGATGTCCTCCGCAAATTCGAAGGTTACCGCCGTCAGCGATACCACGCCGGACATGACGCTGACAAATCCTCCCGAACAGGAGGCAAATCTCGACACGCCTCCCGTGATAATACGCGCTCTGCCCGTACCTACGGAAGCAATATAGTCGGCGTGCCCACAGAGAAACTCGGCATCTCCGTCGTCGGTGCGTATGAGCAGGCTCTCTGCGTCGCCGTCAAATGCCAGGCCGTCGGGGGTCACGATTTTCAAGCGAAAGCTTTTCATATCTCAGACCTCACCCTTAATTGCCTTTGCCTTTTCAACAGCCTCGTCTATCGTTCCCACGAACAGGAAGGCGGATTCGGGCAGGTCGTCGTGCTTGCCGTCCAGTATCTCGCGGAAGCCGCGGACGGTCTCCTTAATGGGCACGTAACGCCCTTCCATACCCGTGAACTGCTCCGCAACCGAGAAGGGCTGGGAGAGGAAACGCTGTATTTTTCTCGCGCGGCTGACCACCAGCTTGTCTTCCTCGGACAATTCGTCCATACCCATAATGGCGATTATATCCTGAAGCTCCTTGTATCTCTGGAGCATCTTCTGTACCTCGGTGGCAACCTCGTAATGCTCAATTCCCACCACGTCGGGGGAGAGAATTCTGGAGGTTGATTCAAGAGGGTCAACCGCAGGGTAGATACCCATTGAGGATATGCTTCTTGAAAGAACCGTCGTCGCGTCAAGGTGCGCAAAGGTTGTGGCGGGAGCAGGGTCTGTCAGGTCGTCCGCGGGGACGTATACTGCCTGCACCGAGGTGATAGAGCCGCGCTTGGTTGATGTGATGCGCTCCTGGAGCGCGCCCATCTCGGTTGCCAGTGTGGGCTGATAGCCTACGGCGGAGGGAATTCTTCCGAGAAGTGCCGAAACCTCAGAGCCTGCCTGAGTAAATCTGAATATATTGTCGATAAAGAGAAGCACGTCCTGTCCCTCTCTGTCGCGGAAGTATTCCGCCATGGTAAGTCCGGACAGACCTACTCTCATTCTCGCTCCCGGAGGCTCGTTCATCTGACCGTAGACCAGGGCGGTTTTGGAGAGAACTCCCGACTCCTTCATCTCGTTGTAAAGGTCGTTTCCCTCACGGGTACGCTCGCCGACACCGGTGAAGACCGAGATGCCGCCGTGCTGCTTTGCGACGTTGTTGATGAGCTCCATGATAAGCACCGTCTTGCCGACTCCGGCACCGCCGAACAGACCTATCTTACCGCCCTTTGTATAGGGGGCGATAAGGTCAACGACCTTGATACCGGTTTCAAGAATTTCGGTTGTGCTCTCCTGCTCGGAATATGCGGGCGGATCCCGGTGAATACACCATCTCTCCGCACCCTCCGGGGCAGGGAGGTTGTCTATCGGCTCGCCGAGCAGATTGAAAATCCTGCCAAGAGTTTCGTTGCCGACGGGGACCGTAATGCCCGTGCCGGTATATACCGCCTCCATACCTCTCGACATACCGTCGGTGGAGGACATGGCGATACATCTCACCGTGTCGTCGCCTATCTGGCTTGCAACCTCGCACACGACCCTTCTGCCCTCGTGCTCTATCTCGATAGCTCCGAGCAGGTCGGGGAGCTTGCCTTCCTCAAATCGGATATCCAGGACAGGTCCGATTATCTGTATAACCTTGCCGATGTTTTTTTCCATCGTACCGTTTCCTTTCAAATTTGCAGTTGTTTTACGCATTTTTTGGAAATTACCGTAGCTTCGTCAGGGTAATTCAAAAAGCGCAAATTAAATATATTTTGTCCCTCGGCAATCAGAGCGCCTCCGAGCCGGATACTATCTCGGTGATCTCGCGGGTGATGAGAGCCTGGCGGGCTCTGTTGTATCTGAGGTGCAGAGTATCTATCATTTCCTCGGCGTTTTTGTTTGCGGAGTTCATTGCCGTTCTGCGCGCGCCCTGCTCCGAGGCTATCGACTCGGTAAGAGCCGAATAAATGATTCCGCCTGCAAAGTAGGGTACGATTTTTCCCGGCAGCTCCTCTCTGTCGCAGTCGGTCAGTATATCGAGCCGTTTTGACTTCGGCTTGAGCTCCAAGGGCAAAAGCTGTCGGCACACCGGTGTCTGCGTCAGCATTGACACGAATTCGGTGTAAATCAAAACTACCTTGTCACATTCGCCCGAGAGAAAGCGGTCGCAAATCAACCGCCCCAGCTCCATGGCCTCGCCGACTCCGACGTCCTGCACGCTGTCGTAGCTATCGGTAAGCAGCTGCTTTCCTCTGTGACGGAAATATTCCAGTGCTTTTTTTCCGAGGGGCAGGAAAATTGCGTCCGTGTCCCGGGACTGCTCCTCGGCAAGGCGGAATATATTGGCGTTATAGCCTCCTGCCAAGCCTCTGTCGCCGGCTATTACTATATACAGGGCTTTTCCGCCCTCCCTTTTTTCAAGAAATGGCGATTCTGCCGCCGCGCCCGATGACAGAACGCTGTCTATCGCACTTCCCAGCGTTTCGTAAAAGGGCCGGGTGCGCTCTGCGTTCTCCTTGGCGCGCCTGAGCTTGGAGGTTGCCACCAGCTCCATGGCACGGGTGATCTGCATCGTGCTTGACACGGTTTTTATCCGTGCCTTGATATCGTTCATTGAAGCGCCAGACATTAAGGAACTCCTTTTGATAAGTTGAAAATTGAAAATTGAAAGTTGAAAGTTGAAAGTTGAAAATAAACCTTTAAGCTGCTTTCAACCGGTTATTCTTCCTCGGCGAGGGTGCCTAAGAACTTCGCCTTCACCGTCTCGGTGGCGGCGCGAAGACCTGCCGCCGTTTCCTCCGAGAGGGCACCCGTGTCGCGTATTTCGCGAAGAAGCGCGTCCTGAGTAGCCGTCAGATATTCGAACAGCTCTCCCTCAAAGGCGCGAATGTCCTCCGGTTCTATTTCCTTAAGAAGATTGTTTACGACCGCATAGATTATGGCTACCTGAAGCTCTACCGGCACGGGGGAATTTCTGTCCTGCTTCAGGACCTCCACTATTCTCTGTCCCTGTTCCAGACGCGCCTTTGTATCCGCGTCAAGATCTGAGCCGAACTGGGCAAAGCTCTGCAGCTCCCGGTACTGGGAGTAGATCAGCTTCAGCGTTCCGGAAATCTTCTTCATCGCCTTTATCTGCGCGTTTCCGCCGACACGGGATACCGATATACCCGGGTTGACCGCCGGGCGTACGCCTGCGTGGAACAGCTCGGTTTCAAGGAAAATCTGACCGTCGGTGATTGAAATGACGTTGGTGGGAATATACGCCGACACGTCGCCTGCCTGGGTTTCAATGATAGGCAGGGCTGTCAGCGAGCCGCCTCCGCATTCCGGGGACAGACGCGCCGCGCGCTCAAGAAGTCTTGAGTGCAGATAGAATACGTCGCCGGGGAATGCCTCTCTGCCCGGGGGACGTCTGATAAGCAGGGACAGCGCACGGTAAGCCACTGCGTGCTTTGACAGGTCGTCGTAGACGATAAGCACGTCCTTGCCCTGCTCCATAAAGTATTCGCCCATGGAACAGCCCGAGTAGGGTGCAATGTACTGCAAGGGCGCGGGGTCAGAGGCGGTAGCCGCCACGACTATGGTGTAGTCCATAGCTCCGTTCTTGTAAAGCGTGTCAACTATGTTTGCCACCGTTGACTGCTTTTGTCCTATTGCGACGTAGATACAGATAACGTCCTTGCCCTTCTGGTTTATGATGGTGTCGGTGGCGATAACCGTCTTACCGGTCTGTCTGTCGCCGACGATAAGCTCTCTCTGTCCTCTGCCTATGGGAATCATGGAGTCTATCGCCTTGATACCGGTCTGCAGGGGTACGGAAACCGACTTTCTTTCAATTATACCGTAGGCAGGTCTTTCGATAGGGTAGTATTTGTCGGACTCAATGGGTCCCTTGCCGTCCTCGGGCTGACCGAGTGCGTTAACTACTCTGCCGATAAGCGCCTCGCCGACGGGTACGGACACGACTCTGCCCGTGCGCTTTACTACGCTGCCCTCGCTGATGCCCACGTCCGTGCCGAGAAGCACCGCGCTGACGAAGCTCTCCTCAAGGTTCAGTGCCATGCCGAAGGAGCCGTTGGAAAATTCGAGAAGCTCGTTAGCCTTGCACTTATCGAGTCCGTAAACCTTGGAGATGCCGTCGCCTACGGATATTACGTAGCCTATCTCATCCTGCTCGCACTTTCGCGAGTAGTTACGTATTTGCTCTTTAATTATTTTGCTGATGTCATCAATTTTTGATTGCATTTTAAAACCAACCTCGTTTAAACGTTGAGATTATACGATTGTCTGTGCGAGCTGACGCTCCAGCCTTGCGAGCCTTGCCTGCAAAGAGCCGTCCAGCTGCTTGCCCATATAGCGCAGCTTGACGCCGCCGAGGACACGAGTGTCGCACACGGCGTTGATTATTACGGTCTTGCCGGTCTGCTGCTCCAGCTTTTCGCGAAGGCGCGACAGCTGTTCCTCGGTGAGGGGACGTGCGCTTACCACCTCGGCGCGCTCAATTCCGCGTGATGCCTCGTACTGTGACAGAAAGACGTCGAGTATCTCTGGCAGAAGGCGGAAGGAGTGCCGCTCCGCCAAGAGCTTTGCCGTATTGACGGTAAGCTCGCACAGGCTGCCGAAGGCACGGTCTATCATCGAAAGCCGCTCCGACTTCGGAATCGCCGGGGTGTCTAAAAGGTTCGGAAATTCGGGATTTTCGTAAAGGACGGCTTTGACGATCTCTGCGTCCTCTTTTACCCTGTCCGAGAGCGAGGCTTCTTCTGCTAAGAGGAACAACGCCTTTCCGTATTCCTCATCCATTCTGCCCTTCATTCGCTCTCTCCTAATTTGTTTATAAATTCGTCAATAAGGTCGCGGTGCTCGTCCTCGGAAACGTCTCTTTCGATTATCGCGCCCGCGATACCGACAGCAAGCTCCGATACCTCGTCCTTGACCTCGTTTATTGCGCGCTTCTTTTCCAGCTCTATTTCGTTCTGTGCGCGCTCAAGCACCAGCTGTGCCTTCGCGTTTGCCTCTTTGAGAATATCCTCTTCTTTAAGCTGTGCGCGGCGCTGGGCAGAGCGGAGAATCTGCTCGCTCTCCTCTTCGGCGTGCTCCAGCTTCTCCTCGTATTCCTCTTTCATTTTGAGTGCCGAATCCTTTGCCTCGCCGGCGTTTTCGTACATCTCGTCCACCTCGCGCTGACGGGAGTCAATCATATTCCTGATTGGCTTAAACAGCAGCTTCTTTAAAATGAAATAGAGGATAATTATGTTTATCCAGGCGAAGACCATAGTCCACAGATTTACGCCCACAAAGGCTTCAAACTGCTCCTGAAATGCAAGCCATTCCATATATGAACATTCCTTTCATTTGAGAGGTCGTTTGTCTTCGGTTTCCGTAAGGAAATTCGTTCTGCCGCAAACGGTGTGAAAGACACAAACGACAGTTTGAAAATAAAATTTTCAAACGAGTTATAAGCCTGTCAGCTGATCTTTAAGAACATAAGGAGCAGGGCTATAACCAGAGAGTAAATACCGGTAGTCTCGGTGATAGCACAGCCGAGAATCATATTAACTCTGAGAGTGCCTGCCATTTCGGGCTGGCGCGCCATAGCCTCCAGTGCTTTACCTACCGCGTTACCCTCGCCGATACCGGGGCCTATTGCTCCCAGACCCATACAAATTGCCGCACCAAGTGCTCTTGCTGCAAGTACATCCATTTTTGAAATCCTCCAAAGAATTTTTATTTTTTATTTTATTTTTAATTTGTTTTTTCATTCCGTATCCGGTGATTTTCACTCGCCGAAACGTCGAATTATTCTTGATTTTCACTGGCTGAAAGGGCGCCTGAAAGCGCTTTCCTTCCGGGGGCAGGTCGTTACTTCTCCGAGCTTACGGTCTCTGCCACAGCCGCCTCTTCGGACTTTTTGTGACGCTTTTCTGCGCGCTGTTGCTTTTTCAAAAGCTTCGCTTCCTTTGCCGCCTGAATTTCCGCAGGGGGAGGACAAGCTCCGCCTACGTATACCATGGTCAGAAGCGAGAATACGAACGCCTGCACGAAGCCCGAGAACAGGTCGAAGTATATCGACAGCACCGCGGGTATACCTATCTGGAACAGGGGCGGGAATACCGTTGCTATCGCTTCGGGCAGCCAGCCGAAAACCAGAGAGGTCAGCCCCGCCAGGGCTCCGTAAATCAGTGCCGTCAGCACCGAGCCGCCCGCCACGTTGCCGAAGTGACGGAATGCCATTGATACGGGATTGGCTATTTCGCTGACTATGTTCATCGGCGTCATGACAACTACCGGCTCGGTAAAGCCTTTCAGCCATGAGCCGAAGCCGAAGTTCTTGATATTGTTGTACCACACCATGGCGGTGGTAGCCAGAGCCCACGCCGCAGTCACCGACAGGTCGGCGGTGGCTGAACGGAACAGCTGCGTCATACCGATAAGAGTACAGGTTATCGAGGACAAAAACAGCGTTCCGATATAAGGCGCGAATTTCAGGTTGTGCTCGCCCATGGTATCCCTGACCAGACCGTAGAGCATATCTACCAGCTTTTCGGTCACGACCTGGAGCTTTCCCGGCCTTTTCGTCAGGCTCCTTGTGAGGATGACGGTGAGAAGACACAAAATTGCCGTTACCGCAATCAGGGTCACCGTCGTCTGGGTTATAACGTTACCCAGCTCCAGAAGGGGGATGCTTTCGCTGAGCTCCTTCAGATGCGGGATTGCGAGAATTATTTTAGGCCCGTTCAGCGTCAGGAGCGGTTTTTCTTCATTCGGGTCGGGCGGGGTGACTTCGGGGCGCTCCCCGAGAGTCAAGGCACATACGAATACCGTCAGAAGAAGACATACGCACACGATGACTGCAAGCCATGCAATCAGATTCTTTTTCATTTTTTTACTTTTTTCCGTTTTGAATTGATAAGTTCCGTGATATAAATTATGGGTTTGAACATAAGAAGGGGAATGACCGTGGGTATTACGTCAAATACCGGTACGAGCAGTGCCACCACCAGAGCCGCCACGGTTGACAGCGTCCTTATAATGTAGGAGACGGTTACGGTGCCGTGTATCTTTGCCGAGTTCTTGTTTGCGAAATCCGCCGCTTCCTCGTCGGTCATCTCTCCGTTGCCCCGCGCCTCCAGAAATCCCTTTACCGCTATGCTGAGGGATATGGACAGCGCCGCGTAGTTGACGAGAATTACGGTGCTGCCGAGAAGCACGCCGGTGATTACCTTGTAGGTGAATATTTCACTGTCCGGCATGCACGCCTGAATTATCAGATATACGCCTATTACGGCGAGTGAAACGATAATCTCGCCTATGGCAAGAGGCAATATGTCGCTCCATACAGAGCCTTTTTTCTTTTCTTCCATCAGACCTCCCGAGAGCCGTTATTGTTTTCGCCTTCGCCGTCCCGCTTTTTCTTTTGCCGTGCTTCTTCTCTTGCCCGCTTTTCATCCTGCTTATGCTGCTGTTCCAGCTTCTCCAGAGAGCGCATGGCGACGAAAAGGTATTTTAACATTGAGACTAAGCCAATCAGCACGCCGACGGTCACCAAGGGCGCATATATCCAGTCCGGCGCTCCCCAGTTGCTCGTTGCGATATATGATATGAAAAGAGCTGCTCCTATTCCAAGTGCGAGAGTAAAGATTGCCTGAAACATTATGTTCAGGGCGTAGATCAACGTGATATGACGCTTGTACATCAGTCCTCCGTATTCGGCTGCAACGTTAATATGATATAAGGGCTTACGGATTTGAAAAACGGTCAATGTCATACGTTTTGTGTAAAAAACGGACAAAACACCCGATTTGACGGGCAAAACCGCCGAAGCCCCAGAACGCAGGCAGGTTTTGAAAAGCCGATTTGCCGCATGCGCCCGTAAGGTGTACGTATAATAAGTATATTACCACAGGCGTGCGCGGAAATCAACTCTTTTAAAAAAAGTTTACAATCGTGACTTTAAAAAGTCTACAATCGTGACATTTTAAAAACTTTGAAAAAGTTATAATCTTGACAGCAGGCGGAAGCCGTCCTTATTGAAAAGCTTGCCCACAAGAGGCGCGCGAAGAGGTCAAATGCTTTTGAAAAGCAGGGACTTTCATTGCCGCGAGTCGGTTATTCTGCAAAGAACAACGGGCTTTACACAGGGGGCACTGTCGGTGAAGACCAGAGCGGACAGATATTCCTCGGTGAGGCTGTCCTCCCGATCGCCTTTGTCTGTGTAAAGACGGGCGATGACCTCATCCTTTTCAACTCTGTCGCCGTAACGCTTCTGCATAACTATTCCCGCCGCAGGGTCGATATTATCGCTCTTTTTCGCTCTTCCGGCACCGAGACGCACGGACAAAAGACCTATTTTCTCGGCGTTGACAGCTCCTATGTAGCCGGAGGTCTTCGCCTTGACTTCAATTATTCTTCCAGACACAGGGAACAGGGACGGGTTGTCGATATACCGTCCGTCGCCTCCGGCAGAGGTTATCCACTGACGGAATTTCTTCAGTGCCGCGCCGCTTTCCAGAACACCGCGGCATATTTCCTTCGCTTCTTTTCGGCTTTTGCCCTGTGACATTGCCACCAGCTCCGAGGCGAGCGTCAGACACAGCTCGCGAAGTCTATCGTCGCCTCTGCCCGAGAGAATTCCGATAGCTTCCTTGACCTCCAGGTTGTTTCCGACGGCGTAGCCGAGAGGGGAATCCATATCGGTGATAAGCGCGGTCACGTGTCTTCCCATTCCGACGCCAAGGTCGACCATGGTCCCTGCCAGCTCTCTTGCGCTCTTTTCATCCTTCATAAAGGAGCCGGTGCCGCACTTGACGTCAAGTACTATGTTCTTCGCTCCCGAAGCCAGCTTTTTGCCCATAACCGAGGATGCGATGAGGGGAATTGAATCCACCGTTGCCGTCACGTCGCGCAGGGCGTAGAGCTTTTTGTCAAGGGGAGCCAGCTCCTCGGTCTGCCCTATAACGCTGACGCCAACCTCCGAGGCGTGCTTCAGGAAATCCGAGGACGGAACCGAGGTCGAAAAGCCGGGGACAGACTCCAATTTGTCAATAGTACCGCCGGTGTGACCGAGGCCTCTGCCGCTCATTTTCGCTATTCGGCAGCCTGCCGCCGCGGCAATGGGAGCGAGGATCAGCGTGGTCTTGTCGCCAACACCGCCCGTGGAATGCTTATCGCAGGACAGATTGCCGAGCACTGACAGGTCGAGAGTCTTGCCCGACTTGTATATCGCCTCGGTCAGAGCCAGGGTCTCTTCGTAGTTCATGCCACGAAGGCATATCGCCATCGTCAGGGCAGATACCTGATAGTCCGGAATCTCACCCTTGCCGTAGCCGTCAGCGAAGTAGAAGATCTCCTCGCGGGACAGCACCCCGCCCCGCTTTTTCTTGTCAATAATTTCGTACATATTCATAGCTTCACCTCGTAGCCGTAGGAGAGACGAACCGCCTCTCGCCGGTTGTTTTCTTCATCTTTCGCCGTCATTTTGCTGTCTGAGTATTGCCCGATAGATCCGCGTCGGTAAATCTGCGGGGCAGAAAGTCCGAAAGCGTGCGCACCTTTATTTCGCCGTCATTGTCTACGGTTACAATCTCCGCGTTGGCGCCGCAAAGCTCGGATATGACCTGCAGACATACACCGCAGGGTGTACATTCGCCCGTTGGCTCCTCGCCCTCCTTGCCGCCGACGACTGCTATGGCAACGAATTTGCGCGCCCCTGCCGTCATGGCGGAATAAAGAGCCGTCCTCTCCGCGCACATGGTAGCCGGGTAGGATGCGTTTTCTATATTGAACCCGCGGAATATTCTTCCGTCCGCGCACAGCACCGCCGCACCCACCGCAAAGTGGGAATAGGGAATGTAAGCGGATACCCGTGCTGACTTTGCTTCTTTTACGAGCTGTTCGTATTCATTAGTTTTTAATTTCATTAAATCTCTCCCGAACCGATAATGTAAATAAACGTTTACTTTTGTCCGAAGACCTTGCCGTATAGCTCACCGCCGGTGCCGGGAGCACCGAGAGCCTTGCATACCAGCTCGCCAACGTTACCGAAGCCCGAGAGCACACCGAGGGAGCCCGAGCCGAGGCTCTTGCCCCAAATCAGCACAGGTATGTTTTCTCTGGTGTGGTCGGTGCTGTCGTCCGAGGGGTCACAGCCGTGGTCGGCGGTTATGATGAGCATGTCGTCCTCCCCGAGCCTCGGCAGAAATTCGCCGAGAGCGGAGTCAAATTCGTTCATAGCCGTAGCATAGCCGACAGCGTCCTGCCTGTGACCGTAGAGCATATCAAAGTCAACAAGATTGATGAAAGCCAAGCCGTGAAAATTCCCGCCTATGAGCTCCTTCGTCTTTTCTATCCCCTCGCAGTTTGAGTGGGTGGGGTAGGTCCTTGTGATGCCCTCGCCTGCGAAAATATCGTTGATTTTACCCACGCCTATAACGTCGAGCCCCGCATTTTTCAGCCTTATGAGGCAGGAGGGGGCAGGGGGCTTCAGGGAGAAGTCGCGGCGGTCGGCAGTTCTCTTGTATTCTCCGTTTACGGTGGTAAAGGGGCGCGCGATTACTCTGCCTACGCCGTGCTCACCCGTAAGCATCTCACGGGCAATTCTGCAGTATTCGTACAGCGTATCGAGGGGAACTATATCCGTGTGGGTCGCTATCTGGAACACGCTGTCAGCGGAGGTGTAGACTATGGGCTTTCCGCTCTTTACGTGCTCGTCGCCGAAGTCGCGGATAACGTCCGTGCCCGAGTAGGGCTTGTTGCAAAGCACCTTTTTGCCTATCCGTTTTTCAAATTCCCCGATAACCTCATCCGGGAAGCCGTCGGGATAGGTCGGCAAGGGCCTTTCGGATACGATACCCATCAGCTCCCAGTGACCGACGGTGGTATCCTTGCCCCGGCTTTTTTCGGCTATTCTGCCATAGAAGCCGCAGGGCGTGTCGGTTTTCTTGGGGTAGCTGACACCCTGAATATTGCCGAGCCCCAGACGCGTCATATTGGGAATATTCAGTATTCCCGTCTTGTATATGCTCCCCAGAGTGTCCGCCTTTTCATCTCCGAAATCGGCGGCATCCTTCGCCGCGCCGATACCGAACGAATCGAGGACGATGAGAAAAACTCTTCTTATCTCATTTTCCATTTCCAGTTTTCCACTTTCCATTTTCCACTTTCAATTTTCAATTTTCAATTCTCCAAACCTTCTCGCAACCTCCAGCGCAACCGTCATCATATCGCGGAAGGAGGTCTGACGCTCGGCGGCGGGCAGGCTCTCGCCTGTCAGAAGATGGTCGGAGACCGTGCAGATTGCAAGCGCGCGCTTGCCTGCTCTTGCCGCGTTCATATACAGTCCGGCAGCCTCCATCTCAACGCCGAGAACGCCCATATTCTGCCACTTTTCGGAGGCGGCGGGATTGTCGTTATAGAATATATCCGAGCTGAGAAGATTGCCGACGTGGTAGCCGACACCCAGCTTCTTTGCTTCCTCAACTGCTGCCGCTAACAGCTCGTAGCTGCATATAGGGGCAAAATCGCCTTCAAGCCCGAACTGTACTCCGTAGTTTGAGGTAGTGCACGCGCCCATGCCCAGAATAATGTCGCGCACGTGCACGTCGGTCTTCATACCGCCTGCCGAGCCTATGCGTATTATGTTCTCCACTCCGAAGAAATTGTACAGCTCGTAGGAGTAAATCCCGATAGACGGAATACCCATTCCGCTTGCCATAACCGACACATGTACCCCCTTGTACGTGCCTGTGTAGCCCTGTACGCCTCTGACGTTGTTTACGAGCTTCGCGTCTTCAAGGAAGTTTTCCGCCACGTATTTTGCCCGCAGGGGGTCGCCGGGCATAAGTACGGTCTTTGCAAAATCCTCAGGGCGCGCGTCAATGTGTGGGGTGGGGTATAATTTCTTCTCAGTAGCCATGGCTTTCCTCTTTCTTCAATATCTTTATTATTCTGCTGGTGCCCAGTCTGTCCGCGCCCAGCTCAATGAATTTTTCTGCGTCGGCGATAGAGGATATTCCTCCCGCCGCCTTGATTTTAAGACCGCCCGTCACGTTTGCCTTCATCAGCTTGATATCGGCGAAGGTTGCTCCCGCCGTGGAAAAGCCGGTGGAGGTCTTGATGAAATCCGCGCCCGAGTTGGATACGACAGCGCAGAGCTTGATTTTTTCCTCGTCGGTGAGCAGGCAGGTCTCGATTATAACCTTGAGAATTTTTCCCCGGGTCGCCTCTCTCACCGCCCGTATGTCTGCGAGCACAGCCTCGTAGTCGCCTGCCTTTACGAGCCCGGTGTTTATAACCATGTCGATCTCGTCGGCACCAAGCTCTATGGCTTCCTTAGCCTCGTATGCCTTGCACCCCGGGGTAGAGTAGCCGTTAGGGAAGCCGATAACCGTGCAAATCGGGAGTTTTTCGCCTACGTAATCCTTTGCCTCTTTTACAAAGCAGGGGGGGATGCAGGCGGAAGCCGCGCCGTATTTGACAGCGTCGTCCAGCACGGTCTTAATGTCGTCGAAGGTGGCGCATCTGTCCAAAAGGGTGTGGTCAACCCTTGCGAGAATATCCTTAATTTCCATTTTCATGCTCCTTTTTAATTCTTTCCGAATAACATTTATGGCAAATCGCTATATACCTGTCGGATGAGCCGAGGAGAATTTGTCTTCCCTCGGTGACTATCCTTCCGTCGGATGAAATACGGGCGGAGACGGTTGCCTTTCTTCCGCATTCGCATATAGTCTTTATCTCCGCTAAAGCGTCCGCGACCTCAAACAGCCTTGCCGAGCCGGGGAACAGCCGCGTGCGGAAGTCGGTGCGCAGGCCGTGGCAGATGACCGGTATGTCGTATTCGTTGACAATGCTCCGAAGCTCGTCTACCTGTTTGGCGGTAAAAAATTGGCTCTCGTCGGCTATGATTACGTTGCAATCAGCGTGCTCCGCCTTGAATATTTCGTAAATGTCTCCGTCCTTGCCGATAGGCGTACATACTGCCGACAGTCCTATTCTCGACCTGAGAATATCAGTGCCGTCCCGATCGTCGGTAGCGGGCTTTATCAGCCATACCTTCATTCCTTTTTCTTCGTAGTTGAATTTTGTTATCAGTGCGTGCGCCGTTTTTGACGAACCCATTGCACCGTATTTGAAATACAGCTTTGCCATTTTTCAGTCCATTCCTCGTCCTCATATATTTAACATATACAGTATAACATAAAAGAACAAAAAAATAAATAAGAAAATTGCAAAAAAATTGACAAGTCCTTTTGTGCAAAAGCACGCCGGTGGCAAGGTGCTATGCACTCTCCGATTGCATAGCACAGTGAAATATTGGCGCCCGCCAATGTGAAATCCGTCTTCGACGGGTGAAATCCTCACGATGTTCGGATGAAATCGCTCCGCGGTGAAATTTACAATTAAAGATGTCAATCACGAATATTGCTATGTCAACGAAAATTTGAAGCGGTTACCACCTGGTAGGGGTCGTGCGCCTTGCAATCTTCGATTGCTACGACCCGTGCAGAGCCGTCGATTGTATGCCGTGTCAGCGATAATTCGAAGCGACACGCACAGCCCCTACGGAACATCACTGCGCAAGGCGCCAGCCCCTACCGGATCACAATCGCATCCGATTTGCGCTGACACAACGATGATTGACGCTCAGACTTGAAGACACATCTTCATACCCGCGCTTTTTTGCATATCGGAAGGGGCGAAAAATAAAAACGAAAAGGGGGTGGAAAAATTCACAAAGATATGTTAGAATAGAAAAGACGCTTGAAAACGAGAATAGGAATTGTCATAAATATGATTGTAATTATCGCAGAGAAGCCCAGCCTTGCCAGAAATATTGTGGCAGGTATCGGCAAGATGGATAAAAAAGACGGCTATTTCATAAACGTCGATTATATAGTCACCTGGGCGTTCGGGCATCTGTTCTCCCTTGTCGATATTGAGAGCTATACCGGCACGGGCGAGTCGAAGAAGTGGACCCTTGACAATCTGCCCTGTTTCCCCGAGAAGTTCAGGTTCGAGCTTCGCCGTCAGGACGGCAAGGGGACGGTGGACCCCGGCGTGCGCCGTCAGTTTGGGATAATCGAACAGCTGTGCAACAGGGGTGACGTCGACACCGTAGTCAATGCGGGAGACGCGGACAGAGAGGGTGAGATTATAGTCCGCCTCTGCGTGGAGAACGCGCTGAAGGGAAATAAGGCGCAAAAGCGGCTTTGGCTCCCCGACCAGACCCCCGAGACGGTAAGGCGCGCGCTGTCGGAGATGAAGGATGAGTCGGAGTACGACAGCCTTGCCTCCGAGGGCTTTGCAAGGACATATATTGACTGGCTTTACGGAGTAAACCTGACACGGTTCGCCACTATCAAGACGGGAAAGCTGCTGAGAGTCGGCAGAGTTATCGTTCCCATAGTCAAAGCCATATACGACAGAGACCTGGAAATCCGAAATTTCACACCGGAAATATATTACTCACTTTACAGCAATGAGGCGACACACGGGGAGCGTGTCGAGTTAACGAGTAAACAAAAGTTTACAAAGGACGAAAAAGACAAGGCAGCAGAGCTGGCAGGGCTCTACAATGCGGCAGGGGCAAAGGTCACGGCAAAGACCAGCAAAAAGGACAGAATTATGCCCGGTAAGCTGTACTCGTTGTCAACCTTACAGAACCAGCTCGGTAAAAAATACAAAATGTCCATGGCAGAGAGTCTTTCCATTATACAGAAGCTGTACGAGGAGGGGTATCTGACTTATCCGAGAACGAACTCCGAGTACCTTGCAACTGCGGAAAAGGATAAAATTCGCGCAATTATATCGAATGTCGATAAGCTGGGCTACCCCGTCAGGTTCAAGGACTCAAAGTATATCTTCGACGACTCAAAGATAGAGTCCCACTCCGCTCTGACCCCCACCTATAAAATCCCAGACAAATCAAAGCTTACCGAAAAGGAAAATATGGTCTATTCCACGGTATTCCGCCGCTTCGTGGCGGTGTTCTGTGCCGAGGACTGTATGGCTGAAAAGAGCGAGATTAAAATAAAGGTAGGAGAATACGAGGAATTTTCGCTGAAGGGCACGGTTATTCTCGAGCCCGGCTGGACCAGGTATGACGACTACAACTCAAAGGACAAGCTTTTGCCGGAGCTTGAGGTCGGCGAGACGGTAAACATAAGTTTCTCTCCGGTGGAGAAGAAGACTACACCGCCGAAGCATTACACCATAGAAACCCTGAACAATTACCTGAAAAACCCCTTCAAGGACGACAAGGCACGGGCAAAGGAGCTGGAGGAAAACGGCGAGGTTGACGACGCTGAGGACTACAAGGCGATATTTGAGGGCTTGGAGCTGGGGACCGAGGCAACGCGCACGGGCATTATCGACAATGCGAAAAAGAGCGGATATATCGACCTGAAAAAGGACGTCTATACCATTCTCGACGGCGGCGAGTATCTGATAGAGTCGCTGAGCAGGCTCGGTATCGTTATGGATAAATACAAGACCAGCGAGCTCGGCAAGGCACTCAAGCGTGTTTATCACAAGGAGATGACCGTCGATGAGTCCGTGAAGCTGGCAGAGCGGGAGATTGCCGAGGTTTTCAATAACAAAAACAACGCTCCGCCGCCCCCGGTTGATACAGGCAAATACGGCGAGATTGTGGGCGTATGCCCTCTGTGCGGAAAGAACGTCGTCCGCGGTCAGTACAGCTACGGCTGTATGGGCTACAAGGAGGGATGTGACTTTAAAATGGGAATAAATATCTGCAAGCGCGATATTCCCATAAGCGAGGCACGCCGCCTGCTCGCCACCGGCACGACGGCAAAGCTCACCGGCTTTATTTCAAAGAAGGGAAGGCTGTTCGGCGGACGGCTGGTGCTTAAGGACGGTAAAATTTCTTTTGCCTTCGATTGACGGCGGATGGGATGGTGCGCGGTTTTAACCTTCCGTTTGCCTCTGTATTTTGTGGCGGTAAGCGTTTCTTCAACTTTACGTTCTTTGCCTGTGGCACCTTTTCCCGACGGCTCGCATAGTATGTATTGAGCAGACACGGAGGACGCTGTTTTCCCCGACTGCTTATGTAATAAATGCTTCGGAGGAACATACTATGAATAACAACTGCCTTTGCCACATCTTCGACGACAACTGCACTTGGATCGTTATCCTTGTTGCTATCGTGATCATTTGCTGCTGCTGCAATAACTGAGAGCCGCAGAATAAAATAAACGGCTGAGCCGAGGCTCAGCCGAGAGAAAAATCAGCGACAGCCGTTTGCCGAGGGGCGTGGGCTGTCGCATTTGTTTTATAGGTGTAAATATTTCATTTCAGCTTGCCTTTGTCAATCTCCGTCAGCCCGAGGACAAAGCCGTTTGGGTCGCCGCTGGAAATATCGCAGGCGACGATGCGGTTCTTATACACGCACAGATTGACGTAAACCACGCCGTCGTAGTCGTAATTCGTCACCTCGTAGGCGTAATGCGTAACCCTTTTGTTCTTGTACTTCGTCAGGTCCAGCCCTTGGGCCTTCTGTATTTCGTTATATCCGCTGATTATTCGGTCAAAATTGTCGGGCATGGTGTAGCTTTCCTCGGTGGTGGGAGTTTCCTTGACCCGAAGTCCGAAGCCCTCGATAAATGCTATTCTGTCCTCGTTTGTTTTAATTCCTCCGTAGTTTATTTCGGTGTTGCCGACGTAGGCGTATGCATCGGCGCTGCCGACGGATACCAGAATAAGAAGTGCCGCAACACACAGGGCAATGACGGCGAAAAATTTAATGCTTGATGCCCTTACCGTATATATAAACATATTCGCTCCTCTCACGGCGGCTCGGATTTGAAATTGTAAAAGCCCCCGAATGCTTTGTAATTCAGCATATTCGGGAGCTTTCTCTGTTATGATTGATTTTTGCGGACGTCTTTCTTTGAGGCGATGGCTTTCGCCTTCATTACCAGCGTAAACGACAGCGCGGCTCCTGCAATAAGCAAAAGCACGCAGGCTATCCAATGCCACGGGTCGGAGGGCAGGGTCTGTGCGGTCATGCCGGCATCCTTGGCGGTTGAGACGAAAACCGAGGGGATCGAGCCGATGATAAATCCGATTATGGCAAAATAAGTGCCCCTCTGGCATTTTTTCAGCAAAAGCTTCATCACTACCGAAATGCCGATAAAGCCAACGATTATTCCGCCGCCTGCGGACATGAGGACCAAAAGAGCCCTGCCCACGTTCTGCCCTTTGAGCAGATTTTGTGTTATTACCGACAAAAGAGGATTGTAGTATCCGAGAATGAGCAGAAGCATACTGCCGGAAATACCGGGGATAACCAGTGCCGAGGAGCCGACGATGCCGACCAAAAACAGCAGGACGTAGCCGCCAAGGTTGAGATTTAACAAATCCACCTCAGATCCCACGGGCACAAAAACCAGGGACAGCGTGAGCAACAGCGGTATACCCAGGGAGAGAAAATTCGTCCATTCGAGCTTTCCTTTGACCTTATCGGTTATGGCAGGCAGACCGCCCAGCGCAAGACCGACGAACAGAGATACGGTAGGCAGCGGGAATTTTCCAAGGGCAAAGTCCAAGGGGTACATCAGTGACACAGCACCAAGCACCAGCCCTATGAATACGGGCAGCAGCATTGAAACCGAACGCTTGAAGTGCTTGAAAATATCGGCGATGGCACCGATGAGACGCTCGTAAATGCCGAGTATTGCGGCGACCGAGCCGCCCGAAAAGCCGGGAATGATAAACGCCACACCCATGCCGAAGCCCGCCGCGCCGTCTTTGAGCACGCGAAGCCCGAATGAGGTGTTTTTTCCTGATTTCTCCTGCGTTTCGTTGATTGTATCTTTGTTTTCTTCCATTTTGTACAGTCTTCTCCGAATTCAGAGAAGAACCTCCTTGTTAGTACCGTAGAATATATCCGACTTTCCGGACATCATCCTGAGAAAGTCCTCGAATTTGCCCCAGGTGTCGTGAATGTCAAATTCGTATGCGTGACCCCATACGTAGAACAGCGACGGCTCTTCGCACTCAAGGGACAAAAACCGCTCGCCCAGCTCAAACAGCTTATCCCACTCTGCGTGATGGTATACGCTGGGCTTGAATTCGAACAGATTTTCCTGACGGTCAAAGCTGTGAGATGAAACCGTGGTACGGCAGTATTTAATTCCCGTACCCTTTTTGATGATATTTGCCACGCGGCTGTTATAGTTGACCCCTCCGCCGGGGTAGGCAAAGCCCACGACCTCGCAGCCGCAAAGCTCGGACAGCTTCAACCTGTCTTCCTCGACCTGCCGTATAATCTCCCCCTCGTCCTCTATGGCGGGGAGAAAGGGATGAGTCAACGTGTGGGAGGCGACCTCGTGACCCTCGTAAATGTACCTTACGTCCTCGGGACGCACCTTGTTGTGGTATACGTGCTGTCCTTCTCTTATCAGCGAGCCTTCACGTCCGAGAAGCTCGGAATTGAGATTGAAGGTCGCCTTCATTCCGTACTTGTTAAACAGCTCAATGAGCCGTATGTCCTGAGTTACGCCGTCGTCGTAGCTGAAGGTCAGGGCTTTTTTCTTTCCGTTGAACATAGTATTTCCTCAATCGTCTTTTTTAGGCGAGTACACGAACTGCGCAGGGCCGGTGTCTCGCATGAGAATTCTTTTGTCTTTAAATCTTGTGAAGCAGAGATAACTCATATACAGATCCCCGACACAGCCGCCGATATGCATGGCAAGGAGCCAGAGGGCTTCGATGTAGTATAAGGGATGCACGAAGTACATACCTACGGTGAGCGCGGTGAACAAAACCGTAAAGACGGTAAAGGGGGACAGAAGCGCAATCAGGGCGCACCTTCTGTAAGTGTATATGTCGGGCACACCGCAAAAAGCACAGCTGAGGGTCAGACCGAAGGTCAGCCTTTGCCCTGTCAGAGCCTTGTAGGCAATACCGTGTACCAGCTCGTGAGCGATGATGTAACAAATCATAGACCCTATAAATATCAGCATGGAAACGATGCACTCGGTTCTTGTCAGCGTGAAATCAAGCTCCCCGGCAAATATGAAGGGAATACAACCGATAAGAAATACTCCTATCATCAGAATAAAAGCACCGATATTCATTTTGATCGCCGTGCCTTTGCTCTTTGCGTCAATGTGGTATATAAGCTCGTACCCCGGGGGTAGCTCTTTTTCGTAATTCTTGCTCATAATGTTTTCCTTTCGTCGGCAGCTTGCAGACTGCTCTGTGTGACGGAGGCGAACTTGTAAAAACAACTTCAAGCCGCCCCCCGTGTTAAGTTTTGTCTTAAAACAGCGTAGCCAAAAGACTAAAATGTAAATAATTATTTGCTTTATTTCTGTTTATCAGATAATCATTTCGTCAAGCTCGTTGAGCTTTCCGCCCTCGTAAATTACCGTCTTGACCTCGTATTTACCGAAGGAGAGATCCAGCTTTGCGCCGTCGACGGTGAGCGTCGTGGATGCCGCGTGGTCGGTGTTGTTGAGAAGGCGGAAGATAATGCCGTCTCTGCCGTACGCCTTCTTTATCGTCTGCACGGATACGGTGTCGTCGGAAAGTGTGACTGCAAAGGGGGCGGCAGCGTCCTTGGTCTTTGGGGTGGGGAAAATGTTAAGTCCGTAGGGCTTTTGTACGAATATTTGTGTCTCGCGCTCCAGCTTATCGGCATCCACGACGCCGAGACGGAAGGAGTAGTTCAGCTCGCCCTGGTCAATCTTTTTGGTAAAGCGGTCGGTGGGAATAAGCTGTCTGTCCTCAATGGGGTGGGCGCAGTAGGTAACGCCGCGTACTAAGGACATATACAGCGAGCCGTTCTCGTAGTGGCTGCCGTAAACGCCGGTGTTCATCAGCGCAAGGGCGCGCTTCCCGTCTGACATGGCGACGAATCTGTGCGCCACATTCTCCCGTGCGTCCCGGAACAGCTCGTCTGTACCGAAGGCACATTGACCGATGAGCTTCCCCTCCGAGAAAATGGGAAGCTCCAGCTTGATTACCCTGTTAACGTCGCCGAGGAACAGTGTTACGTCAACGTCAACGTAGTCGTTGTTCTTGTAAATTTTGTAGGTAATTTTAGCACGGGTATGGTCTTTTTCAAAGAATGCCTCAACACCGAGGTAAATATCGCCGTCCTCAATCACCTGTATGCTCTTCATGCCCTCAAAGACGCCGGCAGGCTTTTCGGAGAGCTCAAAGGGCTCGCCGTCCGTACCGAGCCTGAGCAGCTGCTCGTCGCTCATGCCCCAAGGGTCGGGGTTGTCGGCGAAGGACATCAGGCGGAAGCCGTCCTTCACATAATCCACGCCGTCAATGGCGTACTTTTTCAAAAGTCCGGTCTTTTTGTCAATCTCGGCGTACTTGTGACCGTTGTCGAATACCAACACGTCGGGCTCCGCCTTTTCGGTTACGGGTACGTAGGTGTAGTATACGCTGTAGCGGTGGAAGCCGAGGGGCTTCAGGTCTGCCTTAAATATTATTCTCTTGCGCCAGTCAAGATTCATATTTGCTTCTTCTTTTATCTGCTGGCAGGGAATTTCGTTGCCCGCCTCGTCGCGGACGGTTATCTTGGATATAATGTCACGTCTCCAGCCCTGGTCTATTACAAACTCACATTCGAAGTCCTCGCTGACGGGGTAGGGGTGGGGATTGAAGATCAGGATGGGATACTCGCCCTCGCCGGCAGGCTCGCAGGCAGAGGAAAGGGCAAAGTAAGCCCGTGTTTTCAGTCTTTCTGCTTCCAACAGACCGTGGTCGAGAAGCTTCAGACCGTTGTCCTCACCGCACTGAACCGAGCTTCCCGGGAGAACGTCGTGGAACTCCGCGTTCAACAGATCCTGCACCGCGATACGGATCTGCTCCTCGGGATAGCTGTCGAGAAGCCCTCTGGCGTATGCCGCGGAGAGCATTTTCTCGGTTACGGAAATCTCGTTTTCCAGCATGGCGTGCTTTTTCTTGACACGTGCCATGGAGGTGTAACAGCCGGGCATTGAAATGTGCAGGGATTTGTCAAATACCGCCGTCGGTGTGTAACGGCTGAAAAATGCTTCCGGGGTGGAGTGGATGTACTTGTCCTCCGAGGTTTCCATCAGCTCTTTTATGTCGGAGAGGTCCTTTCTTGACGGACCGCCGCCGTGGTTGCCCACACCCCAGGTTACAAGACAGATATCGTCAGTTTTTTCCGAGACTCTCTGTTTTATCGTCTCTGCGGATATGCCCAGCTGTGTGCTGTAGGGACCGGTTCTTGCCGCTTTGATCTCACTGCCGTCAAGGCCTCTCCATATAAATACCTCGTGTGGCAGCTTCAGCTGGGTGGGGTACGGACGCATAAACAAATAGCCGTCTTGACCGCATTTTTTAATAATCTGCACCAGCCCCACCGTGTGACCGAAGGGGTCGAAGTTTATTGCCGTAGTGGGGTAAGTGCCGAATTTTTCGGTGAAGTACAGCCGTCCCTCCTGTATCTGGCGGACGAAGCTCTCGCCTGCAGGCATATTGCAGTCGGGTTGGAGATACCAGCCTCCCATTATGTGCCATTTTCCCGCCTTGACCAGTGCTTTTATTTCCTCAAACAGCTTTGGCGCATACTCCTCGACGTACTTGTAAATTGAAACCTCGTTGTGGCAGAATATGTAGTCAAAATCCTTGGAGAGATTGACGGCGGACTGGAACGTGGACAGCGTTGCGCTGACTCCCTCCTGCCAGTCCCATTGCCAGATAGGGTCAATGTGTGCGTTGCATATAAGATGTACTTCCTTCATAGTAACTCCTTTTTGTGTTGTTTTTCTTTTTTATTATTTTCCTTTTCTATACTCCTCCAGCACCTCGCTGAGCAGCTTCGGGTTATCCGTCATAATGCAGTCACAGCCCAGCTCAATGAGCTTTCGCATGGTTTCGGCGTCGTTAATCGTCCAGTACTGAACGGCGATATTGCGCCTGTGGGCTCTGTCGATAATGTTCTTGTTGTCAAGGGTGATAGTGATGCCGAGCTTGTAGCTGGTGGGAATTTGCAGGCAGGCAAAGTCGCTGGGCGCGAACAGGTTAACGCCCAGATACTGGGTGAGAATGAAGGTCGCCGCCGTGCCGGTGGGCGCGCCGCGAAGCAGGTCGGGGTAGTACTCCTTGAGCCTTTCTTCAATCTCGTCGTGGAAGGTGCCGACTACCAGCCTGTTGTAATACACGGGGTACCGCGTGAGCGTTTCGTGGAGCTTTTCGCAGGCGGTGTAGCCCGTCTCCCCGGAGTCCTTTATCTCAACTATGAAAAGCAGGTCGGGATTACTCATACAGAATTCTTCAAAGAGCATTTCCACCGTCGCGATACCGAGACCCAGCTCGGCGAAGTTCTCACAGTCCTTGTAGGGACGGCTTCCGTTTTCGTCCTCAAAGTAGTAGCCGAAGTTGTACTTTTTCAATTCGGCGAGGGTCATATCCTTGATGTAGTGGCGGTTTGCCTCGTCCTCGCACAGCTCCATAACCTCTTCGAGCGAAATATCTCCGTTTACGTTTGAGGTCCTGTCAATGTAGCCGTCGTGGTTGTATACCAGATACCCGTCCTTTGTCAGGTACAGGTCGCTCTCAATGATGCTTACACCGTAGTTAGCCACCGACTCCTTGAACGCCAGCAGGGTGTTCTCGGGACTGTTGATGCTGCCGCCTCTGTGCGCGGCAATCAGGGGCAGCTCGCCCTCACCGACGATAAAGGGGTTTTCTTCCACGTTTTTCTGAGGGGGAATGATGTTGATTACGGCGAGAAAGACCGCGACGGTCGCCAACGCCAGCGCAATAATTTTAAGTACCGGATGCTTTTTCATTTTTTACTCCTGAATAATTGGTTTT
The DNA here is from genome assembly GCA_964494135.1 of uncultured Ruminococcus sp. GTDB lineage: Bacteria > Bacillota > Clostridia > Oscillospirales > CAG-272 > UBA1740. Next base: position 108,879 of record CAZBQN010000001.1, on the reverse strand, counting down.
TATATTCTTTCTACAAGAGATAATGCTATTTTTAATTTATCGAGATTGTGGTTGGCATCTGCCAGCCCCTCTGCCTCGTAGCCGTCCTCGGAAAGCACGTCGCCCGACGCAAGAAAGTCGTATAGCTCAAGGCCGTAAAAATCGCACACCGCCTGTACTCCCGCGACCTCCATTTCCACGGCAATGCACCCCTCCGCCCGTCTTTTGTTGACCAGATTGACGGTTTCGCGGAGCATGCTGTCGGTTGTCCAGATTCGCCCCTTTACGAAAGGAATGTTCATATCGGTGAAGATTCGGGCGAGCTTATCCGCATTTTTGACGTCAATATAATCCTGTGCCGGCGCATAGTAGTAGGACGCACCCTCACCCCTGTAAGCTTCTGTGGGAATGATGTATTTCCCCTCTGTAACGGCGGAATTTAAGCTTCCGCAGGAGCCGAACATAACAAACTTCGTCGCACCCGTCAGATGATTTGCTTCCGCGACCGTACCGCTTGCAAGGGCAGAGCCGATGGGAGTCAGGTAAAACGCAACCCTCTCACCCCGGGCGTCGAAGGACCAAATCGGAATATTCCCGTTGCACGCGCCTATTTCGGCTATTTTTTCACATTTGAAATGCGAGAGCATATAGTCGTGTATGACCTTGGAAAAAATGACGATACATTTATCGACTAAGTGCTTCTTCGGTCCGTAAAAAACCTCGGGCTTTACGACAGGCTCGCTGTCTATATCATAAAAATCCTTAAACATATTATTGAATTCTCCTGAAAATTAATTCAATACGGAAATCTCAATACCAACGACACCGTACTTTTTCTGCTCGTCGGCAGAGTAGTATTCTTCCATATCCGAAGCCTCTGCCGTGTTAATATCGTCTTCCGTGTATCCGCATTTCAAAAGCGGTAATTTACCGTATAATTCTTCAAAGCTGTCAAAGCGGTGCAAATTCAAAACCCTTGCCTTCAATTCCTCGCCGCTCTGTGTATTCGTAAACGCAATGATATCGCCGGGCTTGATTTTTTGACGCTTTTCATCCCACAGGCGAAGCTCAAAGGTTTTTCTTCCGCTTTTTATCATTTCGAAAGGCTCGGGGCAGAGCTTCATATGATGCACAGTGTCCTCCTTCGATAAGAAAATGACGCACTCAACGTGGGTCAAGAGTACGAAATGTGGAAAAATCGGCAAAAATGGGGGGGTAACGGCAAAAGGTATACTTTTGACTAAATAAACCTTTCTCCCCAATCATCCCAGTTCGGATTTTTTGTTTCCACAAGCCAATTCTTTTTAGCACGTATCCAGCGCTTTAACTGTTTTTCCCGTGCTATTGCAACGTTAATCTCGGAATATTCTTCAAAATAGACGAGCTTATGCACATGGTATTTTTTTGTAAAACCTTCGATTTGTTCGTTCTTATGTTCATATAAACGTCGTCGCAAATTGTTTGTCACGCCGATATACATTACGGCATCGGTTTTATTCGTGAGTATGTAAACGTAGTACATTTGTTTTCCTTTTGCGTGGGGTCGTTTGTAACACCGATGTACGTTACGGTATCGGTCTTGTTTGTGAGCATATAAACGTAATACATTGTTCTCCTTTTTTGCCCGAGATCCCGCCTTCGCGTTGCTCGGTGCTTTTTCGTCTGTGTCATCCTGAGCGTAGTCGAAATCCGAGCGTAGCGAGGATCAAACGGTGCGAAGCAACGTTTGGGATCTCAGACGAAAAAGTTCGGTTCCGCTCCGCTTCACTCAGGATGACACGGGCGGCAAATTGCATTTTGCAGTATGGTCGCTCTTGCAAGATTGCATTTTGAACAGAGCGCCTGCAGCTTTTGATATATTATACCATTGTTTTATGTATGAATCTGAAAGCAATTCTTCGTTTTTAGATACAAGTTCAATAAACAGCCTTGTTAATCCATCCCAATCGATTAAACTTCCGCTTGGATGAAGTGTCCAATTTATTTCTTCAATAGAGTAATTACTTTTGATAGAATTATTCTTCATTGATGTGGTAGCCCAGTTACTTGGATTATCAGCACCGCCTTGAGCAATCGGAAAATATGATCTACCGTAGGTATCAAATCCCAGCATGCCATGTGAGTTTTCGTCATCTTCCAATGCGGATCATACGGGAATTCATCGGGGAAATAGTGAGTTATAACTTTTAACAATCCCGGATTAATAAGTCTTTTTCCTGTATATCTATCAATAAAACCATCACGAAGAAATTGTTCCATTTTTTCTTTGAGAGTATATGAACGTCTTTCAATCTCTATATGCTTGTGAGGATATTCGTTTTGAATTATCGCTTTTGCATCTTCGGTTTTACTTTCAAGGAGAAGTTTTGATATATTTTCAAGAATTTGAGCTTTATCCATTTGTATCTCTCTTTGCGGTGGTGATGGAGGAGATGAGCAATTTGCGGATTTTGCTACATTTTGCAAACATATCCTTGTATTCTTCTTCGGTTATCAAGTAAGCATCTTTGAAAAGCCCAAGCCAATAATCCGTTTCGTAACACTCTTTGAGAGCAATTTGGAACTTGTTGATAAAATCCGCCTTGCTTGCCGCATAGTTCGCTTCGTGAATGTTTGCGCCAATACTTGTACCGCTGCGCAATACTTGATTTAATAACACGTTGCTTTTGCGGTTTTCTTTAACATCTGTACAGAGATTAACAATATCAACTGCAAATTGCTTTGATAAATCTACAAGGAAATTTTCTTTCATAGTAAACTCCAAAGAGGAATGATTTGACGGCGTTGCCGTCGTGAATTGATGCTCACAAGCTCGCATCATGAATTCTCGCGCTGTCGCGCTCCATGAATTCTCGCGCTGTCGCGCTCCGTGAATTCTCGCGCTGTCGCGCTCCATGAATTGAATTGCCTTTTTCTCCTTATGCCCAGCAGGGCAATTCATGACCGAAGGTCAATTCATGCACGTTAGTGCAATTCATGCCAACGGCAATTCATTGTCGAAAGTGCGTGTAAGACACACGACACTTTCGACGTGTCCCGTCCCCGGGAACATATCAAACGGATACACCTCGTCCGTGTTATATCCGAGGGCGCGGAACAGCTTCACGTCCCGTGCCAAGGTTTTCGGGTTGCATGAGATGTAAACTATCCGCTTCGGAGAGAGCCCTGACACGAAGCTTATGAGATTTTCGTTACAGCCGCCCCTGGGTGGGTCGAGGATAATTATGTCGGGGCGGATCTTCTCGCCCAGCTCTCTCTCGGCTCTATCAAGCAGTCTTTCGGCGTCGGCGGCGTCGCCTGTGAAAAATCGGGCGTTTGTGATACCCGTGCCGGCGGCATTTTCCTTTGCGCATTCGACAGCGCTTTCGACTATCTCAATGCCTATGAGCCTGCCGACGTCCTCTGCCATTGACAGTCCTATTGAGCCTATACCGCAGTACAGGTCGAGCAAGGTGTCCGAGGGGGTGGGGCGTGCCAATTCTTTTGCCTTTTTGTACAGCAATTCTGCCGCGCCGTGATTGACCTGATAGAAGGAGGGAGCGGTTATTTTCAGCCGCACACCCGACAATGTATCGTAAATATAATCTCTTCCGAACAGGGTCACGTACTCACTGCCGAGCACGACGTTGGTGTTCTCTTTATTCTTGTTGAGCAGAATTCCCACAACCTCGGGAAAGTCGCCGCGCACCGCAGAGATAAGGTCGTCGGGGTGGGGAACAGTGTCGCCGTTTATTACCAGGGTCAAAAGGATCTCGCCCGAGATCTCGCCGCACCTCAGATAAATGTGACGGACAAGACCCTCGCCCGACTCCTCGTCATAGACCGAGACCCGGTGCCTTGCCATGTAGTCGGTGACCGAGCTTGCAATGCGTGAAAAAACCTCGGGTGTCAGGGGACAATCCGACACGGGTGTCAGCCTGTGGGACTTCGGGACGAAGAAGCCGACCTTGTATTCACCGCCGACCGTGGCTACCGGATACTGCGCCTTGTTTCTGTATCTGCACTCTCTCGGTGACGGCGTGATTGGCATTGTGCGTATTCCCGACAGCTCCGAGGAGGAGAAGAGACGTCTCACCGTCTCTTCTTTATATTTTAACTCGTCTTCGTATGAGATCAGGCGGTAGGCGCAGCTATGGCAGCCGCCGTTTGAGCATCGGTTTGATACGCGCTGTGGGGACCTTGTGATATACTCCCGCACCCTTGCCACAAGGTAGGAGGAATTCACCTTGATTATCACCGCGCTGACAGTATCGCCCGGCACGGTGTCGCCGACGAATACCACGATTCCGTCCTTCCTGCCCACGCCGAAGCCTAAGTCGGTTATATCGTCTATGCTTATTTCTATTATTTGATTTTTGCGAAAACCGTTGCTTTTATTTGACACGGGTATACCTCACTCAGGTAAAATATAAATAATTATAGTCAAAAATCACCGGGATACGTCCTCTCGCCCGCAATCCTTCGACACGGGGTCTAAATAAACTCTTCTTTATATTTATTCCGGTATTCCTTCGGCGTCATACCGAAGCTCGCCTTAAAGGCTTTTGTGAAATAGGACGGGTCGGAGAAACCGCATTCAGCTGCTATTTCGTTGATGCTCTCACCGCTTGTTTCCAGCTTGCTCTTTGCCAGCTTGAAGCGATAGGATATTATATATTGATGCAGGGTCTGCCCCTTTTTCTCCTTCAGCAGCTTGCTGATATAGAAGGGGTGGTAGCCGAATATCGCGCCGAGCTCGGTGTTGGATATCTCCTCGCCTACGTTTTCTCTGATATAGCTGTCAAGGCTTTCCACCATTCTTGCAGGCAGGGCGTGCTCGTCATTTGCCTCGGCAATTTTCAATAGCAACAGCTTTACCATAGCCGACAGCTGTTGGCGGTAGTACCCCTCTGCCGAGGTGAATATATCGCACATTCTGAGTAGCCCGTCGCGCTCTCCCTCCATTCCGGAAAGTGTGAGCACATTGTCAAAGGGAGGTAAATTCCCGACACGGTGGCATACCTCGGGCTTGAAATCCGCCACTGGCACCGGTGGAATTTTCTCTTTTGGCTCGGGGTTTTCGTCCGTGGGGTCAAAGGTGATGACCACCGCGCGCAGATACTGCCCCTTCAGCTTGTAGGGTGTGCCTGCGGGAATATACAGCAGCTGACCTGCGCCGATATGCCCGAGCTTCTCGCCGCCGACTGTTGCGGTAAGGTCGCCCGAAACGATATAAATAACTCTTGAGTCGTAGCCTATACATTCGTCGGTCCTGTTGATCCTCTCATAGAGCGATACCGACCGTATCACGGGATTCAGCTTCGTCAGCGGCATTCGTTTTACCTCGTCTTTTCTCGTACTTTTCGCGTTTTCCTTAATTATACTACACGGGAAACAATAAATCAAGCATATTGTTCGCGGGGGGTGAGAATTTATTTCTTAAAAATTTCGGTGATTTTCCGGAAAAACCTGTTCTTGTATTGACAAGCATTTGAATCGGAGTTATAATCTTATAAGATTTATAAAAGAATTCATTCGCGCAAACGCAAACAAGGAGAAGAACGTGAAAAAACTCAAAAGCTTAGCGGTTTTGCTGATTATTACCCTTGCGATAATCCTGTCAAGCCTGCCCGTATGTGCCGTGGGCGAGAGCGCACCGCTGAAATATTCCTCGGTTTACAACTCCGGCACCAGGCACGTCGTATGCACGACTCTTGACGGAACGAGCGCAGACGAGTACTATACCGGCTCGTATACATACGAGGCACTTTCGGAATTAACGTCCCGGGAGCTTTACAAAAGCCTGAACACGCTTATGACTTCCACACATAAAAAAAAGACCAGCTACAACGATTGCCGTGATATGGCTGTAAAAACCGACTGCGAGGGGGGCGACGGACGGATAAATCTGATTTACGCCTCCGTTTCGGTGACACGCTCTGACTACATCAGCGGCTCTGTCGGCTGGAACAGAGAGCACGTCTGGCCCCAGAGCCTCGGCGGCTTCGGTACCAGCGGAGCAGGCAGCGACCTGCACCATATCCGCCCATCCGACGCAAAGCTCAACAGCACCAGAGGCAACTTAAAATACGGAAACGTGACTGGCGGCAAGACTGCCGTAGGATCTTCGCTCGTTAACTCCATGGTAGGCGGCTGGGTAAGCGGCGGTTATTTTGAGCCCCTCGACAACGTCAAGGGCGACGTCGCCCGTATATGTCTTTACGTATACGTGAGATACGGAACCGAATATTCAAAGTGCAGCAGTATTACCACGGTTTTCAGGGATATAGATACACTGCTCGAATGGTGTGCTCTCGACCCGGTTGACACCTGGGAAATGGGGCGCAACGAGGTTGTCGGTGCAATTCAGGGCAACAGAAACGTGTTTATAGATTATCCCGAATACGCGTGGCTGCTCTTCGGCGAGGAGGTCCCCGAGGATCTTGTCACTCCCACGAGCGCGTCAAGGGAGGGCACCGACCCCGACGATAACCCGGTGACCCCACCGGACAATGGCGACGACGATAACCCGGTGACCCCGCCAGACAATGGCGACGATAACCCGGTGACCCCACCGGACAATGGCGACGATAACCCGGTGACCCCACCGGACAACGGCGATGATAATCCCGTGACTCCGCCGGACAACGGTGACGATAATCCCGTGACTCCGCCCGAATGTTCCCATCCATCTACGTCCTTGATAGATGAAAAGACTGCAACCTGTACCTCCGACGGCTACACCGGCGACATTTGTTGTGACGAATGCGGTAAAATACTATCCTACGGCGAGCAGATTCACATGATAGATCACAGCTTCAAAAAAACCGGCGAAACCGAAGACGGCATGCAAGAGGAAACCTGTACCGTCTGCGGATTTACGAGAACCGTCCCGAAGGAAGCGAAAAATCTCTGGGAAACACTTTACGACTTCTTCAAGCCTATTTGGGACTTAATTATCTCCTGGTTTGCAAAAATGGACAGTATAATGCCAAATATGATTGTTACGAAGGACACAGCGTACGTTTTTGCGGTATGGATACGGTAAAGTATAGACGCAGTAGGATATAGATGCATTAGGAAATAGATGCAATTGTAATGACAGAAGTGTAAAAGATTTATAGGTAAGATTTGAGGGCTGAGCCGCTGACTCAGCCCTTTTAACGTTGAAAAAGTAATTAAATAAAGCAAAAAGGACACTTCTTTTGTAGTGCCCTTTTTGCTTGGTGATGCAAATGCTCTGGTATCCGAATTTTTTCTACTATTTTAAATTCAATACTTTTCATTTTTAGCATCGCGTTTTGCTATAATAAAACGATAAAACATTCAAGTCGTTTTGAACATGTTTATTTTCAAAAAATCACTACGCATAAATCAATGAAAAAAACTTGACGGTTATAAAAATTACACAGCTTGAACAAAGAAGAACCCCGAGATTTAAGCTTGATCTTCTTTTTAATACGTTCTGTCGATAAAAGATTCAAAATCTCGAATTGCCGCCTCGTTCATATCAGCAATCGCTTCTTCTTTGCTTACAAAATTATACTTTAGGCTTTTTGAAAAACTGAATTTTCTTTTTATTAACACAGAATTACCGCAATCTGAACATTTCAGCTCCGCGACGTACATAATAGTCACAAGAGAATCCGTTGCATCCTTAACGCCCAAAATATTTATATCTTTAATTTCATCTTTCCTGAATTTCTTCTTGCATCTGCCACAGTAAACCTGTTTTCGCGATATCTGTCCTATTATCGTAGCAAAACTTACTAAAACGATAATACTACTTGTAACCAACAGAACAACCGAAAAAATTTGAAAACGAGAAAAATATTCAGGCTTAATAAAAGATATGAAGGCAATAATCGCACCTACAAGCAAACCATAAAACGATTTCTTTAGTATTTTTTTAGCGCCCTTAATTTTCTGTTCGGGGATACTTTCCCTATTTTCATATTCGGTGTTGTTTTGATACTCTTCTTCCGCCTTTTGTTCACTTTTAGCTTTGTCATCCTTGTATTTCTTAACAGAAAAATCTTCATTTAGATTTTCGAGTTTCTCTTTTACAATTTGCAGTTTCTTTTCGCAATTCTCATTAATCTTCCATTCGCTAGATTTACAGTATCCGCCGCACTCAGAGCACTTGCATTTATTCTGCATTATCTGATATAAGATACAGAGATATTTTAAGCAGTCCTTATATTCAGAGCTGTCAGTTTCATTTCGCTGTTCCGCAACGTTTTTGATTGTTTCAAAAATCCTCACTGCAGCTTCTGTTGATCTAACGAAATCAACGATTTTACGATGAGGTAAATTCCCCTTATATGCCTTCGTTAAGTTTTCAAGCAAATCATTTACCGTTTCTTCCAAATAAGAACACATATAGGAAGATAAGCAATATTCGTCCTTGTACAGTTTTGGATAACTCTCACAAAAAGAATCCGCTAAAATCTCATCATCCAAATAATCCTGAATATTACCGCAAATAGCAAACAATATTCCAGCCAAATCATTTTCAGGGTATTGTTTAATCACCTGCTCGAAAAGATCGTATGCGACTTCAAAATCAGCATTTTCCCACGCTTCAATAGCGCTCTTGTAAATTTCAGATTTTTCTCCGTTCCTATTTCTTTGATTTTCAACCGCCATGGTAAATTCTGTTTTTTCATTTAGATTTTCCATTTCACTCGCTCCTTTTTTACGTATTATAACATCAAACTACAGTTTTGTCAATAGTTATAGCTTTAATTTAACTTATCAGTATCTTCATTTTTAGCTTGTAATGTTATATTCTTATTTAATGAGGTGAGAGAAATGAGTATTGATTATAAGTTAATCGGAGCAAGAATCAAAACGGAACGTAAAAAGCTTGAAATTACGCAAGAAGCTCTTGCTGAAAAGCTTAATGTTTCAATTGGTTACATCAGTCAGGTTGAGCGAGGCATCACTAAAATAAGTCTTGATTTATTGGGCGCAATTTCAGGAGCACTCAAATGCGATATCGCATCCTTGATAACAGAAAGCTCACCGTCAAACCCAAATTACCTGAGCTGTGAAATAACAAATGAAATCAGCAAACTCAGCGAAAACAAGAAAAAACTGGCGATTGAAATGATAAAGCTTATTGACAAGCATTTATAATTTTTCGCTCCTCAAAATTTACACCGCTTGAACAGAAAAGGCGCGGAAAAATGCTCAAAAATGCGATTTCAAATTGCAAGGTCTAAACCATGGTAATATCCGCTTTTGCTATTAGGAAAAGGATATTGCGACACGAGTACAAAAACGAGTGTTTAATTTAAAGACACGAGGCGATGCTCAATCGGGCATCGCCTCGTGTCTTGGTGTGCTCGGCACACGTTACAACTTGGCGGAGAAAGTCCGCTACAGACTTGGCAGTAGGAACTGTTAACCAAGGGCAAAAGTGAAAACCGTTTCTCTGTGGGTAGCATAGAGCCGACACGAAGCCATCACTGAGGGGTCTCGCACGGCGAGACCGCGCAGGCAGGACTGCGAACTCCATTCGCGCAGGAAAGGACGGAGCGGTCGTGAAGCTATGAGACACAAAGCGCGCTTTTATTGCCGAGCTAAGTGCGCGATGGGAGTTCGATCGACCGCGAAGCGTCAAGCAAAAAGGACACCGCTACGGGTGTCTGTGACGATAGAAGAAGGGAAAAGATAGAAAAGTGGCAGTCCCTCGGACTGACGTGGGAGAATCTGCCTGCCGGAGGCAAAAGTGAAAACCGTTTCTCTGTGGGTAGCATAGAGCCGACACGAAGCCGTCGCTGTGTGGTCTCGCACGGCGAGACCGTGCAGGCAGGGCTCCGAACTCCATTCGCGCAGGAAAAGCCGGAGAGGTCGTGAAGCTGTGAGACACAAAGTGCGCTTTTATTGCTGAGCTAAGTGCGCGAGGGGAGTTCGATCGACCGCGAAGCGTCAAGCAAAAAAGGACACCGCTACGGGTGTCTGTGACGATAGAAGAAGGGAAAAGAGAGAAAAGTGGCAGTCCCTCGGACTGACGTGGGAGAATCTGCCTGCCGGAGGCTGAGGCGGCAGGCTTTGCTATGCGGAAAGCATTTAGCCGATAGCGAGATTAAGGCGTGGGGGTCTCGCCGTGCGAGACCGTGCAGGCAGGACTGCGAACTCCATTCGCGCAGATAAGGTCGGAGCGACCGTGAAGCTATGAGACACAAAGTGCGCTTTTACTGCTGAGCTAAGTGCGCGAGGGGAGTTTGATCGACCGCGAAGCGTCAAGCAAAAAAGGACACCGCTACGGGTGTCCTTTTTTGCTTGGTGACTCGTGGGAGAATCGAACTCCCGTTTCAGCCTTGAGAGGGCCGTGTCTTAGCCGCTTGACCAACGAGCCATCATCAGATGCTCCGCTATTATACAATAAAAACCGAGGTTTGTCAATAGTTTTTAAGAAAAAATTCAGATAAAAAATTTCGGAATTGCTTTTTTATCAAAAAAAGTGTTTTTTTCGTCATCATGTTATTTTTATTTACTTGATTTTCATATATATATATGTTAAAATATTATATAAAACCGCAAGGAAAGCCGGATACTGTCTTGTGAATGCAAAGCTGTCAGTGAGCCGTCGGATCTCATATCCGGAGAGCTTGACAGGCAGATATGGGAGAGAATTATGAATATTCTGCATATGAAATATGCGGTCGAGGTCGCCAGGCTCGGCTCGCTCAATAAGGCGGCGGAGTCGCTCCTGATAGCTCAGCCGAACATCAGCCGTTCCATAAAGGAGCTGGAGGCTGACCTGGGGATCGCGATTTTCAGCCGTTCCGCGAAGGGCATGGAGCTGACTCCCGAGGGCGAGGAGTTCATCGGCTATGCGAAGGATATTCTTGCCGAAATTGACCGAGTTGAGAAGCGGTATAAAAACGGGGTCCGGGTAAAGCGCAGGTTTTCCGTATCCGTCCCGCGAGCCGCCTATGTATCCGAGGCGTTTGCGAGGTTTTCCCGACAGATAGGCGACGGGGCTGCCGAGCTTTCGTATCAGGAGACGGGCACGCCCGCGACGGTACAGAGCATTCTCGGCGGAGATTGCAAGCTGGGAATTATCCGCTATGCCGAAAATTACGATAAATATTATAAATCAATGCTTGAGGAAAAGGGGCTGTCCTACGAAGTAGTCGCCGAATTCTCACACGTCATCGTTATGAATAAAGAGCATCCCTTAGCCGAAAAGGAGCAGATAATGCTGTCGGAGCTGTCGCCCTTTACCGAGATCGTACAAGCAGATAACCAGGTGCCGCCCGTCCCGGTGTCTTCGGCAGGGAAGACCGAGCTTGGGGGCGGTACGGACAGGCGCATATTGGTATTTGAAAGAGCGAGCGCACTTGACCTGCTCGCCGAGAACCCCGAGGCGTTCACGTGGGTATGTCCCGTGCCGGAGCGGATTTTGTCGGGGTACGGCCTGGTGCAAAGAGCCTGTACCGACAACCTGGGAGTCTATCGCGACGTGCTGATATACAAGGACGGATATAGGCTGTCAGAGCTTGACCGTCAGTTTATCACCTGCCTCTGCGAGGCAAAGCGCAAGCACCTGTAACCGCGCCCGACCGATGTAAAATTCAATGCAAAGCACTTGTAACCGTCTGTCTGAGCCGCGCCCGACAATCGGTATAGATGCCCGACTGACAGGGGAGCTATCGGCATCGCTTTATTAAAGCGCGCGCGACCTGCGCGCGGTATATCGAAAAGGATAACACCCATATAACATTTTAGTTATTCACAAGAAAAAACAAGTATGTTAAAATATTAACGAACTTCAGAAATGAGGGTTAAAACTCTAAATCGATAAATATATATCAGGAGGACATACAATGAAACCCCGGAATTATGAAATCGTTGATTCTGTTGAGAAGCTTGAGGAGGCTTTGGCTCGCACCAGAGCCGCGCAGAAGAAGTACGCGACCTACACCCAGGAGCAGGTAGACAGGATATTCCTTGCCGCCGCGTCTGCCGCGGACAAAGCCAGAATTTCTCTTGCAAAGCTCGCCGTTGAAGAAACCGGCATGGGCATCGTAGAGGACAAGGTCATCAAGAACCACTACGCCGCGGAGTACATCTACAACGCGTATAAGAACACCAAGACCTGCGGTGTTATTGAGGAGGATAAGGCTTACGGCATCAAGAAGATCGCCGAGCCTATCGGCGTAGTCGCCGCGGTAATCCCCACCACCAACCCCACCTCTACCGCAATCTTCAAGTGCCTTCTGGCTCTGAAGACCCGTAACGCCATAATCATCAGCCCTCACCCCAGAGCAAAGGGCTCTACCATCGCGGCGGCAAAGCTGGTGCTTGAAGCGGCGGTTGCGGCAGGCGCGCCCGAGGGAATTATCGACTGGATAGACGTACCCTCTCTCGAGCTTACCAACACCGTAATGAAGGAGGCTGACATCATCCTTGCCACCGGCGGTCCCGGCATGGTTAAGGCGGCATACTCCAGCGGTAAGCCGGCTCTGGGCGTCGGCGCAGGAAATACTCCCGCAATTATAGATGACACCGCTGACATTCTTCTCGCGGTCAGCTCCATCATTCACTCCAAGACCTTCGACAACGGTATGATCTGCGCATCCGAGCAGTCGGTTATCGTTATGGAAAATATCTACGACGCGGTTAAGGACGAGTTTGCCGCACGGGGCTGTTACTTCCTCACCCCCGAGGAGACCGAGAAGGTGCGCAAGACCATTATCATAAACGGCGCGCTCAACGCAAGGATAGTAGGTCAGAGAGCGGCAAGAATTGCCGAGCTGGCAGGCGTTACCGTTCCCGCAGGCACGAAGATACTCATCGGCGAGGTTGAGAGCGTAGACCTGTCCGAGGAGTTCGCTCACGAGAAGCTCTCGCCCGTTCTTGCGATGTACAAGGCAAAGAGCTTTGACGACGCTCTTGACAAGGCTGACGTCCTCGTAGCAGACGGCGGCTACGGCCACACCTCCTCCGTATATCTCAACGAGGTTACCGAGGGTGAGAAGCTGGCTAAGTTTGCCGCCCGTATGAAGACCTGCCGTATTCTCGTAAATACTCCCTCCGCGCACGGCGGTATCGGCGACCTGTACAACTTCAAGCTCGCTCCCTCTCTTACTCTGGGCTGCGGCTCCTGGGGCGGAAACAGCGTATCCGAGAACGTAGGTGTAAAGCACCTGTTGAATATCAAGACCGTGGCAGAGAGGAGAGAAAATATGCTTTGGTTCAGAACACCCGAGAAGGTTTACATAAAGAAGGGCTGTCTGCCCGTTGCCCTTGACGAGCTTAAGTCCGTAAGAGGCGCAAAGAAGGCGTTTATCGTAACCGATACCTTCCTTTACCAGAACGGTTATACGAAGCCCATTACCGACAAGCTTGACGAGATGGGTATCCAGCACACCACGTTCTACAACGTTCAGCCCGACCCCACTCTTGCAAACGCGACCGAGGGCGCTAAGCAGATGAGAAGCTTCGAACCCGACACGATTATCGCCCTGGGCGGCGGCTCTGCTATGGACGCGGGAAAGATTATGTGGGTACTCTACGAGCATCCCGAAGCAGACTTTATGGATATGGCAATGAGATTTGTCGATATCCGTAAGAGAATATACACCTTCCCCAAGATGGGAGAGAAGGCTTACTTCATCGCAATTCCCACCTCCGCAGGTACCGGCTCCGAGGTTACTCCCTTCGCGGTTATCACCGACGAGAAGACCGGTGTCAAGTATCCTCTTGCGGACTACGAGCTGCTTCCCAATATGGCAATCATCGATACCGACTTCCACATGTCGGCTCCCAAGGGACTTACAGCCGCATCCGGTATCGACGCCGTAACTCACGCGCTTGAAGCTTACGCATCGGTTATGGCTACCGACTACACCGACGGTCTTGCCCTCCGCGCTCTGAAGACTATCTTCGAGTATCTGCCGAGAGCCTACGACAACGGTCAGACGGACGTGGTTGCCCGTGAGAAGATGGCTAACGCCGCTACCATGGCAGGTATGGCGTTCGCAAACGCGTTCCTCGGCGTATGCCACTCCATGGCTCACAAGCTGGGCGCCTTCCATCACCTTCCTCACGGCGTTGCAAACGCGCTGATGATCGAGGAGGTTCTCCGCTTTAACGCCGCTGAGGCTCCCGCAAAGATGGGCACATTCTCTCAGTACGACCATCCTCACACCCTTGCCCGCTACGCGGAGGTTGCCGATTACCTCGGCATCAAGGGCGAGAGTGACAGCGACAAGCTGGAGGGGCTTATCAAGGCGGTCAACGACCTTAAGGCGCGAGTAGGCATCAAGAAGTCCATCAAGGAGTACAACATTGACGAAAAGGTCTTCCTTGACAGACTTGACGAGATGACCGAGCAGGCGTTCGACGACCAGTGCACCGGCGCTAACCCCAGATATCCTCTCATGAGCGAAATCAAGCAAATGTATCTCAACGCTTACTACGGCGATAAGCACTTCACCGAGGCAGAGATGCCCGTGACCGGCTTTGACAGCGTACAGCCCGATGCCGTAAAGACTCCCTACCGTAAGGGCAGAAAAGCATAAGAATAACCGAAAGGAGTTAAGGATATGAAACTGGATAAAGTTATAGCAGTGAGAAACAACAAGACCGTATACCGCGACGGCGACAGATGCGTTAAGGTGTTCAATTCCGAGTATTCCAAGGCTGACGTGCTTAACGAGGCACTCAACCAGGCGAGAATTGAGGAAACGGGTCTTAATATTCCCAAGGTTCTTGAAGTAACCATGGTAGACGGCAAGTGGGCAATAGTTTCCGAGTACATAAAGGGCAAGACTCTCTCTCAGATTATGGCAGAGGACCCCGACAATAAGGATAAGTACATCGAACAGCTTGTTGACATTCAGATGTCCGTTCACGCAAAGACCTGCCCCATGCTGAACAAGCTCAAGGACAAGATGAACAGAAAGATCAGCCAGACTCAGTTTGACGCAACCACCAGATACGACTTGCACACCCGTCTTGAGGGCATGCCCAAGCATACCAAGGTTTGCCACGGCGACTTCAACCCCTCAAATATCATCATCACCGAGGACGGCACGCCCTACATCATCGACTGGGCGCACGCAACTCAGGGTAACGCCTCCGCAGACGTTGCGCGTACCTACCTTCTGTTCTGGCTTAATGGCGACATCGAAGGCGCAAAGACCTATCTTGATATATTCTGCAAGAAGAGCAATACCGCAAAGCAGTACGTACAGAAGTGGATGCCCATCGTTGCCGCTTCCCAGTCGGTAAAGGGCAATGAGAAGGAGCGCGAGTTCCTTATGAGCTGGGTCAGCGTAGTTGACTATGAATAACTAAAACCGGAGGAAATCAAAATGAAAGTTACGGTATGTATAGGCAGCTCCTGCCACATCAAGGGCTCCCGTCAGGTAGTTGAACAGCTCCAGTATCTCATTTCCGAGAACAAGCTTAGTGACAAGGTTGAGCTGGGCGGTACCTTCTGCATGGGTCAGTGCCAGAAGGGCGTTTGCGTCACGGTTGACGACGCCTTCCATTCGGTGACACCGGAGAGCGTTGCCGATTTCTTCAACAGCGAAATTCTCGCTAAGGTATAATATAATGCTCATAGTTCAGATATGCATAGGCAGCTCCTGTTACATAAAGGGTTCAGGGGAGCTGGTGGAGCTGATGGAGAAGGCGATTGCAGAGCATCATCTGGAGGACGACGTTGTGCTTACCGGCAGCTTCTGTACCGGCAGGTGCAACCGCATCGGCGTCACGATACAGGTGAACGATGACGTTCACGTGGGTATTACCCGTGACAACTTTTACGAATTTTTCAACAAAAATATTCTTGAGCCTATTCTGAAAGAAAGGGAGTGAGCCCGTGCCAGACTGTCTTACTTTAAAGAAATCAAACTGTAAGAACTGTTACAAATGCATCCGCCATTGCCCGGTCAAAGCCATTCGCTTCTCGGGTAACCAGGCACACATCATAGGTAATGAGTGCATACTCTGCGGTAACTGCTTCGTCGTATGTCCTCAGAACGCAAAGGAGATTGTAGACGAAACCGAGAAGGTACGCGTATTTTTGCAGAGCGGCGACCCGGTAGTCGTCAGCCTTGCCCCGTCCTTCGTTGCCAACTACGGCGTCGGCATCGAGTCTATGCGCGAGGGACTAAAAAAGCTGGGCTTCTTCGACGTTGAGGAAACGGCGATCGGCGCGTCTATCGTCAAGACCGAGTACGAGCGCATGCTCAGGGAGGATGTGGGCAGAGATATAGTTATCTCCTCCTGCTGTCACTCAATAAATCTTCTTATACAGAAGTATTTTCCGAGAGAGCTGGAATATCTGGCTGACGTTTTGTCGCCGATGCAGGCTCACTGCAAAAATATCAAGGAGCGCATCCCGAACGCCAAGACGGTATTCATCGGCCCCTGCGTTGCAAAGAAGGATGAAGCTGAGTACTACGAGGGTATTACCGACGCCGTCCTCACCTTTGACGAGCTGACGTGTTGGCTGGAAAAAGAGGGGATTACCCTGAGGGACGAGATGGGCTCACTGGAAAAGAGCCGCGCCCGCCTGTTCCCGACCACCGGCGGCATATTGAAGACCATGGCTCAGAACGCCCCGGGATATACCTACCTTGCGCTTGACGGCGTTGAGAATTGCATCGCCGCTCTCAAGGACATAGAGTCGGGCAAAATTCATAAGTGCTTTATCGAGATGTCCGCCTGCACGGGCAGCTGTATCGGCGGTCCTATTATGGAGAAAAACCGCCTCTCTCCCGTAAAGGGGTATATGACCGTGTCGGGTTATGCGGGCAAAGAGGACTTCGACGTAGAGCAGCCGAAGCCGGAGGATGTAAGAAAGCAGTTCAGCTACATAGAGCATAAGCTGGCGACACCCTCGGACAGCGAGATTGCAGCCGTGCTCCGCCAGATGGGTAAATTCAAGCCCTCGGATGAGCTTAACTGCGGCTCCTGCGGATACAATTCCTGCCGTGAGAAGGCGATAGCCGTCTGTCAGGGCAAGGCGGAGATTTCCATGTGCCTGCCTCACCTTAAGGACAAGGCGGAGAGCTTCTCCGACACCATAGTGGAGAATACGCCCAACGGGCTTATCGTTCTCAACGATAATCTTGAGGTACAGCAGATAAACAACTCCGCAAGAAAGATTATGAACATCCGTTCCGCCTCCGACGTGCTGGGCGAGCCGGTCGTCCGTATTCTTGACCCCGAGGTATTTATGACGGTAAAGCGTACGGGCAGAAGCGTCAGAGATCAGAAGGTATATCTTGCCGAATACAAGCGCTACGTTGAGCAGACGGTAGTTTACGACCATGATTCACGTATGCTTATCGGTATTCTGCGCGACGTCACCGACGAGGAGACCGAGCGGGAGAAGAAGGAGAATATCAGCAGACAGACCGTAGAGGTTGCAGACAAGGTCGTTGAGAAGCAGATGCGTATCGTTCAGGAGATTGCGTCCCTGCTCGGCGAGACCGCGGCTGAAACCAAGATAGCTCTGACCAAGCTGAAGGAGTCTATCAGCGATGAATGATCTGTGTGCCGAGATAGGATATAAGAGCATAAATCACGTAGGCGAGGAGCTTTGCGGCGACCACGTGGACATCGTCGAGGAGAACGAGAACTCAACTGTTATCGTACTTGCGGACGGCCTCGGAAGCGGCGTTAAGGCGAGCATACTCTCCACGCTTACCTCAAAGATTATATCTACGATGATGGCGGCGGGACTGCCTATCGAGGAGTGCGTTTCCACCATTGCCGCCACCCTGCCGGTATGCTCGGTCAGAGGCGTGGCGTATTCCACCTTTACGATTATACATCTGCTCAATAACGAAACGGCGAATATAATCCAGTACGACAACCCTCACGTAATCGTACTGAGAGACGACGCGAATTACGATTACCCGAAGACCGAGATGAACATAGGGGGCAAGAAGATTTACAAGACCTCCTTGAAGCTCAAGGAGGGCGATGTCTTTATCGCCATGAGCGACGGCTGTCCCCATGCGGGCCTCGGAGGAAAGTACAACTTCGGTTGGAAACGCGAGGATATTATCGGCTTTATGGAGGCTCTGGCGGCAGGCGGCTATACCGCGAAAAACCTGTCGACCATGCTGGTGGATGAGTGCAACAAGCTCTACGGTGAGAAGCCGGGCGACGACACCACCGCCTGCGTCGTCAAAATTCGCAAGCGCGAGCCGATGAACCTGCTTTTCGGTCCTCCGTCCAACAGGGACGACTGCAACCGTATGATGTCGCTGTTCTTCTCAAAGGAGGGCAAGCATATTATCTGCGGCGGCACTACTTCGTCCATTGCCGCGAAATATCTCGGGAAGCCTTTGCGCGCTTCGCTGAATTTCGAACGCTCGGATATTCCTCCCATTGCCGAGATTGAAGGCGTGGACCTTGTAACGGAGGGGGTTATCACGGTAAACCGAGTGCTTGAGTACGCCAAGGATTATCTCGGAGATAACCAGCTTTACGAGCATTGGAATTTCAAGAAGGACGGTGCTTCTCTTATCAGCCGACTGCTGTTTGAGGAAGCGACGGATATAAACTTTTACGTGGGCAGAGCAATTAACCCTGCTCACCAGAATCCCGACCTGCCCATAAATTTCAGTATAAAAATGAATTTGGTCGAGGAGCTTTCCGCTTGTCTTAAGAAGATGGGCAAGAGAATTAAGGTCAGTTATTTTTAAGGAGCTGTAAAGATATGAAATTGCGTAAGTTTGACACTAAGGTACAGCATTTGAAGTATAAGGTCCTCAGGGAGGTAGCACGCCTTGCCTGGAACGATACCCTGCTTGAAAATATTATGGACGTGCCGAAGATGATAGTCCCCGGCAAACAGCCTACCATGCGCTGCTGTGTATACAAGGAGCGCGCTATTCTCGGCGAGCGAGTAAAAATAGCCATGGGCGGAGACGAGAATAATCCCAATATAATCGAGGTTATCGAGATTGCCTGTGACGAATGTCCCGTCGGCGGCTATGAGGTTACCAACGCCTGCCGCGGATGTCTTGCCCACCGTTGCGAGGACGTGTGCAAGAGAGGCGCTCTCTCCTTCGACTCTAACCACGTGGCTCATATAGATAAATCAAAGTGCGTTGAGTGCGGAGCTTGTGCCAAGGTTTGTCCCTATACCGCCATCGTCAGCCGTAAGCGTCCCTGCCAGAACGCCTGCAAGGTAAAGGCTATCTCTATGAACGAGGACAAGGCGGCAACTATCGACAACTCCAAGTGCATTCAGTGCGGTGCCTGCGTTTACCAGTGCCCCTTCGGCGCAATTTCCGATAAATCCTTCATACTAAGCGTAATTGATATGCTCAAAAAGAGCGGGGGCGGAGAGAACTACAAGGTTTACGCCGTCGTTGCTCCCTCTATTGCCAGCCAGTTCAATTATGCGAAGCTGGGGCAGGTTATCACCGGTCTGAAACAGCTGGGCTTCTATACGGTTATCGAGGCGGCTCTGGGCGCGGATATGGTTGCGCTCGCCGAGGCAAAGGAGCTTGCGGAAAAGGGCTTCCTTACCAGCTCCTGCTGTCCCGCCTTCGTCCGTTATATCAGGACCGCGTTCCCGGATATGCAGGATAAGATTTCTCACAACCTCTCGCCCATGGCAACTCTGGCGAAGTACGTCAAGGAGATTGACCCCGACTCTAAGGTAGTCTTTATCGGTCCGTGTACCGCAAAAAAGGCAGAGGTTCAGCTTGATACGGTTAAGCCCTACGTTGACGCCGTTTTGACCTTCGAGGAGCTTCAGGCTCTGTACGACAGCAAGGATATTGAGATTACCACCCTTGAAGAGGACGTGCTTGACAACGCATCCTACTTCGGCAGAATTTTCGCCCGCTCCGGCGGTCTTACCGACGCGGCTGCTCAAGCTATGAAGGAGCAGAATATCGACTTCGAGATAAAGCCCGCGGTCTGCGACGGTATCGAGGCGTGCAGAATGGCATTGCTCAAGGCGAGCAAGAACGTCCTTGACGCCAACTTCATCGAGGGCATGGCGTGCATCGGCGGCTGTATCGGAGGAGCCGGCTGTCTGACCCACGGCGAGAAGAACAAAGCCGAGGTCGATAAGTACGGCAGAGAAGCATACGAAAAGACCATTTCCGACGCGGTTTCGGTGCTGAAGTAAGCCTTGAAAGCCGAATCCGACGAGGTTTATAATTTAAGGAATAAAAATAACGGGGCTGAGTCAATTGCTTCCTGAAAAAGCTTTTGATTCAGCCCTTTATTTAATGCCTATTCTTCAAAATCATTAAAGTATTCTTTGTCAAAAAACTCGGATAAGGTTATACCTGCTCCTTGACAAAAGGCTTTAATCGTTGACACCTTGGAGCATTTCGTTCTGCCCTTTATCAAGTCATAAATTGCAGATGGCGATTTTCCGCCGTTTAATGCTGCCTCGCATACGTTTATATTCTTTTCCTTGCAGATTTCCTCAATCCTTTTAATTATTGCATCGTTTATATTCATATACGCACCTTCGGGGTATTCCTTATAGGTATTTCATGAAATAATTATGGAAATAATTAAAAATATTATCTCGTGGAACTCCACGATATTGACTTTGTTTAATGTTTTAGATATAATTTTTGTGGAATTCCACGAAAAAGGGTAAAGAATATGAACGCTTGCTTTATAGGTCATAGAACTATTGAAAAAAACGAGGTGCTTGTTTCCTCGCTGAAAGAAACGGTCATCACACTTATAAATATGGGCGTTACAACCTTTCTGTTTGGCAGTAATAGTGAATTTGACAGATTGTCGTTGGAGGTTGTTACAGAACTGAAAAAAATATATCCTGCCATAAAAAGAGTGTATGTCAGGTCTGCTTTTCAATATATCAATAAAACTTATCAAGAATATTTGCTTAAATCGTACGAAGATACGTATTTTCCTACCAAAATAGAAAATGCAGGTAAATATTCTTACGTAGAGCGTAACTGTGAGATGATAGACAATTCTACGTATTGTGCCTTTTATTACAATGAAGATTATATTCCGCCCATAAAGCGGCAGTTTAAAAAACGCGCGTTTCCGTCAAGATGTAACAGCGGCACAAAAATTGCTTATGAATACGCGACGAAAAAGAAAAAAGAAATTATAAATTTATATAAGTAGATAGAATTTCTTTCGAAACACTTAAAAAACATTCTGCTTTTCATCAGCGGAAGCTTATGCATACGGCATACTGCATTCTATAAAAAAGTCAACCTAGATTTTAAAAACAAAATTCGCCTCTGTCAGAGTATTTTCGCCTCTGCCGGTCAATAATAGATTTGTCGGTCAGGGCAGGGGGCGTGTCGTGTTTTTGGGCATTTTTCCTGCAATTTGTCACGAAAATTTCTGATTGGAGTGAAAATGCGAACTAACAAGGTTGAAATTTGCGGCATTGATACTTCGACACTAAAGACTATGTCAGAGGAAAAGAAGCGCGAGCTTCTGAAAAGAGCACAGGGAGGGGACCGTGAGGCGAGAGAGGAGCTGATAATGGGCAATCTCAGACTTGTTCTGAGTGTGGCAGGGCGGTTTAATCCGAAGCACGATTCGGGCGACGACCTGTTTCAGGTTGGGTGTATTGGACTGATAAAGGCGATTGATAACTTCAATCTAGATATGGACGTTAAGTTTTCCACCTATGCGGTGCCGATGATTATCGGAGAGCTGCGCCGTTATCAGCGTGATAACAATGCGGTAAGAGTATCGAGAGGGGTCAGGGATTTGGCATACCGCGCCCTGCAAATCAAGGAGGAAATCTCGGGAGGCGAGCAGAGAGAGGCAACGCTCGGCGAAATCGCAAAAAGGCTCGGTGTTACCGAGCGCGCCGTAGGCGAGGCTATGGAGGCTATCGTTGAGCCGATATCCCTGTTTGACAGCGTGTACGGCGACGGCGAGGATAAGATGTTCGTCATAGACAAGCTGTCGGATGAATCAGACTCCGAATCCGTCTGGATAGAGAATATGTCCCTGCGCGACGCCATGACCCACCTGAATGAGCGGGAGATGAATATCGTCCGCCTGCGTTTTTATAAGGGCAAGACCCAGATGGAGATCGCCGATGAAATCGGCATCAGCCAGGCACAGGTGTCAAGGCTGGAAAAGGGCGCAATCGAAAAGCTGAAAAAATATATGCAGTAAATTTGAATATAAACAAGAAAAGTGGGGATTAAAAACCTATAATACAAAGATTTACCAAATAAAGTGGGGGGATAATAACCTAAAATTAAATACAAACGGGCAATGGTGGGAGAATATCTCCTTTAAATTATATAATAAATGAGAAGCCCTTGACAGCGTTCGCTCTTGTAATTTCACCCTTAATGTGCTACAATAAAATAAAGCTGTAAAAAGGGGGTGATGGCTTGACGGTCAAGGAAATTCAGACGGATATTGAAAACGGGGAAAAAAGCTTTCTTTTCGTCTTTGTATCCGAGATTCCAGACGGGGATGATTTACCCGAGGTTATCTGCCCTTCGCGCATCTCATACCTTTCCGCATTGAAAAACCGCGACAGGGCAAGGGAGAGCGGCTACGCCTGGCGGCTTTTGGAGCGAGGAGTTGAAATAGCCCTCGGCATACCGGCTGACAGGGCGGATTATTCCCGAATGAGCTGCGGCAGGTGGGTGTCGGACAGATTCAACCTCTCCCTGTCGCATACAAAAGGGGCGTGTGCCGCGGCTGTTTCAAGCTCCGAGGTGGGTGTTGACATCGAGCTGATACGAAAGCCACGCTCGGACAGCTTCCCGCGGCGCGCCCTGACTCAGGCGGAGTATAGAGAGTATGAAAGGCTGGCGGACGGGGAGCGTGTCGACTTTTTGATACAAAAATGGACGAAAAAGGAAGCTTCGTATAAAGCCCGCGGCGATGACGTCGCCTTTGTCCCGGGCAGAGAGCTGCAGGCAGACGGTTTGCACACCGAAATTCTGGAGCTGTCGGGCAGACGGTACTCTCTGTCTGTTTGCGCGGAGAGTGTCGAAAGGCTGAAGATCATCTTCTTCTCCGACCTGTGATGTGCCGAGGTGTAGCCGAGGGGCGTGTTTTTAATTAAGAAAAATCAAAACCGTATTTTTCTCGCGCGTGCGCGTTCTTATTTTTGTGGTTGTTGTTTTTTATTATTGCCTTATATTATACTCTTTATTATTGCATGCAGATTTTTCATGTGTCGGACGAAGAAATTTCACGTATTTACCGGAAGAATTTTCCGGTCATATCGGCAAAATCTGCCCCCTTTGGTGAGTGGGGATTTTTCCGGTCAGCCGCCCGTGGAAAGATGTCGGAAAAGTTAGCCGTGTCAGAATAAATCGAAAGGGTGGGCACCGAACCGATAAGAGTTGTGCGCCTTGCAATCTCTATAAATTCACGCATAGCAAAGGGCGAGGATAAAAGCCTTATAACTCCTCGCCCTTTTGGTTTTAAAAAATATTTTTCAATGAGATATGTTTCTAATAGTATGTTATGACACAAATCTTATGACAATAGAAAATATCTACAGTTTAATCCTTCAATAAATCCTGCTTTGGAAAGCTACGGCTTTGCCGATGATTTTTATACTTTCCAGCTCCTCGCCGATATAGACCAAGGGGGCATAGCGCGGATTTTCGGGTGAAAGAATCAGCTTACCGTCCTCGGGATAGTAATACACCCGCTTCAGGGTCGCCTCGTCGTTTATAATGACGGCGGCAATCTCGCCGTTGTCCACCGAGCTTTGGGAGCGTATGAATACTATATCGCCGTCGTAAATTCTGGCTCCGGTCATAGAGTCACCTTGAGCGTACAGACAGAAATCGGCGTCAAGGGTGCCGTCGGCGGTGACGAAGTTTTCGTGACTTTCGGTGGCAAGTATGGGTTTTCCGCAGGCGATAGCTCCCAGCACCGGCAGTCTTTTGACCGAAACTCTGGCGATGTTTTTGTAATAAAAGGGAGCAGGCTCGCTATCCTCGTCACTCCAGCCCATCAAGAGAGTGGGAGTTACTCCGAGCGCGGCGGCGAGAGCTTCTATTTTCTCCTTCGGAATATTGTTTATGATACCCGTCTCATATCTCTGTACCGTCTGCTTGCTTGTACCGACCAGCTCTGCCAGCGCGTCAAGCGTCAGCCCTCTTTCCTTGCGCAGCTCCCTAAGTCTCCCTTGCTTCATAATCTCTCCTTTGTTCGTATTCGTCAGATACGTTACTCAGCCGGTTTTTTTGCCCGGCAGTGTGTGATCTTCCCGTCACCTATCCCGATACTTACGGGCGTACGGTTTTATTCGGTTAAGAAATAGCGTTTTTTTTCCAAGTCACCGATTAAGCGACTTTTTTCATCTTTATTCTAGCATAACACTTAGAATATTGCAATAGTTTTTCAGAACTTTTTTGAAAAAATCACTTGACAGGTGACTTTTTGTATGCTAGAATAGTCACGTAACAAGTTACAAATACTACATTGTATTCCGGAATTTGTAACTTTATGCGTGACGAATTTATTTTTTGTAATATAAAGAAAGGAGAGATTTTTACGGTCTATACAAAAGGAAGTACATACGAGGGTGAGGGTCACGTGCTGTATCGCCGCCCCTCGGAAATAGTGCGTGACATTTATGAGGTTAAGGGCAAGCTCGAAACTA
Organism: uncultured Ruminococcus sp.; assembly: GCA_964494135.1. GTDB lineage: Bacteria > Bacillota > Clostridia > Oscillospirales > CAG-272 > UBA1740. Next base: position 84,317 of record CAZBQN010000001.1, on the reverse strand, counting down.
TGGAGCAGATGCTCAACGTGAGAAACCTGCTGTCCGAGATAATGACCGAGCAGGCGGGCAGGGAGCCGGAGCAATGGGTAGTTAGGCTGGAAGAGGCAGTAACCGAGGCACAGGATACTTTGGAGAAATTGCGCGGACTGAAAGCGAGTCTCGATATGCTTGAGAGGGAGCTGGAGGACACGTTATGGGTACTTGGAGCTTAGAATACCGTCAGATAGGCTATACTTCCTCGCTTGACGATCTGGTTCGTGCCCTTTGCCGCGACTTTGAAAGACGACGGGATGCCATAAGAGAGGGCAGCGTCGGGAAGCGCACGAATATGGAATATGCATACATAAACGGAAAAATGCTGGACGCAGCCCGTGAGCTGGCAGGGGATAGGGAAGCCGAAATATACATAAGGGAGATAGGCGAAAAAATCGGGTACGCCTACTCCGAAATCCCGTGTGCCTCGGAGGTGCTGTATAAAAAGAGAAAGCTGGAGATAAAGCTGAACATTGCAAGAAAGCTCCATCTTTTAGACTGAGGGATGAAAAAGGCGAAGGAGCCGAAAGGAAGGTGAGGCGGTAAGTGCGGTGAGGAAATAAGCGAAGGGGCAAAATTCGCGGTAAATGAAAGGAGGGCGAACAAAAAACTTTAATAAAAAAGATATACGGCGTGCTGTGACAAAATTCGTGCCGGGCAGAGTGGTATACTCCGTTTGTAAATAAAATGAGGCGGCAGATACCGCTCGGGGAAGGAAAAGAAAATGGAAAGGGAGAACATTACTTTTGTGAAAAGAGACGGTACTCTCGTGGCGTGTCTGTCCTGCGAGATTGACCACCACACCGCAAGGCACTTAAGACAGAGGATAGACGGCGAGCTTTTTTTACAAAGACCTAAGCTGCTCGTGTTGGATTTCTCGGGGGTCAAATTTATGGACAGCTCGGGAATTGCGCTGATTTTAGGCAGAGTTGAAACGGCAGGCGAGGTCGGCTGTGCGGTAAATCTGAGAGGTCTTACGCCCACGCTGTATAAGCTGGTAAGGCTGTCCGGGCTTGAACGGGTTAAGAATCTGTCCATAACAGACGAGGGAAAGTAATGTTTATGAAAGGCCGATGAGAAAATGAAAAAAATAATAAATGAAATGAAAATGCGTTTGCCTGCCGTCAGCATCAACGAGAGCGTAGCCCGCGCGTGCATTTCCGCCTTCGTGGCAGAGCTCAATCCCACGGTAGAGGAGCTGGGAGACATCAGATGCGCCGTCTCCGAGGCGGTGACGAATTGCATCGTACACGCCTATCGCGGCAGAGAGGGCACCCCATGTTATATTTACATATCCGTAAGGCTTTACGACAACCGCGAGGTTTCGGTGGAAATATCCGACAAAGGCTGCGGTATCGAGAACGTGGAACAGGCGAGATTGCCTATGTTTACCACGGGAGAGCCGGGGGAGAGGTGCGGTATGGGATTTCTCGTTATGGAGAGCTTTACAGACAGTCTGTCGGTAAAGTCAAAGGTAGGAAAAGGCACTACCGTCTTGATGAGGAAAAATCTGAAGCCCTGACCGTCCGTGGTGCTCTTAATGGAATTAAAAGAATTAAATAAGAATTTAGATGAAGAAAAGCCGGACGGTCAGCCAAAAAGCGGTTTCGACAGAAACCCGGAGCTGATAAGAAGGCACCGCGCGGGAGATAGGGCGGCAGGGGAGGAGCTGATACGCCTGAACTCTCCCTTGGTGTACAGTATCGTCGGCAGATTTTCGGGACGCAACGCGGATACCGCCGACCTTGTGGAGTGCGGTATCATGGGTCTGGTCAAGGCTATCAATACCTTTGACCTTGACCGGGGCTTTGCCTTTTCCACCTACGCCGTGCCTTTGATATTCGGCGAGATACGCCGTTTTCTCCGTGATGACGGACCTATCAAGGTGTCGAGGGAGGAAAAACGGCTCTGCCTGCTTCTGAACCGCGAGAGGGAGAGGCGGATTGCTGACGGTGAGCCCTGCGACCTCTCTTCCCTTGCCGAGGCTGTGGGAATAAGCGTTCAGGACGCGGCGTCGGCTCTGTATTCCGAGGCACCGGTAAAGTCGCTGGACGAGGCGATGTCGTCTGATGAGGACGCACCGACTCTCGGCAGTACGGTGGCAGACTCGGAGGATGAGCACAGGGTGTTTGAGAAAATCGCTTTGCGCTTTGCGATCGATAAGCTGGACGACCTTCACCGAAGGCTGGTGATTCTCAGATATTTCAGAGATTACTCTCAGACAGAGACCGCACGCATTATGGGAATATCGCAGGTCAAGGTGTCAAGAGAGGAAAAGAAGATTATTGAGCAGCTCAGGCGGGAGATGTCCTGACCCGGGCGAGAGCGGTTTGCATTTTATACGAAAGCCGTTCCGGAAAAGCAATTGTTAAGTTAAATTTATCCAAAAAAGTTTTTTCTTAACAAAATAACTATTGATTTTTAATATTCGATAGTATACAATATGTCGTGACAATATACGGCGGGGCGAAAAGCCCGGTGCCGCAAAAGAAAATGGAGGAGAATTTTATGAAATTAAAGCCTTTATTTGATAAGGTGGTTTTGAAAAAGGTCGAGGCGCAGGAAACGACCAAGGCGGGAATACTTCTTCCCGGCTCTGCGCAGGAAAAGCCTCAGGTGTCCGTCGTCGTTGCGGTAGGACCCGGCGGCATTGTAAAGGGTGAGACCGTCACCATGACTCTCAAAGAGGGTGACAAGGTTATCACCTCTCAGTATTCGGGTACCGAGATTAAGCTTGACGGCGTCGACTATAAGATAGTCAGCCAGTCGGACGTTCTCGCGGTAGTCGAGGAATAAATACGGTTGCATAACTGTATTTTAAACAATCGGCAAACAATTTGTATGAAAAAGGAGTAAAATTATGTCAAAAGATATTATTTACGGTATGGATGCCAGAAGCGCGCTTCTGAGAGGCGTTGATAAGCTTGCGGATACCGTTAAAATCACACTTGGCCCTAAGGGCAGAAACGTAGTTCTTGATAAGAAGTTCGGCGCACCCCTCATCACCAACGACGGCGTTACCATCGCTAAGGAGATCGAGCTTGAGGATGCGGCTGAGAATATGGGCGCACAGCTGGTGCGCGAGGTTGCCACAAAGACCAACGATGCTGCAGGCGACGGCACTACCACAGCAACTCTGCTTGCACAGGCTCTCATTCACGAGGGTATGAAGAACGTTACCGCAGGCGCAAACCCCATGGTACTGCGCAAGGGTATCTTCAAGGCTGTCGACGCGGCGGTCGCGGAGCTTGCAAAGCAGTCCGTTGCAGTTTCCGGCTCTCTTGATATTGCTAAGGTCGGCGCGGTTTCCGCAGGCGACGAGACCATTGGTAAGCTTATCGCGGACGCTATGGAGAAGGTTACCTCCGACGGCGTTATCACCGTCGAGGAGTCAAAGAGCGCGGAGACCTACAGCGAGGTCGTTGAAGGTATGCAGTTCGACCGCGGTTACATCTCCCCTTACATGGTGACCGACACCGATAAGATGGAGGCGGTGCTTGACGACTGTATGGTGCTCATCACAGACAAGAAGATTTCCTCTATCCAGGAGCTTCTTCCTTTGCTTGAGCAGATAGTCCAGTCGGGCAAGAAGCTGCTTATCATCGCCGAGGACATCGAGGGCGAGGCACTTACCACCCTCGTTCTGAACAAGCTCCGCGGCACCTTCACCGTCGTTGCCGTCAAGGCTCCCGGCTTCGGCGACAGACGCAAGGAGATGCTTCGCGATATTGCTACCCTGACGGGAGGCGAGGTTATCACCTCCGAGCTCGGTCTGGAGCTGAAGAATACTACCATTGCTGAGCTGGGCAGAGCAAGACAGATCAAGGTTACCAAGGAAAATACAATAATCGTTGACGGTGCCGGTGACAAGCAGGCTATCGCCGACAGAGTAAATCAGATAAGAGTGGCTATCGAAGCCACCACCTCCGAGTACGACAAGGAGAAGCTTCTTGAGCGCCTTGCAAAGCTGGCAGGCGGCGTTGCCGTTATCAAGGTCGGTGCGGCTACCGAGGTTGAGATGAAGGAGAAGAAGCTCCGTATCGAGGATGCGCTCAACTCCACTAAGGCGGCAGTTGAGGAGGGTATCGTTGCAGGCGGCGGCACGGCTCTTGTAAACATCATTCCCGCTGTTGAGAAGGTTGTTGCCGAGCTTGAGGGCGACGAGAAGACGGGCGCTAAGATCGTAGCCAAGGCTCTCGAAGCTCCCATGAAGCAGATCGCGGCGAACGCAGGTCTTGACGGTTCGGTTATTATCTCCAAGATCCAGGAGTCGGGCAAGGTCGGCTACGGCTTCGACGCTTACAGCGAGGTGTACTGCAATATGATTGAGCAGGGCATCGTTGACCCCGCAAAGGTTACCAGATGCGCTCTTCAGAATGCGGCTTCCATCGCATCCACCGTATTGACTACCGAGGCTGTCGTTTCCGACAAGAAGGAGCCTCAGCCCGCACCGGCAGCTCCCGCCGGCGGTATGGACGGAATGTATTGATAATTCGTCTCCCGGGTATGAGGGTGTAAAACGCGCTTGAAATACAGCACGGGTGCCCACTAAAGGGAAAAACAACAGGCAGAGTGACCGTTTTTTGCACGGCTCTCTGCCTGTTTTTTTATGCGGAGCTGAACCTATGGAAAGCTATTTGCTTTTTGTCAGTTTATGCCCGAGTAAATTTTAAATGTAGTTGATTGGAATAATCCGGTCATTTTCTTTTAGTGTCATAAGATTGTCGTAGAGGCAAACAACGCCTCCCTCGCCCCGCTTCACTCCGCCTATTTTATAAAGCAAATCAAAGGCCTCAATATCCTTTTTTGTCGGGTCGGCATGCTTCTTGATTTCAATCGGATAAAGCGTCCCGGCGTCTTCAATGATAATTATCAGAGCCTCACTTTTCGACTAATCTAATATTCAATGTTATGATAGCCGAAAAAAACAGAGAAATATCAAGTACTTACGCAAAAAAATCTATCTGTTATTTTCACGTTATCGGCAAAAATATCAGATAGATATTTTATTCATTTGAACGGCGCGGCTATTACAGCGATTTTATTAAATCGGCGGCTTGTTCTTCGGGGATACACAAGACCTCGGAAACCTCGGAAAAGAGGAGCTTTTCAGCCTTTCTCTTCAGGTTGTCGTCAGAAACAAAGCTCTTTTTTCCCTCGGCACGGCGTGCAGTGCTCGCCTCGTCGATGGCGCGTATCATAGTGATAAGTCTGCATCGGTCGCCCGAGAGAATTATTTTGTTATAAGCCTCGGTGCGCGCACGGCTTCCTGCGATCCATTTCTCGGGCGGAAGCTTTTTTGCCTCGCTGATAACACGGATAAGCTCTTCCTTTGTGAGCAAAGGTCTCATCTTCGAAACCAGCTCGCCGTTATCCGCCGGAATAAGCGTCTCGGAGTCGCTTTTGGATTTTGGATTTACAAGCACGTAGTAGGTGCGTACGGTGCCGAAGTAGGATTCCTCGCGTATATCGGCAATCTTCATCACTCCGGTGCTCCAAAGCACCAAATCTCCCGGTTTGTGCATATCCTTCGACCTTTCATTTTTCTTTTCGCCTTAATTGTACCACATTTTCCGGAAAAAGTCCAATGGACAATCTGCACAAAACTTTATTTCTTTTTCCTGCCTGTAAAGTCACTTGAATTATCTGCAATGATTTAACTGTGAGCACGGAGGGCAGGGAAGATATATCGCCGTAGCGGTATTTTCGGGCAGCCTGCGACCGGCAGGCGGTAGTTAAGGACGCCACGAGCTTTCCTTTGAAGCGCGGCAGACCGGCTTGTAATCGCAGAAATCGCAGGGACTGCCGATTCTTGAACGCGACTTGTTCGGCGAAGCCGAAATATCACCGCTTTTCATATTGTCGACTATGTCGAGCACGACTTCCTCTATGCCGTCGGTGATTTCCTTCCACTCCTCTTCGGTGTAGGTAACTTCATCCGATTTTGCTCTGTTCTCGGGCATATAGTCGGGATTTGAGGCTTCCAGATTTATCGGGTCGTCAAGAATCATACCCTGTCTTTTATACAGCTCTTTTACCGCCTCGCTCGCCGACTCGTCGCTGGCGCTCGTCACTCTTGCATCCTTTACCGACGTGGTGACGTAAAGCACTCCGGCGGGAATTATTCTGCCGCCCTTGCCGACACCGACCTTTTCGAGAAATTCAGGATTTTTCGTATCGGCGATAGCCTTCATATATAAGAACATCTGCAGGTTTTCACCCTCCTTCAAGTCGGTGGGTGAGAAAACCTTTGAGCCTGTTTTATAATCCAGCACCCGCACGTAAACGTCCTCGCCGTGCCTGAAGCTGTCGACGCGGTCTACAATGCCGTTGATTATAGCCTTACCCCCATCCCGTGTCGAGTAAACGATGGAATTTGGGGTGCCCTTGTCCCTGCCTCCTATGGGAAGCTCAAAGAATGTGGGTGTAAACTTACAGTTGGCAAATTCGTCGCACAGAGCGTCCACTACCGGCATCGAGGCGCGGCAGAGTCGGTTTATTGCCATGTCGGTCTTTGCCGACCGTCTGTCGCCGAGGGTAGCGGTAATATAACTCTCTGCGGCACTCATTGCCAAATCCCGTCGCTCGCTGTCGGAGAGCGACTGTACGGACAGGCTTCTCTGTTTGATTGTTTCGAAGAAGTTTTCAAGTATGGAGTGAATGAAGCTGCCGATGATACGCGAGTTGAATTCGGCGCGCTCGGTGTCCGAGGGGCGAATACCGTATTTGCAGAAATATGAAAAGGGACAGCTAAGGAATTTATCCAGCTTCGTCTGCGACAGATAAAGCTCGTTTTTATACAAAATGCCTATGGCGTCCTTGCCGAGGACCTGACCCGTGTTGGATATTTCACCCTCGCTGACGCGGATAATGCCGCCGTATTCGGTGCCGAGAAGAGCCGAGCGTATTATTTTCTCATCTTCCTCTGCCGCCTCTGCCCTCAGAAGTATTGCATCCGATGGAGAGAAAATTCTGTCGAGTGTGGGTATTTCGCCCACATTTACGGGAATTATCCTTTTATCGGTTATCTCGGATATTCTGTCGATAACGGAATCTGGAAGAACCGCACCGCCCGAGGCACTTTTTGAGGTATACATAAGCGTTACCGTGTCGGAGGCGGTCATGAAGGCGCGGCTGAAGCAATAGCGCGCCCGCGCAGTCTTTATTTCAAGGTCAGGCTCCAAGGGCAGACCCATATCGGACAGCTTGCTTTTTTCTCTCTCGCTGAAATAGGAGCTGTCGGTGACAGACGCCGGAAATTCGCCGGCGTTTACGCCTATCATATAGACGTGGCGTTTTCTCCCGGTGCGGAGCATATCGGCGGAGCCGACGGTGACCGCGTCGCAGAAGGCGGGGATATGTCCTATGCTCGTCTCTTCGAATACCACGTTCAGCTGACCTGTGAAGGACTCTGCGTCGGCTTCTGCCGCGCCCAAAAGGTCGACTACGGTGTCAAGAGAGGAGCATATAATTTCCCAGAGCCTTGCGTTTTCCTCTGCCGCCTGATATTCGCCGGACTCATACAGATTTTTCGCCCTTTCGCACAGTGCCTCCTCAAGCTTGATATCCGTGAGAAATCTGAACAGTGCGTCAGCGTGCTCTCTGACGCATTTAGCATGCCTGACGTCCTCGCGGAAGCTGACGAGGGGTGGAATAATCTTATCCCTCGTCGCGTTTATCCGCGCGAGTTTTTCAGCACTTTTCTCGCTCCTTGCGGAATAGCCCTCGGGGTTCATATTCCACTCTTCCTCATCGGTAAAGCGCTTTCCTTCAATCTGCCAGGTTTCGCAGTACAGCTCAAACTCATCCCGCTCCTCTCTGCTTGCTTCGCAAAGACCGCACTTGGTATAGGTAATAACGTCCTCCCGCGCAAAGCCGCAAAGAACCGTGGAGTAGGCGGTATTTATGAGCTTTATGGCTTCCATGCCCATAATGCCCTGCCTTTTTGACAGGAAGCAGGGAATATTCGCACGCGAGAGCGCGGTGTCAAGTATGCCGACGTAGTTGTCGGTATTTCCCGCAATGACTGCAAAGTCGGAGTAGCGTGCCCCCTCCATAATTCTGCGCTTGATATCCGAGGCTAAAAAATCACATTCGTCAAACGGTGTGTCTGCCTCAAAAATTCTGACACGCCCTCCGAGTTCGGACAAATTATGTAAATAATTATTGTCAAGTTTGCCATCTCTGCGCCATAGCAGAGAGCATACGGCGGAGATGGACGGCGCGGCATCGGTGATGTCCTCTGCCGAGCGGTACGAGGCTTTCTTACAGCCTGCCCTGTCTGCCAAAGCAATAAGTCTGCCGTGGGCTTTCTTTACCTCGCTGTATTCAAAAAGGCTGCTTTCTTCCCTGGGCAAGGTCAGATGCACGCTCACGTCGCACAGGCGCATCAGTACGCCGAGAAGCCTGTATTGCGGCTCTGTAAAAGAGGTGAAGCCGTCGACGAATATTTTTGCGCCGGAAATGAATTCCGGCTTTTCTGCCAGCGTGTCGGCGAGAAAGAGCATATCGGCGTTTACGTCGGAGTAGGATTCGTTGAGCATTCGTTTGTACAGCGCGTAAATTTTCCCGATGTCGGCGAGCTTGTCGCGGAGCCTTTGGTCAATCCCTTCCTGCCTCTCAGCCTCTGACAGCAGTTCGGGTGTAACACCTCGTGATTCCAGATCCCTGACGGCGGACAGAGCACGGTTGACGGTGCCGAAGCTGACTCTGCTTCCTCCCCCCGTCACCGTCAGAAACGGAGACAGCTCGGTGAGCGCGCGCCACATTATGAGCGCGGATTCCGCACCCTTGCAATAGCCCTTGCCTATACCGCCCAGCGCTCTTTGCGCCGTGTTGATAAATCTGGTGAAATTGGTTACCTCAAAGCATAAGGGTGCCGACGGGGGAAGGTATGCGCACATTTCGCTCTCGGTCAGAAGCGTCTGCTGTTCGGGTACGAACAAATAGCATCTTTCGCCGCCGATGACCGCACTCTTAAGCTCTTTCAGCATTTTCCACCTTGCGTCGGTGGAAAAATCGCCCTCAAAAAGCTTCAGCATTACTTTGTCCTCCTGTATCTTTGGTCTATTCCGTAACCCTCGCGCCTGGAGGACAGAATTATTTTTTCCCCGTCCTGTTCCAGCTTTTCGCGCAGATAGTGTATGTAGACGTTTACGACTCCCAAGTCACGTTCGCCCCCCCAGACCTCTTGCAAAAGAGTATCTCTTTTGACGAAGCCTTCGGCGGAATAGAGAGCCAGGAGCAGACGGTATTCCACGTCGGTAAGCTTGATTTTCCTTTTTCCGAGATAGACGGCACTTTCCTTTTCGGACAGCACGAGTCCCGAATCGGGTAAAACGTCGGCGGCTCTTACCGCCTCCCGAAGCTCTTCGTGACGGAAGGGGATGGTGATGCAGTCGCTGCGGCGCGGGTCTTTGCTGAGCCTTATTACGCCACAGCGCCCCGGGGCAAAGCTGTCGTCGTCGGTTATGAGCAGCTCGCAGCCCTCTTCGCCCGTGGACAAAATCTCTACCTTGTATTCGTCACCGAAGAGCAATTCGAGCTTTCGCCTGAGCCTCGGGTCGGAGGATAGGATACCGAGAATTTTCATTCCGGATACCCCCTTTCTAATTTATTAGAAAACTTTGCTTCCATTATAGCCCACACCGACTTCCTTGTCAATAGCGCGTTTAAAAACGTCGGATTAAGACGCAATTTTTACAATGCCTAGGGCAATTTTTGCAATTGATAGCCTCGCGCGCAGTATAGTATAATATAATTGCCAATAAAAATAAAATCTTTTAGGAGAAAAGAAAATGGACGAAATGATTAAACAGCTCTATTCAATAGGTCTTATTCCCGTTATCAAGATTGAGAACGCAGACGATGCAATACCGCTTGCCAAGGCTCTTATCGACGGCGGTCTTCCCGCAGCCGAGATCACCTTCAGAACCAAGTGTGCGGCAGAGGCTATCAAGAATATCACCGAGGCATTTCCCGAGATGCTCGTAGGCGCGGGCACCGTGCTTACCACCGAGCAGGTTGACGCGGCTATTGCGGCAGGTGCGAAGTTCCTCGTTTCTCCCGGACTTAACCCCAAGGTTACGTCCTACTGCCTGTCAAAGGGTGTACCCATGCTTCCCGGTTGCTCCAATCCCTCAGACGTCGAGGCGGCTCTGGAGCTGGGGCTTTCAACCGTCAAGTTTTTCCCTGCCGAGGCTGCGGGCGGTCTTAAAATGCTGAAAGCGATGGCTGCTCCCTACGGTCAGCTTACCTTCATGCCTACCGGCGGAATTAACGCGGACAACCTGCTTGACTACCTGAAGTTCAACAAGATAATTGCCTGCGGCGGCTCTTTCATGGTAAAGGATGAGCTTATAAAGGAGAAAAAGTGGGACGAAATTACCGCTCTTACCAGAAACGCGGTTAAGGCTATGCTGGGTCTTGAGTTTGTCCACATGGGTATCAACAACGACAGCAAAGAGGAAGCAGAGCGCGGAGCTAAGCTGTTTGAGCTGATGTTCGGTATGCCTTTGCGTCAGACCAGCAAGTCCATATTCGCAGGCGAGGAATTTGAGTTTATGTGTCAGCGCGGACCCGGCAAGTGCGGTCATATCGGCATCCGTGCCAACTTCGTTGACAGAGCTATAGCGTATTTCACAAGACTCGGCTTTGAGTTTGACCAGTCCAGCATTACATACGACGACAAGACGGGCAAGCCCAAGTTCGCTTACTTCAAGGACGAGATTTGCGGCTTTGCAATTCACCTTGTGCAGAAATAAAACGCATCTTTGCTGAAAGTCCGCGCGCGATTTTCAAGGTGCGGTATGAGCTTTTGCCACGCTTCGGCTTTTGCCGCCGCGATATTTGCTATTATTTCGGTTGCGGCTTTCGGCACTGCGGCGTTACGTTCAATTACGTTTTTTTGACGTTGAAGCCGCGGAAGACCGCTATCCCCCGAAGAAATTTTCCCTAGGGCGGGAACAGAGAGGAGCTTTTTATGCTGACAGACCTTAGTCACAATAAAATAGTAAAGGATACCATGACCGACGGCTTTGCCCGTAGCGTTGAGAATAATCTGATTCCAAAGCTGAAGTATGTTTACGGCGACGCGCTCCTCGGCGTGCGTATGTACGAGGATTATCTGTCCGACGGCTTTCTCTGTGAGGGGCAGTGGTATTACCCCCTGACGGTTCTGACCCCGGACGGCGCACTCACGAGGTGGATAAGCTGGACGGCAGACGGTGAAAAATTCAAGGACAGCCTGCCCTATTCCTACGTAGGCGAAGAGAATTTGGATTTCAAGCTTGCCGAGGACGTTCCCGAGGAGTTCAGGCTGAAGCTCGTCGGCAGAGCTATCACATACGACGAAGGGGTCATTCCGGTCAGGGTGCACGCGGTAGGCGTCAGCCCCCGCGATTTGTCGGGCAAGTACAGTCAGACCTTCGTGGACGAGCTGGCAAGACAGATTACCGAAGAGATTACCGATAAGCTCGGAGTCGAGGGACTCTCGGGGTCATCGCTTGAATTAGAGCTGGTGTTCGCTCCCGGGACGTATATGGAGCACACCTCGGAGAACGTTACCTACCGCCGTTTGCTTATGACGGGCAGAGGCTGCCGGGCGCGTGACTTCTGGGTTAAATGGGAGCGTCTTGACGCTGCGGTAGGATACGGTATCGCCGACCCCGTGTCGAAAAGTACGGTTAAATTTACGCTGGGCGAGGACGTCGCGCAGAAGATAAGAGAAAAAGAATACCGCTTCCTATGCGGAAGCAATCCTCAGAAATATCAGTCTGCCATGGGCAAAAAGACGGTCACCGAGTGGCGCGAGCTTATCAAGACGGCTCTTAAGCGCGGTGAGCTGACTAAGATTCCAACGGCAGAGCAGGACACGAGGCACATCGACGAGGTGGACGATAAGCTCCGCGAGATGCTGCTCAGCATGGGCGTTAAGCCTGCCGAGAGCACGTCGGATATGCAGGATACCCGGGAAGCCGATGACGCAAGCACCATGTCCGAGCTTGAGCGCGTGGCGTTCGGAATCGGCACGGATGATGAAGAAAGCGGCGGCGAGTATACGGAGGAGTATGCAGAGGGCGAGCTTTGTGAGGTCGGGGCACCTGTACAGATAGCCGCGGCAGAGTCAGCCGGGGAGTCGGAGTTTGAATGGGACGGTAACGGAGAATTCTCGCTTCCCGACGGTGACGTTGAATTGTCCGAGGAGGATGAAAAGGCACTCTCCGAGCAGGCACTGCTTGATGCCGATTCGGAATACGAGCCTGCACTGACCCTTACAGAGGATAGTTTTGCCGTGCCCGAAGAAACGACGGCAGCCAAGAGCGAAAATCAACCCGCCTTTGACAAAGAGGAAGAGGAAAGACTCCGCGAGGCACGCATACGCGCCGAGCTTGAGGCAAAAATAAGACGGGAGCTTGAAGCCGAGGCGAGAGCCAAGGCTGAGGAAGAGCAGAGAAGAATTCAGCTGGAAAACGACAGGCTCGTCCGTGAGAATGAAAGGCTGTTGGCACTTGCGCGCCAGGCAGAAGAACGCCGCGCACACGAGGAAGAAGCCCGCCGTTTGGAGGCAGAGCGCATTGCCCGTGAGCGCGAGGAGCGTAGGAAAGCCGAGGAGGAAGAAAGGCGACGCGAGCAGGAGAGATACCGTCTCGAGGAGCAGGAGAGACGTAGGCTTGCCGAGACTGCCAGACTTGCCGTAGAAGAACAGCGCAGACTTGAGGCGGAAAAAGCCGAGCGCGAGGCAAGGGCAAAGGCAGAGGCAGAGAAGCTTGAACGTGAAAGACTTGCATGGGAAGAGGCACGACGTATTGCCGTGCAAAGAGAGACGGAACAAAGAGCGAATAATCCCGAGCCCGCACCGAAGCCTGTTGAATATGTATCCAAGTATTTGAGACTCCAATTTGCGAGAATATTTGATATGAACGTACTCAAGCGGATTAAGGAGATTGTAGAAGAAACCATCGTCGCGGAGGGAAAGGGTGACGTCAGAATTCAGATGAAGGCATATCCGGTTGATTCATATACCGTGAATCTTGACGTGACGAAAATTCCGAAGACGGAAGAGCGTCTGCTCCTTGCCATAGTCCATGCTCTCGGTAATGCGAGAATCGGTATTTCCAAGATTGTGGTAGAGTAGTTTTCCGGCTTTCGATTGTGTCCGGACGGTGTTTATTCGGAGTCCGGTGCAGTGCTGAGCGGCAGCCTGAGCCTGCAATTTTACATACGCTGAGTTGACAAAAAATAAAAGCACAGTTTGACCTATTGGGGTATACCCGTGTCGAGTTTTACTGTGCTTTTTGTTTTTTTGCTTGATTGCCTTTTCGGCACGGACGCGCCACTGCTTTTCAAGGTCAGGCGTCCGAAATGCAAATAGTTATGTACATTTTACTGCCTACATAGCTTGTCCACTCTCTTGCCTCTACGCCCAGTGAGCGCAGAGTGTCCAGACTTTTGTCCAAGGTCGTGCGAAAGGTATCTACTCTTTTCAGCCTGTCAGAGCGCAGAATCAGCTCGGGTGCCTGTGCGTCCACCATTGAATCTACCAGTGCCTCGCACTCGCGTACGGTCAGTTTGCCTGCTACCGTTTTTTCGAGAGCCGTCAGCTGTTCTTCCTCCGAGCCGAGGCGAAGTATAGCTCTCGCGTGCCGCTCGCTGATACCGCTCCGTCTTATTTTGTCCTTCATTCCGTCCGAGAAGTTTAACAGCCTTATTTTGTTGGCTACGCAGGATTGCCCTACTCCCAGCTTGCGCCCCAGCTCCTCTTGGGTTATTTTGCACAGCTCCAGCGTACCTGCCATTGCCCGAGCCTGATCGAACATATCCATACTTTCACGTCCTTTTTTGCTTTTATTCTACCACCTGCCGCAGGTCGGAAAATAGAAAAGGAGGGAGTAATTTGGATTTTGCGATAAATTTGCACATTCTTGCTTTTTTCTTCGGGTCGGTTGAAAAAGAATGTGGACCAGTCGGATTGCTGTAAGCTTTTTGCTGAAGGAGATAAACACGCTTTGAAGCTATTTACCGAAGCAAGAGAGCTTTTGGGAAAAAACAACCCCGAAAAAGCACAAGAAGTGCGCGAGAGATACAAGAAGTTCTATAAAAAGCTTGGTACGGGTGCTGCCACTGCTCATACCATCTCCGAGGAGGAGGTTGCAGCAGCAGGCGCGGAGGAAGTTTTCAGAAGCGCAGATGCATGGGCTTACATTCTTTCCAAAGAGCCGTCTTTCGCGGACAAGGTGCTTTCATTCTTCCGCAAATCCGCCCGGGAATATTCCTCTGTTCAGGGCTTGTCGGCGCAAGCTCGTAAGTTTGTACGGCAGTACAAAGCACTCTTTGAGAGCCTTTCCGAGCGCAACCGGGGCAATAACGCTCTTGCACTTACATTAGAGGGCGCAGGAGTGAAAAAAGCGCCCGCAACGAACACGGAAACCAATTCTGTGCACGTTACAGGCGATAATGACGAGGAAGCACCCGCTACAACAAACACGGATGTTGATACGGATACGAGGTATGCGCTCCTTACAGATGAAGATCTCGCTGAATATATGGCAACCGGCAAGACGTTGCACACACGCCACAAGAAGCAGCGTATGTTAGAGAACGGCAAAAAGCCGATCCTAACCTCCGAGAGTGAGATCAGAGAGTTTATTTCAAATGCAATTCATGGCAAGGCAGGCGGCGAGGTACGAGCTTTCGCACGTGTTCCCAAGAGGCTTGCCGAAGCCATTTCAGATGTGAGAAGCACTCTCGACCTGGAAGGTGATTATCTTGAATTTCAAGCCGATGCTTTGCGCGAGGCATACAAAGTACACTCCTCTCCGAAAATGCAGGGCGATATTGCCCTCTCCGAGAGCGATTTTGAAAACCTCCACCGACATATCTTTGATTTTGATGGAGTGCTCAGCGTAAACGATTATAACGGCAAGACAGAGGTACATATATACCGCCGCGCAGAAAACGGCTATTATCAGATTATAACCGTTTCTTCTTCCGAAAGAAAATCCCTGCAAATCACTAAGCTTATTGGTGTATCCAAAGAGAAATTTGAGAAAAAATACGCAAAAAAAATAGAAAGAAACACTGGTAGTCCGAGGATGACTGAAGCATCGAACCCTTCTACGAAGGCTCGGCACACCGCTGGTGCTCTTTCTAATGATATTATATCCGAAAACTCAGAAAAAAGCAACCCCTCTGACGAAAATTCTTCATAAAATCCTCCGAAAAAGCGTTTTGCGCTTACAGATGAGGCTTATGCGGCTGCTATTGAAAGCGGAGATATGGATACTGTGCAGGCTATGGTTGATGAAGCGGCAAAGAAAGCCGGGTACACCATAAAAAGCTATCACGGCACGCTTGCAAAAGACTTTACGGAATTTAAGAAATCGTTTATAGGTAGCCGCTTTAACTACGATGATAAAGGCTTCTTCTTTATCGACAGAAAGAGTATTGCCGAGGATTATGCTTCAAGCGCGTTTGACAGTAGCAAAAAGGGGCGCGTTTTAGATGTGTACCTGCGCGTTAAAAAGCCTCTGCTCGTAGATAAGCAGTTTTGCCTTCGTGAAGGTTTAGGCAACCCGTTCCGTGATGATGATGCAATAGGCGTATGGGATGCTTACCTTGAGTTCTTCAAAGAAGAAGCGGAGGCAAGACGAGCTGACGGCATAATCCTGGATGATGGAATGTCTAAAATGACGGTTGTATTTGACGGCGAACAGATAAAGTCGGCAGATCCCATCACCTATGACGATGCAGGAAAAGTTATCCCTCTCAGCAAGAGATTTAGCCCATATAACAGGGATATAAGGTTTGCTCTCCCCGAAACCGTTGAGCAGGAAGTGCTTGAAAAGTATGGCAGAACGTTTAGCTGGAGTACAACGGGTTATATCTTCAAGAACGGCACAAAGCTTGATTTGTCGGGCAAGAGTGTAGGCGCTCCCGGTGGATACCGTGCCCTCGATCATAGAGATATTTTCGATATTTACGAGGTGGATTCCTATACGGATGCTATGATTGAGTTTATGGCTCGCGGCAATATCCGCGTAGCTCCTGAATCCCCCGGCATCAACCTTATTGTAGAGCCTACCGAGGCGCAGTACGAGCAGATCACAAGCCTTGTAGAACGGCTCGGCTGGAAAGAGAAAGAGTTTCACGTTGATTTTGACAACGAGAACGGTAGCACCATTGGCAGCCTGGACTATGACGGCAACGTTTCCGCGAGAAAGGTTATTGCCGATATTAAGTATTTCTTCAAAGAAGGCAAAATCCCGTATCAGAGCGACCTTACGCAGTTTAGATACGCCCTTACAGAAAACGCCGAATCTATTGAAAAATACACCGAAAAGCAGTATAATAGTTTTGGATGGGCGAGGTATGCGGAAGCTTTATCAAAAAACGAGCTTGATGACTTATATTCAAAGATACAAGCAAGGACAACCTTGCGTACATTCAAGCAATCATCAAAAGGTGAAGCGATAATTGAGGTAAATAAAAAGCCGCATACTACGCTTGACGTAGATAACGTATTCGTTTTCGTTAAGGGAAAGAAAAATGACTTTACCATTTCGCGGGTCGTTCGTTTTAATGCCGAAACGGAAACGGAAATGGATTTAATCAAGGAGGATTTGTATGAAGGAAGGACGTGGTCGGATACTTATTACTCGTTCTATCGACAAGAAGGATTTGCAAAAGAGTACCGTAGAGAGAATACTGAATCATTTGAGCAGTATAACCAAGAGGTACGGAGGAGAAGCCTCGGACAAACGAGCCGAGGAACTAATCAGGATAATAGACAATCCGGCAAATACAGAAGCGGATATTCTCTCACAGTTGGAGAAAATGGAGAGGTCGTTGAAAGATTCGCACTAACAGGTGACGAGGACCTTGATGCTATCTTCGGTGATATTGATATGAACGAGGATGCGGACGGCTACTCCTACGATGCCTTGACAAAGAAGCCAGACCTCTCAGTCGTAGAACTCCCTGCGGAGATTCCGCAGACCGCTGACGGAAAGGTTGACAAAAAGGCTATCCTTGCACGAGGAAAGCTTAACGCCAGAAAACAGAAAAACCCGAACAACACCGACACGAACACTTATGTGCGCGTCAATGATATCGGGCTTGATGTATTGCTTGGTACTAAAGGCTTACAGCATGGGCTTGCGAGAAGCGAAGAAACCGCTCTTGCAGTCATGAAAATAGGCGACATCCTCAGAGGAAGTGTCGCCGTAAATGAGCTGAACGGTAATGCGTCTCGCAAAACCGATATGTCGTATGTGCTTCTGGGAGCTTGTCACGATAGTGACAGCCTCTATGTCGTGCGTTCCGTCGTATCGAAGCTCCAGAATGATGTAACAGAAATTGATGTCTACCAGCTTAGTGCGATAAAGGGCAAAAAAACAGAGACCCCTAATTCCGCTCTCAAGCGCGGCGCGGCTGTTACAGAGCAAAGCTCTCTCATCTCCTCGGAGTCTCCTGTAATAAGTATAGCAGATTTTCTGCAAGCTGTCAAGGATATTCCGCTAATTAACGAGATTTTCTCGGAAGATGTGGCAAAAAAGACTGGCGCAGAGCGCTCCAAAGGTTCTCTTTATGGCGATATTCGCTACGCCCTCTCCGATTCACAAACAGAAAGCGGTTTGAGCCGCGGACAGCGTGCAAAATTTGTTGCAAACAATACGCATTATCCTAAGACAACACGGTGCAATAATCCCTGCCGAAGGGCGAGGTGACTTGTACCGTTTTTTTGACTTTTCAGGCTGCTTTGACTATGTAAGTCTTGCTTACAGCGGTTTCTTTGAGATCTGTGCGTAGGGGCGTGGGTAGGCAGTCGGGGTCTTCTCCTTCTTCTCTACGATAATCAGCGGGTGCGACAGCTCCTCCTTGTCCGAGGAGAGTGTGACGGTCATGAGCTTCGTTTCTCTGCCCCCCAGGATTGCTATTGCCTTTTTTGCTTCCCTCAGCTCTCCTTCGGCGTTCGTGCCCTTCATGGCGATGAACCTTCCGCCCTGCTTTACGTAGGGCATACACAGTTCGGTGAGTATTCTCATCTGCGCCACGGCGCGGGCGGTAGCGAAGTCGAATTTCTCCCGGTATTCGGGCAGTCTTCCGCCGTCCTCGGCTCGCATCGCGACCGCGGTGATATTCTTAAGTCCCAACAGCTCTGCCGTGACCTTTACGTATTCTACACGCTTTGCGGTTGAGTCGATTGCGGTTATCGAAATATCGTCCCGCAGGATTGCCAGTGGCAACGTGGGGAAGCCTGCACCGCATCCGATGTCGACGAGCCTTGCGCCCTTTGGCAAATGCCCGACCAAAACGGCACAGTCGGCGTAATGTCCGAGAATGATTTTGTCCGGGTCGGTTATGGCGGTCAGATTGTATTTTTCATTCTCTTCGAGCATACGCTCGGTGAGCTGATAGAATTTCTCGCACTTTTCCGAATTCAGATAGGACGAGAGCTTGTTTTTTGCAAAAACCCGGTTCAGCTCGGAGGTAAAATGCTGCTTGTCTATACTCATATTTTTCTCCGTGAAATCGGCTCGTAATGTTTGTTTTCTACTATTTGAATTGCTTAGTCAGCTCTTTCTCCAGAGCCTCAAACATTCCGTTGATATAGGTCGCGCCCAGAGCCCGGTCGTAAAGGCCGTAGCCCGGCTTTCCGCTCTCGCCCCAAATCATTCTGCCATGGTCGGGACGGACGTAGCCGTCATAGCCGCACTCAACCAAAGCTCTCACTATCTCGTAAATATCGAGAGAGCCGCAACAGGAAAGGTGCGCCCTTTCCTCAAAGGAGCCGTCATCCATAATCTTCACGTTCCTGATATGCATAAACGCTATGCGGTCAGCTTTCGCGTATTTCTTTACCATTTTTACTACGTCGTTGCTGGCGGCACAGCCGAGAGAGCCGGTACAAAGGCAAAGGCTGTTGGCAGGGCTGTCAACAATGGACAGCATACGGTCGATATTTTCCTCGCAGGTGATAATTCTCGGCAAACCGAAGATGGGGTAGGGCGGATCGTCGGGGTGAATTGCCATTCTGACGCCGCACTCCTCGGCAACCGGGATAACCTTCTTGAGAAATCTCTCCAGATTGCGCCAAAGTCCCTCGGCACCAAGCTCGCCGTAGGCGCGTATCAGCTCGCGCACCTCATCCTGGGTGTAGCTGGAGTCCCAGCCGGGCAGGTGGATGTCGTCCTTCAGGGGGTCAAGACCTTTCATCTGCTCCCAATACATAACAAGGCTGGTGGAGCCGTCGGGAGCCTTCTTGTCGAGCTGGGTTCTCGTCCAGTCGAAGACAGGCATAAAGTTATAGGTCACGCACTTGACTCCGTATTTCGCACAGCGTCTGACGTTCTCGCAGTAGACCTCGAGCAGGCTGTCGACGTTGTCCCTGCCCAGCTTTATGTTTTCATGCACGGGGATAGACTCAACGACGTCAAAAATAAGGCCGTGCTTCTCGCACTCCTCTTTTATATGTCTGAGGCTTTCCTCGCTCCAGACCTCCCCCGGCTTAACGTCGTAAACTGCGGACACGACGGAGCGCATACCGGGAATTTGGGAGATGTATTCAAGCGATACCGGATCGCTGTCGCCGTACCAACGGAAGGACATTTTCATATTCATTAGGGTAACCTCTCTTTTCAGCTCAGGGCTGATTTTCATTATTGTTTTGTTATAGGTTTTGTTTTAAATCGGTCGTATCCTATCCCTCGTGACTTTGGACAGAGGTACGGTACTGACCGGGGGTGACACCCATATACCGTTTGAAGATCCTTGAAAAATAGTTCAGGTCGTCATATCCCACGCTGATGGCAATACGCGAAACCGATTCGTCGGTATTCTTTAAAAGTATTGCCGCCTTCTCCGTTCTGTATTCGTTGATATATTCCATAGCGGATTTTCCCATCCACTTTTTGAAGAAACGGCAGAAATGCTCCTCCGTAAGGTAGCACATTTCCGCCAGGGTCCTTGTGGTAAGCTTCTCCGCGTAATTCTCGGATATGAATTCCATTACGGTGTCGAGACGGCGCAGGCGGGTCTCCTTTGCGTCATATTCCCGCTTGCTCATCACGGAATAGGTGTGATGCCGCATAAGATGTGCCATAAGGCTGTAAACCGCGCCCCTCAGCATCATATCACGCCCCGGCTCCTCCGAGATGAACTCCCGATGGATATTTTCAATATAGCCGTCCACGGCGGAGTCGTCCCGTATGCGATTTTCTATCTGCAGGTTCGTGTAATTCTCACCTGCCATAAATTCCGGAAAAATCAAAATACAGATATACTCCACTCGGCTCCTCGGAACGTAGGAATGAATTTCGGTGCTGTTGACCACGACCAGATCGTGGGGGCGTACGGCGTATTTTTTACCTCCCGAAATAAAGTCGCACTCGCCCTTGAAGAAATACAAAAGCTCAATATGCTCGTGCCAGTGGGGCAGAAGGGCACTGTCCTTATTATCGTAGATTCTTATCTTCAGGGGATTGTTGTTTTTCTGGGAGGGGATTTTCTCGTAAAGGGCGATGTCTTTCATTATTGTTCCTTATTTCAAGAAATCAAAATTGTTCTAATAATCGTCAAAAGCGTTCTAGAATTGCACTGTGTATTATTATATACTGGAAACAGAAAAAAGTCAAGTAAGGAGGCTTTATTTTATGAAACTCGGAGTTATGCTTCACCTCAATAAGCTGAACGAAGAAAGCATTGATGAGAAATTCAGGCAGGTGCGCGATTACGGCTTCGATTACTGTCAGATTTGCGGGTGGGACAGCACGCTTTTCACCGACGGGATTGCCGCTGAAATTCTTGCGGCACAGGCTAAGTATAACGTAAAGGTATCCACCTTCTGGTGCGGCTGGTGGGGACCTACAGCATGGAACTTTACCGAGGGACCCCAGGTTCTGGGACTAGTACCCGCAGATTACCGCGCGATACGGATGAAGAACCTGTGCGACGGCTCGGACTTTGCAAAGAAGCTGGGAATTGACAAGCTGGCGACACACGTGGGCTTTTTGCCCGAGAATCCCTCTTGCGAGGAATACCGCTCTGTTGTTGCCGCTATCCGCTACGTTGCGAACTACTGCAAGAATAACGGTCAGTCCTTCCTGTTTGAGACGGGTCAGGAGACTCCAGTCACACTTCTGCGCACCATTCAGGAAGTCGGCACGGGTAACCTGGGCATCAACCTTGACCCCGCAAACCTCATACTTTACGGCAAGGCAAATCCCGTGGATGCCCTGGACGTGTTCGGTAAGTACGTTATGGACGTGCACGCCAAGGACGGTCTGTATCCCACCAACGGCAATGACCTGGGACTTGAAACCAAGGTCGGCGACGGTAAGGTTAATTTTCCCGCGTTTATTGAGAGACTGCGGGAGGTAGGCTACGACGGCACCCTGACCATTGAGCGTGAGATTTGGGGAGAGCAGCAGAAAAAGGATATTATAGAAACTAAAGCATATTTGGAGAGGTTGATATGAGAAGAGTTGGACTTATAGGCATCGGCGGTATGGGCTTTGTCCATTACAACTGCTACAAGAAGCTTGAAGGAGCAAAAATCGTTGCCGTAGCCGACCCCCGTGTCGAGTTAGCGAAGGAAAAAATAGGCGAGGACGATGTAAAGGTTTATGCGGATATGGACTCGCTCCTTGCAAATGAGGATATTGATATGGTAGACATCTGCACTCCCAGCTATATGCACGCGGATATGGCTGTGAAGGCGATGAGGGCAGGGCTTGACGTGCTGTGTGAGAAGCCCATGAGCATAAGCTCCGAGGGCACGGCGAAGATAGTAGCGGCACAAAAAGAGACGGGCAGGACCTTTATGACGGCGCACGTCGTCCGCTTTATGTCGCCCTACGTATATTTGAAGAGAATTATCGATTCGGGCGAGCTGGGTAAGCCGATACATATCCAGATGAAGCGTATTTCTGGTATCCCGAGATGGAGCTGGGAGGACTGGATGAGAGATATCGGTAAGAGCGGCGGCGCGCCTGTTGACCTGTCCGTACACGATATTGACTTCGTTCAGTACGCCTTCGGTCAGCCGAAGGAGGTTTCGGGCACTTATATGTGCATGAAGGACAACAACGACTATCTTGAAAGCGAGCTTATATACGACGGCTTCTCCGTCAGCGTTATCGGCGGCTGGTACAATGCGGAAATTCCCTTTGAGGCTTCTTATACGGCTGTGTTTGAAAACGGCTATGTTAAGAGCGAGGGCGGTAAGGTTGAGAAGAACGGCGTGCAGGTCGATCTTGATACGGGCATCGTCAGCGAGAACACGGGTATAAACCTTTCCGGTGCTGACGGCTATGCCGACGAGATTGCCTACTTCGTCAGTTGTCTTGAAGCCGGCGTCAAGCCCGAGAAGGTTACTCCGGAGAGCTCTGAGAGCAGCGTAAAGCTGGTTGAGAGAATTCTCGCCTGTGCAAAGAGAGTTTAATTTACATAGCAGATACGGGGCACACAGTACCGCGTCCCCGGGAGCTGTGATTTTGACATTAAAGGAAGGTATGATATGAGAACGAAGCTTAAGAAATACGAGCGCGGAGCTGAAAGCACCGGCGTTATCGCCGACGGAATACTCAAGCTCGCCTGGGTTGACGTGAATTTGAAGGAATCCGAAATTCTTTACTCGGTAGATGAATTTGACGGCAAGACCTTCTCAGACGATTTCGTAATCAAGACGGGAGAGTGGAGAGTTGAGGACGGCTGGGTAGTGGGCAAAAATCCCGAGATGTGCCCCGGTATGATTGTGTCAAAGGAGGACTTTTTCGGCGACGTTATGCTGGAGGTTACCGCTAAAATGATTTTGCCCTCCACCCATGACATCAACCTGATGATACACGGCGAATGGGACGACGTGAAAAACGAGAGGGGAATGGCGTACGTCGCAGGAGCGGAAGCCTTCTGGCACGGTATGATAGGCTTTGAGAAATCCCCGGAATACAGGCTGACCGCCGCCACCGAGCTGTTTGATTTTGACCCGGAGCGTGAGCATATTTTCCGCCTCGGAAATATAGAGAACAAGCTGTTCGTTATGCTGGACGGAAAGCTGTGCCTCGAGGTCACAGACCCTGACCCCATTGATACGAAAAAGTACGGTAAGGTTGGCTTTGAGGCGTTTGCAAGTCAATGGAAGTTCAAAAACGTGAGAGTTTACAGGCTTAACTATACGAGAAAGCAGGAATATTATAACCCCGAATTTTAAGCTTGCTTACGCTTTGAAAAGCGGAAAACTTGACACGGGTAGGCTGTAAATCGCGGTAAAATACATAAGCTTGGCGAGAACATTACGAGAGGGAGGCGAAAGGGTGAAAAAAGTAAAGAGCTTTGTCAAGAGCAACACCGTCATGCTGATAGCTATGGCGTGCGCCCTCGTCACCTGCTTTATCGTGCCGCCGGACGGGGCGTATGCCGATTACTTCGACTGGAAGACGCTGACCTGTCTGTTCTGCGTTCTGGCTGTGGTGTGCGCCCTTCGGAACGTGCGCTTCTTCTACACCGTCGCAAAGGCGATAGTGCGCCGCTTTCGTAACACGAAGATCTGTATTCTCGTCTTAGTGTACATAACCTTCATCGGCTCGATGCTGATTGCCAACGATATGGCGCTTCTGACCTTTCTGCCTCTCGGTTATTTCATTCTCCATACCACGGGTAAGGAGAAGTATATGGCGTTCACCTTCATTATGCAGAACATCGCCGCAAATCTCGGCGGTATGCTGACACCCTTCGGCAATCCGCAGAACTTGTATCTGTATACTAAGTTCAACATACCCGACGGCGAGTTCGTCAGTATTATGCTGCCGCCCTTTCTGGTAGCGGTGTCGCTGATCACGGTTATGTGTCTTGTTTTCGTAAAGAGCGAGCCGATGAATATTGAGGAAAAGGCGGCGTCGTTGCCCCCGGTGCGTGTTGTCATATATCTTATTCTTTTTGCACTTTCGGTGCTTATCGTTTTCAGATTTATCCCCTTTTGGATAGGGCTGATAATAATTCCGGCGGTGCTTTTGATTATGGACAGGCAGGCACTCTTGCAGGTGGACTACGGCCTTTTACTTACCTTCTTTTTCTTCTTTATTTTCTCGGGTAATATGGCAAGAATCGATGCTGTCCGGGAGTTCTTCTCCTATCTTCTTGACCTCAATACGCTGGTGTTCAGCGCCCTGTCCTGCCAGGTTATTTCAAACGTCCCCTCGGCAATTCTCCTGTCGCAGTTTACGGATAACTACCGGGAGCTTTTGCTCGGCGTAAACATAGGCGGTGTCGGCACGCTGATAGCATCCCTGGCAAGCCTGATTACCTTCCGCGAGTACACAAAGCAGGACCCGAAGCACACCCTGTCCTACATTTTAAAATTCACCCTGTTCAACTTCGCATTCTTTATAATCCTGACGCTGTTTTGCCTCGCCACAGGCAGTTTGTAAGCGGACAAGGTTTTATCTATGACCGAATAACCAAAGGGCTCAGTGATTATGATTATTCCTCCTTGTGTTTTTGTTTTGGTTTACGGACCGTTTACGTTAAACCACAAGGAGGAATATATGTATATGAAGATTTTCAGGCTCCACCGCTCCGGGCGGTGGTTTTTCTATCTTATTTTTTTGAGCTTTTTTGTTAAGTAAGTTCAACAATTCTCTTGTTTGTGAATTTATTACATACGACATGGAATTATGAATAGTTTTGCAAATAAACCTACAATTCCGTTAGGCTCAAAGCGACAGAAAACATATATAATCCGGTGCCATTACCAAGCACGAGGAGGCAAGAAATACAGTCGTTAAACGGCGAAATAAATCTGCGCCATTCGGGATTATAGTATCTCGCGTTAAGGTAATAGAGTCTTGACTCACTGTCATAGTAATATCCGCGGTATCTTATCGGGTTTTTAGAGGCAATACCATTAGTATCAAGAGTAACGGTACAATTACCCCAAGCGTCGTAAGCGTAACCTCCAACCCTTGTTCCGCTCGTGTTGTAAATGCCGATGACGCGGTAATGCCTCCGTTATTATTGTACTCGTAAACGAAGGGTTTGTCAAGTTGCGTATTGTTCCAGTGATATTTCAACCATTTTTAAAAAGGGTGCCGCAGAAGCGGCACCCTAAATGGTTCAGCACAGTACTATTAATACAATAGCATACTTTGTCAGAATAAATTATCAATCGTCATACGTTGATAATTGCTTAATCCCATTAACAAGAGCAATAATATTGCCTGATAATCGTCTAATATTGATAGATATTTTAACGTTTTCATCTTTAACTATCACTTTGTCAAACTTTTCAGTTATGATGATTTTGCCAGTAACTTGTATACGCTTCGTGAGAAAAATACTTTTTTGGTACAATACATTTTTCTCTAAATAAATACATTTCGTTGCAACACAGCAAAATACCCACAACATAATTATATCAAATGAAAACAAGATACCAAACAGAATCCAACTATTAGAGACTTCGGTGGATTTAAATAAATACATTATCAATATAAGTCCGGTAAAAAAAGCAGCTACAGTGTAGAAAATGATCGATACGCTTTTTTCAACATATACCATTTTTACATAATTGTTCTTCTTCCAAGTCCTAACAGCGCAAAAACTTGATATAAAAGAAAATATAATTGTTAGGATTAAAACAATATCTATCATATTTCTCCTTAAAAGTAATTATTGTAAATATCATACAGTAACCCTTTACCAGCTGTACCTATCAACAAAGCAATACCGCCATATCCCAATGCTTTAGCTAAAGCGTTACCAGCTTGCTTAACAATCATTTTGTTCCATTGAATGACGAGGTTGTCGTGCGATAATCTAAGAGCATTTGCAGCAATTCCTGAAGTTCTATAGAAACCATCTACCGCTTTCGTCAAAATATCATCGTACAATCCCGCCGCCCTAATAAAACCAGCGGTTTTATTAGCTGCGTTCAAGTTGCCGGCATTCAGAGCACCCGCTCCACCGATTATTCCGACCAAGGCACCCAGACCTGTTGATATTCCGATGTCTAACCATGTTGAGAATTTGGAGAAATCACTGCCATTAAATAAATGTCCGCCAACAGCCCCAACAAATCCTATCCCAGCATTTGCGGCAATCATTGCACCGGCTCCTAATGTAGACATGGATAGGAGCCCACTAACGCCAGCTAAAACAGTATCCAGAATAAGCTGCCCTACACTAAAGTTGTCCCAACTAAATCCATTAGCAATATACTGACCCGCAACGCTCGAAGCAGCCCCAATTGCTGCGCCTGAAACAAATCCAATGAGCAATAGAGTTCCAATGGTAAGAGCTGCGTTTCCACTTGGATCCTCGTAATTTACCGGATCATTATAGCAGTACGTATACAGATTCAGTCCGTTTACAGACTCGGAATCAATATATTCGGTGCTGTCCGGCGAAATAAATCTGCGCCATTCGGGATTGTAGTATCTCGCGTTGAGATAATAGAGCCTTGCCTCGCTGTCATAGTAATATCCGCGGTATCTTATCGGGTTTTTAGAGGCAATACCATTAGTATCAAGAGTAACGGTACAATTACCCCAAGCGTCGTAAGCGTAACCGCCAACCCTTGTTCCGCTCATGTTGTAAATGCCGATGACGTCACCGAGCAGATTGCGCTGGAAGTAGTAGGTACTCGTTGCACCAGAAGCAGTATATACAATACCGATGATGCTGTTTTCATCATACAGGAAAACGGTTTTTTCAGTGCTGCTTCCTTCGTCGTAGTACTCGCTGGTCTTGCTTTCATAAATCAATCTTCCCGACTGATCGTAACGAAATATGTGACTGTAACCCGTCAGCGTTCCCATTGTGACTGCAGAAGACGCAGATGTTCCCTCGGTGTAGGTATAGTTAATACCTATCCTCTGCCCGAAAGCGTTATAACTGTAGTTGTAGGCATGTGTTCCAAAACGTTTTAAGCCCTTTGAAAGCTTCGAAAGCTTGCCGCGAGTCCAGGTCGCGGTATAACCGTTTACAGCCTTATTACAGCCGATAGAATTGTAATTGATGCTCGTGCCGGCATAGCTTGTCAGCCGGTCGGGGTAGGTTGTATTGTAAGTGAATGCCATTTCAGTCGGCGTGCCGGTGAGCGCGGTGGCTGTTGAGTACGCATACTCCCTGACCTTGGTAATACATCCGTTATTATTGTACTCGTAAACGAAGGTTTTGTCAAGTTGCGTATTGTTTCAGAAATATCACAACAGGTTAAAAAAGGGTGCCGCGTGATGCGACACCCAGCCCCTAAAACTTTAGATTTTTTAGAGAGGCGTGTAACACTATGTGTACAGTGTGCCACACACCGTATCTTTGTTGGTGATTTGTTGATTACTTGTTATAAATCAGGTTACCGAATATTTTCTTATAGTTTTTCTTTGATAAATATATGTGAATCGATTTAGTTTCTCTATCTTTTGAATCAAAATATACAATTTCCGCATATCCAAAATCAATGTTAGGATAAAATAAATCTATACTGTTATGATATTTGGTATATAATATTTGATTGTAGCACACTATAAGCCTTTCATTATGTTTGTTTTTTTCTATGATTTTACCGTCATCAAAAACAAAATACTTTTTATTGCTTATGTCAATAATCAAAAACACGACTAAAAACAGTAGAATCGTTGAAACCAAAAATAAAGCGTAATACATCAGGCTATTTACGTTTACTTCAAACCCTAGAAAATATCCAAAGCTACCCATAAAGATAAGCAAAGAAGCAAATGCAATTAATACATTTTTATAAAAGTTTCGATTGGCTTTTATTTTCATTATTTCCAACCTTTCTTATAAATTCAAGAATTATAAAAGCAAACGGCGCGATAATTCTTCAATTATAATCATACTCGTAAACGAAGGTTTTGTCAAGTTGCGTATTGTCTCGGAGATATCGCAACCGCTTTTAAAAAGGGTGCCGCATTATGCGACACCCAAAACGATTGATATAAGTGAAAAAACTGAAGAAGTATTTTATGTATACTGAAATATACCAAAGTACAATAAAAATTTTAAATTGCTTTTAATCAATTATTTTGGTTAATTGATTGAGCAACTCATAAGCCAACTTTCGTTGTTTTTCCCAAAAAGGATCCGATTTTAATCCGTTTAATGTCCAAATGTTTGGATCATACATTTCACCACCTAATGAAACAGATGCAAAATTATCATTGATTTCAATGTATATTTCCAATACTCTTGCATTCACTTTCCCTTTTGTCAAAAGTTCTTTGAGCAAATAAATATCATCATCAATCCACTCATTAGCAATATCATCAGTTAAATAATCTCCTAATACAGATAGCCCTACAATCTGTTTTTCGTAAGGTTTCGATAGCATAATAGACTTTTTGATTAGATACTCTATTTGATTATTGATGATAGACATATTACATTCTCCTTAAAACGGTAATCCTGTTAAGTAATAAAAGCGCACAGCTTTATTAAATGAACTTGTAATCTTCCAGTATGCCAAAGGACCATGATGTCCTCCACCCGGATGCCATTGAATATATCCTAAAGAAGCGTTTTGGTTATGTGTTAGCGTATATCCTTGACCAACATGAGAACCCCTTTTTAATGTTCCGGGCGTATACAGAGAAGTATATTTTCCATAAGTTTTTATCTGCCACAATTTATAATTAGTGATTTTCGATGGGTCTTGAACTATAGCATTTAGAATTTTATTTGATGCGAAACGCATGCCGATATTTCCCGAAATCGACCCAACCGCAGACGCAATATTTAAACCCGTATATACACAATTATATACACTATTGCTCCAACCTGTCCAATCTTGAATGTAATTAGTGCCCGTTGTTCCATCAACTATTTCATTGAGACCAAACCCTATTGTCAAACCACCGGTAAGTATCAATACTGTACCTGCCACAATCCCACAAGGACCTAAAGCGTAAAGGCTTATGCCTGTCGAAATAGCAGCCAAACCACCAGAAATTGAACTAATACCACCTGCGATTTGAGCCCCAAAAATCTCAGACAATCCCCAACCGACAAGAGAAGTAACAGCAAATCCAATTAAAAATGATGCAATTACGGAATTTCCACTCGGATCCGCATAATTTACAGGATCGTTAAGGCAATATGCGTAAAGGTTAAGTCCGTTTACAGACTCAGGATCAAGATAAGCGGTGTTATCAGGCGAAATAAATCTACGCCACTGAGGATTATAGTATCTTGCATTAAGATAATAAAGCCCGGTATCTTCGTCATAGTAATAGCTTCTGTAACGAATGGGGTTACTGTCCGCAAGATCGTTATTGGTAGTGTAACCGCGAGTACAGTTACCGTAAGCATCGTACGTATATTTTACCACAATATTACCCGAATTGTCAAGTATATTTACAACATCTCCGCGAGGATTCTTATCATAATAATATGTTCCCGTTCCGCTGGAATTAGTAAATATTACGCCGACAATTTCAGACTCTTCATAAATGAAAACAAATTTCTTAGTAATAATTGTTCCGTCGTTATACTTCAAAGTACGAGTATCGCTGAGAAGTCTTCCGTGCAAATCATATTCATAAGCTGTGGTACAGCTTGTCATATAATCTATTTGCTGGATTGATCCAGGGAAATAGGTATATTTCTTCTGAGTTCTTTGACCCTGCGCATTATAAGTGAATGTGTAATCACGAGAAGTTCCTGCGATAAAAGCTCTCGAGTTACTGCTGGCGCTACTGGTTGTACTCTTTCTGATAGCACTTAACTTTCCTTTATGCCAAGTATACGTCCAGCCGTCATAGGTTTTCACACAACCGTTGTTTTCATATGTGATACTCTTATTGTTAAAGCTTGTAAGTCTATCGGGATAACTTGTACTATAAACATAGGTATCCTCAGTAGGAGTTCCGCTGACCGTTCCGGTTGTGTAATCATACTTCTGCGCCTTGGTAATATTACCAATATTGTCATAGGTATAAAGAATTGTTTTACCGTAATGCCCGTTATTCTCTCTTGTGAGCTGACCGTAGTCATCGTAGGAGTAGTAATTTTCGTAGCCTGCATCAGCATCGGTTTCAGCGTTAACACGCATTTTATTGTCGTGATTCCAGCTGTAATAATGAGTCCTGATGTTCTTCATAGTATGCGCTGTTACGCTTGGCCATGTCTTGTTATAGGTGTAATTTTTTACAACCTTATTATCGCCTACGGTAATAGTTTTTTTCTTCAGACGCTTAAACGTATCGTAAGAATTCGTTGAAGATACTACAGTGCTATTATTTACAGCAAAAATGTAATCACTAACACGTTCGTCGAGATTAACGGCATCTTCTGCGGTAACATACTCTCTCGTCTCTTTTACACTCTTGGTACCGTAAACATATTCATTATTGGTAACACGATTCGCATTATCATATGTGAAACTTTCTTCGCCAAGCTTAGTGCCCGAAGAATTAAACACTGCTGCTTTATCAAGTTTATTTTCATCATATCCGAATTTTGTTACATTTCCGGTAATATGATCTGTACTTGTAGCGAGCTGGCTGCTTGCATTATCGGTTTCAGAAGCGGTATAATTACCAGAAATACACCACGGATCAACTCTATACGTATTAGTAAGAACATCTGCTATATTAGTAAGTCTGCCGTATTTATCAAACGTTGAATTTTCTGAATAAATGGAACCGGACTTGGAGGGGTAATAACTATCTGTCTGCGTATCAGTAATTTCGTGTTCTTCGATAAGTGCGTTATTTTTCTTTATCGAGGACAAATCGCCTTTGGAATAAGCAAAATCATAATAAATGCCGTTACCCTGAACACGAGAAAGGTTTCCTCCGAAGTATTCATAGATGTTGGAACGTCCTCCCGAAGTAAATGTTCTTTTTACCTTAGCGCAAGCATCAGCGTCATATTCGTCGGTAACGACCTGTCCACCCGGCAGTGTTAAGGATTTTACATTACCCCATACTGAATCAAGAGTATATACAGTAGTGTTATTAAACTCGTCAACAGTTGTGATAGTGGGACTTCCGCTTGAATCAACACTGTACGATGTTGCTCGAGTGTAAAGATTATTGTCGAGAGAATCAATTACGCTTTCTTCAGTAATAAGATCGTTCTGCCTTGTATAAGAAGTGATAATTGCATCAACGGTTGCACTGGTAACATCAAGCTTGTTGTTAATTACCTGAGAAGAAACAACGGTGCCGTTTGCATTTTTTACTTCACAAACAAGAAAATTAACAGTATCATCTTTAAATACGGTTGTTACAAGCCCTTTTGTGGTGTATCTGCGACTGCCAAGATAAAAACTATTAAGGCTGTAAGCGGTACCGTTATACATTACTTTCAGTTCATTGGATGAACTTGTATACAAGATGTTTTTGCACTTATCGTAATAAATCTCGTTAGTGTGAACATTTTTCTTTTTATTAAGCTTATATCTTAATATATCTTCAAAATGCACCTTGCCATAATCGGAAAGATATTCACTGCCGCAAGTGAATGTTGCTTCATCAATAGGAAGGTAATCATAAGTGTTTCCGCTATGATAAACCAAAACATTTTCTGATATTGCAATGCGGCGTTTGCCGTTTTCATTATCTATAATATATGTGGGCTTGAAGATTATTCGAAGATCCTTCAACTCTACAAAACCGGTATTTTCCGGGAAAACTTTTATAAAGTTAGCATTAAGATAAAACTTATATGCAAAATATTTCCACTGCTTATATGGGGTTACATCGGGAGTAAACTGAATATCATAGGTGCCGCCACCTTTGGAAATACACAAAGGGGAAGAAACGTAATTATCCTTTGACCTAATCCATCCAGTTATAATATAATAGCCCATTACACTACTATCATAGTAATCACACGCATTATGTTCCCATACCTGTGTATTTGAATTGGTAACATACATAGCAATACCAGTAGACTTATTAAATGTACCGCTTATATTAGTGTTTTCCAAATCGTCTATAGTGTTAAAAATGTTAATATCACCTTCTACATACTCTCCATCAGTAGTAACTTCATAAGAGTAGAGGGGCTTTTCGTTCTGATATTGCACTCTTGTTTTTACACCATTTTTGTCGGTCATATCTACTTGGCTATGCTTATTTGCATATTGTAAAACTGTATCGGGATAGTCGATAATCATATCGGAAAACTCGTACGTCATTTCATCAACAATATCGGTTCCTATTAAATTAGAAATTTTCAAAATTTTCCAATATTCAGAAGGTCTTTCGATTTTTGTTGCGTAAGTAACCGCTGTTGAATTTTCCGTAGCAGTTGCGGTCGCTGTAAAATTCTCGTTAGAAAACGTGAGCTTAAACGTAACGCCGTTATAATGCGATACCTGCACTTCTGATGTTGTGTACGTCAAACTAATAGTTTTTCCGTTATACGTGATTGACGAAAGACAGCTTGCAGAATTATACGAAAGAGTAATTGTTTTTGTGCTTCTGTAAGCAATAGATGCAAGTCTACCCGTAGAATCGTAGCTATAGGAAAGAACCAGCACGCCGTATTTGTCATATACTGCCGTGATTTTTCCGGCGTTATCGTAAATTTCTTTGCTGAAGTCCGCATTTTCCAGCTCATAAGAACCGTTATTCAGTCTAAGAACTCTCTGGGTGTCATCATCGAAGGAATAAAGATTGTTTGTTTTATTTAGAGTAATTGTTTTTCCGGTTTCATTCTGGAATTCGCAAGGTACTCCATTACTCATAACAATCCTCTTTTGCATATTGAGCTTATAACCGGCTGCAATATTATAAGGATTGCTGTTTTCTTTGTTCATCCCGTAATTAAAAACGAGTGAGAGATTTACACTACCGTGAATATCCCCAAAAGAAAGCAAGGGAAGCTCGTGAAAATAGTTAGGTGTCGGAAGATCAAGCTGTATCTGACCGACGTTATAATTTTTTACATAACTCATAATTTTTCTCCATTTCTTAAATATGTTTTTTATTGTTTTGTTTTTGCACAACTTAAATAAACTTCACATCAGCCGTTCGTGCCGGCGGCAGATGCTGACTTTAGTAGATCAACTTAACCACCTCCTTTCAATTACAGCCGCCTACTCGTCTTTTTTCGACTGAATATACAGCTGATTAACGTAAACGCTTGCGCCTGCTGTGAGTATTCCTTGCGTTATCGATATGAATACGGCGTATACGGCATCCTGCCAGTTTTCAATATCGCTCGTAGAAATGACCCACAGGGTAGATAGAAGGATAGAAACAACACCGAGAATAAGAGGGATATATTTATCCGATACCTTGCTTTTCTTAATACCCAGTCCTATCGTGTATAGAACGGGAACTAAAATCAAAAGCTCCGGTTTAATAAAATTCATAACGTCCATATCCCACTCACCCGAAAAGCCTTCCTATCGCAGCCGAGATTATTACGCCCGCAAGAGCCGAAATAATCGCGGTGATTATCTGTTGCATTCGCATTTTCGGCTGATTCTCTATAAGATCAATCTTTTTTTCGTTTCTTGCAAGATGTTCGTTAGTATGCTTTACTTCCGTAGCAAGCTCCACAAGAGTCTCGCTCATCGTTTTAAGCTCGGAGCGAATATCCTGCAAGTCTTTAACGTCTCTCTCAAGAGTTTTAAGCCGCTGCTCATGCCTTTCTATAACGATTTTCCAATCATCCATAGCTCCTACACCCTTCCTTTCTTAAAAAATTGAAATTTTTATATCTGACCGAACCGATACGGTATCAAATATACAGACATTTATAATGTACTTTATAAACCGTTCTGCAAAAAACAAAACCGGGATATAACAAAAAGCAATATAGCTTCTTGATATACCCCGGCGCAGCGGTGATCTGCTAACGATCCCTATCGGCTCAGTCGATATAACGATTTTAATTTGTTAGATTGTGAATTGCGCCCTTTGCCGCTTTAACAGGCTTTGACGTCATACTGTTAAAATCAAACAAGGCGAATTTATCACACGATGGGCATTTCATAGAGCAATGCCCGCTTGTGCCCTCGTATACGAGGACTTTTTCTTTTGAGTGGCAGGGAAAGTGAATAACGCCCTGCACGTTATTTTTGCTACTATCCATAGCTTACCTCCCATTAGTAAATTGTATCGTCAACACGACAAGCTGTGAAAGCATTGATGTTAACATATAGGTTCAATATATGGGGCGAATATAACTCACCCCATAAATTTTTGGAATTATCCTACGAGCAGTCCGAGCTGACTCAAGCGGATTTGAGTAGCTTTGAAAGACACTATAAAGAATTTTGATATTATAGAAATCGCTCTTTTGGATGCTTCGATATTGTATCCCTTAACAAGAACACCGTTTCTGATACCGCAGTTATCGATAACTGCCTTTGAGACGTTGATAAACGGCTCTTTGGGCATCAAAAGGGCTGCGGCAAGGCGATCAGCCTGCCATTCCTCCCAGTCAGACTCGCTTCTCTTGAATTCTTCACTGTACCTGTATCTCTCAATACTCTCATTTCTGCAAGCTATTGCAGAAGACCTCCTGAACTCAAAGGGAAGCTTATCGTATGAATGAAGGGAACGGTGACAAATCCAATGGCTTGTCTCGTGCGCTTTGGTAAAGCGTTCACGCGGAAGATTCTTATCACCGCTAAGGCTAAGATCAATCATCATCGTGGACTCTTTAAGCTCTTCAACTACGGGACGGTACAATCTGTCGTAATATTTCCATTTGGTGTCCTCAAAAACCATCATGCCGAGAATATGCCCGTCTAAAGTAATATGAGCTTTCTTTACTTCGAGATAGAAGCACTCGTCAATAAGATAATCAATATCTACCGGCTGTGGCTTTTTAAGTGCTTCCGGTAAATACTCACCGAGCACCATACTTGCTATTGCGTCAAAATCACCGTTTCTCAAGCAGTACATACCGTTAGGAAGCATAGGATATTCAAGTCTCATTGCGTTTAACCCTCCATTCAAATTATATTTTTACGTGTAGTGGGCTAATACGTCGCAACGCCGGCTGACAGGTAGCACCATTATTATCCGTAATTAACCCATAAAAATCGGCCATAACGGTGTAACAATGCTACATCGCCAGGAATGATCTCAGTCATATCCTTCAGAACTTCAATTTCCGGTGGTTTTATCGTCAGACGGATGCATCTGATCGATAAAGCTCTTCCACTGATCGTCAGAAATATTATAGTCTCTTGCTTTACGAAGCGCCACCCTCGCAAGCGGTTGTTTTCCCAAATAGGGATTGATGTCCTCGTACTGATTGTTCCTCGTTGCAGAAGCCAAATCCGCGAAATCGGTAGCATCCTCTTCGGAAATGGCGAGCAGCTCACGAAGCTCATCAAATTTGGATTTTGGTGCAGAACGGTTTCCTTTTTCTATATCACTGATATATGCAGGGGTCAATTCGAGCTCACCCGCCAGATAACGCACGCTCATACCAAGCTCTTCCCGACGTTGTCTTACAAATTTACCAAAAGAAAACCTGTCAATCTCTTTATTGGTAAGTAAAAATTCTTTTAACGTCATAATGATATCCTCTGTCTTTCTATCCACTTCTGTGGCAGTTCCGATAAAATATTGATTGTGTATCGGTAACCTTAATACTTCAAAAGAGCACACATTACCGACGTGATTCCTCGGATATCTGTAGAATACGGTCGTAATATGTTAGACATCATATGCTTTTAAGCACCGTCAGCTCTTCTGTTGACATAATTGTAGCACATCAAATACAGCTTGTCAATACCTTTTTGAGAAAAATGAAAAAATTTTTTTACGCCAAATTTCTATCGCTCCCGTTCTCTGTTTTTTGCATATAAAACGAAATCAGGAAGTACCCAAATACCAGAGAATGAATATACCGTTTCTACAAATACCGTTATCTTGTCAGCGCGTAAAGAGCCATATCGAGAACCTTTCCGTTTTTATACGCGTTATTCTTCATTATTCCCTCAAGAACAAAGCCCGCCTTCTCCAGAACGCGCCTCGAACCGGCGTTATATGCAAAAGGCTCGGCATAGATGCGGAGAATATCCGTTTTCCGGAAAATCAAATCGCACAGCTGACGCACGGCATCGGTCATAAAGCCACATCCCCAATATTCCTCTGCCAGGTAATATCCAAGCTCGGCGGTTCTTGAATGGACGTTTTGTTGCCTGAACGCACCGATACTGCCTACTGCCCTGCCGTCAATGCAAACCGCAAAAGCAAATACGCTGTTTTTATCGCATTCAAGCATTGAATTTATATAATTTTCCGCATCCTTTTCCGTGTATGGGTAAGGTATTCCGTCACGCAAATTGTTCAGAATATTCTTATTCGATAATGAATTTGCCAGATCTTTCGCATCGGAAAGACACCACTCTCTTAAGGTACAACGCATAATCACGCCTCTATTCTTTCTTCGTTTTCTCGGTCTTCCAGTCTATTTCATAGCCGCCGACAAAGTCTTTCGCCGTGACCCGAACCTTATACTCGCCGGGCTCGCTCAGGATTACCGAAAAGGACGTGCTGTCCAGTTCTCTGCCCGAATATTCCTTATCGTCTTTTCGGTCGGTCGGATAGATATCAAGATCAAATCTGCCTGATTTTTTGGAAATCGTGACGGAAACGACGCCCTTATATCCCGTTTCCACCCGATAGGTGTAATATTCGGTTCCGTTTCGGATAGCTCCGTTCTCTCCGAGGTCAACGGTCATATTTCCGATTTCGTCAGAGGTGACGTCAGGTTGGCAGGCGCAAAAGGACGTAGAGCATATAACGGTTAATACCGCCGCGGCAATTATTCTCAAGACTGCCGAGATAACTTTTTGCTTTTTCATTATGACAATTCAGTCCTTTTTGATTGAATTTATAGTTTGAAACTCGACACGGGGCAGGGGGTTATTTCCACGGGCGTTTCTTACCGTGCCAGCCATTTTCCTCCCAATAGCCAAAGTCCGGCTCCATTGGCGGAAAGTGCCTGTGAGCAAAGCGCATCAAAGAAAACCACATTTTCGCACGCCTGTTACAGCCTCGCCCGTTTGCGTTTTTGATTATTCGCCGTGCCAGGCGGTCTGTCTTTTTGTGAATATTCCGCAGGATTCTTTTCGGTATCTCGTCGGGTGACAGTGCCTGAACGCCAAAGCCCAGCTTATATACCTTGCGTATTCCCCACATTTCAAGGCTGTCTGCCATATCCTGCACGGTGGATTTCATTCCGCCGCCTGCCGCGGTTGCGATGGCAACCGCCTGTTTTTCGCTCATTTCCGGCAAGGGACGGTGAACCATCCACCATGTTCCGAAGTGGTCGAGAAAGCTCATCATTGCACCCGTAGCGTGATAAACGTATACCGGGCTTTC
Organism: uncultured Ruminococcus sp.; assembly: GCA_964494135.1. Classification (GTDB taxonomy): domain Bacteria; phylum Bacillota; class Clostridia; order Oscillospirales; family CAG-272; genus UBA1740. The sequence goes on along the minus strand of CAZBQN010000001.1, from coordinate 46,974 downwards.
AAGGATGATGAGGTCCGAGTCGATTATTGCGTTTGCCAGCGGTTCCAGCTCGCTGTAATGCGGACATTTGGACAGCTCGGTTCTGAAGCAGGTGTAGCAGCCAAGGCATGGCTTATTGAAATCTCTGGGCAAAAAGAATTCCTTGATTTCTCCGCCGACTTTGGCAGCCAATTCTCGGGCGACCATACAAGTGCTTCCCTCATGGCTCTGTCCGTGAATTATGACGGTCTTCATGTAATAATCCTCTTTTTTTAAACTTTTTTACCGCGGCGGAGCGCATTTATCAGGATATATATGCCTATCAGCACAAGGTCGGCAAGTGCGAGAATCAGATACATTTGCCAGATTTCCACTTTGTTTCCGAAGAAATAGAGATTGCAGTCAATTGAATCCTTTATTCCTTCAACTGCTTCGTTCGGAAATCCGATATTGCTCATTTCGGCAAATACGCCTCTGAGGGAATGGTTCCTGACAAGCGAGGTGCCGTACGTACCCGGCAGAAAGCCTAAAGCCTTCTGCAAGCCTTCGCCGAAAGAGGATATGGGCATATATGCTCCGCACAGAAATCCGTATCCTGCGGAAACGATAGTGCCTGCCGCCGACGCCTGCCCCTGGGTGGATAAAAACGTGAAGATTATAGAGGACAGAACAGTGCCGAACAGGGAAAGTAAAATCACGTCGAGTAAGACCAGTAACACATCCGAAAAAGAGAGATACCACCCCGTCACAGCCAGATATACGAAGCCGAGAGCGCAGGTTATAAAGCACACGGTAAGCGTGCTTACAAAGGTTGCGGCAAGATAACCCGAGGCGATTTTTGACCTTCTGACCGGGGATATGTTAAAGTCCTTGATGCTCGACAGAAATTTGTCTTGTATCATTACGATGTTGGAGCAGAAGGCTACGGTAACGGAGCAAACGGCGAGAAGGGATGACAACAGCTCTCCGCCCACACAGCCGTTTATCAGCTTGTCGGCAATCTCCAAGCCCTCGGGTAACGCGCTCGCAAAGCTGTCCTTATAAATCTGTGCCAGAAAGGTTGCGTACAGCACGAGCAGGATAAGCGGAGTTATCAGGGAGCTGATAAACAGTCCCTTATCCTTGAAGTACATTTTTACGTTTCTTTTGACTATTATTAAATACTGTTTCATTTTAAACCGCCTCCGGATTCTTTCCTGTTGCCGCAAGGAACACGTCGTCCATCTTTCCCTTGGTTATTTCAAAATCCTCGAATATTTCGGGGAAACGAAGAATAAGCGCCTTCGCTTCCTCGGTATCCTTAACGGCGACGCGATAGGCGTCCCTTATTTTGCGATAGGGCTTGCCCAGCTTTTTGACGTTTTCTTCAGAGGTATTGTAAAGGGTGATAAAATCGCCCGTGTAACCGTTTTTCAGTTCAAGCGGAGTGCCCTCCGCAACGATTTTTCCGCTATCCAGAATGACTATGTAATCCGCGTCGGCAACCTCCTCCATATAGTGCGTGGTCAAAAATACCGTAATGTTATCCTTCATACGCAGGGCGTGGATTACACGCCACATAAGCTGACGGGTCTGAGGGTCCAGTCCGGTCGTCGGTTCGTCCAAAATCAATATGCTCGGACGGTGAAACAGCGCCCGTGCCACGTCTATTTTACGCTTTTGTCCACCCGAGAGCTTCCCGAATTCCCGCTTCAACAGGTCTTTGAAATCCAAAAGTTCGGAAAGCTCGTTCAGCCTTTCCTCGAACTGCCTGCCTGTAATGCCGTAAAGCGCGGCACGCGTTTCAAGATTATCCCTGACCGTCAACGGCGCGTCAAGCACCGACGACTGAAAGACTACGCCTATTTCCTTGCGTATCTCGTTCATTCCTTCATCGATATTTTTGCCGTTGACTGTAACCGTGCCGCTGTCTTTGGCGAGCTGACCGCACATAATTGAAATGGTAGTGCTCTTTCCCGCGCCGTTCACACCCAGAAAGGCGAAAAATTCGCCCTTTTTAACCTTAAAGCTCAAATCGTTTACAGCCTTTACGTCCTTGAACGATTTGAATAGGTTTTTAATCTCAATACTGTTTTCCATTTTTTCTCCTTATCTGAATTTTGTACTTGCCAACGCCGCGGATTTTTCAATACGGCTCGGTGATTAGTTCCTGCTTGCGGAACATAATCCACTCTTCTTTCAAAGAGATTTTTTCGACCGAATACCCAAACTTCAGCAATTCCTTCTTGTGCTTCAGAAAGGAATGGTCGATGGGTAAACCGGCAATCTGTTCAATTTCTGCAAAGGTCAGCTTGAAGCTGTCCGTGCCGTTTTCGTTTATCCATATCCATAAAGCACCGTATTTGCTCATCTTTTAACACCTTGCATTTACATTACCCGGTATCCCGACTTTATTAACCCCATGACGTAATCCCAAAAGAGGCTTTCCGATTTTGAAACACTTTTGCCGTTCTCAATCGGTCGGAAAGCGAGAATTCTGTTCTCCGAATCAACCCATACCGTCTTCTCTTCTTCCATATCCTTAATATCCTTTAAGAACTCGCAGGATAATAGCGCAAATCAGTGCAATTGCCAAAAGCGGAAACGCAACGTAAACCAGCCCCGAGACGAACAGTACTATCAGCAGTACGGGAAATACCAGCACGAACAAAATACTCTTCACAATTCCAAAAGCCGCCTTGATTGCAAAGCATACCAGCTCCACTGTAAAGAACAGTATACCGATAATAAATAATGCTATCATACGTAATCCTTTCTTATTTCCGATAGAGACTGAAAAACTGCCGGATATGCTTGTCAACTAGCCCCATGACCTCTGTCTTTCGCTCCGGCTCGCGGTCACACAGGTTTATCCAGACGGAAATGGGCAGGCAAAACTGCGCCGCCATGATTTCGGGGTCGCCGCCGCGCAATACGCCTTGCTTTTGCAAATAAACCATAAGATCGGTAAAGTAGTGCATTACGTCGGAATAATTCTGCTTCGTTTGCAGTGCGGCAAGCTCCGGATTTCTGAACTGCTCGATAGTAAGCATTTTTCTGGCTTTACTTATAAATGGGTCGTGAAGAATATAATTCAACTGTTCCTTTACGACGAGCACCGCATCCTCGCAGGTCTTGGGGTAAGCGCCGCAGTCAATTTGCCCCCGTGACCCTGCAAAAACCGATTTCCTTTCATATCCTTCCAGCACTTGCTTTTTCAGCTCGTCAAGAATTGACTGCTTGCTCTCGAAGTGGCTGTAAAGCGACGCCTTACGGATGCCGACAGCCTCCGCTATCTGTGAAATCGAAGTCGCCTCAAAGCCCTCTGTGGAAAACAAATCGAGGGAAGCGCAGAGGATCTCGCTTTTCGTGTTTCCTTTATCCATGGTAATACTCCTTATCCGCTCGTTTCTCTGTAACACATTATACCTACCGAACGGTCGGTTGTCAAGTGCTTTTTTGGGATTTTTCCGAATTTTTTGGACTATTTTTTGAATTTTTTCGATTATTTGGATTATTGCATTCTGATATCTTCCGATTGACAAATCCCGGCACTTGTTATATGATAATTACAGTCGGAAAAATGAAAGGGGAAAAATAATGTTTAAGAAGCGGTTTGCAAAGTATGCCAGGGCTGTAAGCGATGACAGAGAGCGTGAGTGGCTGTATAGAAAGTATCGCAGGAAGACTGTTGTTTCAATTATTTTTTATGCGCTCTGCGCTGTGCTGATTGCGCTTTCGATTGCACTTGGCCCTCACATGGAGCAGGACTTTGCACTGACGGCAATGGGAGCGGTTTCACTTGCGTGGATAGGCTTCGCCATTGCAAATCTATGCCTTTGGATTTCTTTCGTGAGGACGTACAGCAGGATTTTAAAGCGTCCTGCTTCTTCGGGAGAAATGCCCGAGGTGACTGCATATAGGCAAAAGGCCGCCGAGGATAAAAAAACCACCTTCAGACAACTGTGGTGGGCTTGGTTGATATTCGGCATATGTGTCGTCGTCTTTACCGTTTGCATGATTGCGCAGACGGTTGAAAATCCGGACGGTGAGTGGCCGGGAGCCTTTGGAGACGTATCCTTCTGGGTGCTGCTGGCAGGCTCGCTGACTCTTGCCATGGCTTATATTATTAACGGCACCTTGAAGCAGCAAAATGGCAATACCTTTGAGCAAAAGACCGAGGGGGAGGCTAAAATAATTGACACGGCACAGGGGCGAGAGCACGAATACAATTTACGGGCAGACGCCAATCTGCAAACCTTCAAATACATATTTCCAAACAAACAGCTATATTCACAGGCGGAGAAAATACGCAAAAAATACTCAAAAATCCTCACCCTCGGAGTGATGCTGTCAGCCGTACCGGCTCTCGTGGCTGCTGTTATTTTTCTGTCTTCCGAAGCAATTTTCGGAAATAATATTGTGGGTTACGCCATACCCGTGTCAGTTTCCGTCATATTCGCGACTGCAATTATATTTGCACAGCCGTTGAACCGAAAGCTGAGCGCGGTAGAAAAGCTACAGAAGGCACAGCTGGAGTCGACCCCTGAATACGCAAAAAATCTTGAGTGGTATAAGCTATACGAAGGATTTAATAAATTCAAAGGTAAAATTTTTCTCATATTCATTGCAGTAAGCGTTGTGCTGGGCTGGGTGCTCGCCATCGCCTTTCCATCCTCCTACCTGTCGTGTTTTTTGTTCGTGCCGATGGCAATCGGGCTGATAGTCAACAACCGTTTGGTGAGGGACTTGCGAAAGGAAGCTATCGTCATTGAGCGTGAGATAGATAAGCAGTCTGTAGCTGATAGTGAGACAGGCGGACAGTCTTAATATAGATGTACTTTCATACCCGAGCGTTTATTTTGCTCCTTTCTGTACTCTCGCTCGGCATATCTGGCGAAGGTGGAGGCGGTAAATATACGACAGCCGTAAAGGGCGTCGCCGGTAAACGCCAGCTTGATGCTGGTCTTGACCTCGGTAACGTAGCTGACCTCTGCGGGGGCGGGGTTAAACAGCAGCACGTCCACGTATTTCTTGTCCGTGCCGTCAGGGGCAGGCTCAATATCCGGGATGACTCTGACCCTTGCGCCCACGGGCAGGATATACTTCGGCAGACCTTTTCTCGTGCCGCGCACGGGTGTGCCACCTACCTTGAGCCGCGAGTGTATTACCGAGTAATTGGCATTTGCAAAATGGACGAATTTTGTAATTCCACCACCTGAATACAGGCGTATGCGGTATACCGTGTCGAGAATTTGCACTGTTATATCCGGCTTTTTCGACTTGATAAAGGCAGGCTTGAAAAGAAACGTATGTAAACGAATGTTTGCACCGCACTCTCGCTTCAGACTGTAAAGCCTGTGTAAGAGCAGAATTCGTTTTGAAATAAAGACGCACGCCTTGAATATCAGGTAAAGAAGGAATAGGGCAATGAGGAGGTTGATGAGATCGGTCACAGAAGCTCACCTCCCGACAGCCATACGGCTCTGTACCTGCGGACGGAGAAAAAGGCGGATATCAGCCTCGATAGCATTGCCATTGCCGAGAGCAAAAGCGCGCCTGTCACAGCACCGTGATGGGTGTACATCTCGTATCCGAGGCGCAGAGGATACTGCGCGCCGTGTTCAAAAGCGACGGCGGGTATAAATCGGCATGCGACGACGCTTGCGGCGCATACCGCACTTACGAAAATCAGGTCGAAGATCAAAAACTCACGGGCGTAAAGTGTCAGCCCTTCCCTCATAGTATAGAGCCCGTCGGTTTTTTCGATTACGTATTCATACCGCTTGTTGTCAATCCTTGATACGAGCCATTCCGCAACCAGAAGGGATACGAAGGCTTCTACCGCCGTGCGGGCGGCGTCCTGACGGGCAAACTCCTCGGGCGAGGTGATCTCGTTGTAAACCGGAAGTATGCCGAACACCGTATTCACCCAGCGGTGCAGTTGCGGGACTAACCAATCTGCAAAGATGAAAAACAAAAATGAGATAAGAATGACGGCAAGGTATATAAGTGGTGACGATATGTATTTATATCTCGCTTTCATTTTATCCTCCTTTTCCCGTTTTTTCGGAATTCCTTTTTTCGGTTCACGAAACTGCTCTTTTCTCAATTATACCAACAAATTCCTCGCTATGTCAAGAAGCTACTAAAAACGAGATGAAAATATTTGCAAAATATACGAAAAATTCCCGTCGCTATTGATTTATTAATTTTAATATGGTATTATTTATGTAAAAGACTTGAAAGGGGTGACAGATATAATAAATTTAAAGCTGTTACGCGCAAACGGCGATGTCAAGTTCAAGGCTTACGGAAATTCTATTGACGAGCATTTTCACGGTGAATACGAGGAGGGCGACAAGTTCAGAATTGAGCTTTGCGACACGGAATTCGTGAAGCTGAAGCTGGATGAAACTCTTGCCGAATCCATCCTTTACGTACCCGACGGTACCTTTGAGTTTACCGTGCCCATGGGCTACGAGCTGAACGCCTGCTATCATCCGACGGCATTCCGCGGTGACGACCACAGAATTATCTGCGAGGAGCCTGACGAATGTGAGATATACGGCGAGCGCCTTATCTCCCGTAATTCCCACGACAGACACAACGTGCCTAAGTATTTTCCCCACGCGCACGCGAATTTCGTGACTCGTGAGGACCCGTGCTTCTTTGAGAGAAACGCCGTCGACGGCGTTATCGACAACTCAAATCACGGTATGTATCCCTATCATTCCTGGGGAGGCGGACTCCGTGAGGATCTGGAGTTCGAGGTTCGCTTCGGTACCGAGGTAGAGGTATCGAGGGTCGTGCTGTTTTTGCGTGCCGACTTTCCGCACGATACATATTGGCGCGAGATGGACATTGAGTTTTCGGACGGAACGCGCACCCACGCAACTCTTCAGGGCGTGGCAGAGGGTCAGACGGTAGAGTTTGAGCCTAAGAAAACGACTTATATCAAGCTGACAGGCTTTAAGCAGCAGAGGCTGGAGGACGGCTCGCTGTCCTTTGCGGCACTCTCGCAGATCGAAGTTTACGGCAAATACATTAAAAAGGAGAATGAGGGCATGGAAGTAAGAGACGCTGCCAATGCAAAAGACGTAAAATATTATACAACGGACAGACTCAGAGAGGAGTTCCACATCGCAAACCTTTTCACTAAGGACAATATCAGAATGGTATACAGCCATATCGACAGAATTATCGTCATCGGTATGATGCCCGTGTTTGCCGAGCTTCGTCTGGAGGCAGGCAAGGAGCTGGCGGCAGAGTATTTCCTTGAGCGACGCGAGCTTGGCTGTATCAATATAGGCGGCAAGGGTATTATCACCGTCGACGGCGAGGTTTACGAGATGAATCCCAGGGACGGTATATACGTAGGTATGGGACACAAGGCGGTAAGCTTCAAGAGCGTTGACCCCGAGCATCCCGCAAAGTTCTATATGACCTCCTGTCCCGCCCACACCGCGTATCCTATCGTTAAGATAGACATTACCAAGGCGCGCAAGGTTCCCTGCGGAAGCGTTGAGGACTGCAACAAGAGAGTTATCAATCAGTACATTCACCCCGAGGTAATGAAGTCCTGCCAGCTCGCCATGGGTCTGACACAGCTTGAGGTCGGTTCAAACTGGAACACCATGCCCTGCCACACTCACGACAGACGTATGGAGGTATATCTTTACCTTGATATGGGCCCCGGCGACGCCGTATTCCACATGATGGGCGAGCCTAAGGAGACGAGACATATCATAATGCACAACGAGGAGGCCGTAATATCTCCCTCCTGGTCCATCCACTCCGGTGTCGGCACGAAGAATTATTCCTTTATATGGGCTATGTGCGGTGAAAATCAGGAGTTCACCGATATGGACCATATCGAAACCAAAGAGCTTCGCTAAATTAAAAAATAAAAAGGAGAAATAAGAAATGGCAAACAAGAACATTTTCAGCCTTGAGGGCAAGGTTGCTCTCATAACCGGTGCTTCCTACGGTATCGGTTACGCTATTGCAAAGGGTCTTGCGGCAGCAGGTGCAACTATCGTTTTCAACGACATCAAGCAGGAGTTCGTAGACAGAGGTCTTGCGTCCTACAAGGCTGACGGCATCGACGCTCACGGCTACGTTTGCGACGTTACCGACGAGGATGCGGTTAACGCTCTGATAGCTAAGATCGAGGCTGAGGTCGGCGTTGTTGATATTCTCGTTAACAATGCGGGCATTATCAAGAGAATTCCCATGATCGAGATGAAGGCTTCCGAGTTCAGACAGGTTATCGACGTTGACCTTAACGCTCCCTTTATCGTATCAAAGGCGGTTATCCCCTCTATGATCAAGAAGGGCGCAGGTAAGATCATCAACATCTGCTCCATGATGAGTGAGTTCGGCAGAGAGACTGTTTCCGCTTACGCTTCCGCTAAGGGCGGTCTTAAGATGCTTACCAGAAACATCGCCTCCGAGTACGGTCAGTACAACATTCAGTGTAACGCGATAGGCCCCGGATATATTGCAACTCCTCAGACTGCTCCTCTGCGCGAGACTCAGCCTGACGGCTCCAAGCATCCCTTTGATATTTTCATCACCGAGACGAAGACTCCCGCAGGCCGCTGGGGCGATCCCGAGGATCTGGCAGGTCCCGCAGTATTCCTTTCCTCTTCCGCTTCAGACTTTGTAAACGGACAAATTCTGTACGTTGACGGCGGTATTCAGGCATACTTCGGCAAGCAGCCTTGATTTTGCCGATCAGAAAAAAGGGTAAATAAAAATATATCCCGCAATTCGTTTTCCGCGATTGCGGGATAATCTGTGAAAGAGAAGAGATCTATGAAGAGTTATCAGGATATTATTTCGGAAAACATGGATTGGGCGAAGTCGACCTTCGCCAAGATAGACAATAAGATGAGAGCCGTATCTCTGCGCAACCGTGACAAGGTTGCTCCGGACGGAATTGACGGGGACGGACATTACAGGTCTGGCAGTGCCGCAGGCTGGACCAGCGGATTTTTCGGCGGTCTGAACGTTTTGCTTTACGAATATACGAAGAACGAGGATTATCTCATTACCGCGAAAAAGCAGGAGGAGCTGTTAGACCCCGCGCTTGAAGATTTTGAGGGACTGTACCATGACGTAGGCTTTATGTGGCATATTCTCAGCGGTGCTCTCTACCGTCTGACGGGAGATAAGAAGTCGAAGAACAGGAATTACTTTGCCGCTGCCTCGCTTGTTTCAAGATACGTTCCCGACGGCGGCTTTATCCGTGCATGGAACCACCCTTGGCGCGGACACGCAACGGAGAACTGGTCTATTATCGACTGTATGATGAACCTGCCAATACTCTACTGGGCATCCGATGAAATAGGTGACGACAGATTTAAGCAGGTCGCTATGGCGCACGCAGATATGGCCATGTTTGACCACGTCAGGGAAGACGGCTCGGTAAACCACATAGTTGAGCACGACAGAGAGCTTGGCGAGATGGTGAAATCCTATGGCGGTCAGGGATACGGGGAAGGCTCCAGCTGGTCCCGCGGACAGTCCTGGGGACTTTACGGCTTCATCCTCTCCTACATCCACACCGGAGAGGAAAGATATCTTGACACAGCGAAAAGGATAGCTCATTACTTTATTGCCAACTGCTCTGACGACTGGCTCCCGAGGCTTGATTTCAGAGCCCCTGCCGAGCCCGTATATTACGATTCCACCGCCGGTGCAATTGCCGCGTGCGGACTTATCGAGATTGCAAAGGCAGTGCCCGAGTATGAAAAGGGTGTTTACCTGAATGCGGCAGTGAAGATTCTTCGCGCTATGGATGAGAAGTTCATGAACTACGACCCCGAGGTCGATTATATGCTGGGCTATGGAAGCGTCCTCTATCCCGACGAGAGCAAGAACGACGATCCGAAAAAGATTACCAACATTCCCATAGTATACGCTGATTATTACTTCACCGAGGCGGTGCTGAAGCTTCTCGGCTCGGATTTCCTTCCTTGGTAAACCGAGAGGGATAATTCTGTGATTTCGATTTATGGCTTTCCGAGTTATAAAATCGCTCGCCACAGGTTTTAAAAACATAATAACGTGCCCCCCGAAGCGAGAAAGGATGCTTCGGGGGTTTTATATGTATTTGTGCAGTAAGTTTTCAATATAATATTGACAAGGCATAACATCTGTTGTATAATTGTCATTGAAAAGTAACTGCACAAATACACGGAGTTGTTAAAGAGGAGGACGTTATGGAAATTAAAAGAGAAGGATATCTGAATCAACTCATACAGTTCAAATGGGATGGGATGGTAAAGGTCGTAACGGGTATCAGACGTTGTGGAAAATCCTATTTGTTGAACGTTTTATTTAAAAACCACCTCAAAGAAGCGGGTGTTGCGGACGATCATATTTTGTTTTTCGCGCTCGACAATGATAAATATCTGAGATACAGAAACCCGCTTGAGCTTTCTGCGTTCGTCCGAGGACTTGTGGAGGGAAGCGAGGAGCAATATTATCTGTTTGTGGACGAAATTCAAATGTCGGATTCCGTGGACAATCCCTACAATCCGAGTGGTAAGAAAATCACATTTTATGATGTTCTCAACGGACTGAATGCACTTGAAAATTTGGATATTTACGTAACGGGAAGCAACTCCAAAATGCTTTCCTCGGACATTTTAACCGAGTTCCGCGGCAGAAGCGACGAGATTCGTGTTCACCCTCTCTCGTTCGCGGAATACTATTCCGCTGTTGGCGGTGATAAGCGCGACGCCTTTGACGAATACGCCTTTTACGGCGGAATGCCTCTGGTGATTTCTCGTCCCGACGATGCGGCAAAAATGAAATATCTCACCTCGCTTTTTGCCGAGGTTTATCTGAAAGATATTGTAGAGAGGAAAAAAGTGGAGCGAGAGGATGTTCTTGCCTGCATACTTGATTTGCTTTGTTCATCTGTTGGCTCACTTTCCAATCCTACCAAAATCGCCGACACCTTGAAGACCGTTCAGCATATCGACGTAACACATAACACTGTCAAGGCATATATCGACCACTTAATCGATTCCTTTTTGTTCTCGGAAAGCAAGCGCTATGATGTGAAGGGGCGAGCGTATTTTAACTATCCAAACAAGTATTATTGCGAGGACATAGGGCTTCGCAATGCGCGTATCGGCTTCCGTCAGCCCGAAATGACGCACATTATGGAGAATATCATTTATAATGAGCTGACTATTCGCGGATATTCGGTTGACGTCGGCGTTATCACCACGCGAGAGCGCAACAGAGAAGGTAAGCAGATCAGCGTACCGCGCGAGATTGATTTTATCGCAACCAAGGGCGAAAAAAAGGTTTATGTTCAATCTGCGTACGCAATGCTGACCGAGGAAAAGAAGGAAAGCGAATTGAAGCCTTTCTCTCTAACCGGAGATTCATTCCCTAAAATCGTGGTCAGACATGATATCGGTAAGAGATTTTATGATGGCAACGGAATTCTCAACATTGGCGTGATTGACTTTTTGCTGAGTGATGTCGTGTAATTTAAACACAAAACGGAGATTATGAATATACGGAAATAAAAATTGAATTAACGGCATCATCCAAGGGAGAGTAGTGTTATAATAGGGACAACACGTTTTTAAGGAAAACTGAATAGTTATCGGACAAAAGATTGTTGTCCCTTATCCGACCCACTCGCGGTGAACGTTCGGTAAGGGACAATATTTTTATTCAATTCTGCATTTTAAACACTGCACTTTGCGTTTAACTTGCCTTCGCCATCGGTAGTTTGCCGGCACTCAGCATATTTTCAATAAATATGCCGTAGCCCTCAGTTGGATCTGCCACCATAACATGAGTAACGGCTCCTATGAGCTTTCCTCCCTGAATTATTGGGCTGCCTGACATACCGCGGACAATGCCCGCGCTGATGGCGAGAAGTGCCGGATCCGTGACCTTTATCTTAAAGGACTTTGTGCCGTCGGAGCTTTTATCAATATCGAAAATCTCAATTGAGTATTCCATTTTCTTTCCGTTCTTCAGAGTTGAAACGATTGTTGCCGCGCCGCATTTTACGTCGTCTTTGGTCCCCAGCTCTATTTTTTTTGCATTTTGGGGTATAGGCGTGTCAAGTTTTCCAAACACTCCCACCCGAGTATTGGCGTAAACCTCTCCCAACTTTCTGTCCGTGAGTATTCCAGTCAGCTCCCCGGGCTTCCCGGACTCACCCTTTTGTATGCCGCCGAGGATAACGCCTGTGACTGTGCCTGAGGATATGGATATGACCTCGCCCGAGTCCTGGTCGCATATTCCGTGGCCGAGGCCGCCGAATTCTCCGGTCTCCGGGTCAATATAAGTTATGGTGCCGATACCTGCCGCACCGTCTCTTATTTCAATATCCAGCCGGTATTCTCCGTCCTTCAGGATAGGAGTAAGCGTACATTCCAGCAACTTCCTTCCTCTTTTATACTGTATTCGCACAGGATTGCCGTCCGAGCCTTTTACAGCGTCCTTGACCTCGCTCGCTGAGTATACACAGGTGCCGTTGATTTTCAGTATAACATCGCCGTGCTTAAGCTCTGAAACCTGACACGGGTCTTGCACTGTCACAGAGTTTTGCTTAATTCTCGCACCGAACACGTCACCGCCGAGAATTACGGTTTTGCAAACGTTTGTTTGCACATTTACTGCTTCGCCGTTATCGCTCTTCCCAAACAGCAGCTCCCAGATTCTGGACGAGACTCTGACGTCCCCGCGCGCCTCGGTGACGGCGGAACCGAGAGAATCATCCGGCTTTGCCGATGCCGCGACAGCCTTCCCGTCCTGAGCCATGGGGATAAGCACCGACACAGACATAAGGAGCAGAAAAAGGAAAGTTGCAATCACCCTTTTAAATTTATTCATCTTCCGTTATTCGCCTTTTTCATTCTTTGTAGCATTTTGGGTCAATATCAGCCTCGTTTTTTCTCCGAAGTCGGCAAAATGCGTACAATTTTATTTTTCGGAATAGCGGCTTTTATATGCGTTACAAAATAAGGAATAGGCAGAATGAAAATTATAAAAAGAATGTTTTTTAATTGTTTTTTTGCCGATTTTTTTACTTTAAAAAATCAACTATAATTAGTGTATCCACGTGTAAAAAAACGTTTTCAAGAGTGCCTCTTCTGCCTCCTTGCGCGATGCGGCGTATATTGACAGAACCTTCCTCTGCTTCAGCTTTGCAGTCAGCAGTACGGACGTATTGCCGCACTCGCGGCAAATGAAGCCCGCTTCCTCGGCTACGGCTTTGATTTTGCACATTACCGTACGGTTCGGCTGTCTTGTGCCGAAATCGACGCGCCAAGTGTAAATGCCGCAGTCAAGATAGGAGTGCACCGACAGAAGCGCCCGTCTTTCGCACGCAAGTACCATCAGACGAAACATATATGCGGTGAGCTCAGGCGAGATTCCGAGCGCGTCTTTGCTGTTGCACTCCGACGTGAAGGATACCGCACCGCGCAGATATCTCTCGCTGAATTTCAGAGCGGCTTCGTCAAACTCACAAACCGCAATTTCTCGAATTGCGTTCGACATCGGCACGTCCTGAGGCAGACCTGTTTTGATATTCATTATTCTTCAGCTGGGGTCATTGAGATCGCGGAATAGTCCAGATTATTTAGAAAATCCGAGGAGTCGAGCGAGCTTAAAAGCTCTTTTTCCGCCTCGCTCAGTATTTTTCCGACCTTGTCGGACAGGAAGATTGAGGCAATCTCGCTGTAACAACTGTTAAAGTGCTCGTCCGACTTATCCGTGCGGTATATTACGTAGCATCTCTCGCCGGCATCTTCAACAACGGTAAGCACGCCGCTGACGCCGCCTACCGACAGTCCGAACGCGGTGTCGGTCATCTCGCCGTAATAGAAGCGGTTAAGGTTATTTTTCGCAATGATATAGCCGTTTTGCAGCTCTGCCTGAGCCGTAACGGAGCCTGCGCCTGCCATAGCAGCCGCCACCGCATCGTCGCCGAGATGTGCCACGCTCAGCACTGCCTGACGCACGTCTTCCGCACGGTCGGCGGTAGGGCGTATTCCGTTGTCGACTATGCAGGCGCGGATTACTCTGACGCACTCGTCACTGTCGTAAAACGCCTTAACGTCGTCTTTTGTGTAGCTGATGTTACCTATCGTTATCTGACCGGAAATGTCATCGGCGGATGCCGTGCCTATGTAGTATTCGTCTATTGCATCCATGGCAATTCCCCAGCGGATAATTAGCTCATGGGCGGAATAATTCAGATTGTTTTCACGAAGGTCGGCAAGGTACTTTTCGTAGTCGCCGCCGTATGGCTCGCCGTCGACAGCCTCCTTTACGTATTCGGAAATCCGATTGTTCACCTCGTAGGAGTAAATATCAAAGCCGATGGAGTCGCAGACCGCAAAGGCGGAATAAATATATCCGAGCATATCACTGATACGGCGGTTTGCTATTGCTATATACGCTTCCTTGTTCTCGCCCGACCAGACGCTGCCGTCGCCGCCGTCAAGCTCGCCCTTTAAGTTAAGGAAGAGCGCGCGGTACAGCTCGTACTTTACCTCGTAGGTTTTGTCCCCATAGGTGAAGGTCATGACCGTCTGCGCCTCCTCCTCCGTGCAGGGCACGGGATCGTAGTAGCCCGAGCCGCAGGACACTGCGGAAAACACGGTCGCCAAAATAAGAATTAAAAGCAGTATTTTTTTCATTTTGAGTTATCCTCTTACATAATCTATTACATTTACCTATTGTATCAAAGATTTGTTAATAAATCAAGTATGTTATTTTTTTGTTAAAAAAACGTCGGCAGACCTCTGATGTCTTGCAATTGGAGAAAAAATATGTTACAATAGGCTGGATTTAAAGGAAATATTTTGATTTAGCGGTTTCCGATGAGAAAAACTGTATATTAAAGGAGGATAATTCGTAAGGATTATCGGAGGGTTCATAATTTATGGAAGAAAATTACACGGTAAGCTTTGAGAAAATAATCGAGCAATTCAGCCTTGAAACGCTGTATCTGCCCGATCTGCCTGACAGATTGACGGTAAACTGCACCAGGGTCAACCGCCCGGGACTTCAGATGGTAGGCTTTTACGACCACTACGAGCAGGCAAGACTGCAGATTATCGGAAAGGTGGAGCATCTCTTTCTGGCTCAGCTTGAAAAAGAGGAGCGCTCACGCAGGCTTGAGGACTTTTTCCGCTCCGCACCGGTCGGCGTTATAATCACCACGTCTATTGAGATGGGTGACGAGGTTATGCAGTTGGCGGAGAAATACAGAGTGCCTCTGCTTCGAACTTCAAGACGTACCTCTGACTTTATGGCGGCACTTATAGCATATCTGAACGTCGAGCTGGGTCCCCGTATTACCCGCCACGGCGTTCTGGTCGAGGTTTACGGCGAGGGTATTCTGCTCCTCGGCGAGTCTGGCGTAGGTAAGAGCGAAACTGCAATAGAACTGATAAAGCGCGGTCACCGCCTCATTGCAGACGATGCCGTTGAAATCAAACGCGTTTCGGCAACGACGCTTGTCGGTCAGGCACCCGAAATCATTCGACACTACGTAGAGCTTCGCGGTATCGGTATCGTTGACGTGCGCAGACTGTTCGGAATGGGCGCGGTTAAGGAGACGGAGAAGATTGACCTTGTGATAAATCTTGAGCCTTGGGAGAACGGTAAAATGTACGACAGGCTGGGACTTGACGAGCAGACCACCGAAATCCTCGGTATTCAAGTGCCCTATATCGTGCTTCCCGTTTGCCCCGGACGCAACCTGTCCGTCGTTATCGAGGTGGCGGCAATGAACAACCGTCAGAAGCGTATGGGCTACAATACCGCCAAGGAGTTTAACAAACGGCTTATGGAATCCATGGGCGGCGGAAACTAACCGGATTTTACCCAAAAATACAAATAATGCTGTGCAGGGAGAGGCTTCACGGGATGGGGCTTCTCCTCTATCTTTTTACCCAGAATCTTTGCGGAATAAAAAACATCCTCGGCTCATAGTATGTATTGATTATAATATGCGGAGGTATACTGTGAAAACCGAAAAGGAATTTTTAACCGATAAATCGTTTAATTCGCTTTACAGTGAGAGCGTGGGGGAGTACAGTCTGCCCGACTATCACACGGATGTGAAAAAACTGCTCCTGATAAAGGCGAGAGCCGTACCGGGCGGGAAATTTATAAACAGCGACAGCATCGAGTTTTCGGGGACTGTCAATTACGACATAGTCTATCTTGACAGCGATAACAGAGTGACGGGCTGCGCCTTCAGCACCGATTACGAGGTGGCTGTCAAATGCTCTTCGGAGAACGTAAAGGATGCCGATGCCGATACCCGTGTCGCAAATTTCAGCATAAGATTACTTGGACCGCGCCGTTTTACCGCAAAGGCGAGCCTTGCCAGCTGTGTACATATTACAGAACAGGCGCAGTATGAGGTAACGGGTGACGCCTTCGACGGCAGAGAGCCTGAGATGCTCAAAAAGTGTGCCATGGTCAGGCGTGCGGTCTTTGGCGAAGGGGCGAGTACGGAATACACCGATACCGTTGCCGAGCTTGAGGGTGTAATTGCCGATGAATGTGAGGTAATCGCGGTGATGGCAGAGCCGCGGGTAACGTCGTTTTCGAGGTCTGACGGGGGAGTTGATTATCAAGGCGAGGTGAACCTGTCCGCGCTGGTGAATACGGGTTCACAGACTCCTGTTTTTTACAAGAAGACCGTACCCGTGTCGGGAAACGTTGAATGTGAAGGTATTGAATCGGATACCGAGGTGACAGTCAGTCTATGGGTCAGCTCGGCAAGTGTCACCGTACAGCCGGGAGAAGACGGAGTGTCGCTCATCGGTGCGCTGTCGACGTCGGCAAAGGCGCGCGGCTTCGGAAATGAAAAGATAGAGCTTATTTCCGACCTATACCGCACGGACGTCCCAACTCAGAATGAGTATGCGGATTTCTCCTATACCGAGCATATTGCCTCGCGCCGTGAATGGGTGAACTTCTCGGAGACGAAGTCTCGTGCCGAGGAGGGAAGCGAGAATATAAGAAACTATCTGGTATCAATTGCCGAGGCGCGTGTCGACAGCGCAGAGCTGTCGGAGGACGGCGCGAAAATCAAGGGCGAAATTAAGTTCAGTGGGGTGGCGTGTGAAGTTTTCGAGGACGGAAGCCTTGGTTACAGTAGCGCGAAATACAGTGTTCCTTTTGAACAAAATGTAAATCTTGGTTGTCAATTGCCTGAGGGTGCCCACCTTGTATGCACAGCTGAATGTAAGGATGCTTCTATTACACTTGATAATGCCAAAATCTATTTTGACTGCCGTCTCGGACTTGATATTGTCGCCGACGCACAAAGACGGGTAAGCTGCGTTTCTTCCTCGTCCGTGTCAGGGGATAGGTATGAAAAAAGCAGCTCGGTGGTTACCGTCTACTATCCCGAAGCGGGGGAAAACCTGTTCGGTATTGCCAAACGCTATCATACTTCGGTTGAGTCCGTGGCTCAGGATAATTCGCTGTCCGAGTCGGTATTTAACGACCTGACCTCACCTATACTGTCGGCGGGGGTAAAGAGGCTGATAATTAAGGGATAATGGATAATAAATAATGAGTGATGAATGATGAATAATGAATAGTTTTGAGTAAAAAAACATATTCGTTACTGTTTTTTCGTTAGCCGAACAGAAAAACGCTGTATTACCTTTCTTGCATAGAGTGGTACGACAGCGTTTTTTTGCATGAGTTTTATGATATTCTGTTTTGAAGTATTTAATATTTTGATACTATGTTTTGAAGTATTACGGCATTTTTTGAATTGTTCTGTTCGGAATTCTTCGCGTTTATTCCTGTTCGAGCCAGTTTTTACCCGACGTTACGTCGACCGTAAGAGGCAGAGAAAGCTTGACCGCGTTTTCCATTTCGCAAACGAGCAGTGCCTTTACCGCTTCCACATCGGAGTCCTTGGCTTCGACGATCAGCTCGTCGTGTACCTGCATGACAAGACGTGCGTCAAGCCCTTTTTCTTCTATTGCCCGGCAGACGTTTATCATTGCCAGCTTCATTATATCAGCCGCAGAGCCTTGTATGGGCGCGTTCATCGCAACACGCTTGCCGAATGCTCGCATAGGTGCCTGGCTTGCATGAAGCTCGGGGATATATCTGCGCCTGCCCATAAGAGTGGTGGTATATCCGTCCCGCTCGGCATTCTTTACGGCGTTTTCAAGATACCTGTCGATGTCTGGGTAGTTCATAAGATAGTTTTTGATATACTTTGTTGCTTCGGCAACTGTCGAGCCGATATCCTTTGCCAGCGAATAGCCGCCGATGCCGTAGACGATGCCGAAATTGACGGCTTTTGCCCTTTTGCGCATTTCTTCGGTGACCGCCTCCTCGGGCACGCCGAAAACGGCAGAGGCGGTTTTTCTGTGAATATCCTCACCGTCCTTGAAAGCCTCGGTCATGGTATAATCGCCTGAAACGTGAGCCAACAGGCGAAGCTCAATCTGCGAATAGTCCGCATCGACCAGGGTGTAGCCCTCCTCCGCTATGAAAAAGCGGCGAAGCTCTCTGCCCATTTTTGTGCGTATGGGGATGTTCTGCAGATTCGGCTCGGCACTTGAAAGTCTGCCCGTGGCGGTCAGAGCCTGCTTGAAATCGGTGTGTATGCGGTCATTTTCGTCGGCAACGTCGGTAAGAGCTGTGGTGTAGGTGCCCTTCAGCTTCGTTACCTGCCTGTATTCAAGTATATCGTCGATAATGGGGGACAGGGGGCGCATTTCCTCAAGAGTCTGGGCATCGGTGGAATATCCGGTCTTGCCCTTTTTCTTTTTCGCAAGACCCAGCTTTTCGTACAAGACCTCGCCCAACTGCTTCGGAGAGGCAATATTGAATACCTCGCCCGCCTGCATATAAATCCTCTGCGCCAGCTCCTGTGCCAGCTCTCCCAGTGCTTCACCGAATTCAAGAATTCCCGCCTTGTTGATTTTGAAGCCTGCCTTCTCGGTCTTTGCCAAAACATTTATTAAGGGAATCTCAAGCTCGGTCAGTACCTTTTCCATACCGCACTCGCGGATCTTTGCAAGCAACGCTCCTTCAAGCTCCCGGTACAGGAAGGTACAGGGCGCGCCCGCATCCACCGTCTTGCCAATGAACATGGCACAGAGTGAAGCAAGCCCTGCGCTGCCGCTGCCCGGATTGAGCAGATATTCGTACAGCATCAGGTCAAGGTAGGTACCCGTGTCGGCTTTTACGCCCGATTTATCCAGCGTATGCCACAGAGCCTTTCCGTCGTAGCATATTATTTTCTTGTTTTCGAAAAGCTGTGCGGTGCCTGAAATATCACCGCAAAAAACATAGCTTTTTTCGTTGATTGTAAAGTAAAGTTTACCTTCATGAGCAAAATCAACACATAACGTGTCAAATTCGCCAAAGCTTGTAATTTCGGTTATCTCTTCGTAGTCAGTGCTGACAAGCTCCGAGACTTTTTCCTCTGACGTTTCCTCGCCTGCTGTAAGACCGAACTTCTGAATAAAGGATTTCAGCTCCAGCTCTGTGAACTTCTTATACAGTCCAGGCTTGTCAAATCCACGGTATCTTATATCCTCTAAATCTATCCCGACGGGGGCATGCGTGTCGATTTCTGCCAGCTTTCTTGAAAGAAACGCGCTGTCCTTGTCGCGGAGGAGCTTTTCTCTGACGCCCTTCGCTATACGCTTATCCTCAATGTTTTCGTAGATTTTCTCGAGGGTACCGAAGTTCTGTATCAGGCTCGCCGCCGTCTTCTCTCCGATACCGCCGACGCCGGGAATATTATCCGATGAGTCGCCCATCAAAGCCTTCATTTCAACGAAGGAGGAGGGGGCGACGCCGTATTTTTCCTTGAATTCACGCTCGTGCATTACCACGGTTTCGCTGTTTGTGGCAAGAAGCACGGTAACCTTATCGTCTATGAGCTGTAAAAGGTCGCGGTCGCCCGAGAATATATAGCTCTCGGTATCCTCCCTGCCGTGCGCCATCTTCGCCACGGTTCCCTGAATGTCGTCGGCTTCCCAGCCGGGCAACTCCATCACCGTAATTCCCATCAGGCGAAGACATTCCTTGGTGTCGTCAAACTGGGAGAGAAGCTCGACAGGGGTAGGGTGCCTGCCAGCCTTATATCCGTCGTACATTTCGTGGCGGAAGGTAGGATGTTTTACGTCAAAGGCGACGACGGCGTAGTCCGGCTTAATCTCATCCAGCTGTCTGGATATCATATTGACCGTGCCGTATACGGCGTTGGTGTACTTGCCCTGCTTGTTGGTCAGGAGTCTGACACCGTAGTATGCTCTGTTTATTATGCTGTTTCCGTCTATTACCAGTATTTTTTTCATTTCAGTCCTTTATAAGCTTACGGGAAGCTCATTCCTTGCCGGCGTCCTCGGTGTCCGGGAGTGCCGTATTTTCTTCTTCGCCGGGTGTGAGAAGCTCGTAGCCCATGGACATCTGACCGTCTGTGCCCGGGTCAATCAGCGTATCCTCGTCAAAGATCGTCTCGGGTGTGGGCGTCACCATCGGGTTTTCCGCTTCGGATACCGGCTCGTCGTCCGTAACCGCTCTGTCTTCCATCTCAAGCGCGATGTCCTGGTCGATAATTGCGTCAAGACTCATCTGTACAGCGTATTTCTCGGCAAAACGCGTTTCTGTCAGCTGAACCTCACCTTTTCGTCCGTCTGCAGCCTCGCGCAGCACCGAAACCGTCCCGTTTTCTTTATCTTCGGGCAGAAATACGGTGAGTGTCAGTCTTGCTCCTATAAAAATCATCAACGTCAAGGTCAGTACGTTCTCCTCGATGCTCGCGGAAATTACCGCGCCTCTCAGAAAATAGGTTATGAGCGAGGGGATTGACGAGTACGCGGTGAACATCAGAGCCATAAGACCGAAGGCGGAGTATGCTCTCCACTTTTCCCTGCCGAGAGATATTCTCGTTTCGTAAAGGAAGAAAAGGGCGGAGATTAGAAAAGCCATCTGGTCGCAAAGCTTGTTTGGGGCGTTTATCGGCAGGTCGGTGCTGAAATACAAAACCGCCGCGTAGCAACACATCATAAGCAGGGTGAAAATCGCGGGATAAGCGCGCTTTTCGGTCTTTGCTTCGCTGAAAAATGAGTTGGCGGCAAAATGCCATACAGAGAGGATCGCAAATATCGCCGTCAGAATCGTAACGGGGACTAAAATTCCCGAGCTTCGCGCTACCTCGGTATTTATGACCGACTCCGACTTTTGCGCCGCGAATTCAAAAAGCCTGCGCGAGAAAAACAAAAGGGCAGCACCGACAGCGCCTGTGGCAATATACGTCGCAGGTCCGGTGAAGGAGGGACGTAGCTTTATCTTTTCGGCGGCAAAGCAATAGGTCAGCATCAATATCGCGCCGCTCCATAAAAGCGAATTCGCAATATCAATCAGCAGATTGTCTTCAAATCTGCCCAAGAGGTAATTCAAGTCGTAAAGACAGGCTACCGTTCGCAGTGTCACCGAGGCGGCGGTGATTGCCGCTGCAATACCGAGATATATCCCCAGCTTTTTACTGTTTGAGTTCATTCGTTTGGATGGTTTCCTTCATTTTAATTATATATACAGTTATTTTACACCAAAATAATGAACAAAGTGTAAACAAACGTAACATAATAGAAAAAATACCCCGACTCGGGCAAGAATATTCCGCGGAATAGGCATAAAAAGTATTTTCAGGCGTTTAATTCGGGTATATTTTGAGTTGCAATCCAGCCGGTTTGGTGAATTTATACAAAATTGATTTATAAATTTCGTTATATTTCTAAATTTAAAAATGGCATAAAAATGAAAATGGTATTGATTTTTTATAATATATGTGCTAAAATGTATAAGCTTGATATGCGATGAAGCGGGAGGTGGCTACCCTTTGAGGTAGGGAATTTCCGTGGAGTATGTCCGATATTTAACCGGGCGAAGCAAGACGTTGCCTTTCGGCAGCTCCGTGTTTTAATCGGTTCGTTTAATCCTCTGCGGTAGGTTTTGCGAACTGATTTTGTAAGGGTGCGTTTGATACGCACGGCACGGTGTGAAACTTGTCGCCCTTCTTAAAACGGTATTGAGCAATACTAATGAGGAGGACAAAACAATGGCACAGAACAAAATCAGAGTGAGACTCAAGAGCTACGATTCCACAATCATCGATGCCGCAGCACAGAAGGTTGTAGACGTTGCAAAGAGAAACGGAAGCAAGGTCAGCGGTCCTATTCCGCTTCCTACCGACAAAGAGATTGTTACGATCCTTAGAGCGGTTCACAAGTACAAGGACAGCCGTGAGCAGTTTGAAATGCGCACACACAAGCGTCTGATTGACATTCTCAACCCCCAGCAGAAGACCGTCGAGGCTCTTATGAACATCGAACTTCCCGCAGGCGTTGAAATCGAAATCAAGGCGTAAATCACAGGGAGCTTCAAATCCCTTCGGAATATCTCACAGTTCCGAGAAAACACCACGGCCTCGTGGTCAAGTTGACAGACTTCACAAATGAAAATTCAAAACTGTCAACCAATAACCTATTAGGAGGAAAAAATGAAAAAAGGCATTATCGGTAAGAAGCTGGGCATGACCCAGATCTTCGACGAAAAAGGCAACGTAGTACCCGTAACCCTGATTGAAGCAGGTCCTTGCGTGGTAGTACAGAAGAAGACTGTCGAAAACGACGGTTACGAAGCAGTACAGCTTGCATTCGAAGACGTATCGAAGAAGAACCTGAACAAAGCGGTTCTCGGTCACTTCGAGAAGGCAGGTGTAACCCCCAAGAGACATCTCAAAGAGTTCAGACTCGACGATTGCTCCGCACTTGAGGCAGGCTCCGTGGTAACTATCGATACCTTCGCCCAGGGCGACAAGGTCGATGTAACCGGTATCACGAAGGGCCGCGGATACAGCGGTTGCGTAAAGAGATGGGGTCACCACATTCTCAGAATGACTCACGGTACAGGCCCTATACACCGTCAGTGCGGTTCCATGGGCGCAAACTCCACACCTTCTCGTGTATTCAAGAACAAGAAGATGGCTGGACAGTACGGTAACGAGCAGGTTACCATTCTTAACCTCGTTGCAGTTAAGATTGACGCAGAAAAGAATCTTATCGCAGTAAAGGGTGCGGTTCCCGGCGCAAAGGGCGGCATCGTATTCGTTCGCGATTCGGTTAAAGCATAACGGAAGGAGGAAACATCAATGCCTAATATTAATGTTGTAGATATGGCGGGCAAGGTAGTCGGCGAAATGACTTTGTCTGACAAGGTTTTCGGCGCAGCTGTTAAGGAAGCAGTCCTCCACACCGCAGTAAGAGCATATCTTATGAATCAAAGACAGGGCACACAGTCCACTCTCACCCGTACCGAGGTTTCGGGCGGCGGAAGAAAGCCCTGGAAGCAGAAGGGCACCGGTCACGCAAGACAGGGAAGCACCAGAGCTCCTCAGTGGACACACGGCGGCGTTGCACTCGGACCCAAGCCCCGCAGCTACCGTATAAACCTTAACAAGTCCGTTAAGAGATGCGCACTCTTCGGTGCTCTCTCATCTAAGGTTGCGGGAGGCGAGATGGTAGTTATCGACGCCATCACCGCCGCTGAGTACAAGACCAAGGCAATGATTAACATGCTCGGCGCAGTAGGCGCAGGCAAGAAGAGCCTCATCGTTCTTCCCGAGGTTAACGACTACGTTATCAAGAGCTGTGCAAACATTCCCGGTGTAAAGACCACTCAGTGGAACACGATTAACGTTTATGACATTCTCAACTGCGATACCCTTATCGTAGCTCAGGATGCCGTAGCAAAGATTGAGGAGGTATATGCAAGATGAAATCGGTTGCAGATATCATTGTAAGACCTCTTATCACCGAAAAGAGCATGGACGGCGTTTCCTCCAAGTGTTACAGCTTCGAGGTTCAGAAGGACGCTACCAAGGCCGAGATTGCAAAGGCAGTTGAGGCTATGTTCAAGAAGACCAAGGTTGTAAAGGTCAACGTAATAAACATGAAGAAGAAGCCCAAGAGATACGGTGTGCACTTCGGTTACACCAGCGAGTGGAAGAAAGCGATTGTCACTCTTTCCGACGACTCCGCTCCCATTGAGTTCTTCGAGAGTATGAACTAAGACAGGAGGAGAAACGAAAATGGCAATAATGAGATACAAGCCGACTACTCCGTCGCGTAGAAATATGACTAGCCCTTCCTTCGATGAGGTTACCAAGTTCTCTCCCGAGAAAAGCCTTATCGTAAAGAAGAAGAAGAATGCCGGCAGAAACAGCTACGGCAAAATCACCGTTCGTCATCACGGCGGCGGCAACAAGCAGAAGTACAGACTTGTTGACTTCAAGAGAAGTGCGGATGAGACCGCAACCGTAATCGGTATCGAGTACGACCCCAACAGAACCTCTTACATTGCTCTCGTTGAGAACGAGGCAGGTAAGAAGAGCTATATCATCGCTCCCGTAGGCCTTACCGACGGCGACGTAATCAGCTCGGGTGCCGAGTCCGATATCAAGCCCGGCAACACCCTTCCTCTCTCCGCGATTCCCGTTGGTACGGTTATTCACAACATCGAGCTTTATCCCGGCAAGGGCGCGCAGCTCGTTCGCTCCGCAGGCGCGTTTGCACAGCTGATGGCTAAGGAGAACGGCTCGGCGCAGGTAAGACTTCCCTCCGGCGAAGTTCGTATCGTTCGTCTTGACTGTAAGGCAACTATCGGTCAGGTAGGTAACCTTGAGCACGAGACGATCAAGCTCGGTAAGGCAGGTAAGACCCGTCACAAGGGTATCCGTCCTACCGTCCGCGGTTCTGTCATGAACCCCTGCGATCACCCTCACGGCGGTGGTGAAGGTAAGTCTCCCGTAGGACGTCCCGGACCCGTAACTCCTTGGGGCAAGCCCGCTCTCGGCTATAAGACGAGAAATAAGAAGGCAAGAACCAATAAGTTCATCATCAAGCGCAGAAATGCGAAGTAATCTGAGCAAGGAGAATAGCAATGAGTAGAAGTTTGAAGAAAGCACCCTACGTTGAGAAGAAGCTTTTCGACCGTATCGTAGCTATGAATGAAAAGAATGAGAAGAAGGTTATCAAGACCTGGTCCCGTTCTTCTACGATATTCCCCGAGTTCGTTGGTCACACCATCGCAGTTCACGATGGCAGAAAGCATGTTCCGGTATACGTTACCGAGGATATGGTCGGTCACAAGCTTGGTGAATTCGCTCTCACCCGTACCTTTAAGGGCCACGCGGGTTCCAAAACATCGAACAACGGTAAGTAAGCGAAGGAGGATTTCACAAAATGGAAGCAAAAGCACATCTTAAATATGTGAGAATTTCTCCGCGCAAGGTAAAGATTGTCCTTGACCTTATCAGAGGTAAGGACACTGATAAGGCAATGGCTATCCTTAAGAACACAAATAAGATTGCAAGCGAGCAGCTTATCAAGCTTCTTAAGAGCGCGGTAGCAAATGCAGAACACAATTTCAACATGGACGGCACCAACCTCTATATTTCCGAATGCTTCGTGTGCCCCGGCCCTACTCTCAAGAGAATTCAGCCCAGAGCACAGGGAAGAGCATTCCAGATTCTGAAGAGAACCAGCCATGTAACACTTGTAGTAAAAGAGAAGGAGGTAGGCTGAGATGGGACAGAAGGTTAATCCCCACGGTCTGCGCGTCGGCGTAATCAAGAACTGGGATTCCAGATGGTTCAAGTCCGACAAGACCTTTGGTGATACTATCGTATCTGACTATAAGATCAGAGAGTACATCAAGAACAAGCACCAGGAAGCCGGTGTTCCCAAGATCGAGATTGAGCGTGACGCAGCCCGCGTCAGAATCTTCATTCATTGCTCCAAGCCCGCGCTTATCATAGGCGTTAAGGGTGCAACGATTGAGGCGCTCAGAAAAGAGCTCGAGGCTATGGTAGGCTGCCCCGTTATCGTCAACGTTATCGAGGTTAAAATTGCAGACCTCAACGCTCAGCTCGTAGCAGAGAGCATCTGCCTGCAGCTTGAGAAGAGAACTTCGTTCCGCCGTGCAATGAAGTTCGCAATCAGCAGAGCAATGAAGCTTGGTATCAAGGGTATCAAGGTATCCTGCTCCGGCCGTCTCGGAGGCGCTGAAATCGCACGTACCGAGCATTACCACGAGGGTACTATTCCTCTTCAGACACTGAGAGCCGATATCGACTACGGTTTCTGGGAGGCTAATACCACCTACGGTAAGATCGGCGTTAAGGTTTGGCTCTACAAGGGCGAAGTCTTCAACGAGAGCGCAGCTGCAAAGAAGGCTGACTTCAAGAACAATAAGAGAAACGGCGGCCGCAGAGACGGCAACCGCGCAAACTTTAAGCAGAGAAAGAACAACGAGGAGGGCAACAAATAATGTTAATGCCTAAGAGAGTTAAGTTCAGACGCGTTCATCGTGGCAGACTTACCGGTAAGGCGCTGAGAGGTAACAAGATTACCAACGGTTCCTTCGGCCTTGTTGCTCTTGAACCCGCTTGGATCACGTCCAACCAGATAGAGGCTGCCCGTATCGCTATGACCAGATACGTAAAGCGTGGCGGTCAGGTCTGGATCAAGATCTTCCCCGACAAGCCCATCACCGAGAAGCCCGCTGAGACCCGAATGGGTTCCGGTAAAGGTTCTCCCGAGTACTGGGTAGCGGTTGTTAAGCCCGGTCGCGTTATGTTCGAGATGGACGGCGTAACCGAGGATCAGGCTAAAGAGGCTATGCGTCTGGCTGCAAACAAGCTTCCTATCAAGTGCAAGTTTGCGCGCAAGGCAGACCTTGAGAATGAGGAGGCGTAATGATGAAGGCACAGGAACTCAGAGAAATGACACCCGAGCAGCTTAACGCAAAGCTTGGCGAACTTAAAGCAGAACTTTTCAACCTTCGCTTCCAGCTTGAGATAAAGCAGCTTGACAATCCTCACAAAATCACAGATGTAAAGCATGACATTGCTCGCGTAATGACTGTTCTTCGCGAGAAGAATGCATAATCGGAGGTAATGAAAATGACTGAATCTCGTGAACAGAGAAAAGTAAGAGTCGGCAAGGTAGTATCCGACAAGATGGATAAGACCATCGTCGTAGCTATCGTCGACAACGTTCGCCACCCCAAGTACGGTAAGATCATTAAGAGAACCGTAAAGATTCACGCTCACGACGCAAACAATGAGTGCGGTATCGGCGATACGGTAGCAGTTATGGAAACAAGACCCCTCTCCAAGACGAAGAGATGGAGACTTGTTCAAATAGTTGAAAAGGCAAAGTAATTTATCACTAAACCAGTAAGCAGGTTAAAAGCTTGCCGAATAAGGAGGAAAAAACAGTGATTCAACAGCAATCGTTAATGAAGGTCGCTGACAACACCGGTGCAAAAGAGCTTATGTGCATCCGTGTTCTTGGCGGTTCGGGACGTCGCTATGCAGCTATCGGTGATATCGTAGTTTGCGCTGTCAAAAAGGCAGCTCCCGGCGGCGTTGTAAAGAAGGGCGACGTTGTTAAGGCAGTCGTAGTCAGAACTGTTAAAGAAACTCGCCGCGCAGACGGTTCTTACATCAAATTCGATGAGAACGCTGCGGTAATTATCAAGGAAGACAAGACCCCCAAGGGTACACGTATCTTTGGGCCGGTAGCAAGAGAGCTTCGTGAGCACGACTTCACAAAGATACTCTCCCTTGCACCCGAAGTTCTGTAATTAAAGGGAGGAAATGATAATGGCAAAGCTTCATATTAAAAAAGACGATACCGTTGTTGTTCTTTCCGGCAATGACAAGGGTACAAGAGGTACTGTTATCGCAGCTTCTCCCGAGGAGGGCAAGGTAATAGTTACCGGCGTTCACACCGTCTCCAAGCATACCAAGGCTCGCAGACAGGGTGAGACTTCTCAGATAGTAAAGACCGAGGGCGCGATTTACGCTTCCAAGGTTCAGCTCGTCTGCCCCAAGTGCGACAAGGGCGTTCGTACTCGCGTGAAGGTCGTAGACGGCAAAAAAGTTCGTGTATGCGCTAAATGCGGCGCAGAAATATAAGGAGGGTGTAAAGATGTCAAGATTTGCAGAAAAATATCAGTCTGAAGTTGCACCCGCACTTATGACTAAATTCCAGTATTCCTCTGTTATGCAGATTCCCAAGTTCAACAAGATCGTTATCAACGTTGGCTGCGGTGACGCAAGAGAGAATTCCAAGGTAATCGACAACGTAATCGAGGAGATCACTCTCATCTCCGGTCAGAGAGCAGTTCCCACCTACGCTCACAAGTCCATCGCAAACTTCAAGCTTCGCGAAGGTATGAAGATCGGCGTTAAGGTAACTCTCAGAGGCGAGAAGATGTACGAGTTTATGGATAAGCTCTTCAGCTTCGCACTCCCCAGAGTACGTGACTTCAAGGGTATCAACCCCAACGGCTTTGACGGCAGAGGAAACTATGCTCTCGGTCTTAAAGAGCAGCTTATCTTCCCTGAAATCGAGTATGATAAGGTTGATAAGATTCGCGGTATGGATATAGTTTTCGTAACCACCGCAAACACCGATGAAGAAGCAAAAGAGATGCTCAAGCTTATGGGCGCTCCCTTTGCAGAGAAATAAGGAGGAGTTAAGATGGCTAAGAAGGCAATGATACTCAAGCAGCAGAAGACCCCTAAGTTTTCTACTCGCGCTTATAACAGATGTAAAATCTGTGGTAGACCTCACGCCTACCTCCGTAAATACGGAATTTGCCGTATCTGCTTCCGTGAGCTCGCATACAAGGGCGAGATTCCCGGCGTAAGAAAGGCATCCTGGTAATTTAATTTTCACGAATTAAATTCTCTAAACTAAACGGTAGGAAAGCCCAAAAAGTTCACCGATCTCTCAGGTGAAACTTTGAGCTTTAACCGCCGATGTGGCGCCGCGAAAAGCGGCACAAGTATAAGAAATGCTTGCATATAGGAGGATAAAAAAATGCAGATTTCAGATGTAATTGCAGATATGCTCACCAGAATCAGAAACGCAAACGACGCGAAGCATGAGTCTGTTGACATTCCCGCGTCCAACCTTAAGAAGTCCATCGCTGAGATTCTTCTTGAGGAAGGTTATATTAAGAGCTATCAGATCGTTGAGGACGGCAAGCAGGGCATCATCAGAGTTGCTCTCAAGTACGCTCCCGGTAAGGTTAAGGTTATCCACGGCCTGCGCAGAGTGTCCAAGCCCGGTCTCCGTATCTACTCCAACTGTGAGGATATGCCCAAGGTTATGAACGGCCTCGGCATCGCAATCGTTTCCACTTCCAAGGGCGTTATGACCGACAAGAAGGCAAGAGAAGCGAACGTAGGCGGCGAGATCCTCGCCTTTGTATGGTAATTAAGGGGAGGTATTGAACAATGTCTAGAATTGGAAGAGAGCCTATTGCGGTTCCCGCAGGCGTTACAGTTACAATTTCCGACAGCAACAAAGTTACTGTCAAGGGTCCTCTCGGCGAGCTTACCCGTCAGTTCTCCGGTGACCTTACCATCGCGCAGGACGGCGCGAACCTCACCGTTACCCGCCCGAATGACGAGAAAGAGATGAGAGCGCTTCACGGTCTTTCCAGAACTCTTCTTAACAACATGGTTACCGGTGTAACGAAGGGTTACGAGAAGAAGCTCCTTATCGTCGGCGTAGGTTACAGAGTTGAGAAGCAGAACGGCAAAATCGTTCTCGGTCTCGGTTACTCCCACCCCGTCGTTTTCGAGGAGAAAGACGGTATTAAGTTTGAGTGCCCCGACAACACCACTATTCTTGTCAAGGGTATTGACAAGCAGGCTGTAGGTCAGGTTGCCGCAGTGATCAGATCCAAGAGACCTCCTGAGCCCTACCTTGGTAAGGGTATTAAGTACGACGGTGAGAAGATCCGCCGCAAGGCTGGAAAAACCGGTAAGTAATGAAAGGAGAATCAGAAGATGGTTAAGAAGATCGACAGAAACGCGCAGCGCGTTAAGAGACATACTCGAGTTCGCGGTAAGATTTCGGGCACTCCCGACAGACCCCGCCTTGCAGTATACCGTTCCAACGCTCATATTTCCGCGCAGATTATCGATGATGTCAACGGTGTAACGCTTGCCAGCGCAAACACCTATGAAAAGGACTTTGAGGGCATCGGCTCCAACAAGGAGGCTGCCCGCAAGGTTGGTAACGCTATCGCTAAGAGAGCACTTGAAAAGGGCATCAGTGCCGTTGTATTTGACCGCGGCGGCTACATTTATCACGGACGTGTATCGGAGTTGGCAGAAGGCGCAAGAGAAGGCGGCCTGAAGTTCTAATCTTCGGTTTATACACTGTTTCATTAAACGAAACATTTATTAAGGAGTAAAAACATGGCATACAACAAGGATAAAGCCGGCTCCGAGCTTCAGGAGCAGCTTATAGTTTTGAACCGTGTTTCCAAGACCGTAAAGGGCGGTAGAATCGCTCGTTTCGCGGCTATTATGGTAGTAGGCGACGGAAATGGAAATGTAGGCTACGGCCTCGGTAAGGCAGCCGAAGTTCCCGATGCTATCCGCAAGGGAGTTGAGGATGCAAAGAAGAATATGATCAAGGTTTCACTGCATGGTTCTACGATTCCTCACGAGATTATCGGTGAGTACGGCGCAGGCAAGGTGCTTCTTAAGCCCGCTGCTCCCGGTACCGGTATCATAGCAGGCGGTACCGTCCGTACCATTCTTGCTCTCGCCGGCGTAAAGAACGTTCGTGCAAAGTGCCTTCGTTCTTCAAACCCCACTAACGTAGTAAAGGCTACCTTTGAGGGCCTTCGCGCACTTGCAACCGCTGAGGAGATTGCAGCTCTTCGCGGCAAGTCCGTTGACGAGATAAAGGCTTAAGGAGGTAACTTGAATGGAAAACGTTAAGGTTACTCTCGTAAAGAGTATTGCAGGCTGCAAGGAGAATCAGGTTGCAACGGCTAAGTCGCTTGGTCTTACCAAGCCCGGCAAGAGCATCACTCTCCCCAACGATGCAGTCCTTCAGGGCAAAATCAAAGTAATTTCACACCTTGTCAAGGTTGAAAACGTTTAATCGGAATTTGAAAGGAGGATATACAATGAAAATCCATGAACTTTCACCCGCAGAGGGATCTGTGAAGAACGGATTCCGTAAGGGCAGAGGAACCGGTTCCGGCAACGGAAAGACCGCTGGTAAGGGTCACAAGGGTCAGAACGCACGCTCAGGCGGCGGTGTAAGACCCGGTTTTGAGGGAGGTCAGCTTCCTCTTTACAGAAAGCTTCCCAAAAGAGGCTTCAAGAATTGTCGTTTCAGCAAGCAGTACACCGTTATCAATGTATGGGCTCTTGAGGAAAACTTCAATAACGGCGACGTAGTTGACAGCGCGGCACTGCTTACCAAGGGCATTGTTGACACCATTGAAAAGAATGGCGTTAAGGTTCTCGGAGAAGGAGAACTCACTAAGAATATCACTGTTAAGGCAGCTGTCTTTTCTGCAGGCGCAAAGGAGAAGATCGAGGCAGTAGGTGGAAAGACTGAGGTGGTATAATGCTTCAGACTCTTAAGAACGCTTGGAGAACTAAAGAGATAAGAAGCAAAATCCTGTTCACTCTGTTCATCATTTTGCTTTATCGTATAGGTACAGTCGTTCCGGTTCCTTTCGTTGACGCAAACAACTTCTCGAGTCAGTTCAACGGTACGATAATGGACTACCTGAACCTGCTTTCGGGCGGTTCACTTGGTGCAGCAACGCTGTTCGCACTCGGCGTATCGCCTTATATTAACGCTTCAATTATTATCCAGCTTCTTTCTGTCGTATTCCCCAAGCTCGGCGAGCTCGCGAAGAACGACAAGAAGAAGATGGGCTTCATCACCAGAATCGTAACCGTAGCTATCGCATTGATAACTGCTATCGGTTATTACTTCCTGCTCTCTAACGGCGGCAATCTTACTGCTTCCGCTACCGGCAGTGCAGCTTGGTTCTACGCGATAGTAATTATCGCTTGTTACTGCGCAGGCGCATCTCTCATAATGTGGCTGGCAGACAGAATCAACGTTAACGGTATAGGCAACGGTATTTCCATTATACTTTTTGCTAATATCGTTTCCTCGCTCCCCTCTCAGATGATCAGTCTTTTCTCTCTCGTAGTCGACACGTTCAGCTATTCTCAGCCCGTTGCTTACGTGATAGTATCCATTCTGTTTGCTGTATTCTTTATAGCACTGCTGTTGGCTTCCGCGGTATTCGTAATTTTCGTTACCGGTTCTGAGAGAAGAATTCCCGTACAGTACGCTAAGCGTGTTGTCGGCCGTAAGATGTACGGCGGACAGAGCTCCAATCTTCCGATTAAGCTCAATATGACAGGCGTTATGCCCGTTATTTTCGCAAGCTCTATCGTATCTTTGATTCCTACCATCCTTGCACTCTGCGGTGTCTCTTCGAGCACCGAGGGCGGTTGGGGAACCTTCGCGTGGATTATGGGCTCTTCCGGTCCTCTTTACCCGATAATGCTCTTCGTTCTGATTATCGCTTTCGCATACTTCTATACTCAGATCACCTTTGATCCGACGGACGTTGCGAACAACCTTAAGAAGAACGGCGGCGCAATCCCGGGTATCAGACAGGGCAGACCCACCGCTGATTACATCAGAAAGATTCTTAACAAGATTACACTTGCAGGCGCGCTGTTCCTCAGCATTATCGCCGTTGTTCCCGTAATTGCCGGACCTCATCTTATTCAGCCTCTTCTGAAGTGGATACTTTCCGGAGCTTACGACTTCAGCGCGGTTACCGAGTCGCAGCTTACCTCCCTGTGGGCGAACATCGACTCTTACGCAAGCAGTCTTTCCAGTGTATTCACCTTCGGCGGTACGTCCATCATAATCATTGTCGGCGTTGCTCTTGAAACCTTCAGAGATCTTGAGGCTCAGCTTACAATGCGTAACTACAAGGGCTTCCTCGGTTAATAGCTCTTGCGGCAAATATCCAATTAAAGGTAACATTTCCGTTCTGCACCTTTTGGTGCAGAACCGGGAATTTGCTGAGGGCGAAAGGCGCATAAAGCCATCGCCTGATAAAAAATCGGACACGGACACAGAGTATCCTTTACGGATTTCCGCTTGTACCCATAGAAAGATTAGTTATGATTATTCTGAAAACATCTGAACAACTGAAGCTTATGCGAAAGGCAGGACAGATTACCGCCGAGGCTCTCTTTGTTGCAAGAGATGCCATTCGCGACGGAGTATCGACGAAATACGTTGACACGAAGGTGCGCGAGTTCATCGAGCGCTCTTCTGCTTACCCATCGTTTTTGGGATACGGCGGCTTCCCCGGAAGCGCGTGTATTTCGCTTAACAATCAGGTCATACACGGAATACCCTCCGATAAGGTAATTATCAAAGAGGGAGATATCGTCAAGGTCGACGTCGGAGCTCGCTACCGCGGCTATAATGGCGACAGTGCAAGAACTTACGCTGTCGGCAAGGTAAGCGATGAGGCTCTGAAGCTGATTTCGGTCACTGAGAAAAGCTTTTATGAGGCATTGAAGGCTGCGAGAGCCGGAAATTACCTCGGGGACATCGGCACTGCGGTTGAACGTTTCGTCATTTCAAATGGTCTGTCGGTTGTAAAAACCTACGTGGGACACGGCGTGGGCCGCGACCTTCACGAGGAGCCTGAGGTGCCCAACTACAATACGGGCAGGCGCGGCGTTCAGCTTCGCGCAGGCATGACTCTCGCCATAGAACCTATGGTGAACGTAGGCAGAGAAGACGTACGGGTTTTAGGCGACCGCTGGACTGTGGTAACCTCGGACGGGAGCCTCTCGGCTCATTATGAGAATACCATTGCCCTCACCGATGGAGATCCGATTGTGCTTACTGATGCAGAAAATTGAAAAACTGTACCGGTTCAACGGTTGAATAGGAGGGACTGTTCTTGTCAAAGAACGATTTGATTGAATTTGAGGATTGCGTGGTTGTGGAAGCACTTCCCAACACAGTCTTCAAAGTAAAGCTGCCTAACGGTCTCATTGTTACTGCGACCATATCGGGCAAGCTTCGACTGAATTATATCAAAATTCTCGTCGGTGACACTGTTACCGTGGAGGTATCGCCCTACGATATTTCCAGAGGCAGAATCACCTGGAGAAAGAAGTAATAATTTCTGAAATCACGAAAGGAAAGGTATTAAAAATGAAAGTTAAGCCTTCCGTCAAAAAGATTTGTGAAAAGTGCAAGATAATCAGAAGACACGGTACAATTATGGTCATCTGTGAGAACCCCAAGCACAAGCAGCGCCAGGGTTAATCTTAGCATTTGGCATCTTGAGACTTTAAATTAAAAAAAGGAGTATATATCGAAATGGCTCGTATAGCTGGTGTTGATATTCCCAATAACAAGCGCGTAGAGATCGCGCTTACCTATATCTACGGTATCGGCCTTAAGAGTGCACAGGATATCCTTGCCAAGACAGGCATCAATCCCGACACTCGTGCAAAGGACCTTACTGAGTCCGAGGTTGCGGCTCTTCGTGATGAGATAGAGACTAACTACCACGTAGAAGGCGATCTTCGCCGTGAGGTTGCTCTTAACATCAAGAACCTCGTTGAGATAAACTGCTACCGCGGTATCAGACACAGAAAGGGTCTTCCCGTAAGAGGTCAGCGTACCAAGACTAATGCAAGAACAAGAAAAGGTCCCGCAAAGACCATTGCAAACAAGAAGAAGTAAGGAGTGAACCAGGATGGCAGTATCTAATAAGAAGATTGTCAAGAAGCGCCGCGAGCGCAAGAATGTGGAAAAGGGCGTTGCTCACATTCGTTCCACCTTCAACAATACTATTGTTACTATTACCGACGTACACGGTAACGCAATCGCATGGGGCACCTCCGGTGAGATGGGCTTCAAGGGTTCCAAGAAGTCTACTCCCTACGCAGCACAGACCGCCGCAGAGCATGCTGCAAAGATTGCCGTTGACAACGGTATGAAGACTGTTGAGGTTCTCGTAAGAGGTCCCGGAGCAGGCAGAGAGTCTGCAATCCGTGCTCTTGCAACCGCAGGTCTTGAAATCACAATGATCAAGGACGTTACACCCATTCCTCACAATGGTTGCCGTCCCCCCAAGCGCAGACGCGTTTAATTAAAAGGGAGGTATAAAGAAATGGCTAGATATACAGGTCCTAACTGTAAGTTGTGCCGTCGTTACGGCGACAAGCTCTATCTCAAGGGCGACAGATGCACTTCCGGCAAGTGCGCGTTTGACCGCAGAAGCACTGCTCCCGGTCAGCACGGCGCGGCTCGCAAGAAGCTCGGAGAATACGGAAAGCAGCTTCATGAGAAGCAGAAGGCAAGACGTTACTACGGTTTGCTTGAGGGTCAGTTCTATCACTACTACGAACTGGCAGAGAAGATGGACGGCATCACCGGTTCCAACCTTCTTATCCTTCTTGAAAGACGTCTTGATAACGTTGTTTACAGAATGGGTATGGCAGCATCCAGAAAGGAAGCCCGTCAGCTCGTTTTGCACAGCCACTTCACTCTTAACGGTAAGAAGGTATCCAGCCCCTCTATCCAGGTTAGAGTTGGCGACGTTATAGCTGTTAAGGAAAGCAGCAAGGAGAGCGAGAAGATTAAGACTCTCGCAGAGTCTTTTGCAACCGCTAAGACTCCTGCTTGGCTTGAGAATGACGCAGCTAATCTGGCAACTAAGGTTGTCGCTATCCCCACAAGAGATATGATCAGCTACGAGTTCGAGCTTGACGAGCAGCTCATCGTAGAGCTCTATTCCAAGTAATCCATCCGACCCTCCGCGAGAATATGAGACTGTGGTCTTCATATTCTTCGCTTGGTTCAGCTTTATACGCAGAAGTTTAAACAAAAATTATCAGGAGGTTCGTTTCAGATGAAAGAAATGGAGAAATTTAATATTACCGCTACTGATCTGACAACAGACGGCAGAGAGGCAACATTTGTTGTCGAGCCCCTTGTTTCAGGTTACGGTATCACTATCGGCAACTCACTTCGCAGAGTTCTTCTGTCTACAATCCCCGGTTATGCGGCTACCAGCATCAGAATTGACGGCGTTCAGCACGAGATTACCGAGTGCCCCGGCGTTAAGGAGGATGTTCCTGAGATCGTCATTAACGTAAAGGGTATTGTTGCAAAGCTCTTCTCTGAAGAGGCAAAGACCGTAGTCATAGACGTTACGGGTCCTTGCGTTGTTACCGCCGGTGATATTACCCCTGATGCGGAAGTTGAGATTCTCAACCCTGAACATCACATTTGCACCGTCAGCGATAGCGCGCGTTTCTATATGGAGATTACCTTCGACAAGGGTCGCGGTTACAATCTCTCGGATGCAAACAAGCAGAATTACATCGCAAATTCGAGTGCAAACTTGGGTATTCCTCACGGACTTATCTTTATTGATTCCATATTCACTCCTGTTTACAAGGTTGAATATCACGTAGAGAACACCCGTGTCGGTAATATCACAGACTATGATAGACTCACAATGAAGGTTCTTACCAACGGAACTATTACAGCAAAGGAAGCAGTTTCCCTCGCCGCCAAGGTTCTCAACGAGCACCTTAAACTCTTCATCGACATGTCGGATGAGGCAAAGAATGCCGAAATCCTTGTCGAGCGTCCCGAAGTGAGAAAGGAAAAGGTCCTGGAGATGTCCATTGATGACCTTGACTTGTCGGTTCGCAGCTTCAACTGCTTGAAGCGCGCAGGCATTGATACGGTAGAGGATTTGATTAACCGCTCCGAGGAGGATATGATCAAGGTTCGTAACCTTGGCCGTAAGTCCTTGGAGGAGGTTGTCCTGAAGCTGAGTTCTTTAGGTCTCAGCCTGAAGAAAGACGAAGAATAATTTAGGAGGAAGCATAATATGAGAAAGCTTGGCAGAACAACTGCACAGCGTAAGGCTATGCTCAGAGGCATGGTAACACTTCTTCTTGAGTGTGGTAAGATTGAGACCACATATACCAGAGCTCAGGAGGTTTCCGCTAAGGCAGATGAGATGATCACCCTCGGCAAGAAGGGCGACCTCAGTGCATACCGCGCAGCTCTTGAGTTCATCACCAAGGAAGATGTTGCTAAAAAAGTATTTTCAACTATCGCTCCTGCTTACCAGGATGTAAACGGCGGTTACACCACCGTTCTTAAGATGGGTCCCCGCCGCGGAGACGGCGCGGAAATGGCTATCGTTAAGCTGGTAGCTGTTAAGACCGAGAGCGATAAATAATTCAATACTGCTTATTTGTCCCAAATGGCAGAGCAAAAGGGTCGGCGTGTTTACGCCGACCCTGATCTTTTTTAGTTTATTCTTCAATGCTTTTTATCGGTTCGGTCACAGACAAACCGACGGTACTTTCCACAGGCATAGAAAAGGCGATTCCCTGACCGGGAGTGTTCAGCCCTACGTTCTTATACAGCGCGTGGAGGATATCGTTCTTTATTTTTGAATTTACAAGTATCATAACTATCTCTTTTTCGGGCTGTATGGCAATGTTAAAAAGCTTTTCGGCTTCGGGATTAGCCGTACCGCGGGCTCGGATAACCGTTCCGCCTTTAGCGCCGAATTCTCTCGCCGCATCCATAACCGAGTCAGAGAAACCCGAATTGACTACGCAGAATATAACCTCAAATTTTTCGCTATTCATCATAAGCCTCCTTTGTTATTGGAAAGGAACTGATATATTGCCACGCCGATCGTGCCGCTGAGCGGTACTGTATAGGCGATACCCTTGCCGCCCTTTACGGTTTTGAATTTATCGTCAAGCATTGACATTGCCGCCGCCGATTTGTCTTTTCGTATAATGCTGAGAATAACCGAACGCTCGGAATCGCCAAGACCTAAAATACCGAGGATTTCTTTTGTAGCAGTACCGTGTGCAGAGATTACCATTTGCATATTTACGTCGAAAGAGCCGAGCAGATCTGTGTAGAAATCAGCCTTACTTCGATCTACGACCGTTATCAGAAGAAGGAGCTTGTCGGGTGCCGCTATGGAGCCGCCGCTGACTTTTTTGAGGGCGACGGAGGTTCTTTGCGTTTTGTTTTTGTTGACCGGCATATTTAATCCTCCTTTTATATAAATTCTATTATCTGTTCGTCGTCTGCCGAAAGAATACGCTTCATTGCGATTCTTCGCTTCAGCTTGCTCTGTATGATCGATTTGAATCCCAGGAGCTGTATCGTAATAAGAGGAGCCATCGCAACCATGGCAACTATGCCGAAAGCGTCCGCCAGAACGTTGCCCTGAAGAGCAGAACAGGCTCCAACCGCAAAGGGGAGAATAAACGCCGACGTCAAAGGACCGCTGGCAACGCCGCCGGAGTCAAATGCAATGGCAGTGTAGAGTCCCGGAACAAAGAATGACAGTCCCATTGAGATAAGATATCCGGGGATAAGATAAACAAGTATATTAAAGCCGTGAATGATTCGTATTACCGACAGAAGTATTGACAATCCCACGCCGAAAGACAGCGCTATCATCATAGATCTGCGGCTGACAGTCCCCTCCGTAATATGCTCAACCTGCTTGTTAAGAATATGTACGGCAGGCTCTGCGAGGACGACCACCATACCGATTATGAAGCTGAAAATGCATAGTACCGTCTTGTTTTCCGCGAGCATTGTTCCGAGTCTGTATCCTATGGGCATGAAGCCTATCTTTACCGCCGACAGGAAGACGACAAGACCGAGGAAAGTGTATATTATGCCGACGAATATCTGAATCAGCTTTTTCTTCGGAAGCTTCAGACATACGATTTGAAGAATGAGAAAGAATATAACGATAAGACCGAGAGCGAGCAGTACCTCTTTTGCAGTTTCAAAAACAGTTTCGATAATCCGGGAGAAACCGGAAAGACTCTCGTATCCCGGGGTGGCAACACTGCCGTCCGTAACGGTACAGCCGAGAATAAGCACCGCCAGCACAGGTCCCACCGAGCAAAGTGCTACAAGACCGAAGGAGTTCTCGTTAGCGTTTTTTCCGCCGAGAGTGGAAGCAATACCGACGCCAAGTGCCATTATGAACGGAACTGTTATCGGACCGGTGGTAACGCCGCCCGAGTCGAAGGACAGGGGGATAAGGTCCTCATTACCGTTAAGCACGAGTATGCAGGTTACTGCAAAGAGCATTGTGTAGAAGAACATCAGCATCGCTGACAGCGACTTCCTGAATACTATCTTAAGTACGGCAAACACGAGAAACAGACCGACGCCGCAGCCGACCGTTACAATCAGGGCGGTTTTGTTGATTATTCCTCCGACCTGCTCTGCCAGCACGGCAAGATCCGGCTCGGCAACCGTAATAAGCACGCCCATGACCAAGCATACGGTGAGCAGCAAGGTCAGACTTTTAAGCTTTGTAAGCCCGGAGCCTATGTGCTCACCCATCGGCGTCATCGCAAGATCCGCGCCAAGGTTGAACAGCGCGATTCCGAGTATAAGAAATACCGCGGATATCAGAAACGTTGTAATCTCGTTAAAGCTGAATTGAATGAGAGGAGTGAAACTGAGTATGACAACAATAGCTATAACCGGAAATACTGATGAAAAAGCCTCGGCAATTTTTTTCAGTATTGCTTTGACCATAGCCGAATTCTCCTTTCAAGATACAGAAATTATTACGATTATTATATCATTTAAAAAAATAAAAGTCAATGAAAAATCACAAAAAGAGGTTGACAACAGACCGTTCGGTGTTATAATGAATGTAAGATATCAAAAAGCAGAGAAGGGGTATGCGTGACGGACAAAGGAGAAGCTAATCGTGTAATTCCGAATGTGCCGCTTGATTTTTAAATATGGGCATTGCGGAGTCAATCAGCAGAAGGAGCAGTGTTAGAATGAGTAAATACGACGCTTTGTGGGCGTGGGTCAAGGAAAACGGAAAAAACAGCTTCAAGCTGTCCTTTGACGGGATTGAGCAGATTACAGGCGTTCCTGTTGACCATTCCTTTCTGAAATACAAAAAAGAGCTGACGAGCTACGGGTATCAGGTGGGGAAGATCTCAATGAAAGAGCGGACGGTCGTTTTTCAAAAGCTGAGTTGAATACTCGTTTTGTATAAACGCGCAGCTGCGGAGGTCATACAAGTGAATGAGCGAGCAAAGAGTTATATAGATAAATATTCAAGCGGGATTGTCGATATGTATAATGATCTACGGAATTTTTGATAGTGTGACATTCCAACCGTAGGAAACGCCGTGTATAAAGCTGCAAAGCTGTTATGTCTGAATAAGACAGTATATAGCTTTTTTAAAACCGACTGCCGGAGTGCGCGTCAGTCGGTTTTTTCTATTGAAAACATCTTTTTGCGGTATTCGGCAAAGCTAACTCCCATTACCTTTCGGAATAGTCTGCTCATATAGGCGGGATCGTCTATTCCGAGAATTTGCGCCATGTCTTTCAGTTTTATGCGCTTGACCCTCATCATTTCAGCCGCTGTTAAGATCTTATACTCGTTTGCGTATTCGACTATGCTTTTTCCTGTAACTCTTTTAAAAGTGTTCTGCATGTATCCTTCGGATATTCCCAGGCTCTCAGACATATCTGACAGCGAAATGCGTCGGTTCAAATGTTCGGATACGTATTTACAAATGCGTTCGGAATATAAAACCGCCGACGGAGAGTAGCGGTTATTTCCGAATTCCGAAAGCGTCATATCAGTTATCTCGGAGCACAGATCGTACCAAGCAGAAATCGCCGAAAGCTTACTCGATTTTTTGAAAGAGTAGTAGTTAGAGGCGATTTTCTTGATTTTCAAAATCAACGAATTATAGGTTTTGTCATCCAGAGCTTTCATCTCCGGCAAAAACAGCACGTTTTCTTTCGTTTCGAGGTCATGTAGTTTTATCTCTTCCGGGCTGCATTTTGTCAGTTTATATTCGGCGCTTACTCCTACCGTTGTGTGACATTGCCGCTCGTTGCCCGTGGCGGACAAACGGCATTCGGTATCCGAGGTTAGAACGAGCAACGTGTGCGGCTGGATAATGCGTTCTTTGCCCTTTTCTATCGCCGATATTCTGCCGCTTTCAATAACGGTCAATTCAAGGAAGTTCTTGTTCCTTTTAAATACGTTTTTGTAGTTGTCCACTGCAACGGAACAGCAGAACATAAGCTTCGGTACGGACAGCAATTCTATTTTGTACATCATTTTACCACCAATCCTTTAAATCAATAATATCATTTTATATCAGAATTGTCCAGCTTTATCCGTATACAACATTTACTTTTTTTACTCGTAATGATATAATTGATAAAAAACGGGAGGCTTTTTATGAATTTCTCCAAATTAAACGCGCTTCCGCTTGGAAGTATTACAGCGGAAGGTTTTTTGAAAGAGCAACTTTTAAGGAACAAAAACGGAATGGGCGGTCATCTTGACGAGCTTGAACCGGAAATGATAGGGGCTCCGTACGTTGACAGGAAATACGTAAAGAGCTGGGGAAACGGGGATCAGGCGGGCTGGGGTGCCGAAATATCAGGCAACTACTGGACGGGTCTTATCGAACTCGCTTTTTCGCTCGGAGACGAAGAATTGATTGAAAAGGCAACCGAATGGGTAGATGCCGTGCTGAAAAATCAACGGGAAGACGGTTATCTTGGCACTTATATTTGGGAAAGCGACGACCCTTACGACGATTACAACGCGTGGGGAACGACCTGCGGCATGCGCGGATTGATTGCTTTTTATGAAGCAACGGGCAGACGTGACGTTCTGGACGCGGTTCACCGTTGCATGCTTTGGTTCTGTGATAATTGGGCAGGTGACAAGAAAACCTGTTACGGCGGTCAGTATATCATAGAGCCGATGATATTTTGTTATGGTCTTACAGGCGATGAGAGGCTGATGAGGTTTGCCGAAGAATATTCCGACTTTTTATGCGGTCACGACATTTTCAAAACGTCCTACAAATCGTTTCTGGAAAACGGGCTTCAATACAATTCGGATCATACCGCCGGAATGGGGATACATTCGCGGTTGC
Organism: uncultured Ruminococcus sp.; assembly: GCA_964494135.1. Lineage (GTDB taxonomy): Bacteria > Bacillota > Clostridia > Oscillospirales > CAG-272 > UBA1740. Next base: position 5,042 of record CAZBQN010000001.1, on the reverse strand, counting down.
CTGCGCTCTTGTACGCAGTAACGGGTAAAACAGATTATCTTAAGGCGTCCGAAAAAATCCTGGACGAGATCTATGAAAAGGCGACTCATATTTCAGGCTCGCCCGTATCGGTGACCGAATATCTCGCTCCGGTGACTTCAACGGCGGAAACCGAGTATTGCTCGTACGCGTTCTATAATACGACGTACTACTATATGAGTTATATAACGGGCAAGTCAAAGTACGGTGACCGTATAGAGGAGTCTTTTTACAACGGTGCGCAGGGCGCAAGGAAAAAGGATGAACGTGCCATAGCGTATCTCAGCGCACCCAACCAGATTTACGCAACGGATAAATCTTCCTCGGCGTGCGGCGATATGCAGGTGTACGCTCCTTGCTACCCTGTCGCTTGCTGCCCTGTAAATTCGGTTGCGCTTCTGGGCGATTTCGTGCGTTCAATGATGCTTTGCGACAGCGACGGCAACGTTTATATTAACGTTTACGGACCGTGTTCGTTAAGGTATAAGAATATTGAAATCGATGAAATCACGGAATATCCTTTCCGGAACACGGTACGTTTTGAAATAAAAAGAGACGGCGCATACGATATTTTTCTCCGTATTCCCGGTTGGTGCCGGCAGTATTCGGTGGCGGTAAACGGCGTTGAAACGGTTTTTGAAAAGAACGAAGACGGCTTTGCCCGAGTAAAAGGCGGCTGGCGTTCGGGCGACCTGCTTACGGTTTGCTTCAGGGAAGACGTGGAAATAATCCGCGTGAACGACGATTTCAAAAAACACCCTATCGCTGTAAAACGCGGCGCTTTGCTTTACTCGCTGAAAATAAAGGAGTCATGGACGGCAATTCCCGGAAATCCGGAAACGCCCCTGCCCGACGGATGGAGCTGGTATTGCGCCGAACCGTGTTTTGAGGAAGCAGACTGCAGGGACCCGCACGAAAGAATGGGAATGCGGCGCGAGCAGATCGGCTGGAATATTGCGCTGGACGAAAATCTTTCAGCCGATGATATCGGCGTGGAGCTGACGGATACCGACGGATACGTTTGGGAAGAGCCCAAAGTCAGACTTCATCTGACCGGCTGGAAAGCACCGTATTTGTGTTCGCTGTACCCTACGAGGACATTTGAGCCGTGCGGCGAAAAGCAAACCGTTACGCATAAGGTAGATATAACGCTTGTTCCTTACGGCTGTACTAATCTGCGTATCACTTATTTTCCAATAGCTGATATTGGCAGGCATTATCCATAAGCAGTGATTTTTATTGACGTACTATGCCGGTGTGATGCTTAACCAAAAGAAAAAGAGCTGTACTGATCAAAAAAGTACAGCTCGGTTTTTTGTGAAGTCCGTTATTCAGCTGTCTCCCTGCCTCTTTTTAAGCAGCTTTTCCACGTTGCTCTCAACTCTGTGCTTGTGGAGCGGGTACCAGAACCAAAGAATTAAGGCGAGCAGGAGAAAGCCAAGGGCGGGTATAAGGGTTGCGATAGTGTATATTCCGCTCAGCACCGAGGGCACGAAGGCGGTTTCGTCGGAGTAGCCGATTAGCGAGAGGAGCGCACCTGACAGCCCTGCGGCAAGGGCCTGACCCAGCTTTCGCGCAAAGGAGTAGATAGCGTATATCGTGCCGTCCTCCCGCTTGCCGTGTATTACCTCCGAGTCGTCTATTACGTCGGTGATAATTGCCCATGACACCATTGTAAATATGCCCAGCCCGAGGAATGAAATGCTGTTCAGGATAACGTACACCCATACGTTTTCGGGTCGGAAGAAGAACAGAATTAGACAGATTGCGAAGGCGAACAGATTTGCGGCAACGCTTAGCTCTGCTTTGCCGAATTTTCGGGCTAAGGGCTTCGCAACACCGGCGGCGACGAACATACTCAGCACCATTATGATGGCAGAGGAGGACTGGGCTGCCGTATTTCCGTAGTAGTTCGGATAGATATAGTTTGCCATCGATTGGAGGGTGAGCTGGGAGAGGAGCATTACCACGGATGCGACGACTATGGAGATAAGAGCGCGATTCCGGAAGACGTTTTTCAGCATAGTACCTACGCTTGAGTGATTGTCGTGATGCTCGGTTATAACTCGCTCGGTGGTCAGACTGAAGCACAGCATATAGCATATTACCGCCAGGATAGAGAATACTCCTGCAATTGCGGTAAATTTCTCGCCTACAAGAATAGAGTGACCTTCTACATTATCATAGGCGAGCAGAGGCACGCCTGCACCTATAATAAGTCCTGCAAGCGAGCTGCCTATGCTGCGGTAGGTAGACAGCGACTGGCGGTGGTCAGGTTCGTGAGAGATAGAGGAAGCCATGGAGCCGTAGGGAATATTGATTGAGGTATAGAAGATTGAACCCCAAAGAATATAGGTGACTGTGAGCCAGACTATTTTGAACCACATGGCGGCGTCCGCAAAGCTGCTCTGATATATCAGGAAGGATGCAATTGCAACGGGCGCGCACATTCTTCTTATCCACGGCTTGAATTTTCCGTGCTTCGTGTTGGCACTTCGGTCACAGATTCTGCCCATAGTCACGTCTGTAAAGGCGTCAACAAATCTGGCAAGCGTCATAACAAGACCGACGACCCAGGGAGCGACGCCCATAACGTCGGTGTAAAATTTCAGAAGGAAGCTGGACGACAGTATGAAGGTGAAATCGTTTCCGAAATCGCCGAACAGGTATCCGATTTTGTCCCGAAGCCCAAAGGGCGGCGTTTTTTTTTCAACGGTTTTATCCATAAATTCTAAACCCCGATAATGCGTATTTACTAATATTATTCCGCAATTGTGGCTTTATAAGCACAGACGGAGCTTGTATTTTATGGAAATGGATTTTTTAAAAAATCAACACGGATAATGGGTAAATTACTAAAATGTAAAGTATAGCTAACAAAAAAGCGGCATCGCCGCTTTTTTGTTATTAAACCATAAGCTCGGATATAAGCTCTGTCAGCTCTCCGGGATTGTCTATGGGCATACCGCTGATAAGGCAGGCTTCGCAGTAGAGGATTTTCGCGTACTTCTTCAGCTTTTCCTCGTCCTCGGCGAGGCTCTTGAGCTTTTGTGCAATCGGATGGTTCAGGTTTATTTCGAGGACAACGTCGGCATTCGGCGCGCCTATCTCCTCGCTGCCGGGCATCTTCTTCAGTACCTTTGCCATCTCTACGGACAGCTCGCCCTCGCTGGTTAGGCATACGGGATGACCTACCAGACTCTTGGTAAAGCGCACGCCGCTTACCTTTCCGATGGCGTCCTTCATTGTGCTCAGCAGTTTTTCGGAGCTCTCATTCTGGGATTTCTCCTCTGCCTTTTCTTCCTCGGTGGTTATGTCGAGAGCCTCTGCGGTTACGTTCTTGAAGTCGTGACCGTCGTAGTTTGCAAGCACTTTGAGCGCGAATTCGTCAACGTCGTCGGTCAGATACAGTATTTCGTAACCCTTGCTCTTTACCGACTGAACCTGAGGCAGCATTTCAATCTTTTCAATCGTCTCGCCAGAAGCGTAGTAAATTGACTTCTGCTCCTCACCGAGAGATGATACGTATTCCTTGAGGGTGACGTACTTCTTCTCCTTTGAGGACTTGAACATAAGTAAATCCTTCAGCGTGTCCTTGTGCATGCCGTAGTCTGAGTATACGCCGTATTTGAGCTGGAGACCGAATGCATCAAAGAATTTCTCGTACTTTGCTCTGTCGTTTTCCAGCATTTTTTCAAGCTCTGACTTGATTTTCTTTTCGATAGCCTTTGCCATTACCTTCAGCTGTCTGTCGTGCTGGAGAGTTTCACGGGATATATTAAGCGACAAATCCTGTGAGTCTACAAGTCCGCGCACGAATCCGAAATACTCGGGAAGCAGGTCCTGACATCTCTCCATAATCATAACGCCGGATGAGTAAAGCTCAAGGCCTCTTTCGTATTCCTTAGTATAATAATTGTAGGGAGCTCTTGCAGGAATGAACATCAGCGCGGTGTAGGTTGCGGTTCCCTCGGATTTCTGAGTTATAACCTTGGCAGGTGCTTCATAGTCGTAGAATTTCTCAGCATAGAAGTTCTTGTATTCTTCGTCCGTGACCTCGGAGGCAGGACGCTTCCAGATAGGAACCATGCTGTTGAGAGTTTCGGTTTCGGTGTACTTTTCGTATTCGCTTTCACTGCCTTCCTTCAGCTTCTCTCTTTCTACGTCCATCTTTATGGGGTATCTGATGTAGTCGGAATACTTCTTTACCAGCTCGCGGATTTTGTACTCTTCAAGGTATGTTGAGTACTTTTCGTCTTCGGTATCTTCCTTAATATATAATGTGATCTCAGTACCGAATTCAGCCTTGTCGCACTCACCGACGGTGTAACCCTCGGCACCCTCAGACTCCCATACTGAGCCGTTTTCCGCGCCGTAGGGGCGGGATTTAACCGTAATTTTGTCGGCTACCATAAATGCCGAGTAGAAGCCAACGCCGAATTGACCGATGATATCAATGTCCTCGCTCTGCTTCTCGTCACGCTTGAAGTCGAAGGAACCGCTCTTTGCGATAGTGCCGAGATTGTTCTCCAGCTCCTCCGCACTCATACCGCATCCGTTGTCGCTTATAGTGAGCGTTCTCTGTTCCTTGTCCGCCTTGATGAAAATCGCATAGTCCTCTTTGCCGAGGCTAACCGTGCTGTCGGTCAGCGAGCGGAAGTACAGCTTGTCGATAGCATCGCTGGCGTTTGAAATAAGCTCGCGCAGGAATATTTCCTTGTGTGTATATATCGAATTGATCATCATATCCAGGAGCTTTTTGGATTCCGTTTTAAATTGTTTTTTCTTCATTGTTTTTTGTAAAACCTCCTAATTTAGCACTCTCATCGTTCAAGTGCTAAATCATTATAGCACCATATTTTCTGTAAGTCAATAGGTTTTTATAACTTTTTGAGAGAAGATTTCTCGTAAAATCCGGGTAAATTGTGCAAAATGACATTTCTCAAAAAAATTCAAAAAATTAAAAAAATGTGCATTTGTCAATGATGTGAGACTAAAAAAGCAAAAATAAAAGTAACGAGTTT